>JAZKAR010000015.1:0-111105 GCA_040389065.1 Pseudomonadota bacterium | reverse complement strand
GTGCTGGTGTGATTCTACCTAAATCGGGTCAGGTATATATTGATCTGAAAAAAGGTGATCGCCAACGCGGTGTAGCATTAGCACGTAACCTCCAAGCTCAAGGTTATTCGGTATTAGCCCAACAAGAAACAGCAGAATATTTGAAAGCTCAGGGAATCACTGTTAAGTATCTTGATGATGCCGAAGGAAAAGGCGCTGCTATTTCTGCACAGATCGCTAACCAAGAAGTTGTCATGGTATTTATTACGGTAGATGAGAAGCGCAGCGCTATTCAAGCCTCTCAAAACATTCGTAAAGCGGCCTTAGCTTCTCGTACGCCGTTGTATAGTACGATTGCTGGAGCTGAAGCAACTACGAATGCGTTGAAACATTTGGAAAACTACGATGTTTATTCTATTCAGGCTCTTCACCAAAGTCTTCTAAAACCTAAAGTAAGCTTTAAAATAGGCAACCATACTGAAAGGTTATATGAGGCTGAATTAGCCCTTTAAAACGTATTCGATGTTTTACTGCGCTCTGTTATTAAAGATCGTTTGGTACTCAACATCCCTATTTACTTCATGTAAACTTCGGATTTTCTGTACCAGCCTTTCTTTATTAACAGGCGCTCACAACAGAACTCGAACGGTTTTTCAAAAATAGAGGTAGGGTTGATTCAATATAAGCGTGTTTAATTTTAAATAATCATGTAAAAATGGGAGTCCATATCCCGAACGTTCTACTCAAAAAGTATAAATTATACCTAGTGTTATAACTATGTAGCTAACCAGTCATATTACCTAAAAGGCTAATACAACAGATTAGAGTTGACATAATTTAGTAACAAACTAATGGTATTAGTATCGTTCAAGGATTCTTAGCCGTGCCAAAATTACCGCACTGATTTTTTCATCTTGATTATCATTCAAGTTAAGACTTATACCCCTTGTCTAAACTAAATGTGCTTACTCATGTCTTTCTTGTGTCGATTGATCGAGTCAAGAAAGGTATCTGATTTGCACAGAGAATTAAGGCAAATGGCATGACAAAAACGTTAGACATTCGCTTGGAAACCGCCTGAATTTAAATTTTAGTTAAAAAATTTTTGAAAGTCAGAATATGGATAATACCCTCAGGCAAACTTCTTCACATAGTATGCCTTCTGCATTAGTTAACCAGACCCTCAGCATCATAGGTGCTCCTCTAGGATTCGGTGCAGGAAAAGCAGGGGTTGATTTAGGCCCTGATACAATGCGCGCTGCAAGGCTACTTAAAAAGCTAACAGCGCTAGGCTATACCGTAAATGATGAGGGAAATTTACCTATTAAAGCCCCTGTTAATAAGGCTTTACCAGGCGAAAACCCACGCTATTTAAAAGAGATGCTTCTTGCCAGCCAATTGCTGGCTGATAAGGTTTATCAGGTTTTAGATCAAGGAAGCTTTCCTATTGTATTAGGAGGAGACCACTCTATTGCGATAGGATCACAATCTGGAGTAACCTCTTATTTTCATAAGAAAAAAGAAACGCTCGGGCTTATTTGGTTTGATGCACATGCAGATATGAATACGCCTGAAACCTCTCCATCAGGAAATATACATGGAATGCCGCTTTCTGCATTACTAGGACACGGCGCACCTGAATTAGTGAATTTACAAGGCTTTTCACCAAAATTCGACCCGCGATATTGTGCACATATTGGGGCGCGAGACCTTGATGCAGGTGAAAAAGCGCTGATCCGCGAATTAGGCATACGCTTTTTTACAATGAGCGAAATTGATGAGCGCGGAATGAATGTATGTATTCAAGAAGCGATTGCGATTGCCTCTAAAGCATCGGCAGGCTATAGCGTTACATTTGATGTAGATTCTATTGATCCATTTGATGCCCCAGGCTCTGGCACTTTAGTTAGAGGCGGTTTAACTTACCGTGAAGCGCATCTGGCAATGGAAAAAATTGCTAAAGCGGGTGGCATGCGTTCGCTAGAAATGGTAGAAGTTAACCCTATATTAGATACCAATAATCGTACTGCAGAATTAGCAGTTGAATTGATTCTCTCTGCACTTGGAAAAACGATTCTTTAATAGCATTATTAAGAAAGGCGTCGGTATGCCTGAAACACAACACCCCGTATCCTCTGCCACATGGTCAGGATTATTTTCTGAACCTGTTTCAGAACTCGTCAAACGTTATACTGCTTCAGTAGATTTTGATAAGCGTCTGGCTTTGTTTGATATTCGCGGCTCTTTAGCCCATGCGGATATGCTTGCACATCAAGAAATTATCTCTCAAGAAGATCTCGCAGATATTCAACGCGGATTGTCTCAAATTGAAACCGAAGTTCGAACCGGAACCTTTCAATGGTCAGTAGATTTAGAAGATGTGCATTTTAATATAGAAAAACGGCTAACCGCTTTAGTTGGCGATGCTGGCAAACGCTTGCATACTGCCCGATCACGCAATGATCAAGTTGCTACAGATATTCGTTTATATCTTCGTGAATCAATTGATGTATTAGTTTATTTAATTCGTGATTTACAAAAAGCATTGCTTGAACTAGCCACGAAGCATGTAGAAACCATCATGCCTGGGTTTACCCATTTGCAAGTAGCCCAACCCGTTTCATTTGCTCATCATTTAATGGCTTATTTTCAAATGCTAGGACGTGATGCTGAACGGTTAATCGATTGCCGGAAACGCGTGAATCGACTGCCTTTGGGTTCAGCCGCTTTAGCAGGCACAACCTACCCTATTGATCGTTATCGTGTTGCAGAAAAATTAGAGTTTGAAGCCGTATGCGAAAACTCTCTTGATGCTGTTTCAGATCGTGATTTTGCTATTGAATTTTGCGCTGCTGGCGCTTTAATTATGGTGCATTTATCACGCTTTTCAGAAGAACTTATTCTTTGGATGAGCCCACGTTTTGGTTTTATTCGTTTAGCAGACCGTTTCTGTACCGGTTCTTCTATTATGCCGCAGAAAAAAAATCCTGATGTACCTGAACTGGTAAGAGGCAAAACTGGCCGTATTAATGGGCATCTGGTTTCATTACTTACATTAATGAAAGCCCAGCCTTTAGCGTATAACAAAGATAATCAAGAAGACAAAGAACCGCTGTTTGATACCGTAGATACCCTAACCACAACCGTTACCATTTACGCAGATATGCTAAGAGGCTTAACCGTTAATGCTGACCGCATGCGTGAAGCTGCAATGGAAGGCTTTGCAACAGCCACTGATTTGGCTGATTACCTCGTCAAAAAGGGTGTTCCTTTTAGAGACTCACATGAAATCGTTGCACTAGCCGTTAAGTTTGCGAGCCAAAAAGGGTGTGATTTATCTCAATTACCGCTTGAAGAACTTAAGCGTTTTTCTTCTCTGATTGATGAAGATATCTTTTCTGTATTAACGCTGGAAGGCTCCTTAAAAAGCCGGAATCATATTGGAGGTACAGCCCCAGAAGCTGTACGTGCGGCAATTGTTAGAGGTTGGGCTTACGTAGGCGAAGCTGCTCAACGCCAGCCACATGGAGAGATTAGTCTATGATGATGGAAAAACCTTTATTAGCACGTAGAGGCTCGCTAAGCTCATTAAACCCCGTGCGGCATTTTTTACAGCTTACTGATTTTAGCTTAGAAGAATACAACTATCTTTTTAAGCGCATTGAAGTTATTAAGCATCGCTTTAAAAACTATATCACCTACCAGCCGCTAAAAGACCGCACCTTGGCAATGGTTTTTGAAAAGCAATCGACCCGTACCCGCGTTTCATTTGAAGCAGGTATGAGCCAATTAGGTGGAAACTCTATATTCCTAACCACTGGTGATACGCAGTTAGGGCGCGGAGAACCCATTGAGGATGTTTCACGCGTTATTAGCCGTATGGTTGATGTAGTCATGATTCGTACCTTTGATCAATCGATCATTGAGCGTTTAGCAGCCCACTCTCTTGTGCCTGTTATTAATGGGTTAACCAATGAGTATCACCCCTGCCAGATTTTAGCGGATATTTATACCTATCACGAAATTCATGGAAGCATTCAAGGTAAAACAGTTGCCTGGGTAGGGGATGCTAATAATATGTGTCACACATGGCTACAAGCTGCCAAAATATTTGGTTTTAAAGTGCATGTATCAACACCAGCAGGTTACAGCTTATGTGAAGAACAAAAAGCTGCGTATGATCAGCGCTATTTACAATGCTTTGATAATCCGCTTGAAGCTGTTGCTGGAGTTGATTTAGTCACTACAGATGTTTGGACAAGCATGGGCTATGAAGCTGAGACAGAAACTCGCAAAAAAGCATTTCTACCTTTTCAGGTGAATGCCAAACTCATGGCACAGGCCAAACCCGAAGCTTTGTTTATGCACTGCCTTCCTGCCCATCGCGATGAAGAAGTTACCGGTGAGGTTTTAGAAAGTGCGCAAAGTGTAGTGTGGGATGAAGCTGAAAATAGGCTTCATGTACAAAAAGCAGTATTAGAGTATTTGTTGTTAGGGAAATTACAAGAAGATAATTAGTTCTGTTTCTTGCGCAGTGAAGTAAAAAAATTCTATTAAAGTTTTTAGCAGTTACGCAGTTGGGTTCTCTCAGCGTATTAGCAATGTGTGCCGTGCTCCGTATACTAATCTGCGCTGCCAAACCTTAGTAGAACTCAATTACGTAACTTTTTGCTCTATTTACATAGCGCAGAGTATTTCCTCTAACAACCTGCATCTAATGTGACTTCTGCCAAGAATTGTTTTGAAGAGCCTGGTAGAAGGCGTATTGCACATTTATGTTTAACAATTGGTATAAGGCGAATTTTTAATGAGCGAGTTTAATAAAGTAGTACTAGCCTATTCAGGCGGTCTAGATACATCTGTCATTCTTAAATGGTTGCAAGATACCTATAAATGCGAAGTTGTAACCTTTACAGCCGATATCGGGCAAGGTGAAGAATTAGAGCCTGCACGCGAAAAAGCCAAGAAATTTGGAATTAAAGAAATTTTCATTGATGATCTTCGTGAAGAATTCGTGCGTGATTTTGTATTCCCCATGTTTCGTGCGAACGCTATTTATGAAGGTGAATATTTATTAGGCACCAGCATTGCACGCCCTCTTATTGCAAAGCGTCAGATTGAAATTGCACGTGCAACACAAGCCTCGGCGGTATCGCATGGTGCGACAGGTAAAGGAAATGATCAGGTACGTTTTGAATTAGGCTATTATGCACTTCAACCTGATATTAAAGTGATTGCACCTTGGCGCGAATGGGATCTTACCTCCCGTGAAAAATTACTGGCATATGCAGAAAAACACGGTATTCCAGTAGAAATGAAGCATAAAAATGGCGGCAGCCCATATAGCATGGATGCCAATTTACTTCACATTTCATATGAAGGCCGCGCTTTAGAAGACCCTGCTAAAGAAGCCGAAGATGATATGTGGCGTTGGACGGTTTCACCAGAAAAAGCCCCTGATCAAGCTGAATATATTGAGCTTGAATACAAGCAAGGCGACATTGTAGCGATTAATGGAAAAACACTATCGCCGGCGGAAATGCTAACTGAGTTAAATCGTTTAGGTGGCAAACACGGGATTGGTCGTTTAGATCTCGTAGAAAATCGCTATGTTGGCATGAAATCTAGAGGTTGTTATGAAACCCCTGGCGGCACCATTATGCTCAAAGGCCATAGAGCCATTGAATCTATTTGCTTAGATAGAGAAGTAGCGCATCTAAAAGATAGCCTGATGCCTCGTTATGCAGAATTGGTCTATGCTGGATATTGGTGGAGTCCAGAGCGCAAAGCGCTACAAGGCTTGATTGATGATACACAAAAAAATGTAAATGGCTGGGTACGACTCAAGCTCTATAAAGGTAATGTTATTGTTGCAGGCCGCGACTCTAAAACAGACTCTTTATTTGACCCCACGATTGCTACATTTGAAGATGATGCTTGGGCGTATAACCAAGCTGATGCAGGCGGTTTTATTAAACTCAATGCATTGCGCATGCGTATTGCAGCCAGACTGCAAAATACTCAACGTTAATCAAACATTGTACCAGGGTACTTTTATAAACCTTTGATATGCATATTTAGTAGTAATATGCTCTTATCTCTGTATGTCGATAGTCAGTGTAGGAGTTTAAGGTCAGGGCAGGCTACGACAAGCAGAACCTGATTTGAGCATGTTACTCAAAGGTATGGATATAAAATGGTTAATAAAGTACCCTTTATTTTTTTTCAATGCCCAACTTATGCTTCATCGCATAATTGAATAATTCAGCATTATTTGAAAGTTTTAGCTTTTCCATTAGTCTTCCTTTATGAGTACTAATTGTTTTTGCGCTAAGATTGAGCATTTCACCAATACTATTAATGCTGTGTCCTGAAGCTAACAAATTTAGCACTTGAAACTCTCGCTCTGACAAGATGTGTTGCGGAGTATCTTCTTCAATATGTGTATCAAACACTAATGCATCCACTAATTGAGGATCAATAAACTTTCCCCCTTTAGCAACTTTTCGTATCGCTGAAATTAAAATATCAGGATCACTATCTTTTGTAAGATAACCCGACGCGCCCGCTTTTAAAGCACGTGAGGCAACTTGAGCTTCATTATGCATGCTTAAAACCAAAATAGGCAGTTGGGGCCGTTCAATACAAATTCGCTTGATAAGCTCTACTCCACTAAAACCAGGCATTGTCATATCCAATAACAGCAAATCAATGCCATGATTAGGTTTACTAATTCTTTCTAATACCTCAAAACCTTGCGTCGCTGTTTCTAAAACAACAATATCTTCTGTCGTTGCAAAAATTTGTGTTAATCCGCTTCGTACAATAGGATGATCGTCAGCGATTAAAAGCTTAATCATTTAATGGTGTCTCCTCAAATGGAATATGCATAAAAATATGCGTTCCTTCACCCAGTTTACTTTCAATATTTAGATTAGCATTAATTGATAAAGCTCGCTCTTTCATACCAAATAATCCATATGAATTATAGTGTGCTAAATTTTTCAGATTAAATCCTTTACCATTATCCCTAATGCTAAGCTCAAGTCTATTATTATATTTAATAACACTCAGCATAACTTCTGTTGCCTCTGCGTGGCGCATTACATTCGTTAAAGCTTCTTGCGCAATCCGAAAAATAATAGTTGTCTCATCTTTCAAAAAATTAATATCTTCACAGCGAATATCTGTTTTGCACAGTGTGAGACTATGCTGATTAAAATTATCCGCTAACCATTCTAACGCAGCAATCAAACCTAAATTCAGAGCACTAGGTCTAAGTTGAGAAACTAAATTGCGTATAAAGTAAATTGTTTTTTTTAGTAAACTTAAACTATCAGACAGTTTATCAAAAACGATGGGATTATCCTTAAATTGATTACGTAGGAGAGCAATATTCATTTTTAAGGCTGTAAGCAATTGACCAAGCTCATCATGCACTTCTATTGCAATGCGCTTCCTCTCTTCCTCTCTTACTGTTTCTATGTAAGTAGAATGAGCACGCAATTGCTCTCGGGATTCTAATAATTGCTGCTCTATTTGTTTACGCTCTAAAATTTCCAGCTCTAACTGCTGGTTAGCTTCTTTTAGTTCTTTGGTACGCTCAAACACTTGAGCTTTTAGTGCGTTAGGTACTTTTCGTAATAATGCTTCTATACGTTGACGCTCTTTATTTTCCTGTTGTAAATCTATATATAATCGCTCAATTTCTAAACGATTTTTTTCTGCCTCTATAGCTCGCTGCAAAACTTGTGAAGCTATATGCCCTACCGTGAGAGAACTAGTTATAAATGCAATAAATAATACCCAATTCTGAATATTATATAAGCTCCATACGGTTGTTAAATGTAAGAAAAAATGCTGCCAAAAGGTAGCTCCTATCAGTAGAGTAAAAATTGCAGGTAATTTACCCCACGATAAAGCAATCCAAATAATAATAATTAATGCAGTAAATGCAAAAATTCCAGGCTTTCCTGATACCACTATATAAAATGGCAAAAGTGAAACTGTTAAACATGCAATACTTAACATTGCAAAAAGATAAGGCACTAAAAAATAATAATTTTTAAAAGCCCTAGTCTCTTTTATTTTTGCAAGCACGTAACTAACCTTTGAAAAACTTAATTTTGATTATTCACACTCAATATAATATTAGAAGTTACGCAGTTGAACGCTATTAAGGCATGGGATGCCCCGCATAGCAACGCAGACAGTACATGGAGTACCAAGTTGTCATAACGCAGGGCGTCCCATGCTGAGAGCTCAACTGCGTAACTTCTAAATATATTGCTTTTATTACTAACAGCTAGTAAAGCAATAAACTCTACACTTTATTTCCATACAAAAATCTTATAAACGTTAGCTAATCGCTCACCAGATAAAATATCATTTTAGCTTTTCTAACATATATAACTACCGAGTAGTTGCTAAAAATATATTACTCGTAAACTAATCACTAACTTAATATATATTTATACATTAGCAGACACGGGTAATTACCACTGACAAATAAACAACCCTATAAGTTATTGTAACAAAATAAAAATAACTGTAAAAATTTAAAAAAAAATATCTTTTATCTTAAAACACTCAACCTTTTAAATACACTCCCGTTACTGTTTACAAATCGTTGCTAATTAAGCAACTTATCAGGAGCATAGACATGCATTCAAAATTAACTCTCCTTTTTTCATTTATGTTTTTAAGCCCTTCCCTTTTGTGGGTAGCAAATGCTCAAGCAAATAATGATAAACATGAGCCGATTACAAGTAACGTTAATGAGGAAGCTACTTTCGTTAACTTAGCCTTGGCAAACATTGATAATGGCGCACCCTATCCTATTTCAACCATCATTTTAGCGCAAGCCGATACTGTTCCGTCTTCCTCTGTAACAGAAAAAGTTGACGCAGTTACAAGTCAACCGACCCCACCTCCTCCTGTACATAATTTTAGTGCAAATGTAACATTGATTAGCCAGTATTTATATCGCGGCTTAACTCAAAGTAATGGCAGACCAGCCCTTCAGGGAGGCATTGATTATAATCATACTTCAGGCCTATATGCAGGTATATGGGCTTCAAGCATTACCTGGATTCGCGATAGCGGAGGCTACCCAGATGCTTCAGCCAATATAGAGCTGGATGTATATGGCGGTTTAAAACGCAGTTTAAACAGTTATCCTGATTTTTCATACGATGTAGGTTTTTTACGCTATGAGTATCCTGGTCATTATGCTACTGGAGCCATTAAACCAAACACGAATGAAATTTACGGAGCACTAAGCTGGAAATGGCTTACCGCTAAATACTCTCATAGCTTAGGCAATACTTTTGGTACAGGGGATGCAAAAGGAACAAACTATATTGATCTTACCGCTGCTATTCCTGTACGTGATGATCTTATGCTTACTTTGCATGCAGGTCGCCAAAAGTTTAAAGGGCAAGCTAATCCCGCTACCAGCAGTAATGATAGTTTGTTTAGCTATTCTGATTACCGAGCTGAACTGGCTAAAAGCTTTGATAATAATTGGCAAGTAGGGATTGGGGCTTCATTTACCAATGCCAAAGATGCTGGCTATCTTTATGGGAATATTAATAAAAATATCGGTAAAAATACTGGGTATATTTTTGTTAAGAAAACATTTTAATAAAACCAAATTTTTTTACATCAAGCTATCATAATCTACTGTTTAAGCTTATAACAATTTTGATTTAGATGTGTTTTAAAATAATTGAATAAGCTTTTTATATATAAAAAAAACCTTTGCCTTAATCTTTTCTTAAAACAAGAAAAAATTGTCAAAGGTTTTAAACAAATATTTAAAATGGCTTTAAGTGTTGATTGAAATTAAAATTCAATCAACACTTATGACATTTAATAATTTAAATTAGAATGTAGTTCTTTGTGTAGGGTCTACACGTGGGGTAGCTGTCGCAGTATTGGCACCAAAAGAAGCTTTCGCTTCTGCAGTGGTTTTAATATCCTGCGCGTTAGCACTTTCAAAAATTCTCTTTGCAGCATCTACTTGTGAAGCGTTTTCAGTGTGAACTGAAATCAACACATTTCCGCCCCGAACCTTACCATCATATAATTTTGCTTCATATTCTGGTATTCCCATTCCTACTAGCGCGCCAATAAGGCCACCGGTAGCACCGCCTAATGCAGCACCGCCTAATGCACCCATAATAGGCCCAGCAGCAATAAAAGGCCCTACTCCTGGAATAGCTAAACTACCAATACCAGCGAGCCAACCTAAAATTGCACCCGTACCCATACCTGCTACACCGCCAGTTGTTGCCCCTTCAGGCATTTTAGTATTTTGCTCATGAGCAAAATCACGTGATCCAGTTTTATCAGGAAATAATACAGAAATTTCTTGGCTTGCAAAGCCTGATTGTTTGAGGTTCTCAACGATTCTTTCAGCTTGAGAGTGATCTTGAGCAATACAATAAACAGCATTTGTCATAATAATCTCCAACAGGTTAGTTTGTTTTCACATCAAGTTGATTATTAACACTTGTAACACCGGGAACTTTTTTAACAATTGCTTCAACTTTAGCTTTTTCTTTCGTACTTTTTACTGGGCCACGAAGGGTAATTACACCTTGTGCTGCTAAAATTTTTACATTATGTGCAGCAACTGAAAGTTTTTTATCATCGACCACTGCACTACGCACAGAAGCTAAAAGTTTACGATCAGCTTCTGTACCCGATTGCTCATCGGGAGTTGGCGCAGCATCATTTTTATCTCTTGCATTAATATTTGTATTATCTGCTTGGGGAGTTGTTTGCCCATGAGCTGCAGCAGGAACAGCAGTAGTTGTAGTGGTTGAAGTAGCTGTTTGCTCTGCAGCAAATGCAGTTGCTCCACTCAAAGCAAGTATAAAACTAATTAGTTTGGCTGTTTTTTGCATTATTTACTCCCTATTATTGGGGTTATCTATCAAAAGAAAAAAACTGTGGCAACATTACTGATTAAAATGTACTTTGGTATTACTCTTATACGTTCATTGATGAACGATGTAATAAGAACCTTACACAGCGCTTTTTCCTACGTACTTTTGAAGTCTATTCTCATAATTTTTTTACTTAATGACAATAAACCCCACCAGAACATAATACCAATATTACCATTTTTACCAAATAATTGCTTAACTTTTTACAAAATATCAAATCATTGTTTTAAAACATAAAATTAGATTAAATTATTTTATGCATAAAAATATTAATAATTATGAGATAGATTTTTAGCTAAAAAGATCAAATAAAAATTACCAATTCTTTTTTTATATCATTTTTGCTGATTCAATTTTAAGTTTTTTTAACTCCAATAGAGTTTGATCTAGCCAAAAGCTCTTCTAACACATTAAGATCTACAGGCTTAGTAAGATGATGATGAAAACCCGCCACTAGTGAGCGTTGGCGATGTTCTTCTTGCCCCCAACCTGTTTGCGCAATAAAAATAATCTTAACCGCTTTCATATTTTTTTTAAAAATGAGGATGCATGAATGACCTATATTATGGTGGATATAGAAGCTGATGGCCCAATACCTGGTGATTATTCTATGATTTCACTAGGAGCTATTATCGTGGAGCCTACACTATCGAACACCTTTTACGGACGCCTCAAACCAATTTCTGAACAATGGGTTCCTGAAGCTCTTAAAATTAGTGGCTTCACCAGGCAGGAAACACTTACCTTCGATGAGCCTAAACTAGTCATGGAAAAATTGAACCATTGGCTTATGCAACAAATAAATGATAAACCCTTATTTATTTCTGATAATAATGGTTTTGACTGGCAATTTATAAATTGGTATTTTCATCATTTTACTGGTAATAATCCATTTGGATTTAGTTCATCGAATTTAGGCTCATTATATAAAGGGCTAGTGAAAGATGTACGCAAAAATTTCAAACATTTAAGAAAAACCAAACATACCCATCACCCTGTAGATGATGCTAAAGGTAACGCTGAAGCGCTTCTTTATATGCAAAAAAATATGGGATTAACTCTTTAGTTATATTAATGTAATCTTTTTTCTAGCATCATTATTAACTTAATATTTATTATTATTTTTCCCCTATCAGGAAAACTTATTTTCATGCAATATATGAGCCTCATATTTTTTATTTCGATGTGATATTTTTAATCTTAGACGATATATCAAGAAATAGAGGATAAAGAAAATGACTACACATGTACCTGCCAGATGGTGGCATATGAACCCAGATGGCCGCCTTCAATGCGATTTATGCCCTCGAGATTGTAAATTACATGAAGGCCAACGAGGAGCCTGTTTTGTACGCATGCGCGAAAATGATGAAATGGTATTAACGACCTATGGACGCTCTTCAGGTTTTTGCATTGACCCTGTTGAAAAAAAGCCATTAAACCATTTTTATCCCGGCTCTTCGATTTTGTCATTCGGAACTGCTGGCTGTAACTTAGCGTGTAAATTCTGTCAAAACTGGGATATTTCCAAATCAAAAAATATGGACACCCTTGCTGATGCTGCAATGCCAGAAGCTATAGCCCAAGCAGCGCTCCATGCAGGATGCAAAAGTGTAGCGTTTACTTATAACGACCCGGTTATTTTTGCCGAATATGCAATGGATATTGCTGATGCTTGCCATGCTATTGGCATTAAAGCGGTTGCAGTAACTGCTGGCTATATTCATGCTGCGCCACGACGCGAATTTTATGCAAAAATGGATGCGGCGAATGTTGATCTTAAAGCGTTTACAGATGAGTTTTATATCCGCACTTGCGGCGCACGCTTACAGCCAGTTCTTGATACCTTAATGTATCTCAAACATGAAACCAATGTTTGGTTTGAAATTACTACCTTACTGATTCCTGGCATGAATGATTCTGATGAAGAAATTCTTGCTGCTTCAAAGTGGATTGCTAAAGAGCTAGGAACTGATGTACCTTTATTTTTTACAGCTTTTCATCCTGATTACAAAATTCAAGATCTATCTCCCACCCCTGCATCTACGCTAACACGCGCCCGTAACATTGCTATCGATCAAGGTTTACACTATGTTTATACAGGAAATGTGCATGACTCAATTGGCGGCACTACTTTTTGTCCCTCTTGCAAAACGCCTTTGATCATACGTGATTGGCATGCAATTAAAGCTTACCATCTTACTGACCAAGGATGCTGTGCAGCATGTGGAACAAAAATTGCAGGTCATTATGAAACATTTACAGGTGCCTTTGGGCAAAAAAGAATTCCTATACGGCTAAGTCGTTAAAAAAATGATTCATAATATTATTTATCTTATAAATAATATTCATTTACTAGCGTTTACATTGGTGAAAAAATTATCGATTATTAATAATAATTTTTAACTATTTTATTTTTTTATATTATAAATAATAGCTTATCATTATTACCGCAAGAACTAATAACAAGAATTACTTAAATTACTTAGCAGAAACCAAAAAGGCATGGCCTTTATCATTTTCATGATAAAAGCCATGCCTTACTCTTAAACCGCAAGAGTTAATAATGCTTAATGATTATTAAGCACTTTTTTTACGACGTGTAGCAGAAGCTACTAAGCCGAGACCTGCTAACATCATTGCCCAGGTTTCTGGCTCTGGTGCAGGTGTAATATTAGCTGAGTAAGCACCGCCAAATTGACCAGTAACATTACCTGTTACATCTAAATGATAGTTACCAGCAACTAA
The DNA here is from genome assembly GCA_040389065.1 of Pseudomonadota bacterium. Lineage (GTDB taxonomy): Bacteria > Pseudomonadota > Gammaproteobacteria > Burkholderiales > Casimicrobiaceae > JAZKAR01. The sequence goes on along the minus strand of JAZKAR010000015.1, from coordinate 97,423 downwards.
ACTACCAGTAGCAAAAGGCACATAGCTTGCACCGCTACCAATTAGATTATTAGCTGAATCATAAAGAGAAGCTTTAAAGTTATCAATATGAAGAAATGAACCAAACTCAAATGAAGCTGCAGCTACATTTGCATTGGATACATTTGAAAGCAATGTAAAATTAATGGTGTCAGATAATGCACCAATACCTACAAAGCCGTTATGAAGCAACTGAGGTGTATTATTTGGAGCAATAAAACCTGCATTATAAACTTGGGCTGATGCATTAACTGATGCTAACGCCGCTAACGCTACTACTGAAGCGGTAAATAATTTCTTCATGGATTACTCCCTTAAATAATAAAAATGTCGTACAAGAAATGTGTACAACAAGCTCTATAAAACTACGAAAATCGTAACACAGATGCATTAAGTATTCAAATTTTTAGCCGTTAAAAAAAAATTTTTAGCATAAAATTTGCAACATATACATATTCTCTATATAGGTATAACCACCAATGCATTTAAAAATACTTATTAAACAACTTAGCAGTTTATTTTTATTAATGAATTTTATTTATTTATTCAAACACTAAGCATATAAATTTTTGTCATTAGTTATCAAAAATAAATGCTAAGACCATCTGTTTAATAATATTTTCAATATATATTTTCTCTTTTAATATCTTTTTCATCATATGGCTAATTTTTAAAATTTAGCGAATCTTACGCTTTTCTCATATTTCTCTATTATTTTTATATTTATGATTTATGCATTAGAAAAATTAATTCTATGCATTTGCTTTGTGATCTTGATGCAAATAGCCAAGCTTTCGTCACATAAAAAAATCAATCAATACAATTATTTAATTTATTATAAAAATTTAAACATGCGCAATATAACACCGATTATTTTTCCTAATACCTCTTACTTAATTCTTCAAATAGCTACTAATATTAATAGTGTAAAGAAAGCTTAAGAGAAAGAAAAATTCGAAGAAAATGATGGCTTTATTTTTTTTATATTTCTGCCAATTACATAGCATAAAGAATTAATTTAATGTTAAAAATCAAAAATTCATTCGATAATTTTCAATAGCTATCAATAGAAAAAATTTAATAATGAGGAAAATCAGAGAAGTTGAAATGAATAGAATGCTACATTTTAGAAACATGAAGGGTTCTTAAATATTAAGAACCCTTCAACTTAACGCTAATTAAGCATTTTTTTTACGGCGTGCAGCAGAAGCCACAAAACCAAGGCCTGCTAACATCATTGCCCAGGTTTCTGGTTCTGGCGCAGGTGTAATAGCAGCAATGTAAGCACCACCAAATGGAGCTGATACATTACCTGTAACATTCAGGTGATAGTTACCTGATGTTAATGCGCCTACATTAAAAGATGAGAAGTTTGCTCCTGAGCCAAGAAGAGTATTGCTGGCATCATAAAGAGAAGCAGTAAAATTATCAATAAAAAATCCCGCTGCGGCTACACTTGCAGTTGAGGCATTTGAGGTTAACGTAAAGTTAATTGTATCTGATAAGGCACCAGTACCTACAAATCCAATATTAAGCAACTGAATAGTGTTGTTTGATGCAATAGAACCTGCATTATAAACAGTAGCTGACGCATTTACTGAAGCTAACGCAGCAAGAGCCACAAAAGAAGTACAAAATATTTTTTTCATCAACATCACCTTTAGTGAACATAAGGTCGCATAACAATATGCGCATCAAGCTTTTATTAAAAGCCGAGAAAATCGTACCACATAGCAGTCTATCATTCAAACTTTAAACTGCCATAAACCCTAGCTTTTAATCTATTAAATTTTGTTTCTTTATAAAAAATTAACCACTACCACAACAATATCAATACCTTGAATATTTTCCATTATCACGGTTAATAAAAAATAATATAGCTCTAATAAATCATTGTTTTAGAAAATTTTCCAAACCACAAAATCAATGAGCGTTAAAATGAGAACAAAGCACATAAGAGTTTTTTGAGGAAATAAAAATAAAAAGCCGGGAATAAATAACGTTTTATTTTATTCCCTTTGTTAGCAGTTTTTTATCGGATTTAAATGGAAAAACACGAATGAAAATACAACTCCCTGAATTCTCTCTTGTTGTTTTTATAGATGTTTCTGCTTCAGTTATGTTGGACATTGCCGCGAAGCATTTTCTGTCATCTGAAATACTGTCTTTTGAAATACCCAAACTACCAGAAGGTGATAGTGAACATAGTCAGGCGCACTCGAAACATGCATGGCAAGAGTTACTTAACGTTGTTCGCAACCGCCTTAAAGAGGGTTTATTAACCGTAGTTAATAGCCCACACAGGCAATCTGACCATAGAAAATCGCTGCTTTCGTTAGCCCATCAATATCATTGCCCATGCACAGCTATCGTTATTGATACACCGCAATCAATTCATCAAGAACCCACTGCTATAGGATTTGGGCAAAGCGATGATGAAAGCACGTTTCGCCCCCACCAAAGTAGACTTTCATGCTTAGAGAGCGAAGGTTTTCGACGCATTTATACGTTACCCTTTACTGAAGAAATGAATACCTTAACCATTGAACGCCAGCCATTGCCAAATAACAAAAAACTTGAACACGGGCCGTTTGATATTATTGGAGATATTCATGGATGCTTTGATGAACTTCTCGATTTGCTTTTAAAACTTGGTTATCACGTTTCCTTAAATAACCATCAATACATTCTTCATCATCCTGATCATCGCAAAATTATTTTCTTAGGAGACTTAGTCGATAGAGGTCCAAAATCTCCCGAAGTAGTTCGCTTTGTGATGGATATTACGCAATCTGGTCAAGGTTATTGTGTAGCAGGAAACCATGATGTAAAACTGGTTAAAGCATTACGCGGGCGCGATATCACGTTGTCACATGGCCTTAAAGAGTCTATGGAGCAATTTTCTCTTGAAACATCAGCGTTTAGAGATCAAACCGCTAATTTTTTAGAACAATTAGTTAGCCATTATGTATTGAATGAAGGCAAGCTTGTGGTAGCGCACGCAGGGTTGAAAGAAGAGATGCATGGGCGTGACTCAAATAAAGTTCGTTATTTTTCTATGTATGGCGAAACAACAGGCAAAACAGATGCCTTTGGCTTACCTATTCGTTATAACTGGGCCGAGGCTTATAAAGGAGAAGCGCTTGTTGTATATGGGCATACACCTCTTCAACAGGCTGAATGGTTAAATAACACACTATGCTTAGATACTGGCTGCGTGTTTGGTGGTGCATTAACAGCGCTTCGCTATCCTGAAAAAGAAGTAGTGTTTGTTCGTGCTAGACAACAATACTTTGCTCTGGTTCGCCCTTTGGGTCAACTATCAGATTTATTAAGCCCTCATGATAAGCTAGAAAAAAGCCTACAGCATCGTTACGTCGTGCAATAAATGCATGTTCGATACGCGTGTCTACATACCAATTAAACTACCGTAGTAAATTATAAATCTGATAAACTTTATACAAATAACCTTTAGCCATGCACTAGTCCATTCACTAGTCGACGCCGCTTCTCTCCTAGCATTGATCATGCTCTTCTTACACAAGAATTTGAGTATTTACACCATTAAAATATAGGGCGTGTCATCAATTACGCTACGGGTTAGCGAAAGCGAAGCTTCGACGAAATCAAAACAAGGTTTTACGAGAACCGCCCCGGGCGGTGTACATAAAGTACATGAGGAGCGGAAGCGCAGGAATCCTTGTTTGCAGCAAGCCGTAGTTAGTAATTGATGACATGCCCTAGTGAAGTAGCCATTAAAACTTTTAGGATAGCGCAATTGAAACTTCGAATTCTAACGATCAATATGCATAAAGGCTTTTCGATTTTCAATCGCCGCTTTGTGTTACATGAGCTTCGAGAGGCTATTCGTGAAATATCAGCTGATCTTGTTTTTCTTCAAGAAGTAATAGGTGAACATCATCTTCATAGTAAACATCATGAAAGCTGGCCAGAAGAATCACAATATGAGTTTTTAGCAGACGAAATCTGGGAAGAGTTTGCTTACGGGCGGAATGCTGTGTACTCCACTGGTCATCATGGTAATGCACTTTTATCTAAGTTTCCAATTACGCGATCTCATTTGCATGATTTAAGTCTTTATCATCTTGAACAGCGGGGCTTGCTGCATTGTGAAATTGCTCTGCCTGGAGTTGCTCAGCCATTACATTGCATCTGTACACATCTTAATCTTTTGGCTCTACATCGACAGCAACAGTACGAAATGATTGAAAACTACATTGAAGCGCAAGTTCCTAGTGAGGTACCGCTCATTATGGCTGGCGATTTTAATGATTGGAGCAACCAAGCAGAAACCCTGTTAGCGCAACCACTCGATCTTTTTGAATGCCACCGCTTGCAGCATGGCAAACTTGCAAAAACTTTTCCTAGCTTTTGGCCTGTGCTAAGCCTTGATCGTATCTATGGGCGAGGATTTGATGTTCACCAGTGCACTACCATGAAACAGCAGCCTTGGCCCAGGCTTTCTGACCATCTTCCTCTTATTGCTGAAATAGAACTCCATGGCACTATGGACTAACGGTAACACGCTTAAGCTTTTAGAAAACGGCGACTCATTTTTCAATGCTGTTTTAGAGGCTATTTACAAAGCCAAGAGCGAAATTTTTTTTGAAACCTATATTTATCAATGGGATAACATTGGCCAAAAACTAGGGGAAGCATTTACTCAAGCGGTAAAACGTGGCGTAAAAATTCACGTACTATTAGATAGTTTTGGTTCTCATAACTTTCCCAGCGAAGTCGTAAAAAGCTGGCAGCAGCTTGGCATTCAAGTGCGGTTTTATCAGCCATTAAGAGGATTACAACTTTTACAAAAAGCTACTTTTTCACGTTTACACCGAAAATGTATTGCTATCGATCAGTGCGTTGCTTTTATTGGCGGTATAAACGTAGGGGATGATTACCTTCAGCAGCCCAACCAACCTGCACGGCTTGATTATGCGGTTCAAATTGAAGGCCCTTTAGTTCCTCGCATACAAAAGCGAATGTCATGGTTATTCTTACGGCAGCTTAATGACTGGAAAAGTTACTTTCCCGCTTTAGCGCCCGCTTTTAGTGAATCTCCTCCCGCAAATGGTCAATCTCGTGCAGCGTTTGTGGTGCGTACCAATTTAGCGCATCGAAAAAGTATTGAAAAAGAATATTTGAAAGCGATTAGCAGTGCGCAACAATCTATTCTTATTGCTAACGCCTATTTTTTACCAGGTTTCAAACTTCGCTTTCGATTAAAGCAAGCACGCAAGCGTGGGGTTAGAGTTCGCCTTCTTCTACAAGGCTTACCTGAATTTTGGGCAGTAAAATTGGCAACGCAAGCGATGTACCATGAGTTTCTTAAGCATGGCGTTGAAATATATGAATATAAGCCTTCTTATCTGCACGCAAAAGTAGCGGTGATAGACAATGTTTGGTCAACCGTTGGCTCGTGCAACCTCGACCCTCTGAGCCTTAATTTTAATCTAGAAGCGAATGTAATTATTCAAGATAATCAATTCGCCAACAAGCTTCAGAGCATTCTTGAAACCCACATTCAAAACGAAAGCGTAAAAATTGAATTCGACAGTTACCAACATCGAAGCTTGTTAACACGCTTTCTGCAAAACTTTTGCTTGTTTTTCATTCGATGGCTTATTTTACCGCCTCGTTAGAAGTATTAGAAATTACGCAGTTGAACTGTATCAAGGTACGAGAACCCTCCCAGAACAAAGACTACAGCAAGTTGCCAACACGCTGAAGGAACACAACAGCGTAACTTCTAATTAAAATGTTGAGCTAATCTCCAAAAATATAGGAATAAAATATGGCTGAACATAGCGAAACACATGAATGTAGTGATCAGGCCCCAATACCTTCCTCAAGTAAACAAATAGCAGATATTCAAATCGTGGAATACGAGGCAAAATATCAAACAAGCTTTAAAAAGCTGAATGAAGAGTGGATCACCCAGTGGTTTAAAATGGAAGAGGCTGATCACCTATCACTCAATTCTCCGCAAGCGTACATATGTGATAACGGAGGCCATATTTTGATTGCTTTATGCAATGGCGAACCCGTTGGAACCTGTGCCTTAATTAAAATAAATTCTGAAACGTATGAACTCGCAAAAATGAGTGTGTCAACGCAGTGTAGAGGCCAGGGAGTAGGATTACGGTTAGGGCAAGAAATGATTGCCAAGGCTAAAAAATTAGGTGCCAAGCGTCTTTATTTAGAGAGCAATACGATACTCACGTCAGCAATTAACTTGTATCATAAATTAGGTTTTAAAGAAGTTAAAGGCGCACTATCGCCTTATGAACGATGTAATATTCAAATGGAATGTATTCTTGAGTAAAACTTCTCTAACGTAACATTTTTCTTTTTAGCCTTGCAGAAAGAACCCATGAAAAAGCGCCATCTACACCTCCTGTTAGCCGCTGCTACCCTGATATTCTCTACAACGCTTGAAGCACGCCGGCATTATTATCCATCGTATTCAAATAGCGAACAGGCAGGCGTAGAAAAAAATACTCCAGGCGCATTTGATTATTATTTATTAGCACTTAGTTGGTCGCCTGACTATTGTGCTACAGCATCTAACACAACGCCTCAATGCTCAATCGGTAAAAAACTTGGCTTTGTTCTGCATGGCTTATGGCCGCAATTTGAGCGCGGCTATCCGCAAAACTGTACCAACACCCCGTTTCCTTACGAGCTTAAAGAGCAATTTCCGTCGCTTTACCCTAGCGATCAACTGATGAAGCATGAGTGGAAAAAACATGGCACATGCACAGGGTTGAATCCTGAAGCTTATCTGGCGCTTTCAAACCAGCTTAAAAATAGAATTAATATTCCTCAGAATTATAGGCAACCCGATCAACCTTTTCGCACCACTATTGATGAATTGCGCGCAGCATTCAGCTCGGTTAACGGTGCTCTAAATGCGAATGCAATTGGAATGAGTTGCAGCGGTAATGGGAGGTTTTTAAGAGAAGTCTATATTTGTTTTGATAAGTTGAATAATCCTCGTTCATGTTCTCCAGAGGTATTGAAACGAACCTTCAAAAGCTGTGCGCAACCAGATTTTCTTGTACAAAGTATTCGCTAAAAAATAAATGGGATTATTACAGTATGGATTGGAAAACACTGTTAAACACTACACGGCTCGGAAACCGCCCTCCTAAAGCTGAAGTAGGCCGCTCCCCTTTTAATTCTGACCATGACAAAGTAATTTTCTCAGGAGCCTTCCGCCGCTTAGCCCGAAAAACGCAGGTACACCCTCTTGTTACGAATGATCACATTCATAACCGTTTAACACATAGCCTAGAGGTTGCCTGTGTGGGTAGAAGCTTAGGTATTCGAGTAGGCCAGGCGCTTGAAGAAAAGCAACGGCTTCCCCCTGGAATTCAACCTGCCGATGTAGGCGATATTATTCAAACCGCCTGCCTGGCGCATGATATTGGCAATCCTCCTTTTGGTCATACGGGAGAAGAAGCCATTCGCTATTGGTTTCAACATGATGGCGCCCAATACTTAAACGATTTATACCCTGAAGAAGCTTGTGACTTAATGAACTTTGAGGGAAATGCGCAGGGTTTGCGTGTTCTCGTCTCTTCTGAATACCATACCTATGATGGCGGAATGCGTTTAACCTATGCCTCGCTAGCCTCTTTTATTAAGTACCCCTGGACGTCACTATGCGCGACAGAAAACAAACGGCCAAAATCAGATAAATACGGCGTGTTTCAAACTGAACTAGACATGTTTCACGAAATTGCTCAAGCGGTAGGATTAAAACCTTTAGCCTCTGATGCCTGGTACTGCAGGCATCCATTAGTACATTTAATGGAGGCAGCCGATGATTTTTGCTATGGCCTGCTTGATCTCGAAGATGGATTAGAAATGGGCTTACTAGAATGGGATGAAGTGTTTGAACTGTTCCAACCTGTACTGCAAGCCAGCAGGCTAGAAGAATTAAAACATGATCTTACCCAGGTTAAAACACGAAGACGCCCTCCTCTTATTCGCGGCAAAATTATTTCTGCTTTTGTAGAGGCTGCTGCCGAAGCGTTTGTAAAGCATGAAGAAGCCATTTTAGAAGGTGAGCATCATGAATTACTGCCGCTGTGCGATGAAAGAGTACAGCTTTGTATTTACAACGCTAAAAAAATGGCTAAAGAAAAAATATTTTCTCATCCTCGTAAAGTAGAACTCGAAATAGGTGCCTACAATATTATTTGCACTATTTTAGAAGTAATGTGCCACGGCGTTGATGAATGGGTAAGCCAGCCCAACAAGCTTTCGTTTAGAAGTAAACGTGTACTAGATATGATTGGTGAAAGCTCATTCCCCCCCTTTCTCAGGCATCCTGAAAAAACGCGCCATACACCCAAGTACCTTGCCCTGATGCGTGTTATCGATTTTGTAAGCGGTATGACAGATCATTATGCTACGTATCTGGCTAAGCAGTTTCGAGGAATGGGAGAGTCGCGATAAGAAGGGATAGGCTTCGCAAACTTGGGATAACTAAATATGTAGAAGCCATGCAGTTAAGTTCTACATGTTTTAAAAAAATTTAGGGCAGATCACTTAACACGTTATAATAAACTTCTTTTTTTATTACGATATTCCCATGCTTATTACTCGACGCCTGGAGTTTGATGCAGGACACAGAATTCCTGACCACCGTAGCCAATGCCGTCATTTGCATGGTCATCGTTATGCTATCGAAATTACGCTTTCTGGTAACATTATTGACTCGAAGGGTGATCCTGCTAATGGTATGGTAATGGATTTTTCTGATGTAAAAACCTTAGCGCAACAGCATCTCGTTAACATTTGGGATCATGCATTTCTTGTATATCGTGAAGATACGTTAGTCGCAAACTTTTTGAATAGTCTGCCTGATCATAAAACTGTTGTTCTAGACTGCGTACCTACCGCAGAAAATCTGGCACAAAAAGCATTTTCAATTCTAAATGCTGTTTATCAAGACACGTATGGAAACCATCTTCAGCTTGAGCGCATTAGGCTTTATGAAACTCCTAATTGTTGGGCAGATGCCAACAGGCCTACCCTTTAGCAAAACAACTCATTAAACCTTAACTGCTTACTGATGATTCACACATTCATTTTATAAAAATAAAGTTTAAGGGATTTTCACATCATGGATTTACTTAAGATTCACGGTATTAAACTGTCTACCATTATTGGTGTTTTTGAATGGGAGCAAAAACAGGCTCAAAACATTATTGTTCATCTTGATATGGGCATCTCTACTACGCAAGAAGCTTTTCAAAACGATCAGCTTGAAGGCACTATCGATTATGCCGCGGTGGTTGAAGATTTAAAAGAATGGCTTGCAAATCATCGTTGCCAATTACTTGAATATTTAGCTGAAACTATTTCAAAACGCTTATTTGAACTGTACCCTATTCACTGGGTAAAAGTTGAAGTTTACAAACCTGGAATTTTGCCTAATGTAGACAAAGCAGCCGTTTGTATAGAGCGGAATAGAACAGCGTAAACACGCTAGCAAAGCGCCGCCATTTCATACTCTCTTCCGTATAGAGTATCGACATCCAAAAAAACGCTCTAATGCCTAAAGCTGCTAGAGCGTTTTTACATTACTCCTATAACTACCCGATACAGATTACGGGTATAGCCACACGCCAACCATCTAAAATTCCATTAAAAATCATTGATTTATAATAAAAAAACACATCACCTTGGTTCTGAAAAATCCATTTTGAATGCTTGAATAATCAACGAGTTTTATACGATGGCTGCTAAGTGTCACGGGCTTGGAGTAAAGAATTTTATCCCAATATAGCTCTTAGCACTGCGTTGAAAGTTAATGCACTAAAGCAATTAGAAGTTATGTAGTTGAATGCTATCAAGGCGTGGCAGCGCTGAAAGTACACAGAGTACGGCAAGTTGCCTACACATCGATAGAGATCAACTGCGTAACTTTTAAGAAATACTATTTCAAGCAAAATAGAAAGAATTATAATGGTTATGTCTACTAATCTTTCATCTACTGAACCTACACTGGTTGATCTTCCACACGATGGAATTCCCCTTATACCTATGCGGAATTTGGTGTTATTTCCACAAATGGTGATTCCTATTACGGTGGGTCGCGAAACATCGCTAGCAGCTCTGCAATATGCGCTGAAAAGAGAGTCGCATATTGGCCTTGTTTTACAAAAAGACCCTGATTTAGAACAACCGGGCTATAGCGACCTTTATTCTGTAGGAACTGTCGCCAAAATTGCGCGTTACGTACACGTTTCAAACAAAGAACATTATGTTGTTTGCCAAGGCGTAGAACGCTTTCGACTGCTAATGCCTGTTAGAGGGTTGCCTTTTATCGCTGCCCATATTGAGAAACTACATGAACCCACTACTTTTTCACCTCATACTGAAGCGCTACGATTAAAAATACGCGAGCGTGCAACAGAGCTATTTGTATTAATGCCAGAAGTATCAGAAGAGCTGACTAAACTAATTCAAACGATTCAATCGCCCACATTATTAGCAGATTTTGTTTCTACTTTTCTAGATGTAGATATTACAGAAAAACAAAAATTGCTAGAGGCTGTTGATATTGATGCAGCGCTAGAAAAAATTCTTGATCAATTAACACGCCGTATTGAAATATTAAAGCTTTCGCAAGAAATAGATCAAAAAACCCGTGCAACGCTAGAAGGCAAGCAACGTGAATTTTTATTACGCGAACAGTTGAAAACGATTCAAGATCAGTTAGGCGATTCAGATACTGCTTCAGATGAAATTAAGCAATTAGCAGAAGCGATTCAAAAGGCAAAAATGCCGCCCGATGTTGAAAAACAAGCGCAAAAGGAATTAAAACGCCTAGAACGTTTATCTGATTCATCGGGTATGGAATATTCGATTAATCGAAGCTATCTAGAATGGTTAACCGAATTACCCTGGAGCTTACCTGAACATCAAGACATTGATTTAAAAAAAGCTAAGGAAATTCTAGAAGCAGATCATTTTGGATTGGAACGTATTAAACAGCGTATTTTAGAATTCCTTGCTGTTCAGAAACTTAACCCCGAAGGGCGTAGCCCTATTCTTTGCTTTGTTGGCCCTCCCGGAGTAGGAAAAACCTCCTTAGGGCAAAGCATTGCTCGCGCAACAGGTAGAGAATTTACACGTATTTCACTTGGTGGAGTGCATGATGAGGCTGAAATTCGAGGTCACCGTCGAACCTATATCGGCGCCTTGCCCGGTAACATTATTCAAGGTATTCGCAAAGCAGAGCAACGCAATTGCGTGATGATGCTAGATGAAGTGGATAAAGTTTCTTCTCGCTTTCATGGAGACCCTTCCGCTGCATTGCTTGAGGTACTTGACCCTGAGCAAAACTCGTCATTTCGCGATAACTATCTGGCGGTTCCATTTGATTTAAGCAGAGTGATGTTTATTGCTACGGCAAATGTGCTTGATGATATTCCTGGCCCGCTACGCGATAGAATGGAGGTTATAGACCTACCAGGCTATACCTACAATGAAAAAATGCAAATTGCCAAGCGTTACTTAATAGATCGGCAGCTTAAAGCAAATGGCCTAAAAACAGAGCAATGCACCCTCTCTGAAGAAGCCTTACAAACCATTATTCATAGCTATACGCGTGAGGCAGGCGTTCGTCAGTTAGAGCGTGAAATAGGTCATTGTATGCGTTATGTCGCCATGAAAATTGCAGATGAAACACTTCAAGAAACAACGCTTCTTCCATCTGACCTTCAAGAGATTTTAGGCCCCTCGAAATTTGAAAGCGAAATGGCATTACGAACAAGCTTACCAGGTGTAGCAACAGGATTAGCCTGGACACCTACAGGAGGCGATATTCTTTTTATCGAAGCGGCCTCTACAGCAGGAACCGGCAAACTGATTCTTACGGGTCAGTTGGGTGATGTTATGAAAGAAAGCGCTCAGGCAGCGCTTACCTTGGTCAAATCCAAAACAGCACAATTAGGAATTGCTTCTTCCATTTTCGCTGAAGTTGATATCCATATACATGTGCCCGCAGGTGCAATTCCTAAAGATGGCCCTAGTGCAGGCGTGGCGATGTTTATTGCGTTAGCCTCTTTATTCACAGGGCAGCCGATTCATCACAAAGTAGCGATGACAGGAGAAATCAGCCTTAGAGGCTTAGTATTACCGGTAGGAGGAATTAAAGAAAAGGTCTTAGCAGCATTAAGAGCAGGTATTTCAACCATCATGCTACCGAAACGCAATCAAAAAGATTTGATTGAAATTCCAATAGAAACTCAGAAACAGCTTCATTTTATATGGTTAGAAAACGTAGAGGATGCAATTGAAGTAGGCATAAAACCAATACCGGGTTAATTTACTTATAGAAGTTAAGACTTGCTCTAACAGTTACTTGTTTTGAGAAGGTCTTTGTTAGTTTAGATAAAACAGTCATTAAGCCAACCTTAAAAACGACCGTATTACATAGCAGTATGTCTACATTCAAAAAAGAACGTGCTTCACTTACTTTATATACATCTCACTTTATGAGGTTTTTTTGTGCGCCGTTTCATTCTTGTTCTTATGCTGCTGATTCTACCGTGGAAAGCATTTGCTTCTACGGTAGAGGTCGTATGGAATGAAACTAGCCATTTAACTCAAACCATTGAGCATGAAATGGAACACGAAAAGGGCATTGCCCACCACCATCATAACAATGATCATTCTATTCATTATGATGATTCTGAAGCATCTAAAAAGCATTTTAATGATCATCTTTTTCTGCACCATATGGCTGCTTATGAAATAGGCTTATCAGCAAATATTTTGCCTACGTTTTTTGTTTTTCCCTCTGTTCAAGCTAGTGTATGGGCATCTGCCCCTCTCTTTCCTACCAGCACTTTCCTTGAAGGCCTTCGGCGGCCTCCCCGCATCCTCAGCTGATTCCGGTTCGAGGACAATCTCTTTTCCCCCTATGCGCTTATGTGAATGAGCGTTGACTATGAGTATCTGGCATTGTCTTTAAACCGGGTTTTATTAACCGAGTTTAAGGAAATGCTATGCATAAACGATCTATCGTTGTTGCCTTATACGCAGCTTTTTTTCTAGGCGGCAGCGTACAAGCACAAAATTTCAATGCCGATTTAAAAAGTGTAATAGAGCATGCTTGGCAACGCGCTGTAGCTGCTCACACGCTTGAAGGCAAACGGCAAGAAGTTCAAGCCAACCGTTTACAAGCCAATGCGCTGTTTGCAGGTGTACCTGCTATTGGTCTCGCAAATCGCCAAGATCGCTGGACAACGCGAACAGGCACACAAGAAAACGAAGTATCCTTATCTGCTCCCATCTGGTTACCCGGGCAGCGTAGCGCCCGCAATAGGCTGCTAGATGCTGAATCTACCCAAACTGAATCAGCGATGATGGCCTCTAAGCTGAATCTGGCTGGCGAGATTCGTGAACGACTCTGGGCGCTCGTTGCAATTGAAGCAGAGTGCGACCTTGCAAAAAAGCGTGTGAAAGCTTCTGAAGCACTAGAAACCGATATTAAAAAACGTGTCAAAGCAGGTGATTTGTCGCGTGCCGATGCTTTGCTTGCCAGGCAGGAAACTCTCAATGCCCAAAGTGCGTTACAAGATGCTGAAATCAAGCGTGTTGAAGCACTAGCGCGCTGGGAAGTTTTAACCGGTTTAAAAACATTACCCGCCCATGTTGAAGAAGCAGTGCAATCTGCTTCTGACATCACCCATCACCCCCGCCTTTTAGCAGCTTACTCAGCACGCCTTCGTGCAGAAAAGCACCTACAACTCGTTGCAGCTACACGGCGTGATTCTCCTGAAGTTGGTGTGAACTATCGATGGGAGCAGAACGGAAACCTTAGCCCCAATATCCGTACGATTGGTATGGCTGTAAAAATTCCTTTTGCGACAGAAGGCCGAAATCGCCCTCTGGAAGCTGCCGCTCAAACCGAGATAGCCACAGCAGTTGCAGAAGAACGTATCGCCACAGAAACCATTCTGGCGGAATTAAAAACAGCGAAAGTGCTATTGGAACAAACTGAGTTACGCTTGCGTCTTTCTGAAGAACGGCATATGGCTGCCAAAACTCGGGCTGCTCTTATTCAAAAAGCGTTTGAATTGGGAGATCAAAGCCTAATGGAATGGCTACGCGCTCGCGCTCCTGTATTAGAAGCTGAAGCCACGCTGGCTCGTGATCGTGCGGCACTTGGTCTTGCACGCGCCCGTCTTAATCAAGCTCAAGGAATTCTTCCATGACATTTTCTTTTTCAACTCAAAAAGTAACACACTCTATTTTGAGCAGAGTATTAGCCTGTTTTTTTCTGTTCTTGATGTCAGTTTCTTATGCTGGGCCAGGCGCACACGGCCCAAATGGGGAACACCTGGATACGCCGGGAGGTGATCAGGCGCATAGCCATAGTGAATCTGATAAGCCTCGTATGGAAACTTTTTCTGAAAACTTTGAACTGGTCGCCACCCTTGAGCACGATGAACTATCGATTCTGATTGATCGCTATGATACTAATGAGCCCGTGCTAAGTAACAAAGGTAGCAAAGTTGAAGTAGAGGTTGAAGTAGACGCAGCAGCAGGTATTAAAGCAAGCAGTCAGTTTCATGCTGATCACGGTGATTACTCGGTCACCGACCCTCGCCTGCTTAACGCTTTATCAAAACCTGGCAAGCATGCATTGGTTTTTACAGTACTCACTCAGGATAACAGTGATCTGCTAGAAGGTACTCTCACTGTAGCGCCCCAAAATAGCCATTCATCACCCCCTTCTTCTAGCCCCTGGAAAAGTATTGCTATTGCCAGCGGAATCATAGGTTGCATAGTTTTTTTTGTATTTGCCGTGATGCGTTTTTTGAATCGCCGCCGCTCCCGAACCTCAGAGGCTGCCCTAAAAAATTCGACAAGGAATTCGCTATGAACATTCAATCGATGACCTTTGCTTTTCTAGTCACTATAGTGAGCCTGGTTTCTATAGGTGCATGGGCAGGCCCCGGTGCACATGGCCCAAATGGCGAACATTTGGATAATGCGCCTGTTTCGACAGGCTCGGGATTATCTCGTTTACCCGATGGCAGCATTCGTTTACCGAAAAGTGCTCAACGGCGTTTAGGTATTCGTACTCAAGTCGGCCTTGTCGAAGCGCATCCTGTTTCGATAGAGTTGAATGGGCGTATTGCGATTGATCCCAATAGAGGAGGCCGTGTACAAGCGCCTGCCAGTGGAATGATAGAACCTGGCCCCAAAGGATTACCTCTGCCTGGGCAAAAAGTAGTTAAAGGCCAGGTTCTGGCGTTTATTCATCATCATTTGCATCCAAATGACCGCGCTATTCAGGAATCAACACGCGCTGAACTGCAAACTAATATTAGCTTGCTCGAACGAAAACTGGCCCGACAAGAAGCTTTAGAAGGCACGATTCCGCGTAAAGAAATTGAAGCCACGCGTATCGAGCTGAAAGGCAGCCGAATACGCGAGCGTGTTATTGCCAATGGCTTAGATGCACATGACTCTTTACGCGCACCTGTAAGCGGTGTAATTGCTTCAGCGAATGTTCTTGCAGGCCAAATGGTAGAACCGCGCGATACGTTATTTGAGATTGTCGATCCTGAACAGGCGATTGTTGAAGCCACTACCACCGATGCGCAGATACCTGCCCGCATTCAGGATGCACGTTTAGCAAATGCCCTTGAAGTCACGCTGCAATTTCTTGGCGCTGCACGCAGCTTGAAAGATGGCGCATTGCCTCTAACGTTTCGGGCAACATCGCACACATCGGTACTGGCTGTCGGGCAACCTGTAACGGTGATCGTTCGTCTAAAAGATCAGATCAAAGGTGTTTTGCTGCCCGCTCAAGCTGTTGTTCGCAATTCAGCGAATGAGGCCATTGTTTGGATTAAAAGCGGAGCGGAACGCCTTATTCCTCAATCTGTAGAAACCATTCCTCTTGATGCCAGCACCATCGTAGTAACCAAAGGTCTGGGGGCAGACAATCGGGTCGTGGTATCTGGTGCTGCTCTCGTTAATCAGATTCGATAGAGGAAGCCATGATATTTAACTGGATTGTTCGTTTCAGTCTAGCCAATCGATTATTCGTATTGGCTATTGCGGCCTTAATGATGGCTGTCGGCAGCTTTATCGCCTGGCGCACGCCTGTAGATGTATTCCCTGATCTCAATAAACCGCTGGTAACCGTATTAACCGAATCGCAAGGTTTAGCGCCTGAAGAGGTTGAGCAGTTGGTAAGTTTTCCGATTGAGACCACATTAAATGGAATGCCGGGTGTTACTCGCGTGCGCTCTACCTCAGGCATTGGCTTGTCTATCGTCTATGCAGAGTTTGAGTGGGGAACAGATATCTACCGTAATCGGCAGCTCGTTGCTGAACGTCTTGCTTTAGTGAAGGAACAATTGCCTAACGGCATCACGCCAATCATGGGGCCTGTGTCTTCCATTATGGGGGAGATTATGCTGATTGCCCTACCGATTCAGACTACTCAAACTATTCAAGATACTCAATCAGGAGCAACTCAAACTATAACCAGTGCAATGCAAGCCCGAGAATATGCTGATTTCATACTCCGACCTCGTCTACTGTCTATTCCTGGGGTTTCACAGGTGATTCCTATTGGTGGTGATGTTCGTGAGTTGCGTATTGAGCCTGATACTGCGCGAATGGCTCAGTTTGATATTTCATTAAGCCAGATAGAAAAAGCCTTAAAAGGTTTCGCAAGCAATACCAGCGGCGGCTTCATTGATTTAAATAGCCGTGAATACCTAATTCGTAATGTAGGACGCACGAATCGGATGGAAGATTTACAAGGGCTAGCGGTCGCTTTTCGAGAAGGCCGCCCTATTTTGCTGAATCAGGTGGCTCATGTGCGTTATGCATCTGCGTTGAAGCGTGGCGATGCCGGTTTCAATACTCAGCCAGCCGTCATTATTAGCGTACAAAAACAACCTTCTGCCGATACGGTAGCGCTTACCCGTGCCTTAGAAAATGCATTGCTCGAACTAAAGCAAGGGCTACCCAAAGGGTTGGCAGCACCACAGATCTTATTCAGGCAGGCCAACTTTATCGAATTTTCTATTAAGAATGTTACAGAAGCTTTGCGTGATGGAGCCATTTTGGTTGCTGTTGTATTGTTTCTGTTTTTGATGAATGGGCGTACTACGCTGATTTCATTGATTGCCATTCCTCTTTCTCTGGCACTTTCAGCAGTGGTCTTTCACCTCTTAGGCCAATCTATTAATGTGATGACCTTAGGAGGGTTAGCTATTGCGATTGGTGAGCTAGTAGATGATGCGGTTGTGGATGTTGAAAATATTCTGCGGCGCTTGAAACAAAACAAAGAAAATAAGCAAAATGCCTCATCTGCCCTAGAGGTCATTTGGCATGCTTCGGTAGAAGTACGTACAGGCATTGTTTATGCCACCATCATTGTCGTTCTGGTCTTTGTTCCATTATTTGCATTGCCAGGAATTGAAGGGCGGCTGTTTACCCCATTAGGCATGGCCTATATTGTTTCGATACTGTCATCGATGCTGGTATCGATGACAGTAACTCCTGTTCTTTCCTATTTTCTACTTCCACATATGAAGCAAATAGAAACTGGTGATAGTGCACTCGTAGCATGGCTCAAACGTTGGGATCAATATCTGCTGAATTGGTCATTTCCCCATGCACGAGGCATTTTAATGGGGGCAAGTTTGGCTGTTCTATTGGCGGCAGCCTCTGTTCCTTTTTTCCCCAGAGCGTTTCTGCCAGCCTTTAATGAAGGATCACTGGTGTTATCTGTAATGTTTAACCCCGGAACATCACTGGCGGAGGCGAATCGTATGGGAACGTTAGCAGAAAGCCTAATTCAGCAAGTGCCAGAAGTCATCAAGGTTGGGCGCCGTACCGGGCGAGCAGAGTTAGATGAACATGCTGAAGGCGTTCACTCATCAGAAATTGATGTCGATTTAAAGCCTTCAGCACGCCCACGTGAAACCATCACGGCAGATATTCGCTCACGTCTTTCAGTTCTTCCGGCGGCTATTGCGGCAGGGCAGCCTATTTCGCACCGTTTAGATCATTTGCTTTCAGGGGTACGCGCCCAGATTGCGCTCAAAATTTATGGCGATGATCTAGACGCATTACGTGGGCTTTCTGAACAATTGCGCCAGCAATTATCGGGCATACCTGGGCTTGTGGATCTCTCTATTGAAAAGCAGGTACTGATTCCACAAATTAAAGTGCGGCTCGATTATCGTAAGGCAGCTCAAGTTGGGCTGAACCCAGGCGAAGCGCTACAAGCATTAGATACCTTATCAAATGGTGAGCGCATGGCGCAGATCATTGAAGGAAACCGCCGCTACAATGTTGTTGTTCGCCTGCCTGATGAAAAGCGCTCCCCCCATGATTTAGCACGCGTGATGTTAGATACACCTGCTGGGCGGCTCCCTTTATCTTCTATCGCCACAGTAGAAGAAAGCGATGGCCCCAACCAGGTAGGGCGAGAAAATGGGCGGCGGCGTATTGTGGTCTATGCCAATACAGATGGCAGCAATATGACAACGATTACAAAAGATATTCGCAATGTCATTCAAAGCACTGTTTTACCAGCAGGCTATTTCATCAGTCTGGAAGGCCAGTTTCAAGCACAGGAGCAAGCAACACGCTTAATTACTGGCTTATCGCTGGTCTCGTTAGCATTAATCTTTCTCGTGCTGTATTCGCGCTATGAGTCTACTGTACTGGCGCTTACCATTATGGCTAATATTCCCTTTGCTCTAATCGGTAGCATTATTGCTATGTGGCTAGCCGGAATAACGCTATCGGTCGCCTCAATGGTAGGGTTTATTACCTTGGCTGGTATTGCAACACGCAATGGCATTTTAAAGATCAGCCATTATGTTCATCTATGTCAGTTTGAAGGCGAACGCTTTGGCACCCCTATGATTGTGCGCGGCTCACTAGAACGGTTAACGCCTGTATTAATGACCGCCCTGGTTGCTGCTTTTGCGCTCATACCTTTATTGCTTTCTCCTGAAGCCCCTGGAAAAGAAATTTTGCATCCTGTAGCAGTCGTCATATTTGGCGGATTGATTAGCTCAACCCTTCTGGATACGTGGCTAACCCCGTTGATATTTGGCATGTTTGGAAAATCAGCCCTTGAGCAGTTAGTGAATAACGCTTCAGAAAAAGTCTATTCATCATAGTTAGAAGTTAACGGGGGTTTAGCGACGTTGCCCTTTTCAAGAAGTACGCCGTAACAATGGGAGTAGAAGAATGAAGAAATTAATGATTGCTGCAATGTTGGCCGCCGCGACTATAACAGGCCAAGTTTTTGCACATGGCGCAGAACCTAAACATGGCGGAATTGCAAAAACAGCGAATGATTTACAGTTTGAGCTGGTTGTTGAAACACAAAGTGCCACGCTTTATATAGAAGATCATGGCGCACCTGTTGCTACAGCAGGTGCGAAGGGAAAGCTAAGTATTTTGAATGGTACTGAAAAAACAGAAGTGGCTTTGCAACATGCAGGCGCCAATACCTTGGAAGTTAAAAACGTTCCTCAGCTAAAAAAAGGTGCAAAAATCATTGCACATGTAACCTTAGCAGATGGCAAAGATGTGAATGTGCGTTTTTCATTGAAATAATTACTCTTCTTGAAAAAAGTGAGAACAGAACAAGCCCATTGTCTCGCTCTGTTCTCACTTGACCTATTGTATATAACCACCTAATTTAACTACTTTAATTAACTACTCTAATGAACCCTCTTCAATAATATGCAAACGCCCATTACTCATCTGAGTTAATTTAGTTACACCACGATTCGCTGTTGAGGAAGAAGGAGTAAATAAAACAAATTGCTGATGCCCAACCGACACAAAATACGTAGGTTCAAACCCTTTAAAACCTGAATCAGCAGCAGCTGCATTTACAAAAGGCTGCACTCTAGAATCATTACTGTATATCCTGCTATGCAGCGGTTGAACAGGTTGAATTGGCTTACCTGATTGGCGCAAAGTTTCATTGGTTTGGTGAATTTCTTTCATCATATAATTATCAGCATCAATAGGAGGAGGCGTAGGTTTAACCTTTGGCGCTGATTCAGCTTTTTCTCGTCGTGCTTTGTCTTGCCTTGCTAACTCTTCATTCATTTTACGAACCATATTCACTAAGGTAGGAGGGCTTCCAGGTGCAACCTGCATAGGCTCAAAAGGTCGGTTAGATTCATCAGGCGGCGCTTTTTGAATCGATAGCACTTCTTGAATGCCCGTACCTACTAATATCATGGATGAATAGTTAGAGGGATGCGTAGCACACCCCTTAACCCAAAGAGCACTCACTTGTTCGGTAGGCTTATCATTTTTATTGTTCGTCATCGACGATACGCTAATTTGACTCACTGACCGCGCCAAACACGGCTCCCAATGGCCTAACAAATAATAAGCAGTAGCACTTGATGGTAATGGCTTTTCGTTTTCACCGATAAAATAGGCACCGCGCGCCACACCAAATAATGTTGCTTTGCCCGATTTAAGAGCATCTGAAATAGAAGGAAGAGAACTATCGCGAATACCTTTACTGCCAAATATAAATACGTTTCGCGTTAATTGTGCTTCGCTTCGCTTTTCAATACTCATTTCCTGCCTTGCAGTAGTCTCCATGTGTTGATCTACCTGCATCGCATATATCGCTCTATAAAAATGAATAGGAGAAGAAGAATAGGTTGCTGCATTAGTATTGGTTACCATCTGCGGCATAATAAACGCCAAGCAATATAAACTTATTTTTTTAGCATTCATTATTTCACCTTTATTGGCTGATGTTCATTCACTCTTAATAGCGCACTTTTCTCGCGATGCTCTTGTAAAATATAGGAATTTTTTGCAAAAAATTCAACTTTAAAAATGCGACTCTACTTGGCAACTTCTTTCTTGCCAACAATGTTGGCAATAGCAGAGCGAAACTGGTAGTACGACACAATTCAAGTTTGCGAGCGCTGAATATTACGATGTAACGTTGAGCAATGCAGTGTATATAGGCAGGGAAACGGCTTTTCCGAGCCAAAAAAATGAGCTTTATTATAAAATACGGTATTCATATCACCAGGCTTTCCTTATGCGACGAAATACCATTCCTTCTCATCGCAATGCTATTTTATTAATTATTGCAGCAACAGTATTATGGAGTTCGACAGGATTTTCTGTTCGTCAGCTTACGATAAAAAATGGCTACGAAATTACTTTCTGGCGCTCTATGTTTTCAGCACTTTTTGTAGCAATACTACTGTTAAGACAACCTTTAAAAACAACGTTTAAAACCATACATAAAGCCGGAAAAACTGGCATGATCTCAGCAGTCATGTGGGGTACCAATTTTAGTTGTTTTACAATTGCCTTAAGTATGACAACCATTGCTAATGTATTAATTATATGCGGCTTATCCTCGTTATTTACAGGATTATTTGCATGGTTATTTTTGAAACAATCGATTAAATTAAGTACCTGGATTGCTATTGTTGTAGCGAGTATTGGCATAATAGCCATGTTCTTTTCTGATCTATCACTTATTAGTAACTCCAAACAATTTATCGGCGTAATAATTGCTCTGATCATTCCTTTAGCGATGTCTATCAATTATATTGCACTTCAAAAATCAGATAGCCAGGTTGATTTAATACCCTCAGTTATGCTGGGATGTATATTTTCCTCAATAGCCATGTTGCCGCTCGTATGGCCCATTCATATTAATACTCATGATCTTTTGATCGCAGGTAGCCTAGGGATGTTTCAACTAGGCCTCCCTGCCGTAATGACCGTAATAGCCGCCAGAAAATTATCTGCACCAGAAATATCACTGTGGAGTTTAATTGAGATAGTGCTTGGTTTTTTATGGGGATGGTTAGGTTCAGGTGAAACCCCATCAACAAAAACTATAATAGGGGGTACATTAGTATTGATCGCCTTAGCGTTTAATGAAATGGCAGCTATATGCCAAAAAAGGCAGATATCCCACAGCGCGGCAGACAACCCACCACTCCATTCGCCAACCTTGTTGAAAACTGAGGTATGATGAGGTGAGTAAGTATTCTGATCCTATATAACTACAAAAAGGCAGAAGATGACAACCAATTCCCATACGCCAGATACAACAATGAACTGTGTATTATCGCAACGCGATTTATACAAAGCGGTTCGGCATCACTTACCCGACCTAAACCAATCGGCAGAGCAATCACCTAGCCCTTCTCGAGATTGGGATTCAGCGTTCGATAACATTAATCTCCTCAGTAAAGCGCCCTACCAGAGTTTACTCCCTGCCAGTGTGCAAAGTATTTTACCTTCTGATGGCGGCACAAGCTGTGCGGCTGATACGATTACGATTACTCACCGCCCTGGCAATGCGCTAAAGGACGATATTCGACTAATGGGAGCCTTGCTTGGGTTGATTATTAACGAGCAAGAAGGTGCCGATTTTTATCGCTTTATTGAAGCGTTGCGACAAGCTGCTAAAGAAGCACGCCAGCAATCAGGAGAAATCGGCCTCGAAAATATCCAGCGCGTGCTCCAAACCGCATTGAAAGATTTGGATGATGGCTCACAGCGCGGGTTACTGCATAAAGCTGTAGCAGCGTTCCGACTGTTTTTACTGCTGGCAGCGATTGCCGAAGAATACCATCAAAGTATTAAATACAACGTTGCTCCCATGGGCGAGCTTGGGCAGGGTGTAGCCGATGCAATCGCCGTAGCGCATGAACAGCAGGTAACGGCAGACAATCTAGAAAAATTACTGAACAATTTAAATAACCGTTTAGTGATTACCGCGCACCCAACCAAGATTTTGCGCCAAACCATTCTGCATCACCAGAAAGATATTTTTTATCTGTTGCAAGGCATGCACGAGCCCTATTTAACGCCTCTGCGCCAACGTGAATTATTAGATCAATTAGCAGAGAAAGTAGAAGTGCTTTGGAGCACTCAATTTAGCCGGTGGACAAAACCAGAACCGCAAGACGAAGTACGCCGCGTATTAAGTTATTTGAGCCGTACCCTCTACCCTACTATTCCGCGAGTACACCATAAGCTATCACAAGCTTTACATTATTATTATGGTAATGATGCACAATTGCCTGATCACCCCTTAATAACGATGGGTAGTTGGGTAGGTGGAGACATGGATGGAAACCCAACTGTCACGCCCGATGTTTTTTCTGATGCTTTGATCAGGCATCATCAAACTATCTTAGATTTGTATGCAGATGACTTGCTGAAAATTCAAACTAAATTCAGCCATGCAGCCCACCGGGTAAGTTTAACCGATGCACTACGCGTTTCTATCGAAAATGATTTAAATGAAATGCGCCAGGCTCATGAAGATATTCATCACTACATTGATCTTCTAGAACGCGAACCTTATCGCCTTAAACTAACCTTAATGGCATTGCGGCTTCGCAGAACCCGTAACCAAAAACCCTTTTTACCATTGCAGTCTGTTGAGTCATGCCAGACTCCGCTGTTTAGCTATGCTGGGCCAGCCGCGTTGCTTAATGACCTTGATGACGTGCGTAATAGTCTTTTATTGCACGGGCAGCAGCGTTCGGTAGCCACGCATTTAGACCCGCTAAGACAAACGATTCTGACCTTTGGTTTTCATTTCGCTTCCATTGATTTACGTGAAGATACCGCCACCATTAATGAAGCAGCGAATCTTGTTTTACGTTCAGCGGGGTTAGATAGCCCTGACAACCTCAAATCAGCCTTAGGTTCAGCTCAGCAAACAGCAATCATGAACATGCTGTCGGAAGAAATTTTATCCCCCCATACTGTCGATACTCGGCATTGGGAAGAAATGTTTTATGTTGCCGAAAAGCAAAAAGAGGCAAGTGGCGAATCGCATCAATTTAATGCTAAGTTAACCGGTGTTAATCGTATATTAAGCATGTTAACCGTTGCACGCCGTGCGCATCGCATGATTGGAAAAGAAGCCTGCCGCAATCTTATACTCACTATGACATCTTCTCCCGAAGACTTGCTATCTGCCCTTCTCTTGTTAAAAACCCAAGGTCTGTTTTATCCAGCAACTAGCATCAACATAGCTGATCAATCTTTGCAATACCAAAGCAATATAGATATTGTGCCGCTATTTGAAACGATTCCTGATTTGATGAATGCTGCACAGGTGATGCAAATTGTTTTTGCCAACCCAGCCTACAAAACACAGTTGAAATGCCGAGGCAACCGACAGATGGTGATGGTCGGTTATTCTGATAGCAATAAAGATGGCGGCTATTTCACCAGCAATTGGAATATTTATAAAGCACAACAAGAGTTATGGAAAGTTGCCCAAGAAGCTGGGGTAGAATTGCGATTTTTCCACGGCCGAGGAGGAAATCTAGGGAGAGGCGGCGGCCCTGCGCAACGCGCCATTCGCGGTTTGCCAGAAGGCACAGTTAAGTATGGGCAAGATTTAACCGAGCAAGGTGAAGTATTGTCGCGTTACTATAACGTACCTGAAACCGGGCAATCTCGCTGCGAAAGCCTTTTGAGTGCCATGATTCTCAAAAACCTGGCTCCATTATCACCTACTACTCAAAACACGCAAACCAGCCAACATGATCCAGATAAAATGGTCGAATGGGAAAAAATCGCCGACACCCTATCGCGCGCATCGCTTGCCAAATACAGGCGGCTAGTGCATGAGAACCCCGATTTCATTGAGTATTTTGAGCAGGTTACGCCAAAAGAAGTTGAGCTGGTAAAAATCGGCTCTCGGCCTAGTCATCGTCGCGCCGTGCAAACTGTTAGCGATCTTCGCGCTATTCCCTGGGTTTTCCGCTGGTTTCAATCTCGCCAAATTATTCCTGGCTGGTACGGGCTTGGCACTGCCTTAGAGCAATTTATCAACAGCGGTGGTCGCGCAGAGCGTATTGCGCAGTTGAAGACACTCTATAAAGAATGGCCCTTCATGGAAAGTTTGTTAGAAAATAGTGAAATTATTCTTCGACAAACTGATATGGGAATTGCCCGGTGTTACTGTACGCTATCGCCACACCCTGAACGCTCGAATATTATTTATCAAGATATCGCCGCCGAGTACGAACTTACGCTGCAAATGCTTCACGAAGTTACCGGTAAATCACCATTGAGCGACCCAGAAGAGCAAACCCTAAAACATTCGATTGAGTTAAAAGAACCCTACCTTGATCCGCTTAACTATATTCAGGTGCAATTACTAGCCAAGTACCGGCGCTTGGTGATTGAAGAGAAAGATAGCCCCATGCTCGAAGCTTACCACCGCGTTATCGTATCAAGCATTGAAGGCATCGCGATGGGGTTAGGTACAAGCGGATGAGTCGAAAAAAACTCACATATTGAAACCCTTCCTTGTCGTTATTTCCACTAATGGAAATGGCTGATGAGGAAATAACTCAGGAAAAGAAGGTGTATCCATTTCAACAAATGTCATCATCGCTGTCGGTAGCACAATGCCGTGCGCTAACTTATCGCCCTTGAAGAATTTAAATGGGTAACTCGAATTTAGCACTACTTTTATTTCATCATGGTAATCGCTCGTAATAATATTAAAACCATTGGCGATACCGACTCCATACTTGGGGCCATTTTTACTATTTGCGACAATAAACATTGTGTAGCCTTCAGGCAACTCTAATGCAAGCCCGGTAGAAACTTCCACTAGCCCTGGAGGATCAATCCGCCCGTTTGTAATGGCGCATAATTCAATAATGCCGATGCCCTGTGAACGATTTTTTGTCAAAATAGCATCTGCATGCAGGCGCTTTACTTTAATTTCCAGCATAATAATTAAGTCCCTAACACGCTTGTTACTTATCCCTAACTCGGGCTTATTGCAAAATACAAAATTAGATGATGTTATTAAAATTGTTTTACATCTTAGAAGTTACGCAATTGAGCTATATCAAGACATGGCAACGCAGACAGTACACGTAGTACGGCAAGTTGACATAACGCCGAGAGAGCCAACTGCGTAACTTCTAATATCTATTTAGATTACATGAAGAGCATATGAACAAATAGAAGAAAAAATGTAATATCTATTCTTCTAAGCTTATTTATATTTTTCATACCCAACAAACTTAGAAGTGATGCAGTTGGGTTCTATCAAGGCCTGGGATGCCCCGCATAGCAATGCAGACAGTACAAGCAGTACGACAAGTTGCTATAACGCGGGGCGTCGTCCCACCCCGAGAGAACCCAATTGCGTTGCGTGACTTCTAAAACTGATAAATAAAACTA
Source organism: Pseudomonadota bacterium (assembly GCA_040389065.1). Lineage (GTDB taxonomy): Bacteria > Pseudomonadota > Gammaproteobacteria > Burkholderiales > Casimicrobiaceae > JAZKAR01. The sequence goes on along the minus strand of JAZKAR010000015.1, from coordinate 71,122 downwards.
TAACTATCATCTTATCTAACGCGATCAGACACCAATATGAGCCAAAAAAAACTGAATATTGAAGCAACGTTAGAAAAGCTTCAGTTTGAATCATTCAGTTATTTCATGAGTGAAACAAATCTAGAAAATGGGCTGGTTAGAGATAAAAACGCACCCAATTGGCCTGCGAGCATTGCTGCTGTTGGTTTTGCATTAGCTAGCTACCCTGTGGCAGTAGAACGCGGATTTATTTCACGCCAAGAGGCGGTTAACCGTGTGCAGACAACATTAAAATTTTTTTGGAACAGTCCACAAGGGCCGGAGCCTAATGCGACTGGCCATCATGGTTTCTATTATCATTTTCTTGATATGCAAACAGGGCGTCGCGCCTGGGAATGTGAATTATCAACGATTGATAGCGCACTTTTGTTAGCGGGCGCTCTAAGCGCTAGCCAATATTTCGATGCATGCACGCCTGAAGAACAGAATATTCGCACACTTGCGAATGAACTTTACTTGAGGGCCGATTGGCGCTGGGCAATAGGGCGCAGCCTCACCGTTTCTCTAGGCTGGAAACCAAAAAGAGGTTTTTTAACTTACCGCTGGCAAGGTTATAACGAAGGCTTATTATTGTATATTTTAGGACTAGGATCACCTACTCATCCGTTGCCTCAAAAAAGTTATGAGGCGTGGGCCTCTTCTTACGAATGGGTGAACAGTTACGGCTACGATTATTTATATTCAGGTGCATTGTTTACGCATCAATTTTCGCATATATGGATTGATTTTCGTGGTATTCAAGATGCATTTATGCGTAAACAAAATAGCGATTACTTTGAAAATAGCCGCAAAGCAACCCTTATTCAGCAACGTTATGCCATAGACAACCCTCACGGTTTTAACGACTATAGCTCTCTTTGTTGGGGCATTACTGCAAGCGATGGACCAGGTTCTAAAACACTTACCATACAAAGCAAAAAGCGTAAGTTTTATCACTATATTGCACGAGGTGTGCCTTATGGCCCTGATGATGGCACTCTTTCACCCTGGGCAATGGTAGCTTCTTTGCCGTTTGCCCCAGACATTGTATTGCCAGCCATAGAGCATTGCTTACATGAGCTTGATTTAAAAACAGGCTATTCTTATAGTTTTAAAGCATCTTTTAACACCACATTTTCTGGCAAAAAAAATAATCCTCATGGCTGGATATCCCCTTGGAATGTTGGTATTAATCAGGGACCAATTGTTTTAATGATAGAAAACTATAGAAGCGGATTGTTATGGGAACTTATGCGAACATGCCCTTACATTGAAGAAGGATTACGCCGCGCGGATTTTAAGGGGGGATGGCTGCCATGAAACAAGGATCTTCAATCTGGCATGACTACAAAAAAAATTATGCCAAAAGCAGAAATATTTTAGCAGCCTTAAAAAATTTATATTCATTGAGCATTTAGTTTTATTGTGAGTTACTTGAGAAAAATGCTTTTTTTGTCTGCTGTTTTTTGTGACGCATACACTATATTTTTTTGCTTTTTTCTTAGGTTAGACAATGATTAAACTATCGACAACATTGTTTTCAAATGACTTCTTCGGATACAACATGAAAAAATTATATATCTTAGCCACACTCGGCCTTCTTAGCACAAACTTACCAGTATATGCATATCAGCTTGCTCCTCGCCCTGACTTCACTCCAAACCAACAATTAACTACTGCTCAATTGCAATTTTACAATCGTAACGCGATTGGATGTAACATAAAACACGGCAAGGCAGTGAATGAAACGACTGCTGCAATATCTGGAACTTGTAAAGATTTTCTAACAGGCAAAACTGTTCATAGCAGGCTAGTCATTAATAAAAACTCTCAAGTCTATAATAACAACGGGCGCTTATCATTGACCTTTTCTAATTCTGTTTGTACAGCCAACCCTATTTATTGCAAAATAAGTAACCTTTAATATAGCGAAAAGTTCAGCGCCTAACCATTTTATGATTCAAATTAAAATGGATTAAACAGCTGAACTTTAAATTGCTTAACATCTCGAATATTTTTATTAACATGTACCTATAGGTAAAACTTCGGGTAACTCCTTTTGTAACCATGCTCTCACTTCATCCATCTCGATCATTAACTCTGTCGATTCAGCCACATCCATAATTTCATTGATCACTCGGGCAACTTTATCGCGCGGTGCCTTTAGAAACGTGGCTTGCATATCTTTAATTAAACATTCTGCATTCTTAATATAATGATGCTCGATCAGCTTTTCTGTTTTTAAAGAATCTAGAATTTCACTTCTAAACTGCTGAACTTGATTTAGTGCTTTCTTCATCGATTCGCTACTGAAGCAATATGCCACTACCTGAAAATATATCTCAGTAATAATCATCAAATTGGGTAAGGCTAAACGAGGGGCTTGGCCTTTTCTGACAAGTTCTTCTACTCTTTCACCAGGCAAATCCAATAAGGCTTCGCCTTCCTCGTTAATCCATATTTCCCCTTGCTTAAGCTGTTGAATAAAAACTTCTATAGGCCCTAATAGTGTGGCTACTTCCACAAGATGCATTTTTCGATTAGGCAGATTTCCTGAAGTATGCTTTTTCTTACGAACCGTTTTCTTTTGGCTCAAATCTCATCTCCTTAAACGTCTTTATTACCTTTAGATAATAATTTTTGCAGCTACTTCTTTAAAATTTTTATTAGTAAAGGTAATACAGCATGCATTTATTAACGGCTATCATTGTGATTAATATCAATAAATAGTTACAGAAGAGTAATTTTATAGTTCGCTACATTACGATTAAGGATAGTTTTACTTTTTTTTAGTTAAAGACTTAAGTAAAAAGGCTAAAGTTAGCTCTAGGGCTAAGCGTAGGAAAAACATTTTTTGAGTATTATTTTAAGAAATCTGCTAACGCAGCAGACTATGCAGCACTATTTTTAATTGACCTGAGTTCTGGATAGTAACCATTGACTCTATTTAAATTCCTTCTCCCCTCGAGGGAGAAGGTTAGGATGAGGGGGCGGTTGAGCTAACCTGAAAGGTTATTTCATCTTTTCTTCATAAAAATAAAATATAAATCAACCTTATAACGTGTAATCAGCATACCTCTCACCCTACCCTCTCCCTCAAGGCGAGAGGAAATATTCCTTTTACATCAATGATTATTATCCTAAATTCTGGTTAATTAGGGTGTGAGTAATAATAAATGTTCATGTAAATAAATTAGATATATTAGCGCTAGCTAGCATTTAGGTATTTTCTTAATGCATCAAGCGAAAGCTCTGTGCGCGCATCAACCGGATGCCCGCCTTGATCAACAGGCTCTCCAAGTACCCATACCTTTTCTGGAGTAAATGCATAAAGGCGCTCAGGTGAAGAACCGCGGTAATAATCACCCGTGAAAAGAGAATCTTCATTTACGCGCTTAAAATGTTGTATTACCTTATTATCCAATATGTCATCACTGACTATATGCACATGACCCTGCAAATATACTGCCGTTGCACACCTTGCCGGAGCCGATGAATTAAACACAACAATAAATGCTAAGGGATTTTCTCTTAAAAAACGCGAATGCACTGCATCAATTGCTGATGCCCAATATAAATTTAAGTGTTGATCATAAGAATAGAAAACCGGAGTATTCCAAGGCACTCCTTCTTTTGAAGCGGTCGCAACACTACAATAGATATTTTCTGACAAAATGTTTATTGCTTGATTCAAAGAGTTCATCAACATATCCATTTAATTTTTCTTGCTAGACCAAGAGCTTCATACTTTTAAATGCGTCATCAGCGCAATTGAGAAAACCATCTGCTACGCTGTAAAGTATCCGACACCATTGCCTAAAGATTAGTATCAAACTGTTTTAATTCTTTTATACGCTGTTCAGCTCTTGCTTGCATACACCCTATATACATAGCAGTTCTAATGGTGCCACCTTGGTTTTGTACATACACTGCATGGCAATCAGCCTCTCTAAACTTTAACCATGCACGCTGAGCTTTCACTAAACTTTCTTTAATCTCAGACGGTTTATCATCTTTGGTATCTGGCACAGAAAACCTTTTGATAACATCTTGATATGTTAGGTTTAGCTTGACCTCAACCTTTTCTTGTTCTATTTTTGCACATTGGTTGATATCAGGCGTTGTCACTGCGTTATTGCAATTGCTGGCATATAAAGGCGACGACAATAAAAAGAACAAAAAATATTTTTTCATCATCACTCCCGATTTATTTTTTACCGTTAAAGATCACTAGAATTCAGCACAGGAAAAGTAACCAAAATAAGATAGTTGGCTGCGCTGCTAAAAGACTTGTTTGATTATTCTAACCCTAACTTTCTAATGCCCGCATCTATCTTCGCAGGCTTTACCGTCATTATCACCATCCATTTTTGTTCCTGGGCAGTTATTGATAAAAAACTGTGCTTCTTCGCATGAATGCATTTGTGAGCAATGTATCCGTCCATCACAGGTAAATTTTAAGTTTGTTTTAACAGATATTTTATTATTTATTTTTGCCTCTACTGGTACATTCGTCACTACTGGTACATTCGTCACTACTGGCATATTCTTCTGTACCGGCACTTTCATCTCTACTGGCATAGTTGCCTCTGCTGGCATACGTGACAATTCCATTCTATGCTTAGAAGACTCATACCAAGTATATGCAAAGTATCCTATGATAATTAAAACACTAAAACTAATCATAGTTCCAAAAATGGATCTTTGCTCATTATCGTGCACTCGTTTTTTTGGCGGCTTACCCATAAAATTAATATTGATTGCTTTTTTCTTATCATTCTCAACAGCGATAATTTCATATGTAATTAAGTCGCCGTCTATTGGTCTTCTGGTTCTATTTTTTATTTCATTAATATGTACAAATACTCTATCTCCACCATCGATGGATGTTACAAATCCATAGCCCTTGCTGTCATTCCAATGACTTATTTTTCCTTGATAGCGCATATTGATTTCTAACCTTTTATATTAGATACACTTTTCAAAAAACCATAAAACAGAAAGTTCGGCTATTGCTCTTGCTTGTAGTACCCATTCAGAGGTATTTCTTTTATTAAAATGATACTATCTTAAAAAATTTAAAGGAAATAATCCTTATATCATCAACCCAAAACTATTCACAGACACACATCTTTTCAAGTGCTGCGTTTTTCAGCAAAAGAACCAAATAAATAATTTAGCCAAACAGAATTCATAAAGAGTGAGCATGAATAATTCCATCATTATTCAAAAGCCAGAGGGAAGCCCTCGGCAGTTATTTTTACTACATCATGGTGTAGGAGGCAGTGCACAAGATATGGGCACTCTTGGCGAACGCTTGGGGGTGGAGTTTCCTGAAGCCTTCATTGTCTGTGTACAAGCGGCTTTTCCTTCCGATAGCACTAGCGGAGCGCAATGGTATTCAGCTCAAGGGTTAACTGACCAAAACCGCCCTCAGCGAGTGGCTCAAGCCATGCCTTTTTTTATTGGAAGTATTTCTCATTGGCAAAACGAAAGTGGCGTTACTACGCCTGCCACAGCACTAATCGGCTTTTCTCAGGGTGCAATTATGGCGCTCGAATCCACTCAAACAAAACAGCTCTTAGCAGCGCGCATCATTTCTTTATCAGGTTGCTTTGCTCAATTGCCTACCTTCAAACCCGAACGCACGACGTTTCATTTTATTCATGGCAAAGAAGATAGCATTATTGATTACAAACAATGCCTTGTTGCTGCTGAACGATTAATGACATTAAACGCTGATGTCACCGCAGATGTAATTCCTTCTTTAGGGCATAAAGTAAACACTGAAGTGATCGAGCGTCTCATTGAACGACTCAAAACCCATGTACCCAAACACTATTGGGAAGATGCGGTAAAAGCAGCAAAAACCGACTAAGCCCACATAAGATCAGAAAGAAAACCACTATGAGCCAGTATGTGTTTACTCCTCCTGTGCAGCCTTCGATTGCGGTGCAAGGGTCTACCGACCGCTTCCCCATTCGCCGAGTATTTTGTGTAGGGCGCAACTATGCAGCCCATGCAAAAGAAATGGGAAGCGACCCTACACGCGAACCTCCCTTCTTTTTCATGAAACCTGCCGATGCAGTGATACCTGCTTCTGGTGAAATTCCGTATCCACCGCTTACTGCTGACTTCCACCACGAAATAGAACTTGTGGTTGCTATTGGAACTGGCGGTATCAATATTAAGCGTGAAGACGCACTGCAATGTGTTTGGGGATATGGAGTTGGGGTTGATCTTACTCGACGCGATCTTCAAGCTGCGGCAAAAAAACAAGGCCACCCGTGGGATTGGGCAAAGGGCTTTGATGCATCTGCTCCATGCAGTGCTATTTATCCTGTTACGGCAGTGGGGCATCCTAAGAGCGCACGTATCTGGCTCGAGGTAAATGGTACGCTCAAGCAAGAAGGTAATATGAGTGATCTTATTTGGCCCGTTGCAGATATCATTAGCACTATATCGCAAGCGGTAGCGCTTCAACCAGGAGACTTAATTTATACCGGTACACCTTCAGGCGTAGGCGCACTGCTGCCAGGTGATCAGGTTCGAGGGGGTGTTGAAGGAATAACCGACTTTACATTTAGCATAAAGAAGCCTACCTAAAATCTTGCTCATAATCAATGCTCGATCTGAATTCGCTGACCAGCCCCTACAAATCCCCAAACATGATAAAAATTAACTTATAATTCAAATGTTTATTTTTATAAAACAGTAAAGTTATATAAGTGGATTTTTTTCATAAAGGTGTCAAATGATGGTAACTAGGGGTCGCGCCTTCTTATACATACTCGTTGCAGTATTAAGCGTAAGCATGGTGCCTGCTATTGCGCAACATGCTGGTATCAACTTTTCACCTTCATCAGCCTCTATGGAAAAAACTTCAGTGGTTTACCCTCAGTTTTTAACACTACCCGCCATTACCCATCCTTCTAGCCGCCACTTATCGGTTCCCCCTTTTACCGCTCAATTTGGAGAAAAAGTTGTAAAAGTTAATGGTCTAGAAATTGAGGCAGAGGCCAATAAAATTCTTGATGTATGGGCAAATAGCGATGGCACGCTTCTCTTAAATTATATTGCATTAGATGCTTATACCACTGCACCGCGTTATGATGAAAAGCTTCATGTGTTAAGAGCACAAATGGGTGCAAACAAAATTGATGGCATTTTTCTACGCGGTGATATGAGCCTGGTAAAACCTTCTCTAGCTTACAAACCCTATGATATTAGCCATTTCGTACATGATTTTATTATTCCCTATTCCACCCGCAATTGGGCGGCAAATACAGCGGTAAAGGGCGGAGAAGTGCTACAAACTTCAGGAGGCTTTCTCTACAGGGTGTTAACAGCCGGAAGCACAGGTGCAAGCGAACCTAAAGCATCGATTGACCCCAATGCAGCCTTTTTAGATGGTACAGCACAAGTAGTGTTTGCAGGCACCGCACCCTACTCAGGCGCCTGGAAAGAAGCCCGGCTAGGTGGATTACGCTGGTACTTTACGCACATAGCTGCCGGTGAACTAGCAAAACGCATTCCTTCACATGTCAAAAATTATCTGCTAGCAGCTATTAAGCATCTAGTACGTGACTGGAAGCCTGAAAACTCTATTCAGACTGGAATGAAGGTAGGCGGAGCACACACAGAAGGAATAATATGGGAATGCATAAACGGCGGCACTACAAGTGTTCTGCCAGCATTTTCGCCTAATGCAACGATAGGAACAATCGTTAAAGAAACTAACGGCGTGAAGTGGCGTGCAATGGGTAATATGCATGGAAATGCAGACTGGTCGTTAGTCGACACTAACTCAGATATGATCACCCTTCGCACACCAGATTCTCACGATAGTTATGCCGCGAGTTTGATATGGGCAGTACAGCAATACGTAGAAGCAACAGGTGATATAGCCTGGCTAAACCAAGCTTCTGTGCACAATGGGTATACAAATGCTCAGGTTCTTAAAGAAGTCTTAAATGCCAATATTGTGCAGCAGTTTGATAATAACCTTACCAAAACCTTTCAACATGATGAAAGCCCTGCCGGGGGCATGTATGCAGCGCGTTATTTAATGGATAACTGCGAAGTATGGGCAGGGTTGAATTCGGCTACCCAACTCTTTACTTTACTCAATGATTCGAGTTACGCCAGTTATATTCAAAACTTTCGCGATAACACCCTTAAAGGCATTGAAAACCTGTGGCAAGAAAGCGCAGGAGCATACCGCTGGGAAGTTGGGGTAGATATGACCAAGACTCCGGCTCAAGCGCAATTTTACCCTGCTATTAATAGTCAGTATTGGGCATCCTTATGGAAGGTGCCTGTTGATGCATCTCACTTAGCGTCTGCCACTGCGTTTGCCAATAGCCATTACCAGCAGTGGTCGCAACGTAACGATATTGATGATATGCCTAATTTAGGCGCTCATGTCGCTAGAGTTAGAATGGGGCATAGCAATGATATTCAAAAAATAGTAAAGGTTGTTCAACAAAAAAATCTACGCATTACTGACCCCACCACTATTTTTCCTATTGAATTTATTGCCAGTGACGCAGCCTTTTATTTAACCTTGGCTTACCCTGACTAAATAGCAGCTTAACTTCAGCTCAACCCACCATTATTAGAAGTTACGCAATTAAGCTCTTTTTCAACGTTGCTGGCAACTTGCCATACTGCTTGTATGTGTATGTATTGCACTGCTTAGCACTGTCTTAAGTCAACTCAACAGCTTAACTTCTAACACTATAAGCACTTAGCATAATCGTGTAAATTAAATAAACATCTGCATGATGTCGCTAGATTATCCCCCTTTAGCCAGTGTATGATAATGCTCTAATTTTTAGAGCACTCCGCATAATGCCCATTCAACGCCTTCCCGACCATATTATCAACCAGATCGCCGCTGGCGAGGTGATTGAACGCCCTGCTGCGGCTCTTAAAGAATTAATTGAAAATAGTATAGATGCGGGGTCTACCCAAATTGATATTGAACTTGAATGCGGCGGAAAACAACTTTTACGTATTCAAGATAATGGCTCCGGCATTCCTCAAGATGAACTCGAACTGGCGCTCAGCCGCCATGCAACCAGTAAGCTTTGTACACTCGAAGACCTTGATCAACTCCATACCCTAGGTTTTCGTGGTGAGGCGTTAGCCTCATTAGCTTCTATCTCACGGCTTAGCCTGATCTCTCGCACTATTGATGCGCAGCATGGCTGGAGAATTGACTGCGAAGGCGGGCATTCCTCTACTCTGCTACCCGCCCCTCTCACCACCGGCACATGCGTTATCGCTAACGAAATGTACTTTAATACGCCTGCCCGCCGTAAATTTTTACGCTCTGATGCAACCGAATGGGCGCACTGCCTTGATACCTTTAAACGCTTAGCGCTTTCGCATCCCCACGTAGGGTTTAAGTTAAGCCATAATCAAAAAATGATTCAACGTCTGGCGAGCCATGCGCCTCTTGAACGTATTCATACCCTCATAGAATCTCTTTCGGTCGATGCTTTAGGAGTTGATACGGGAGAAGCTACTTTACCCAGGTTATTTGGCTGGATAGCAGCACCTCATTCTTCTTCCCATACTCAAGAAGCGAGCTTCTTTTATGTAAATCAGCGATGCGTTAAAGATCGTTTAATTAATCACGCCATTAAAGAAGCGTATCGCGATGTATTAAAACATGATTTACAACCCAGCTATGTGCTGTGGCTTACATTGCCTACCGATACAGTAGATGTGAATGCTCACCCTACTAAAACCGAAGTTCGCTTTCGTGAACGAAATGCAGTATTCGGATTTATACGGCAAAGTCTGAAGCATGTTTTAGCACAAACACGCCCAACTTCGGCTCATAGCCATTTTACGCCGCCGGTTAATGCAATGACTACCTCATCCTCATCAACAACAATACACTCCTCACCCTCTGCCCCTTCACATACACCTTCTATAAACACTGAGGCAATGCCTCACTTACGATCAAGCAGTGCACTGGGAGAAGCTCTTACCCAAACATCGAGCGCTCAGCCAACACCTAATTATGCCTCTGGCACGCAACACTCTTTATTATCAGACTGGGGGCAGCATCATTCACAGCCGCGTTCGCACAATTATTCAAAGCCCTATACGAATAGCCCTGCGCCTCACTTTGAGGCTAAAGACTCATCACCAGTCACGTATTCAACATCTTCACCCTCGCAACAAAAATCTTATGAGCCAGCGCCTACCGCTGAACATTTCGCCCCTGCGTTTTCACCCAATAATCCTCTACCGCTGCCCTCTTCTTTTACGGCATCTCATCCGCTAGGCACTGCAATTGCACAGCTGCATGGGCTTTATATTCTGGCGCAAAATGAGCACGGGTTAATTATTGTTGATATGCACGCTGCTCATGAGCGCATTCTGTATGAAAAATTGAAAACCAGCGCACATCAGTTGCCCTTAGCTTCACAAGCCTTATTAATACCCTTACGCTTGTCGCTCTCCCCGCTGCAACTTAGCGCAGCTACAGAGTATCACCCGCTATTACAACAGCTAGGCCTTGAATGCTCAGTGGAAGAAGAACAGCAACTGTTACGTGTAAACAGCCTGCCAGTTTTATGTACATCGCTTGACCCAGTGATGTGGATTGGAGCATTGCTCACACAGCTAGACCATTATGGCTCCACTGAAGCAGTGATGCAGAAGTTAGATGAGGTTTTATCGACTATGGCATGCCACCGCGCGGTTCGTGCGAATCACCGCCTCAGCCTGCCTGAAATGAATGCACTATTACGTGATATGGAACTTACTGAACGCAGTAACCAATGTAATCACGGCCGCCCTACGTGGTATCAGTGGTCAATTCAAGATTTAGATAAGCTCTTTAAGCGAGGCGAGTAACATAACAATGATAGGTACCAATTGTATCTATCCATTGTTTAGCACTGGGTAACTCCAACGCACTTTAGCTTAACCTATTAAAAGTTACGCATTTGTGCTCTATCAAACATGGGATGCCCCGCATGGCAACGCAGACAGTACGCAGAGCCAATGCGGCCTAAAACACCTATTGCGTAACCACCTCCTGTCATTAAACTCTAATAATTCCGCTCGGTTGAATAAGGCCGTTTACCTCAAGCAATTGAAGGTAAAGCTTGGCTATTTTTTCAGGAGTCGGATGTTGATTCCGTTGTTCGCCCGGGTGTGTTGTTTTTCTTATTGGGCTATCCATAGGGCCTGGAACCACACCATAAACACGGAAGTTTTCCCAACCTGACCACTCTTCCACTAAGGCTTCAACCAACCCTTTTAGTGCCGCTTTTGCAATTCCATAACTTCCAAAAAATGTTTTAGGCGGTAGCGCATAGCTATCAAGCGTAAAAATAATACGCGGTCTAAACGATACTTTTAAACAGAACTGAAGCGCCCGCGTTAATAACCAAGGGAACACTAATTGGGTTTGCAAATGCATGCCTAAATCTTGTTGATTCATAGAAGTAATAGGCGCTAGCGTAGGGTGTGGTGCTGCCGTATGAATTAACGCATCTAAACGCCCCCATTCGCGCCCGATTGCGCCTGCAAACTCATTCGCTTCTTTTTCATGGCACCCTCGCCAGTCAGCCGGTAATAGCATTGGCTCAGGCGCACCTGTCGCAACTACCGCATCGTAAACTGCATTTAGTTTATTTTGATCACGGCCTTGTAAAATCAAGGTTGCTTTTTCAGTTTCAGCTAATTGCAAAGCAATTGCCCGCCCCAAGGCTCCGCTTGCGCCAGTAATAAGAATAATGCGTTGTGACATCCAAACCACTCCGAAAGTATTAGAAGTTATGCAATTAGTTCACTCTAAGCATGGCAATGCAGAAAGCACACAGAGTACGACTAGTTGCAAATATGCCGAAACTACCTAACTGAGTAACTTCTAAGTATATTTTTTATTCATTCAGGGGTTAGCATACTAAACCCGCTAAGGCTACGCTAGTGTTTCTACCTTTAAAGCTAACAATAAGGTAAATTGTCACCCTATTTCTTGACTTGAAGCTTATAAAGACCACCTATAATACTTTCTCAATATTTTCCAGGCGATGCTCCATGAAATTTAATATTGATACTGAAACACAATTGCTAATTCATGAAACAGATGGCAAGCAAACGCCTATACCGTTATACAGTACAGAAGCCTTTGAAATGCTCTCAAAACTTTGGCTTAAAGTAGGGTGGAATCAAAAGTATTCTTATACCTTTAGCTGGATGGGTCGCCCAATCATTCAGCTACCCGAAGACATATTGCGTATGCAGGAAGTAATCTACCGAATTAAACCCACCTTAATTATTGAAACAGGGGTCGCGCACGGCGGCTCATTGATTTTTTATGCCAGCTTATGCAAAGCCATGGAGCAAGGACGTATTATTGGCGTTGACATTGAAATTCGCCCTCATAACCGAGCCGCTATTGAAAGCCATGAGCTTGCTTCTTATATCACCTTAATAGAAGGTAACTCGGTAGGAACAGAGGTGTTAGAACAGATAAACGCTCATATTAAACCTGATGACCATGTATTAATCATTTTAGACTCATGCCATACCAAACAGCATGTGCTGGAAGAACTTAAGGCCTATAGCCCTTTGGTTAGCTTAGGTTCCTATATTGTTGCCACTGATGGAGCCATGCAAGATCTTTATGATGTACCGCGCGGCGACCCTGAATGGAAACATGATCATCCATCTGCCGCCGCAGAAGCGTTTGCGGCAGAAAATCCTGCGTTTATTATTGAACAGCCTATTTGGCCCTTTAATGAAAGTGATTTAGTCGAAAACATTACGTACTGGCCAAGCGCTTGGCTGCGTAGAATAAATGAATAAATTATCTATTTCTTATCTATACACTTTAGAAGTTACGCAGTTGAGTTCTCTCAAGGCATGAAAAATATTACACGCAGTACGGCATGCCAACATGCTAAGAGAGCCCAACTGTGTTACTTCTAAACCTAACATTAGCGCATATTTTATGCCTGCCTTACTCTGGGTTCGTTAAGGCAGGCACTTAACCTTCAACATAGAAACGAAGCAAAAAAGTGCTATTGGTTTAAAGCAAACCTCTCACGAATTAACTCCTGTCTTTTACGTAAGTAAGCATTACCTAAGCCTGCCGACTCAATTGCTTGCAAAACATTCAGGATTTCAGCCCCTGTAAAATAACTTGAGAACATACGTAATTTTTCACGCTGATACAATAAATCAGCAAATACTAAGCGCCCTAGCTGCTCAAGCGTTGAACAGGGAGCTAAACTATCAGAAATTGCCACGAAAGGCTCATCGATTATAATAGGCGCACTTGCATCAAGCTTAGTGCATAAATGAGTAAGCAAATTCACAGCATCTGCTCGTTTACCTAAATCAACTAATATACGTACCAACGTTACAGCTCGGCTTAAACGCAGCTCATGTTGAGCCAATTGCAATGAAATATTTAACGCCCCTTGCAAACTCGCCACTTTTATTTCAGCCGCTTGCCCTAATACTCGTGCTTGCGCATATAAATCTAGCACCGCTTGATAAGCTTCCCAATGAGAAGGTTTAACTTCATTTTTTTCCCAGACAGGTAAAAATGAAGTTAAATAAGGCAAGCTCTCTACATAGTGTTGCCACAAAGATAACTCTTTTGAAGGCAGTGCAATATCTTCTGGAATACTGGTTATGATATAGCCTATTACCTGTAATTTCTTAATAGAAGCAGGCTTACATGCAAACAAATTGCTTGTGAACTCATCTAACTCAGAAGCCCCAAGATAAGGAGCTAGTGTAGGAATACCCGGGAAAAGTTTAAATAACTGATAGCCTCTGCGCCGTAAATCTTCTGCAAAGCTCAGATCTGGTTTTCCTTCAGGCGTTCTCGTTAGCTCAAACATAATCACAGGATGATGATCATTAAAAAAAGCTTCGCCTTCCTTAAATAATTTAGATATTGCAAAGCCATTACCGATGCGAACAATATCAATGCCTGAAACCAATGTTGCCGAATATAGCTCATCAAGGCGTAATTTATATTCACCCTGATACACAATATGTATCGCTAAGTGATTGCTAATTGTTGAGGTTTGGGTTGAGGCTTGGGTTGATTCTATTGAAGCACGAATTAAATCTGCTTCAACACGCTGTTGGGTAGCAACCCACACTCCGTTACTGGTAGGCGGCGTATCAGAGCTATCCTCTACGTATCTTCCGTTTTCGGCAAGAGCTAAAGCGTAATGCCCGACACCTGCTCCAATATCCCAAATTGTTAAAGAGCGTTTTTCATCTTTCACCAGAGCAGCAACTAATTGCTGTAAAAACTTCCATTCTGCTTCATACCATGCGCCCTGCTCTTGAAAAACATAATTAAACACATCATTTAAATTATTTTCTGTGACAAGCACTGAACCTTTAGGCAATGGATAAGCCTGAGTCGATACTATTGCTGATTGAACTGGCCGGTGAGAGAACTTTTGATCCCACCCTTCTAATAAGAGTTGTTCAAACTGGCGCGTATATTTAACTTCATCACGCAATACAGACGTTTTCAAGCACGCAGGAATCGCCTGGCGATAATAGGCAATTTTTTCAGGATGATGCGCTAAATCAGTTGCCTTTTGAATATACTCTTCATGAGAAAAAGCAATACAGTCATCAAGCGGCAAACCCACATTTTTAATCATTGAATAGGAAATACGTTCGTGAAAAACGTTTCCTACTAAGGTAACAACAGGCACGCCCATCCATAAAGCATCCATTGTGGTTGCCCCCCCCGTCATGGGGAATGCATCTAACGCAATATCAATAGTATTGTAATAACGAAAATGACTACCTTCGGGGTGTGCTACCCAAATAAACTGTAATCGTTCGCGCTCAATACCATATTTTTTAAATTCAGCACAAATGTTATCAATAGAGGCAACCGCTTGATAACCTGGATTATTCAGTATCATTTTGGAATCTGATACTTCACGCATAATGTTAGCCCAACACGCAATAACAGCCTCATTAATTTTATAAGGTTGTATTAAGCTGCCAAAACTAATATAACCATTTTTTTCAACAGGTAAAATCTTTGTAATAACCTGATCTTGCGTATCATCAACTCGAATAAATGACTCTGGCATGCATAATTGTTTTTCAACAAAATACTGCGCATTTTCAGGGCCATTTAGATAATGATCTGAAATAAAAAAATCGATAGATTCAATACCCGAAGTAAAAGGATAACCTAAATACATTATTTGTAAGGGTGCAGGATTATAAAATATAAACTCTGTTCTGCTGCCTACCGAGTAAACCGTGGCATGTATTAAAATATGAATGCCATCATTATAAATACGCTCAGCAAGCTCACGATCGGTTAAATAATTAACATCTACAAAATCATCAACAATTGAAGCATATTGGGCAGTTACATGATCTGTACATTTGGTATTGGAATAACAAATTATTTCAAAATCATGTCTATTAAATGATCGAATAATATTTTGCAAGTACGCATCAACAATGTGTTTACGAAAATCTGGAGAAAATATGCCTATTTTCCACTTTTTTGCTGGCTGATAAAGTTGAGGGTACTCCGTATAGGGCGCGCCTTTCATTTCTCGTTTAGCAACCGCTGCTGCCAATTTATGAAGTCTTAAGAGAGTATCATTAGGAAGTTCAGGCATGGCTAAGGCCACCATATTCACTTCCATATAGGGCGATAACACTAAGTTTTTATTTTCATACTCTAGCTTGTGCAGTATGGTAGGTAACAGTTTTTTGGAGTCCTCCCAAAAGCAATACTGCCGCATCGCGGAAAATAAAGGAAAAATTCCCACATCGAAAAATGCAGCATCATAATTACATTCTCTTAACCTACCAATATTTTCAATTATTTCTTCATGGTAGCGCAATGCAAAAATACAAGACAGATAATGCCCACGCTGTTCGGGTGTTTCAGGTGTTAAATCACGAAGCTTTTTAAACGTAGTATGAACATCTGCCGCTCGAGCAATTTGAATATAATATTTACCTAAATTCAACAGGGTTGCGTAATGAGATGGATTTATCTCTAGTATTTTATTAAACGTTTGAATAATTTCTTCAGCAGGTGCTTGTTTACGCGCATAAACAACACCTAAATTACTATAGGCAGAAATATAATAAGGGTCAATTTCTAATGCTTTTTTTAAATAATGCTCCGCTACTGATAAATCACCTTCTAAAAGATGAATAGTACCCATCGTAAAATGAACCCAAGCATTTTTAGATTCTGTTTTTAATTTGGGGGAAAGGCGCTCTTTAGCTTTTTTGAAATAGCCTTGGTTCACGAGCTGATCAATTTCAGATACGATGGCAGGCGTTATGCTCACACCTTCACTCCTTATGTATTAAAACCTAATCTATGGGCACATCTTTATTGATTCTTTATTCACCAGCTCCCCCTTCCCCTCACCCTAGACCTTGAGGAGTTAATCTAACCATACATCTTGCCAATAGCTTGATTTTATTCCCTCGCCCCTAGAGGGCTAGGGCTAGGGCTAGGGCTAGGGCTAGGGCTAGGGCTAGGGGGCTGGTAAATAAACCGCCCCAATTACTTTTTATCCTTAACTTACCAATACATACAAGTAAAGCAATGTTTTAGCTAAGCCAACCACCCCCTCATTCTAACCTTCTCCCTCGAGGGGAGAAGGAATTAAAAAAAGATGAGTGCACAGATTTAGTAACCTACAACGAATGAAAGTACGCATAAATTGCTTCTATCACTTGATCTAACGTTTCTTTTTCCATTTTTGAATGCAAAGGTAACGATATCACTTCATTTGCAATTTTTTCTGTTACCGTTAAATCAGAACGTTTACAGGCTTTCCAACGGCTAAAATAATGCCCAGGTCTCCAGTGGAAACCTGTATCTACTGCTTTTTCTTCTTTCATGAAGGTTCTTAAGCTATCACGGTGTTCAGCAGGTACACGAATAAAATAGAGAAAAGGACATAACTCTGTAAAGTTGCAGTCAGGCGTTTGCACCATCGGCAATTTAGCTAACTTTTCATTGTAGTAACGCCCAGCTTCACAACGGCTTTGAGCAATTGTATTAATTTTTTTCAGTTGGGCTAAACCCATAGCTGCATGTAAATTAATTAAATGATAACGATACCCTTGTTCTTCTACATCAACTGACCAGGGCCGCTTATTTTGGTATAACGCTTCTGCCATATTCTGCATACCTAAAAAGCGCCACTCGTGAATTTGTTTCAACTCTTCTGGTGTCTTAACCACCAGCGCCCCGCCATCTAATGAAGTAATAGTTTTAACGGCATCGAAGCTGAACATACAAATATCGGAAAAACTGCCAATTTTTCGCCCGTTATACGAAGACCCAAAAGAATGTGCAGCATCGTGAATAACTCGAAGCTGGTGTTTTTGCGCAAAGGCTGCAACCTGATCGTGATCACATAGCATGCAATCATAGTCCATCACTATGATTGCTTTTGTGCGTGGCGATATCATTTTTTCTGCGCTAGATAAATCAATACACAACGTATCATCAAGCACATCACAAAACACAACTTCAGCCCCAGTTTGTGTAATCGCCTGATAATCAGCTAAAAAATTAAAAGCTGGCGTAATCACTTCATCACCCTCGCCTACGTCAGCTAATAGCAGCCCAAGATGCAATGCTGAGGTGCCTGTATTTACAGCGGCTACATAACGATCAGACGCTTGAATATGCTCTTTAATTGCCTCTTCAAACAGATTCACATAACTTCCCATCCCTAACCAGCCCAACTCTAGCGCTTGGCGTATTGCCTCAAACTCATCTTGTTCGATTAAAGGCTTGAATAAGGGAACCATGCAAACTCCGTATGAAAGGCGTTAAGAAACCTATTATGCCTTCTCTGATAGCTGATGATTGCAGGAAACGCTCTGTTTCCTTTATTTTCAAATTAAATAATCTCTATTTAGGTAAAAAATTATAATTATTAAATATTTACTATGATGCTAAAAACCATCAGCGCCTATAAAAAAACGCGATGACTATTCGATCATTAATCGAAAAAATCATCGCGCTTTAAAAGTGATTGATTGTAAGCAATAGGAAAAGTAGAGCTACTCTACTTGGCTCATTACACTATGAACATGCTAACACCCATATAAACATTCAACACTATTACTCTTATTGATATCATAAATATAATATTTATTTGCTGACCCATCTAGAATAAAGCCTCCTCCTATATTTCCAAACGTTAACATAGGCTGGTATAACCAATTATTTCCAGATAATTTTATCTGACCTAAATTTATACTGGTAGATGCAAGCTGCAATGGATTATTCTCGAAATTCAAATGAATGGTATTAACTTGAGGAATATAATTTACATCAGTAGTTTCACCCACGGTTGCTAAGAACAAGTGCTCATTGACAGGATTTAATTCACCAGAAAATTGAATATTAGAAAAATAGCCTGTTCTGTATAGTCCATTCGCTTCATTAAGAAGGTTAACATATACCTTATTATTTACCCATTCTGAATTTGCAAACTCAATGGTTTTGTAATTTGAACTATCTGAACTAAAAATAATACTTGCTGCTAAGGTTGATTTTTGAATAGCTGCAACATATTCAGAAGTTTTATAGCTCATTTTTAAATAAAAATAATCTTTAGTCATTGCCACATCTTTAAAACTATAACTCCATCCTATCGAAGGTAGTTCAAAAGGTGTTAATCCTATACTTTTAAGATTAATTGTAGTTTTTTGAGAAAAATCATGCTTAGCAATGACGATTAACTCTGAAGCACCTATCGTTTCACTATGAGGAATATAAAAATATTGCTCATCTTCAGCCACGATAGATGTATCTGAAGGTAGATTAATATTTGAAACCAGTGAAGTCAATGCATTAGTAGCAGTATTAAATACATATACTGAGCTTCCATCTACCGAAAAAAGTTTATTTTCATTTTTAATCGATAAGGTTGCCTCATGAGCAAAAGGCCTTAATTTATTACCATTTACCCTGCCAATATATGTTTGCTGAGAACAATCGACATTGCAGCGGTATATATCTACAGTATTCAAGTTTGGTGTTTTTGCCACTAGCCAACCATCATTTAAAGCAGCAATAGGCCGGTCTATTTTTCTTGAGGGTGTGGTAGCGGTATTACTTGTTGAAGCTAAATAAAAGTTAGTCTCTTGTGCAGTATCAACACATGAATCTGCAACGCTATATACAAAATATTGAGTATGGTTGCTATCTTGCTTTAATACGCTTTCCCAAAACCCGCAAAAAGTTCCTGGTTTGGTAGCTGCTATTGGAGATCCTATGGCTTTAGTTTTTAATGTTTTTCCATCTAAATAGGTAAATTGCCCTTTATCAAGATACACAACGCCATCAAGCCCCATATTGGTATAACGCTTATTATCAGCATCATCCACATAATAAATTAAGCCTAAATAACTTGATAAACCATAACTTGGTTCATTAGGCGCTGTATATGATTCATCATATTTTCTATACAAAGCAGCATCTTGAAGAATTTCCTGCTTTGCGTTTTGATACGTAATAGACAAGGATGCAGGGGCCCTCAATAAAGATGGGGTAGGCACTCCTGCACTTACCGCCACGGTATTGCTACTTCCCCCTCCACCGCCGCACCCTACTAACGTGAGCGCACCTAGTAATGCGGCATTTAGTTTAATTTTTTTACAAAACATCCCTGCTGTTAACATACTGCTAAAACCATACATAAGACTTAAAGGCTGGCAGTATAGCAATAATTATATTTAATATCAAAAACTTAACAACAAAATATCTTTTAGCCCTGCTTGTATAAGCTGCTGCCGAATTTCTTGCTCATAATTAGCATTAGGAATAATGACGACATCGTTTTCTGTAGCTATACTAAAAAATTCTGATGGGCTACAAATTGGTACTTTAGTGCCCGGAGCAAATTTTCCGATTTTTTCAGGATTGATATCAATAAGGAAAGGAAAATTTTCTATAGAGCCTGTAACGCGTTTATAGTGATACAGAAATAGACACCCTTTTGTTGATGCTCCCCATATAAATATACGTTTTTTTATATCATTATCTGAAGAATTATTGATTATCTCTTTATAACTTATAATACTACCCAATAACTGAGGAAATAGATGTACAAATGTTTCAATATTCCAATGATCTGGTTTTTCATACTCTAATAACAATAATTGAGATAGCTTAGAAAGCTCTGCAACAATATAAATATATTGATCATTAAAAAGCGTGCCACTTTCAAGAAGATTACCATCAAATAAAGCAATTAATGTTTTTAATGTAAAATAGTTAATACGCTCATAGGTAATATCAAAAAAACTATTATTATCTTTGATATAATTAAAACAGGGAACTTCAATATAAATTTTAGCATTTTTATTTTTATTAATTTTATTTAAAAAACTAAGATACTGTTGAGGAGCAGCTATATAATCTAGCATATGGCGTGCAACTATAAATTCCGCATCAATTTTATCGCTATTATCTAGATATCTTGGCTGAATATTAGGTTTATTTCCTTCATACGTAGCATCAAACCCTATTAGCGATGTATATCCTTTATTCTCCAGTTGGTTTAAAAAATCACCTTTACCACATCCCACTTCAATAACTGTTGAATGACACTTGCTATGACGCATTATTATTGCACTAACTACATCTAAATGTTTTAAAAAAGCTGCACTGAGTGATTGATTATTTTGATAGCTCTTATCGTATTTTACGTGTTGCGAATCATATAAAATATTTTCTGTTAAATCATAAATACTATGTGTTCTAAATAAAACCTCACCAAAATACTCTTTCTGCTCTACATCCTCTAAAGGCCGATTAGGTGTTACTGGCAGAAGAATTGAATCAGGCGAGATATTCATATAATATTTCAAACCTTCCAAAAAGATAACGCTTGATCACGTGCTGACAAAATTTTATGGTCAATTGGCCAAGAAATATTAAATAACGGATCATCCCACCTTATACCTTGGGCATATTCTGCTTGATAAGGCATCGACATTTGGTAACTCAATTCCGTATGATCTTCTAATGTTTGAAAACCATGGGCTACTCCAGCAGGAATATAAAGCATACTCAAATTCTCTTGCTTTAATTCGATTGAAAACGTCTTAAGATACGAAGCAGAATCTTTCCGTAAATCAACCATTACATCAAAAATAGCACCTCTGCTACACCGGATTAATTTAGTTTCTTGATAAGGTAATGACTGGAAATGTAAGCCTCGTAACGTGCCTCGATGACTATTGTACGAAATATTAGATTGCACAAACTCTGATACTAGACCTTTTTGTGAAAATGTTTCGGCACAAAACGATCGTGCTAAGTACCCTCGATGGTCAGCTACGGCTTCTAGCTTGATATGGTAAGCGCCATCTATAGAAGTTTTTATAAAATTCATCATGATTTAAATGTTGTTACTCCCATATTTTCCATGGTGCCCGACCACTTGCCCATAAATCTTCTAAATGGCGCTTTTCTCTAAGTGTATCCATGGGCTGCCAAAAACCGTTATGCTTATAGGCGTTAAGTTGCCCTTCCTTTGATAGTCGCTGCATGGGTTCAATTTCCCAATAGGTTTCATCTGTCTCGATATAATCAATGACTTTTGGCGAAAGCACAAAAAACCCCCCATTGATCCACCCCCCCTCACCTTGCGGTTTTTCAGCAAACCCCTTTACACGAGAAGACTCTTCTAGCTCTAAAACACCAAAACGCCCAGGGGGTTGCACCGCAGTCACTGTCGCTAACATTTTTTGTGTTTGATGATGATCAATTAAAGCAGGAATATCAATATCAGCAACTCCATCGCCATACGTCATACAAAAATCTTGCTCATCAAGATAATGTCTTACCCGCTTTAAGCGCCCCCCCGTCATACTAAGCTCACCCGTATCAACTAAGGTAACACGCCATGGTTCAGCATGCTTTTCATGTACATGCATCTTATTATTAGCCATATCAAAGGTCACATCAGAGGAATGCAAAAAGTAATTTGCAAAATACTCTTTAATCATATAACCCTTGTAGCCCAAGCAAATAATAAAATCTTGAATGCCATGCGCCGAGTAAATTTTCATAATATGCCAGAGAATAGGCTTACCACCAATTTCTGCCATTGGCTTAGGTTTGATCTGAGTTTCTTCACTCATTCGAGTACCTAACCCACCTGCTAGAATCACTGCCTTCATGAGCGCTGCCTTTTTAATGTGGTCTAGGACTTAAATTAATCACGATACACAAAAATGTTTTAGCAACAATGTACAGATAGAACCGTTTTATATTAAGCTTTCACTTCAAGATGAGGCATAGGAATTACAAATTTTCCTCCCCATTCACGGATCACTGCCATTTGCTCAATAATTTCTTCACGCAAATTCCACGGTAGAATAAAAAGATAATCGGGTTTTACCTCTAGTACTTTTTCAGGGGCGTAGATAGGAATTAAACTGCCAGGCAGCAATCGCCCTTGCTTATGAGGGCTAACATCTACTGTGAACTCAATTAAATCATGGCGAATTCCACAATAATTTAGCAATGTATTCCCTTTAGCTGGGGCACCATAGGCCGCTACACGCTTGCCTTCTACTTTGGCTTGAATTAAAAATTCTAGTATTTTGTATTTTATACGCTCAACTTCGGCTTCAAACTTAAGATACGCATTCAATGTTTTTAAACCAGCTTTAAGCTCTTTCATACGCAGTATTTCAACCTCCTTTGAGGCATGCTCAGCATATGATTCATGGCGTACATATAAACGAAGTGATCCGCCATGTGTTAATAACTCATCTACATCAACTACACATAGTTTATAGGCCTCTAGAACTTTCTCTATCGTATATAAAGAAAAATAAGAAAAATGCTCGTGATACATCGTATCGAATTGAATCTCTTCTATTAGGTGCAATAGATGAGGAAACTCAAGGGTAAGAATACCGTTAGGTTTCAAAAGAAGGCTTAATCCCTCAACAAAATCATTAAGGTCTGGCACATGCGCTAGAACATTATTAGCAATTAATACATCAGCTTGCTTGCTTTGTTGGACGAGATGCTTAGCAGTAGAGGTACCAAAAAAATCAACGTGGGTTGATATACCTTTAGCGATAGCAGCTTGTGCCACATTCAATGCAGGCTCTATCCCTAAAATAGGAACACCAAATTCTTTGAAGTATTGAAGCAAATATCCATCATTACTAGCAATCTCAATTACCTGCGTATGGCTTCCTAAGGAAAATCGCTCAATCATCATCGCTACATAGCGCTCTGCATGCGCTAACCAACCTCTAGAATAAGAAGAAAAGTAAGCATAATCGCTAAAAATAGCTGAAGGAGTTTCAAAAGAGTCTAACTGTACCAAAAAGCACTGATCACACACATAGGCTTGTAAGGGGAAAAACCGCTGCCCCTTTTTCAACTGGTCGGGTTTAAGATATTCATTTGCTAATGGTGAAAGCCCTAAATCAACAAAACGATTCTGAAGAGGAGATTCACAAAAACGGCATTTCATGATTCTGCATCCCCATAATTGAAACGCTTTTTACACGTTATGTTCTAAATAATGATTTAAATGCTCAAAGCATAGAGCAAGCACTTGATCACTATTTGTACATAGTTTGGCTTTTTTATACCACAGCACTGTTTGCTCTATTGTTTCTTCAATGTTATATCGGGAATGCCAATTCAAACGTGAAGTAGCTTTTTGCATATTTAAACGTAGTTGCGCAGCTTCGTATTTGATTTTTTCATTTTCAGGAACGATGGAAACCGATTGCCAAGCCCCACTGCCCCAATACGTAATGACTTTCTCAACTAAATGCTGTACCGAAATTTCTGATGCCGCAGAAGGCCCAAAATTCCAAGCTTCTGCATATTTTTGAGGCTCCTCCCATTGCTTTTCTGCTAACATTATATAACCGCTTAACGGCTCTAATACATATTGCCAAGGCCGTATTGCATGAGGGTGCCGCAGCATAATTGTGTTGCCATGCGTTAACGCCGTTACGCAATCCGGCACAATACGATCAAGCGCATAATCTCCGCCTCCTATCACATTGCCAGCCCGCACAGAAGCAATAGATGAAACACCCGGCGCATTGTTTATAGTAGCTAGAGTAGAAAAAAAAGACCGCCGATAGGCTGAGGTAATAATTTCTGCACACGCTTTACTGCTACTGTAAGGGTCATACCCCCCCAATCGATCAGTTTCAATATACGCGCCTACATGTGCAGCATCGTTTTCATAACATTTATCTGTTGTAATAATCTGGCAAACTCGCACACCGCCAGCTAATCGAACAGCCTCTAAAACATTCACCGTACCTATAACATTTGTACTATATGTTTTTACCGGATCATCATACGAAGGGCGTACCAGCGATTGAGCTGCTAGATGAAAAATAATATCAGGCTGAAAATTATCTACAACGCGCTTAAAAGCTTCTGCATCACGCACATCACCATAAACGGTAGATATTAAAGCTTCAAGATTCGCACGATTGAAAAGTGACTGTTCTTCAGCCTTTAAAGAATACCCCAGCACCTTAGCGCCTAACTGGTGCATCCATAACGCTAACCAACTGCCTTTAAATCCTGTATGGCCTGTGATCAACACGCTCTTGCCAAACCAAAAGTTTGTCATTCACTGCCCTTTTTAAAGATTTAGAGGTGACGCAGTTGGGTTCTATCAAAGCATGGGATGCCCCGCATAGCAACGCAGACAGTACAAGCAGTACGGCAAGTTGCTATAACGCGGGGCATCCCACGCCGAGAGGAATCCAACTACGTAACTTCTAAGATTATGTGTAGATCTCTTATAGAGCCATTCTTATCTTAAAAGCTAGTATGTATGTGGGTATCTTTTATAGATCATCTAAGGGTGTTGTACTTTTAACAGCTGAAGCTTGACGAAAACGGTGCATAAGCTGTTCTTTACTCCACCAAATGAATAACGCTACAGGAATAACTAATGAAGCGTTAAATAGTTCAACATTAATGGCAGGAAAAAAATACTTCACGCCCTTGATTACATAAGCGCATAAAGCTATCAGATAATAGGTGAGCACTACCACCGAAAGACTTTCAACCGTTTCTTGCATACGCAACTGCAATGCTGCTCGTTGATTCACACTACTCAAAAGAGCTTGATTTTGACGCTCATGCGTCACTTCTATTCGTGTACGCAATAATGTACTAGCGCGTTGCAAGCGTTTCATAAAACGATCTTGCCGACGCGTAACAATACGGCATGTTTCCATCGCAGGTTCTAGCCTACGATCGATGAACTCACGAAACGGTTGAATACCTAACCCTAATAAACGATTCTCACGAAGCTCGCTTACTCGCCGCTCAACAACTAAATGATATGCCTGAGAAGCTGCAAACCGATATTCACTTCCCCCCACCATATTTTCGGCTTTAATAGAAAGTGCTGATAATGCATCCATTAGCTCGGCATCATTCTCTTCTGTTTGCCCAACGCGGGCAATCAATAACCTTAATTGCTCCCCTAAACTATCAAGCGTTCGCATTTGCTCTTTAGCAATGGGTAACGCCAGTAGCGCAAGCATGCGATATGCCTCGATTTCAATTAATCGCTGAATCATTCTTCCTGACTGATTCGCCCCCATCAGCCCTTGATTAATAACAACAAAGCGAGAAGCCCCTTCCTGAATATGAAGATCGGGATGAAGGCGCAAATCAGTAAATGCAAGCCCGTTTCCTTTACCAATTTCAGCACCAATTAACTGGTGCCCTTCAAAAAAATACTCACTAATCTCTTGGGGAGTAGATGATAACTTAGGCAGTAAGAGTAAATGTACCGCCACCAATATATTACCCGGCAAGCTAGATAACCAATCTAAGGGTAAAACTTCAAGGGGGGTGGCTGAAAAATCTGAATAGGCTTGATTGGATGAAAGAGTTAAACGAAAAAACTCTGTATGGCGCGAGCAACTCATCGTTAGCGAGCCATAAGTAGCATTGTATTGCACAAACTCTAGCGCTGGCTCAGGCAACTGCCATTGCTTGGCTAATGCTGCCAATGCTGCATGAATACGAACTTCCTCCCCTCCTGAACGAATGGGAAAAATCAACGCACTTACCATACATGGCGCTTGAGCAGGCAAGGGTAACCTGGCATGCATTTCATCATTTAATACTTGGCGTAATAAATGAGATGACATTCCTTTCCGTGACGAGCTATCTTGAAATATTGGCTCAGCGGTCATACTTGCGCCTAGTCATAAGAAAGGAGATAGTCAATAACTTTACGTTTAAACAACATATTTAACAAGAAGAATATGCAAAACAATACATGTGTAGTGAGAGGGTTAACTGTCTATATAGTGGCTTTTATCATTTTTTGGCCTATCGCATCACGCGCAAACTGCCAAGCAATACGACCTGAACGAGAACCACGCTGCAAAGCCCATATTAAGGCCTCTTTACGAACCTCTTCGCTAAGCTCTTTACATTCAGAATCTAGCATTTTCAGCCAATGCTCTACTGCCTTTAAATACTGATCTTGAGTAAACGTTAAAAAAGATATCCATAAACCAAAACGATCTGATAACGATATCGTTTCTTCAATCACATCGCCTGGGTGTAACTCGCCATCTGCCGAATGGGTATAGCTTAGATTATTTGATTCATACTCAGGCAACAAATGCCGGCGATTCGATGTGGCATAGACCAACACATTCGCGCATGAACCTACAATTGACCCCTCTAAAACAGTCTTTAGCCCTTTATAACTTGTTTCGCCTGCTTCAAAAGATAAATCATCGCAAAATATAATAAAGCGATACGCGCTTGTGCGCACGCAATCAAGAATTTCTGGCAGAGCATTTAAATGCTCTTTTTCAACCTCAATTAGCCGCAACCCTTGCGCATGAAACGCTGTTAAGCAGGCTCTTACTAATGAAGATTTACCAGTGCCTCTTGCACCTGTTAACAATACATTATTGGCAGGAAAACCACCCACAAACTGGCGTGTATTTTGTTCAATTTGTTGCTTTTGTTCATCCACATTTTTAAGATCATTAAACGAGATTAAGCCAGGATTTATAACGGGCTTGAGTACACCCGCCCCTGCTTTCGATTGCCATCGATATGCAATGACATTCTCTAAAAAGTGTTCGGTTTTTTCCTCTGCAAGCGGGGCTTGCTTTTCTATATGAGTTGCAATTCGATCAAGATGTTTAATGACTCTTTCAACGTTTTCGTTAAGCCGTACTAGTTGTTCCATCGTCGCTACTCATTATAAGAAACTGAATTGAAACGTTTAGAAGTTAGGCAATGGTGCTCACTCAAGGCATGGCAGATACTACATAGAGTACAGCAAGTTACCAACATGCCGAAAGAACCTAATAACTATGTAACTTCTAAAGAATATTATTACCGTGCTACAAAGTTTAAAGGAGGCTCTTTGCTACGTCGATCTTTTATTCTTATTATCTTAGAAGTTACGCAGTTGGCTTGCTCAGCGTGGGACGCCCCGCCTTATGCAAACTTGCCATACTTCGTGCACTGTTCGCGTTGCCATGCGGGGCATCTCATGTCTTGATAGTGCTCAACTGCGCAACTTCTATATCTTTCATATTGAATTCAAAGATTACGGAGCCATTGCAGACTTTGCTATAGTAATTACATGAACTTAAGCTTAAAACACCGTTTTACTACCAACTGTTTTCCCTTTTTTGAGATCGCCTTATGCTGTACGGATTTTTCTTACTGCTGCTTCTTAATGCTGTGGGCGATATGATTTCGCACCAATTTCATCTGCTTATTCCAGGCCATGTGATTGGCATGCTGCTTTTATGGGCCTATCTTAGTATTCGCGGTAACCACCCTATTCCAGAAAGCTTAAATCGAGCGGTTTCTCCATTACTTGCGTATTTGGCCCTGTTTTTTGTTCCCATTAATGTGGGCATTTTAGATCATCTTAGTATTTTTCAAACAGAAGGAAGCGTCATTGCCTGGGCAATGGGAGTTGGATTGATTGTTCCGCTTTTATTTACTGCTATTACACTAGAGTGGTGGTTTCGCCGTACAGAAGCGACAAACTCCACAGCGCCCCTCCAACATAGTAAACAGCAATCATGACTCCTTCCATTACGTCTCTTTTCAACTCTCCCTTAGGTGGCTTAACTTTAACGTTGTGGGCTTATAGTTTAGCTGTGTATGCATTTAAGAAAGGAAGATGTCATCCTCTATTAAACCCTTCGGTATGGGCAACGCTTCTGGTTATAGCTGTTGTTTTAGCTTTTAAAATACCGCCTAAACTCTACCAAGAAAGCAGCAGTATTCTTATTTTCCTTTTAAAACCTGCTACAGTCGCTTTAGCGGTACCTTTGCACCGATACCGCCACGCCTTACGCCAACATTGGAAACCGCTACTGATTAGTTTAGTCATGTGCTCTGGCATTGCTGTAGTAAGTTCTACAGGGTTAGCATGGTGTTTAGGCGCATCAAAAACCGTTTTGCTTTCTATGATGCCTAAGTCGATTACCACACCTATTGGAATTTCTATTAGTTATACGCTTGGCGGCGTTCCTGCTTTAACCGTAGCATTTATTATGCTTACTGGTTTAGGAGGTGCACTGCTTGCTCCCTTATTATTTCGCTTTCTTAATATTCGCCACCCTATTGCGCAAGGCTTCACATTAGGCGCTGTATCACATGGTATTGGTACTGCTGCTGCGTATCAATTAAGTGATGAAGCGGGTGCTTTTTCAGGGTTAGCCATGGCACTGCATGGTGTATTAGCTGTTATTTTATTTCCCTGGATAGCACACTTATTAGGCATTGCATTAGTTTATTAATACCCAATTTATTACGCGACTTTATTCCCATACCAGAAAAAAATCTCCCCAACAGCGCTGCTTTAACTGCTGAAAGAATGTATCAACACTAACTTCCTTGAATTTATTCTCAAACCATAAAGCGCCTAATGTATAAGAAAAACTAAAACCGGGGTACTGAAAATAGTAAAGCAGTGTCGATTGAACAATCTCCTCAGCATAGCCCAACTTTCGCATATCTTCAGCAATGCCATGCAATAGCTTGCCCGTATCTTTTTCATGAAACCAGCGCAAACCGGCAAGCCGAGCAGCTCTGAATGCTTGGCTAAAGGGTGTTGATAAAATATGCCATTCACACCATGTAGCCCACCCTTCAATAAGGCACATGGCTCCATGATCCAATAGTTGAGCATTACTTTTTTCTTTAAGAAAATAGAAAAATCCATGCCCTAACACTTCGTGTACTAACGTTGCCTGCAAAGCACCTTGTTTCAGTTGCTCGGGGTTATCAAAAATAATGAGCTGATTTTGTGTATGCTCTAAGAGTTCAGCAGGCCAATACTCTGCAAACCCTAGCCCCTCTTTCACCACCACTTCAAATTTAATATCCTTAACTTCCTCAAAACCTTCTGGAATAGACTGCGCCATCAACCTATCTAATAAATGATGAACTGTAGACTTCAATGCGTTACGAGGGATGATTTTATCTACCAGAGGCGAAGGCATGCTAGCTATTTGCTTCGATATCAAGTGATCTAAACCAGCGCCAAATACGGGGCAAAAAATAGTCTCATGGTGATTTTCAAACACACTATTTTCTGCTGCCTTTATAAGATGATTCATCTCTTTTTTTGCAGAAAGAGGAACTGATAACTGGCTGACGCGATCAGTTAAATGCTGCGACAGTACAGCAGGCAAATGAAGTAATTGATGATGCTCTATCGCCGCAAGAAAGCTTTCTATTTTCCCTGGAGCTTCTTCTACCGCATCACACAGAGCAGCGATAGAAATCATGGATGAAAAAAAAGTAAGCTGCTCACTTAACAAACTACTTTCTGGCTGACTCCCTAACGCTTTAATCACGCCTCTGATATGTTCAGCCAGGCTATGATCAAACCCTACGCGATAATGCCAATCCCAAGGTTTAATGCTGTCGCTCATGAATATAATCTCGATGAAGTTAGATAATGCGTTTAAACAAAATGACAATGTGCTTTACCTATCAGTAAGACAATTTTGCATAAATTCCAATAAAATAGTATAGTCATTTGAACCAAATGCGATAGACGCATTTTTCCACGCTTTTATGGGGGATTCCCGTGAAATCAGCTGTTCATACCTTCGACTACCTCGTGTTCATTGGTCGATTTCAACCTTTTCATAAAGGTCATGAATCGGTTGTTCAACACGCATTGAAATTATGCCGTACCTTGGTCATTTTAATTGGTTCAGCCGAGCGTCCGCGATCTATTAAAGACCCCTGGACGGTGCAAGAACGCATAAACATGATTGAGCGCTCGCTTTCTTACCACGATAAAGAAAAGCTTCTTTTTGGTAACGTGCACGATACACTTTATAACGATGAAGCCTGGGCAAGAAGTGTGCAGGAAGAAGTAAAACGGCTAACACATACAGCGCATGCTGATACTATCCCTCTCTCAAAACACTCTGCCACCATTGGCATCATTGGTCACGAAAAAGACAGCAGTTCTTACTATTTGAGTATGTTTCCTCAGTGGGAACGTATCGACACACCTAACCATGATGGTCTTTCGGCAACTGCTATTCGCCATCTTTACTTTAAAGACACGCAGCCTGCTTATCATCACATCCAATCGCATATACCTAGCCCCATTGAAGAATGGATGCAGACATTCGCTCACACACCTGAATGGCAACAACTCCAACGTGAATATGCCTTTATAGAAACTTATAAAAAAAGTTGGGAAGCAGCTCCTTACGCGCCCGTTTTCGTAACAACCGATGCTATTATTGTTCACTCAGGCCATGTTTTAATGATTCGGCGCAGAGCAGAACCTGGCAAAGGTCTATGGGCATGGCCTGGCGGATTTGTAGGGCAAGATGAAACACTTTTAGATGCATGCATTCGTGAGTTGCGTGAAGAAACACGTCTGAAAATTCCTGCACCCGTACTAAAAGGCTCGATCAAAAATCAACGCGTATTTGATCACCCCACACGCTCTATGCGAGGCAGAACGATTACGCATGCTTTTTTATTTGAGTTTCCTACGGGTGAATTACCTGTTGTCAAAGGAGGAGATGATGCAGATAAAGCACGTTGGATATCATTAGCCGATTTCTTTACGATGCGCTCTCAGCTCTTTGAAGATCATTTTGATATAGGAGCATTTTTTTTAGGTTCTAATTAAGTAAATTAGAACCTAAATTGCACTCTTTCGGTGTATTAGCAACATTGCCTTACTCCGTTAACTGTGTGTATTGCCATGCGTGGCATGCATTGACTGAACCAAATTGCATAAATTTTAAAATTAGGATTTATGAAAATTTGCTCCAGCAAGGCGTAGCATCGTAGACAGTACATATAATACGGCAAGAGGCTACAACGCCGCTGGAGCAGCTTTACGTAAATCCTTGGCTACGAGAAAGACTTGTGGCGATTTCAACGGCCGTCAGCCATTTTGGAAGGAGCTTCCAAATGACACTATCATTCTTTAATCACAATCTGATTTTAAATACCGACTCATACAAATCTTCGCATTGGGAACAATACCACCCCGGTACGCAAGCGATGTTTTCCTATATTGAATCACGCGGCGGCGCCTACCCTGAAACGGTATTTTTTGGGCTTCAAGCAATCTTAAAAGAATACTTATCGCGCCCCATTACCCTTGATAATATAGAAGAAGCAAAAGAATTTTTTCAGACGCATGGCGAACCTTTTAATGAACAAGGCTGGCTGCATATTTTGAATACTTATGGGGGCTATTTACCTCTGCGCATACGTGCGGTACCCGAAGGCTCGGTGGTTTCTGTAAAAAATGTGTTAATGACAGTTGAGTCATTAGACCCAGCCACATTCTGGTTAGTTTCCTATCTTGAAACATTGTTACTGCGCGTATGGTACCCCACTACCGTTGCCACCATCAGTTGGCATATTAGGCAATCGATTCAGAGTTATTTAGATGACACCAGCGATCACCCGCATGATCAAATTGCGTTTAAGTTACATGATTTTGGTGCTCGAGGCGTATCAAGCACAGAATCTTCTGCACTTGGAGGGTTAGCCCATTTGGTTAATTTTAAAGGTTCAGATACCGTCATGGCGCTACTTGCTGCGCGCCGTTACTACAATGAACCAATGGCAGGCTTTTCTATACCTGCGGCAGAACATTCCACCATTACATCATGGGGGCGTAACCTTGAAACTGAGGCCTATGCCAATATGCTTCGATTATTTGCAAAGCCTGGCGCCTTGCTCGCGGTGGTATCAGATTCATATGATCTATTTAATGCACTTGAAATTTGGGGTACTCAACTTAAACAGCAAATTATAGACTCGGGTGCAACCCTTGTGATTCGCCCTGACTCTGGCAACCCTACCGAAATTGTATTAGCTACCCTGCAAAAACTAGAAAGTTATTTTGGCTGCACCGTAAACCAAAAAGGCTATAAAGTTTTAGAACATGTTCGTGTTATTCAGGGCGATGGCGTTAACCCTGTATCGATTGTAGCTATTTTAGATGTAATGAAAGCGAATGGTTTTTCCGCAGATAACGTTACATTTGGAATGGGCGGCGGCTTACTCCAACAGCTTAATCGAGATACGCAAGCGTTTGCAATGAAATGCTCTGCGGTACAAATAAATAATGCATGGGTAGATGTATATAAAGACCCTGTAACAGACCCAACAAAAGCTTCAAAACGCGGGCGTTTATCGTTGTATCGCAACCTTACTACGAATAAATTGGAAACTCGCCGTATCAACGAAATTAAAGGCTACGAAGATATGATGGTAACAGTATGGGAAAATGGGCAGTTAGTTAAAGAATGGAATTTTTCAGAAATCCGAAAGCGCGCAGAAATCACCATCTAAAAAATATCTACATAAGAGCCAGTGCATCTAAGGGGCCTGGCTCACTATCTACTTTCAAGTTAAGAAAAAAAATAAACTCAGAACCTACGCCTAATTCACTCTTTACACTAATTTTTCCACCCATTGCTTCTATCAGCATTTTTGTTATTGATAAGCCTAAACCTGTACCGCCAAACTTTCTTGAAATACTGCTATCTGCTTGAGTGAATCGTTCAAAAATTGTGGTAATTTTATCTGAAGCAATGCCTATACCTGTATCTTTAATACTAAATATTATTTTCTTTATTTCTTTTTGTACAGTATTTTCATAGTTAACTGTTATTGTTACGCTTCCTTCTAATGTAAATTTTATTGCATTGCTTAAAAGATTTAACAGTACTTGACGAATACGATTAATATCTCCTATTAAATTAATATTATTACTTATATTATTATTGATTATTAATTTAATTTTTTTGTCATGCGCTTTAATGGCTGAAAACGATACCGTTTCTTGAATAAAATTATTGACATTAAAAATAACCTTCTCCAACTCTAAATTGCCACTTTCAACTTTAGATATATCAAGAATATCATTGATAAGGCTCCACAAACTGTTTGAACTTACCTGAAGTGTTTCAATCAATTTTTTTTGCTGATCAGTTAAAGGATTTGTTCTGCCTAAGAGGGTTGATAACCCAATAATTGCATTCATTGGAGTTCGAATTTCATGACTCATATTCGCTAAAAAATCATTTTTTGCAGTATTAGCTTTTTCAGCATGTAACTTTTCATTTTCTAATAAAATATTAACAATACTTCTAGCTATTTTAAAGTCATCGTAAGACCAATTTTCTGAATGATGAACCTCATCAATCCCATCCTTTTTAAACCATATAATATAATCATTATTAATCAAGCTTGTTCTTAGTGCTAATATTTGCCCATTCAAACTATTTAACAATGGAATTTTTTTGAAATATTCATGCGCATCATTTGTATAAAATTCAGCATATTGATTACGCTTAATAAGCCAATCGACCAACGAATTTAATAGCTCACCATTAGGTGTATTTCCGAATTGCATGGTATATAAAAAATTTTTAACTAATAAACCATTTGCTTTTAGTACTTTTAAAATAAGCTCTTGTGAACTTAACAACAATTGATCCATTTGCAAGTTTTTTTTAACATTGATTGCAAGTTGATCAAAAAAAAATTCACTACTATTACTAGAATTCTTTTTCGCATCATTATTAAATTCAGATAATATTTCAAATGATGGAATAGAATCAGTTGTATTTTTACAATCTTCTGTAAGTCTTTTCAACCCTAAGCCATCTTCAGTATTTTTTATTTTTTGATCTGACATTGACAGTTCCAAAAGATTTTATACAATAGGCGGGATTGTACACAATTCCTTACATTGAGTATGTCTACTTGTATACATTAATAAGAAAATATTACTAAAGAAAGAAAAGTATAATATGAATGATAAAAATAAATTTTTTACTTCTAAAAATAATAATTTGTTATCTGCTTTAAGTGAAAAAGATCTTAGCCTTTTACAGCCTCACTTGATTACATCGCATGTAGAAAAAGGACAAGTTTTATATAATCCTGGCGATTTAGTCACTTCTACCTATTTTCCCTGCGATGCCACGTTGATATCATTTTTTGTTGTATTGAATGACTCAAAAATTGTTGAAACTACTTTAATTGGTAGAGAAGGTGCAGTGGGTGGTATCGTCAGCCAAGGTAATATAGCTGCATATTGCAAAGCGGAAGTACAACATGCAGGGGTCGTTTTATGTATTAAATCTAAAGCGCTTGAAGAAGCAAAATCGCAATCACCCACCCTACATCATTTTTTTGCTCGTTATGCAGATTGTTTGATGTCTCAAATCTTTCAATCAGTAGCATGCAATGCTGCCCATACTATTGAGCAACGCCTTGCAAAATGGATACTTTCTGCGAATGATAGAACAAATAATAACATTTTATCTTTATCACAAGAGCATTTATCCAATATGCTTGGTGTTGGGCGCAGCTACTTAACACGTGTTATTTCAGCGATGAAGGAAAAAAATGCTATTTCTACTACGCGTGGCAAAATTCATATACAAAACAAATCTCTTTTAGAGTCAATTGCTTGCGATTGCAACAATGCAGTAAAAAAACATTTTGAAGAAGTTTTAAATGGCATTTACCCGAATTAATTAAATTAGAAGTTACTCAGTTAAGCACTATCAAGGCATGGGATGCCCCGCATGGCAACGTAGGCAGCACATGGAGTACGGCAAGTTGACATAACGCGGGGCGTCCAACGCCGAGAGAGCCAACTGTGTAACTTCTATAAATATCAAGAAATAATAAGCAGTCATTAATCATTAAGATACTGTATCAAAAAAATTATTTTTAATATTGATGACTTTTTTATTAAACATTTGATTTTTTAAAACCATTTAAAAACTCTTGAATAGAATAATTGAACTAATATTTAACTTAAAAAGATATATAGTGAATAATGAAAAATATTAGTGTGCATCTAGGCATAATCTATGCTTTATTATCTGCCATATTTTTTGGTGCCAGCACTCCTTTCTCTAAAATATTACTGACTTACATTTCTCCTATTATGCTGGCAGCATTCATTCCCTTAGGTAGTGGAATAGGATTACTCATATGGCTTATCTTTCAAAGGTTGCTTAAAAAAAAAGCGTCAACACTCTCATTATCTCTCCATTTATATCATTTACCTTGGCTAATTGGAGCAATTGCTAGCGGAGGAGTGTTGAATGGAATTTTGCTAACCATAGGTTTAACGTTAACTCCCGCTTCAGCCGCTGCATTACTATTAAATATGGAAAGCGTTCTAACCCCTCTTTTAGCATGGCTAATATTTAAAGAACGCTTCAGCCTTCGTATTTTTTTAGCAATGATGCTAACCGTGATTGCAGGGGTATTAGTCTCGTGGGAACAATGGCCAGAATTTGGTATACCTTGGGGAACTTTCGCAATTCTTGCTGCCTGCTTATGCGCAGCTATTGATTCAAATCTCATGTGTAAAATTTCAGGCTGCGATGTTATTAAAATTGCCATTATTAAAGGATTAGCGTCAGGTTTAATTAATCTCCTGATTGCTCTAGCAATAGGAAACAATCTTCCGCGCTTTCAACACGCATTCGCTGCAAGTGCTTTAGGCTTTTGCGGCTATGGTCTTAGCTTTATGATGTTTATTATGGCGCTTCGACATCAGGGCGTTGCCCGCACAGGTGCTTATTTTTCAGTAGCGCCCTTCGTCAGTACGTTAATTTCATTCGTATTACTGAATGATACGCTAAGCTCTTTATTTGGCATTGCTGCCATTGTAATGGCAGCAGGTATTGGGTTAATGCTTACAGAGAAAAGTAGTTATCAAAAATCATATTCCTCTTAGCTTATTTTTAAGAGCAGAGTATGCTTAATGACTTCAAAACAATACTAACTTGAGTTTATACATCAACAGCACCAAACTTGCATTAGGCCACAGATGTTGATGGGAGCACTTTAAGGTTCCGTCACAGTTTCTAAAACTGCTACTTCAGTCTTATTATTGTGCACACATTTCAACGCCTGGGGGGCATCCACCTATATTGGTAGGATTTTTGCCCGAACTAATAGGGCTTATGGTTACCAATCCATTCTTTTCAACAATAACTGGTTTGTTAAATTCTCCTGATATCCTACAATTACTTTTTGCTATATGTACTACTTGTTGTCCCAAAATAAGGTTTCCCATTTTCGCAGCTGAGGTACGATAAGCAAGATAATTTTTTGCAAGATTTGCGCTATTTGTATTAACCCATGCGATACATGCGTCTTTTTTTGTAGAATGAGCGAACGCTGCTGTTGAAAAAGCTCCTGCTAGCATTAAAGCGCATAATGAGTATAAAAGTTTATTCATAATAAAATTCCTAATTAATTAGTGCTATGAGTATTTGAAATACATAATAGCGACTAACATTAACAACCATCAATCAAGTTCAGCAGAATAGTATTACAGACTAAAAATGCGAATACATTAGCTATTATTACAACAAGATACCTCCAAAAGGAGAGAACATTCTAGCCATCTGCTGCCTTATAGTATGGTGCTACAATTTATACTGCTGCAAGAGAGTTCTAATCTCTGTTTTCTTACATAAGAAACCATGAATGCTAAGGATGCAATCAATCTGTATTTTTTAGATAAAGTATCTTTTATTTATCTATAGCGAAAGGCGAAAGAAGAGCATTTTTGTGAGCGCAGTAACTTCTGAGCTTCACTTCTTATATTCTAGTGATATAAATAAGTAATAGAAGTTTCGCTATTAGGTTCTATCAAGACATGGAATACCCCGCATGACAACGAAGACAGAAGTCCTGCAAATTATCATAACGCTGAAAAAACCTAATTACACAACCTCTAGGTGTATAGCCACTTCAAAACTCTAAGCAAATAAGGTCTATTAGAAGATGCTTAACCTTCTTTCCCCCTCGAGAACCCGCGCAAAAATTTGCGGCATCACTACCCTCGAAGATGCCCACGCCGCTGTACAGGCAGGCGCTGATGCTTTAGGCTTTGTGTTTTATCCCAAAAGCCCACGCGCTGTTTCGCTTGAACAAGCAATTGGCATCAGCCAATCGCTCCCTGCCTTTGTGTCTACCGTTGCGTTAGTAGTTGATGCGGAAGAGGCACTTATACACGCCATTTGTCAGCAGATGCGCCCTACTTTGCTTCAATTTCATGGAAATGAATCGCCTGAAGCCTGTGAATCTTGGAAGTACCCCTATATAAAAGCGCTACGTATGAAGCCTGACTTAAATGTTGCAAGCAGCATTTCAAGCTTTGCACAACATTTATGCAAAGGTATTTTATTAGACGCGTATCATCCGGGTATTCCCGGAGGAACCGGTGAAAGCTTTGACTGGGCACGCATTCCCCCCTTAGAAGAACGCGCTTTGCCCCTGATTTTGGCGGGCGGTTTAAACGACGAAACTATTGAAAATGCAATTCGATCTGTACAACCGTGGGCGGTTGATGTCTCAAGTGGTGTAGAATACGCCCCTGGTCGCAAGTGCCCGACTATGATGCGGGCGTTTATTCAAGGAGTGCTGAATGCAGCCCTACCATTACCCCGATGAACGGGGACATTTTGGCCCTTACGGGGGTACATTTGTTGCTGAAACCTTAGTGTATGCGCTTGATGCGCTTAAAGAAGCGTACACACATTATCGTAATGATCCTGACTTTCTCAGAGAGTTTGAGGATGAACTTAAACATTTTGTAGGTAGGCCTAGCCCTATTTACCACGCAAAGCGCTGGTCTGAAACCCTAGGCGGCGCACAAATCTATTTAAAACGTGAAGACTTGAATCATACAGGCGCTCACAAGATTAATAATTGTATCGGGCAAGCTTTATTAGCCAAGCGCCTTGGCAAACCTCGCGTGATTGCTGAAACCGGCGCAGGCCAGCATGGTGTTGCTACTGCAACAATTGCTGCTCGCTATGGTTTAGAGTGTGTGGTTTATATGGGTGCTGACGATGTAAAACGTCAGGCACCCAATGTTTACCGTATGCAGTTATTAGGTGCTACCGTTGTACCGGTTGAATCAGGCTCACGCACGCTAAAAGATGCGCTCAATGAGGCATTGCGCGATTGGGTAACAAATGTAGATAACACCTTCTATATTATTGGTACTGTTGCTGGCCCTCACCCCTACCCTGAAATGGTTCGAGATTTTCAGTCGGTCATTGGTAAAGAATGCCTAGTGCAAATGCCTGAACATATTGGCAGACAACCCGACATGGTTGTGGCCTGTGTAGGCGGCGGCTCTAACGCGATGGGAATTTTTTATCCCTATATTAATGAAACGTCTGTGCAACTAATTGGTGTAGAGGCTGGCGGACATGGGGTAGAAACAGGTTCGCATGCGGCATCGCTAACCGCCGGGGTTCCCGGTGTGTTGCATGGCAACCGTACGTATCTGATTCAAGATAAAAACGGGCAAATTATCGATACACATTCCATTTCAGCAGGATTAGATTACCCTGGCGTTGGCCCTGAACATGCATGGCTTAAAGATTTAGGCCGCGCGCAGTATGTACCCATTAATGATGATGCTGCCCTTAAAGCATTTCATGACTGTTGCCACATGGAAGGCATTATTCCTGCATTGGAATCAAGTCATGCATTAGCCTATGCGGTACAAATTGCCCCTACATTACCTAAAGATAAAATCATTTTAGTGAATCTTTCAGGCCGTGGTGATAAAGATATTAATACGGTTGCAGAACTTGATGCTGCTGCTTTATTCAAAGCCTCTGGAGGCATAGCATGACCGCTATGACTGTTATTAATCGTATTGATCAATGTATTCAGGCACGCCTGAATGTTCGGCAGAAAGTTTTAATTCCCTTTATCACAACGGGTGACCCTGGCCTTGAAGAAACGCTTACATTAATGCATGCATTAGTTGAGGGCGGAGCAGACATTCTCGAATTAGGGGTTCCTTTTTCTGACCCTATGGCAGATGGGCCTATTATTCAACGCGCCTCAGATCGTGCAGTTAAACGTGGTGTAGGGCTAAGCGATGTGTTTAATACGGTAAAAAAATTCCGTGAACACAATCAACACACTGCTGTTGTATTAATGGGTTACGCGAATCCTATTGAAGCCATGGGCGTAACAACATTTGTTACCCAAGCTAAAAATGTGGGTGTTGATGGAGTGCTCGTCGTTGATTATCCGCCCGAAGAAGTTGAGGAGCTTAGCCAGACAATGGCTAACGAAAATATTTACCCCATCTTTTTATTAGCACCAACCACCTCATCAAAACGCGTTCAATCAGTTGCACAGCATGCAAAAGGTTATGTGTATTATGTATCGCTCAATGGTGTAACTGGTGCAGGCCATTTAGATACCAAACAAGTAAAAACACGTATACATACATTACGTGAACACATTTCAATTCCTATTGGCGTTGGTTTTGGAATTCGCGATGCTGAAACAGCCGTAACACTTGCAGAAACCGCTGATGCAGTAGTAATTGGCAGCCGTTTAGTTCAATTAATTGAAGAAACACCCCCAGAACAATTAGAATCTACCCTAAGAACCTGGATACATGAGGTAAGAAAAGCCCTAGATACGCATTATCACGCTTAACGTGCAATATTTTTTAAATATTCAGGTTAAATCTGGCTTTTTATTCTCAGAGTAAATAAGACTTACGCAACTCTGATCTAGCAAGACATGGCAGCGTAGACAGTATTAAATAAGTACGGCAAGATGCCAACACATCGCTAGGGCTGGTTTGCGTAAGCTCTGTAAATATTAACAAGGTGTTCAGATGAGCTGGTTACAAAACTTAATTCCTCCTCGAATTAAAAATGAAAAAGCAGGAAAGCGTGCTATTCCTGAAGGATTATGGACAAAGTGCCAATCCTGTGAAGCCGTGCTTTACCAAATGGATTTAGATAATAATCAAAGTGTATGCCCTAAATGCGGTTATCATCACCGCCTGCGTGCGCGTAAACGGCTGGATCATTTATTTGATAAAGAAGAAGAACGTGAAGAAATCGGTAGCGATGTAACCCCCATCGACACCTTAAAGTTTAAAGATAGCAAACGCTATACAGATAGGCTTGAAGCTGCTCAACGCGAAACACAAGAAAAAGATGCATTGATCGTACAGCGAGGCGCTATACAAGGTGTACCACTCGTGATTGCGGCATTTGAGTTTGATTTTATGGGCGGCTCTATGGGCTCTGTGGTTGGTGAACGATTTGCCCGGGGTGTCTATGCAGCATTGCGTCATCGTATTCCCTTTATGTCTATCGCGGCCAGCGGGGGAGCGCGCATGCAAGAAGGCTTATTCTCCCTGATGCAAATGGCAAAAACAACCTCTGTATTAAATGAGCTTGCCGAGGCTAAATTACCTTATATTTCTTTACTCACTGACCCAACAATGGGCGGCGTTTCTGCTAGCTTTGCCTTCATAGGTGATATCGTCATTGCAGAACCTGGTGCATTAATTGGATTTGCAGGCCCTCGTGTGATTGAGCAAACAGTTCAAGAAAAATTGCCTGAGGGTTTCCAACGTGCTGAATTTTTGCTCAAAACAGGTGCTATTGATGCCATTATTGATCGGCGTCATTTGCGCGATCGTCTTCCTAACTTTTTAAAAATGTTACAACGCCACCCTACCAATGAACTCTGAATCTCATGAACCTCGCACCACTCTAGGTACACAAAACGCTTCCTCTTTTTCAGCGGTATCTGGAGAAGAACACAGTAATAGCAAGACCTGTGTAGCAGACTGGCTACATTATATTAGTACGATGCATGGCAAAACGATTGACATGACTCTTGAGCGTGTACGTACTGTGTGGCAGCGCTTACAGTGTGTACCTACCTGCCCGGTTATCACTGTTGCTGGTACCAATGGTAAAGGTTCTACTTGTGCGTTTCTTAGCGCTATTTGCAAAGCAGCGGGCTTAAAAGTAGGAACCTACACATCGCCTCATATCTGGCGGTTTAATGAGCGCATTGCCCTTCAGGGCGTACCTGTTGAAGATCAGGTACTGATTAAAGCATTTGAAGCGATAGATGCAGCAAGAGAAGATATATCGCTCACCTACTTTGAATGGGCAACATTAGCAGGGCTTTGGACATTTGCTCAAGCTAACTTAGATATATGGATTTTAGAAGTAGGTTTAGGGGGGCGGCTCGACGCCACCAATATTATTGATACCACCCTTGCCATCGTCACGCCTATTGATCTTGATCATCAGGAATATTTAGGGTCTACTCGCGAGGCGATTGCACTTGAAAAGCTCGGTATTGCTCGCTCCAATTCTCTTCTTATTCTGGGTGATGCAAACTTTCCTGAAATGGCCTGTCAAAAAGCTCAGCAATTAGCATCAAAAGTGCTATCGCTAGGTAAAGATTTTGGATATTTAACCGATACGCCTCAACAGTGGCAATACTGGGTACGCGCTTCAGATGGAAATATTAAACGCCGCTTTGGACTCCCTTGGCCTGCGTTACGCGGTGAGCATCAGCTTGCCAATGCCTCGGTTGCTATTACAGCGTTAGAATATCTATCGGATATCGGTGCGATAAGCATGCAAGCAATACGCGAAGGCTTACTAGCGGTTGAGTGGCCCGGACGCTTTCAAGTGTTAGCAGGCCAACCTGTTACTGTTTGGGATGTAGCGCATAACCCTCATGCTATGAAAGCGCTCGCGATTAACCTTGAAAAAATGGCGTTTTTTCCCGACACATGGTGCGTATGGGGTATGCTCAATGATAAAGAAGCATTAAGCTGTGCAAAGATTCTGCAACCTCATGTTCAACAATGGGCCGTATGCACGCTTGAGGGTGAGCGACGAAGAAGTTCCCA
This sequence comes from Pseudomonadota bacterium, assembly GCA_040389065.1. GTDB lineage: Bacteria > Pseudomonadota > Gammaproteobacteria > Burkholderiales > Casimicrobiaceae > JAZKAR01. The sequence goes on along the minus strand of JAZKAR010000015.1, from coordinate 28,793 downwards.
GGAGCTTTACAATATTCTAGTGTCTTTAGGTGTTGAGCCTAAAAACATTCATCAGTTTGATCACCCAACGGCTGCTTATAGCTGGGTACGTAACGAAGCACAGCTTGCTGATCGTATTGTTGTAACAGGATCGTTTTCAACGTTAGAAGCTGTTCGAGATCTGTAGCGAGCGGTTGGTAGGAAAGGGAGACTGGAACGGAAAAACCGGAGTTTACATTGAGTAAATGAGGATTTTGAGTACCATTCGACTTTTCATAACAGGCGCGCAGTAAGATTTCGAATAGGTTCTAAGCACAATGCCTTGAATAATGAATTACCCACCTGCATCTACAAAGTTATTCAAGTTGCATGGCAAGTATGCCAAGAGAGTTGAACTACGTAACCTCTAATTAGTTTAAATATTCATGAATGTGTCTTACACACAAACTTACCCTTATTCAAAAGAGAGGATGACATGAGCTCAGTAGGGACAACCCCCGCTCAGTCCAGGCTGTTTGTTGAAGAAATGAAACGTCGCGCTCGCCGTCAGGTGCTTGGCGCCTTAGCGTTATTATTCCTTTCATTAACTGTTTTGCCCGTTCTGTTTGAAAAACGTTCTAATAATCATCAAAAACCTCCTCAGATGCGCTGGGAAACCACTCCAAGTGCAGAAGAACTAGACCCTGCAACAGAAAATGTTGCTAACATGGAAAGAGGCCAACCGCTCAGCGCCGCTAACGATGCAAGCGAAGCTAACCCTACTATCCCAACTCCTCTTGCTGCCGCCACATCTAAAAATCAAAAAGAATCTAGAATGGCTCTCAAGAGTCATGACGAAGGTGCCTCGCTTCCTCTATTACCTTCTGGTGCTGATAAAAAATCGTTTTCATCACATACCGCCTCCTTAACTGGCGAGCCTTCTATTTCCTCTACTCCACCCTCTCGGTCTAAAACAACAGTTACTACCACTACTACTACCGCCCCCTCAGCCACCACCCCCTTAGCGGAAGATGCATTGCTTATACAACAAGCACAGCAGGCACATGAAAGAAAGCTAGCCGAAAAAAAAGCTGCCGCTGAGAAAAAAGCCAGAAAAGAAAAAGCGCATAAACTAGCTTTAGAAAAAGCAGCACGCTCCCGCGCCTCTGCCCAGTCTTTTACAGGCGATATCAATGAACTACGTAACGATGAGCTTGAAGACGTTCGTGAGCCACGCTCTGTCACCAGAACCTCTAGAGAGCGTGAAACACGTTATAAAGAAATGGATAACGAGCAACCACTGCCGATACGCCCTCTTAAAGCAACTAAAAGCCGTGTTTCAGAGTTTCCTGATCCTGAGCTTGAAAATCGCCCATTGCCACGCGCCACAAAAAGACGTTTAGATGATGACGATACTAAAGACATTTCTTCTAAACGCACACGCCATTCTGATGAAGGTGACGCTGAAACAACAAGCGCATCCTCTACTACCTATGCGGTACAAATGGGAGCAGTATCATCAGAAGAAAAAGCAGCGCATTTAAAATCTCGTATTAACCAAATGGGTTTAAGTGCTTACGTGCAGCGCCTTACTATTAAATCAGGAGAAACAGTTTATCGCGTTCGTATGGGGCCTTTTAAACAACGCGATTCTGCTGAAAAAACGCTACGTACTTTACGCTCACAGGGATATAATGCCGTACTGACTCCCATCCAACGTGCTCATGCATCTCGCTAATACGGCTCTATTACTCCTATGAATACGGTAGACGTTGCATTTCTTGTCATCATTCTTTTATCTGTTCTCTTAGGCATACTTCGCGGACTGGTAGGGGAAATTTTATCGCTACTTTCTTTTATCGCTAATATATGGGTAGCAAACCATTACGCAGGTTCACTTGCTCCGTGGATAGGAGAACATATCGCTCTACCTGGCTTACAATATGCCTTCGCCTTTGTATTGCTTTACGGAATGATGTGGATTGTTACAGCCAGTATTAGCTATTTATGCGGTTCGCTGATTAGCGCCGCAGGTTTAGGATGGCTTGATCGAGCGCTCGGCACGTGCTTTGGTTTTCTTCGTGGAATATGTATTGTTTTGATGATTGTTATGATCGTAGGCCTCACGCCGATTCCTCGCCAGAACTCCTGGCAAGAAGCTATGCTAACGGCCTCAGCGGAACATGCCCTTGAGCGTATACGTCCTTTTCTTGCAGACCCTCTTAAAAACCAGATGGACTTCAGGCCTGCTCCCTGGATTAAAGCCGCACCTGTTCATGATGCCAAACCAGATTTTGAGCGTAAGGCTAAACACTAAAATATTGAGATCGCGCTCTATTTCTCAATACTAGATAAGCATCGCTGCAACAGTGATGCTTTTTTTACGCGCCAAATATCTTTCGTGCATTTTCTATTGCAAAAATAAGATGATATGACAAATCACTAGCAGCGTAATAGTATCTTATCGTACTATGTGTTATGCGCACAGTCAGTGTTGACCTACGTTACTGTGAAGCAGCTTTGTATCTTTTGCATCAGTTCAATTCTTAATGGCTATAAACATAATGTTTAATTTTTTACCTGCAGCGCCTCAAACTATTCTGCTGCTTTTTTGCAGTAACATTTTTATGACTTTTGCGTGGTATGCTCACTTAAAAGAATTAGGTCATAAACCCTGGATCATTGCGGCACTTTTTAGCTGGTCTATTGCTCTATTTGAATATTTACTTCAAGTACCTGCAAATCGAATCGGGCATACTATTATGACCGTCGGGCAGCTAAAAATTCTTCAAGAAGTAATTACTCTCTCCGTTTTTATCCCATTTTCAGTATGGTATCTAAAAGAACCTTTAAAGCTTGATTATCTTTGGGCAGGTTTATGTTTAGTAGGTGCCGTATTTTTTATGTTTAGAGAAAAACTATTTAGTCATTAATGACTATTAATTTCTAAATAGTTATGGAACAGTCAATCACGCTAAACTTGCCATATAACCTCTCAAAATCTGAGTGGGATAAGGTTATGACTGTTTATCGAGAAATGGGTGAGTGGTGCGAGGGGCAACAAGTGCCGTGCTGGTTTGGGTCGCTGGACAGCTCCCGGTTTATAGCGGCTTCAGTGGAGCCAGGTGGATTGCATGTTTCGGGAAACATTGACTCACTGTTATTTCATGGATGGGTAACAAAGCTCTGCGCAAAACTGACTGCTTCGCTGGGAATAGAGATTTATGACGCGGAGGTCTAGTCCGCTTCCAGCGAACCGCCTCTGGCGGTCGCTGAACTCAAATGATGTGTTTTTCCTCTAACGGAAAAACCTTGTTACTTTAAAAGATGGGCAATTGCTGTGCGCTCTTCTTGTAACTCTTTATACGTAGCTTCGATACGGGTACGGCTAAATTCTGAAATATCCAAGCCTTGAACAATCTCATAAGCACCATTTTTACAGCGCACAGGATATCCAAAAATCACACCTTCAGGAATACCATAGCTTCCATCAGATGGAATACCCATACTTACCCAATCATCGCTCGGCGTTCCTAATACCCAATTACGAATATGATCAATGGCTGCATTTGCTGCACTCGCTGCTGAAGAAAGCCCTCTGGCCTTAATAATGGCAGCACCACGCTGTTGAACAGTAGGAATAAAGGTATCGGTATACCAAGCCTGATCATTAATGACCGTAGCAGCTGGCTGCCCTTTAATTAACGCATGGTTATAATCGGGGTATTGGGTTGCAGAATGATTTCCCCATACAATCACCTGTGTTACATCGGTTGTCGCTACTTTAGCTTGTTTTGCTAATTGAGTACGCGCACGGTTATGATCTAAACGCATCATGGCTGTAAAATTTTTGCGGGGCAAATCAGGTGCATGATTCATTGCAATCAGCGCATTAGTATTCGCAGGGTTTCCTACAACTAATACTCTTACATCGCGGCTAGCTACATCATTTAACGCGCGGCCTTGTGTTGTAAAAATAGCACCATTGCTTTCTAACAGATCTTTACGCTCCATTCCTGGACCGCGAGGGCGTGCGCCGACCAATAAGGCGACATCTGTATCACGAAACCCTGTAATCGGATCATCCGTTAACACCAAACCTTGCAATAAAGGGAAAGCGCAGTCATCAAGTTCCATCGCCACGCCTTGAAGGGCTGGCATACTGGCAGGAATATCTAAGAGATGTAAAATAACAGGCTGATCAGCCCCTAACATTTCACCAGAAGCAATTCTAAACAACAGGCTATAACCAATTTGACCTGCAGCGCCTGTTACCGTCACACGAACGGGTTTCTTCATCTTCAAGACTCCTTAATAGGTGAGAAATACGGCGCGTCGTCAATTACGCTTTGGATTCGCAAAAAGAAGGTTTATACGAGGCCCGCCCCGAAGTGTACTAATGTACATGAAGAGCGGAAGACGCAATAACTCCTTTTTTGCAGCAAGCCATAGTTAGTAATTGAGAGCACGCCTTAGAAAATACCATAAAATAGATCAACTTCCGTATCGGAAAACTAGAGATAACTATGAAGCCTTTTACTAACTTACTAAAAACACTGACTTTTCTAGGAACGCTTATTCTGACAGGTTGCGCCTTAGCACATCGCCCTTCTGCTCAGCCTACTCCAGATGCGTATCCCGATGCTTATGCTCAAATGATTACCCGTCCGATTTGGCAAACTCTGAGAATTAATCAGCATGTGATTGATGCAGAGGTAGCAGATAAAGAAGAAAGCCGTACGTTAGGGCTTATGTATAGAACATCTATGCCTGAAAATCATGGCATGGTTTTTGTATATCCTAGCGCCCGCAAAATTACGATGTGGATGAAAAATACCCGATTAGCTCTTGATGTCGCTTTTTTAACGGCAGAAGGCAATATCATCAATATCGAAACTATGCGGCCTGAAAGCTTAGACTATCACAGCGCTCGGCAGCCCGCTATGTATAGCTTAGAAATGAATGCAGGTTGGTTTAAAAATCATGGGGTTCTTCCGGGCACCAGAATTTATGGTTTACCCGATTATCACAAGGCACAAAATTAAATCTAAGCCTTTATGATATATCATGATCTCTTACACCTATTGTTTGTAAGCGCTCTATATCAAGGAGCCGCACATGTCTATTTTGTATATCAATCAAATTATTTTTTTGGAACTGAGAAAGAATACGACTGACAGTTTCAAGTTTTAAGCTTAAGTAACTGCCGATCTCTTCTCGCGTCATACGCAAATGAAATTCATGTACCGCATAACCACGCGCACTCAACCGTTGCGAAATGTTTAATAGAAATGCAGCCACACGCTCTTCTGCGCGAAGACTTCCGAGTAAAAGCAAAACTCTCTGATCTCGAACAATTTCGCGGCTCATGGTTTTATGTAACTGCTGCAATAAACCTGGTACATATTCGGCCATGATTTGTAAATGTGCGAAAGGAATCACACACACTTCGCCATCTTCTAAAGCAACCACCTCTAAGGTATGACGATCTGTTTCAATACCATCAAACCCCATCGTATCTGCTGACATGGTAAAGCCGGTAATTTGCTCACGCCCATCAGGCATACTCATTGAAGTTTTAAAAAATCCATTTCTAACTGCATACAAAGAACGAAACGTTGAATTTAGCCCATAGAGCGTTTCCCCTCGTTTAACTTTCCGGCGCGAACGCACTATCTGATCAACATAATGTGACTGTGTATCAGCCACTGCTCCTGGTAAACATAAGGTGTGAAGGCGGCAGGTAGAACATTGAGCGACAGGGCATATAGCATCATTTGAAGCTTTCTTGGTCGTCTCACCCTCATCAGAGCGATGAGGATAAATCAGCTTTGTCACTTTATTCATAACCGTGCCGCCTGCCTTCTAAATTTTTATAACTCCCGCGAAAGCGGGAATTACGATGAGAAACGAGACATTAGTGAAATATGCTAAGCAAATCGCGTCAAATAACGTGAAAAGTCAGCCAATGCAACTATTCCACTCGATTGTGCACGTACACACCATGCTTGCAGCTGCATTGTTAAATCTTCAGAAGAGGATTCAGAACGCCCCCAAAGATCTTGTAGCCCTTCATAAAACTCATACAAAGTATGCAGCAATACGCTTGTTTGTAACAGCTGTTGAAGTTCATCTCGCTCAATCACTGATAATGATGATTTATCTTTTCGCAACAGCTTCCACCATTGACGACCAGAACGATTAGTTAATTCAGTGTGGGTACGTTGTACTTTCTTGATTTCACTTCTTCCTAATTTCCACATCATCTTGCCATACTCAATCAATACAGCATAACGATGCAACGTAATGGCTTCTAAACTAGAATGATCAGGTACTGTCTTCGAAAAATCTAACGCATATTCAGGAATAACTTTTTTAACCTTTGCCAATCCAACCCACTCGAGCAAACAGATATATAACCAACCTATATCCAATTCATACCATTTTGCTGAAAGCTTGGCAGAGGCAGGAAACGCATGGTGATTATTATGAAGCTCTTCTCCTCCAATCAAAATTCCCCAGGGCGAAATATTAGTGCTTGTATCATTTACTTCATAATTACGATACCCCCAATAATGGCCTATTCCATTCACGATTCCGGCTGCAAAAAGAGGAATCCAAATCATTTGTACCGCCCAAATGCTTAACCCTAATGGCCCAAACACAAGAAGATCGATCATGCACATGAATACGATACCTGTTTTTGAATACGGTTTGTAAACATTGCGCTCAAACCAATCATCAGGTGTTGCATGCCCAAAACGCTTAATGGTTTCAGGATTATTAGCTTCAACCTTATACAGCTCCACTCCCTGCCATAATACTTTTTCAATTCCATAAATTTGAGGGCTATGCGGATCTCCCTTACGCTCACAAAATGCATGGTGCTTACGGTGTACCGACACCCATTCTTGGGTCACCATTCCTGTTGTCATCCACAGCCAGAACCGAAAAAAATGACTCATTATCGGATGCAGTTCCACTGCTCGATGTGCTTGATTTCGATGTAAAAAAATGGTCACAGAAGCAATTGTAATATGTGTTAACACTAAGGCTGCTACCGCATAAGCCCATAAAGGCATATGAACTAAGCCCCCCAATAACCTTGTTCCTTGAATCAGAAAGGTTTCCATATGGTTCTACTCCTGCTGAGGATATAAAGATGCTTCTAAATCAACATTGCCGATCGCTAATACCAGCGTCACGCCTAAGGCCAAACAATAAATATTTATTACTTTCCTTAAAACAAGATTTAAAGATACTAATATCCTAAATAGAAATCAAAAAAAACTCAAGCTTTTTATGAAGCTGAATTTAAGGTAACAACATTTACAACATTCTCGCTCTCGCCACTCACGAACTGCGCAGGTAAATCTGCAATGCGGTACAAACCACTTGCTACAGCTACAGCGAGCTTTTCAAGCGTTTGTTCTTGAAGTAGCTTCAATACATTCATCTTAATTGGCTGCCATTTCGCATGCATTGGGCAAGCTGTAGCATCACTGCATACCTTTAAACCTAGCACACAGGTTCCTACTAACCCTGGCCCTTCAATCAGATTCACAATCTCCATTAAGTTGGTTTTTTCAGCTCCAGCTTTTAAAACAAAACCTCCCGAAGGGCCACGGAAAGAATCTAAAATACCTCCCCGGCTTAGTACCTGCATAATTTTGGCAAGATACGCAGGAGGAACCCCCAGCCGCTCTGCCGCCTTACGCGCTAACACAGGCTCTCCACGTGGTTGCGTAGCAATATAAATCAGCGTTTGTATTGCATATTGACTCGTTCGAGAAAGAATCATGGCTGTAAAACCTTACACATATATTTAAATTGAATTATAAACCTTATTGCCCATTATGCAGCTAGCTTCCTATAAAACAATAGCCCAATAAAGCTGCTGCATCTAAATTAAAGAGCCTGAAAAAACCGATGCATCCCATTGTTAAAATAAGTGTACCACTCACCGCATGAGCATAAGGCGCCTTTATCCATCCTCGAAAGCGATTGGCTAACTCGCCTATCAATATCAAATTCGGTAATGTGCCTATTCCAAATGCTAGCATTACTGCGAATCCCCCTAACGCATTGCCTGAAAAAGCCGCAATCGCTAACGCGCCATACACCATACCGCAGGGAATTAACCCCCAAAACATTCCTAGTATAAATTGGCTTAGAGGGCGATACTGCCCAAGGCAGAAAGCCAACACTTTTTTCAATACAGGTTGTAATCGCTGAAAGATAAATAAGCTGAATGTTTCAATAAGCGATAAAAATCGTAACTTTGTCTGGCATATGAGATATACCCCCATGATGATAAGCAAAACATTTTCTAAGGCGTATATCGCTTTGGGAATATGCCCTATTTGCCAAAAAAGAGGGCCAATACTCGCAAATAAAGCGCCTAAAAGCGCGTAGCTTATGATTCTGCCTAAATGATAAGGCAATACCTGTAGAAGATGATTAAGCAATGTACGACGCTGCATAAACTGCACAGGTTGCACGTTACTCATCTTAGAAAAAGCCGCTACCATTCCGCCACACATACTGGCGCAATGTATTCCACCTACCAAGCCCATAGCAGCCGCGCTAATGATAATGCCGCCTAGCATGTTTAAAGCCGCTTAACTAAAAGCAACGTTATCCAACTCGATAGCGCACTAAAAAACCAAAACGTGAAAAAAGCCAAGCTATATAAAGCCTGATGCGAAAATTCAACTGTTTGCTTAAAAATAGGAATATCAATCGGATCAATTAAGCTAAATACAGCCATTTCCATCATACAAGCCACTAAAAAAGAAGGCCATAGTATATATATCCATTTTTTCATGATGCTACCTCCTTTGAGGTATATCCCCATGCTTTGGGGGAGCATGATCTATATTAACAACTAACCCGCGTACAGCCTCTTTTGAAATGATGACATGATCAGGATGAGCATACGCCAGCCAGATGGTAATCATGCATGCTACCGCTACAATAGCAGGGCCTAAAATAAGCAGCCACGGCCAACGATCTCGATACCAGGGTGCAGATGACTGGCGCATCATGCTCTCCTTTATTTAAAGTTTAGGCATAATAAATATGGCTTTTTCTTCACGCTTTACTGAGCGCCCCTCTTCTACCGATTCAAACGTAAACTGAATTGGATGAGAACCTTCTGAGGCTGCTTCTGCTTGTGCTCTAAGCTTTACTGGAATTTGCTGATTACTCAACGGTGCCAAATGCAAAGTGCGTTGTTCCTTTGGTAACATCAAGGTATTCATCCCCTTCACACTTACACTTAGCGTTAAAGGCTTTTCAGACGTGTTCATTACATTTAAACGATACACATTTTCAATGAAGCCCCCTGCAACTTCACGGGTTAACGCTCCACGATCGCGCATAATATCTGCTCGAAAAGTTGCTCTATAGAATAAGGAAGCAGCAAATGCGCCGCATAGCACCAGCAATAAAGCGGTATAAATAAGCACGCGTGAGCGAAAGAGATGCTGCCATAAACTTTCGCGTGTTTTTGTTTGCGTTAACAGTGCGCGCTCGGTTGCATAACGAATCAATCCTTTTGGATAATGCATTTTATCCATGACATCATCGCACGCATCAATACACGCGCCGCAACCAATACACTCATATTGAAGCCCTTGGCGAATATCAATGCCTGTTGGGCATACCTGAACGCAGATATTGCAATCTACACATGACCCCAGCCCTGCGGCCTGATAATCTGTTTTTTTTGCACGACTGCCTCGCGGCTCTCCGCGTGCAGCGTCATATGACACAATGAGTGTATCTGAATCAAACATCACACTTTGAAATCGTGCATAAGGGCACATGTATTTACAGACCTGCTCACGCATAAAGCCTGCATTACCCCACGTAGCGAAGCTATAAAAGCATAACCAAAAGGCCTCCCACCCGCCTAAGCTGAAATTTTTAATTTCGCTTATTAATGTAGAAACAGGCGTGAAGTAACCTACGAACGTAAAGCCTGTCCAACCTGCTATTAACAGCCATAGAAAATGCTTGGTTAGCTTTAATCTTATTTTTCGCGCAGTCCAAGGGGATGAATCAAGGCGCAATCTTGCCACATGATCGCCTTCTATTTTCTGCTCAATCCACATAAAAATTTCGGTATATACCGTTTGCGGGCAAGCATAGCCACAAAATAAGCGCCCTGCTACCGCTGTAAATAAGAATAGCGATAAGGCTGAAATAAGCAGCAAAAGCGTTAAATAAATAACATCTTGAGGCCACAGCACCAAGCCAAAAATATAAAATTTTCTAGATACCAAATCAAAAAGTACGGCCTGCCTATCATTCCATGGCACCCACAGCAAGCCGTAATAAATACATTGCGTTAGTATTACAAACGCAATGCGCCAACTTGAAAACAACCCTTTTACAGCACGCACATAAATTTTTTTGCTCGAGGCATATAGCGCTTCAACTTCAACCTCACCTGCGCCATCTTCCTGCTTTTCAACCTCAGGAAGATGGCGTTTATCTATAATAGGGATAATACGGCGGCTCATTTTAGTTACTCTTTTGAGGCGTGGGAATTTGAAAATCCCCAAATATACGCTGTAAGCAAATGAATTTTTTCAGGTGTTAATTTCTCCTCATGAGCAGGCATTTGGTTATTACGCCCTTTCGTAATGGTCTCAATAATTGTTTTTTCTGAGCTGCCATATAACCATACATCATCGGTTAAATTAGGCGCGCCTAGCGCTTGGTTACCTTTGCCCTCAGGGCCATGGCACGCTGCACAGGTGCTTTGAAAGGTTACATAGCCCCTTACAACGCGAGCACTTTGAACACTCAAGCCCGAAAAAGCCCGTACATAGTTAGCCACATCCTGAATTTTTTCGGCACCTAACACCTGACCAAAAGGAGGCATCACCCCATGCCTGCCCTTAGCAATCGTTGCACGAATAGTTTCAGGTTCACCGCCATATAACCAATCTTTATCTGTTAAATTAGGAAAGCCTTTTGCGCCCTCTGCATCAGAACCGTGACACTGCGCACAAACATTCAAAAATAAACGCTGCCCGATTGCACGCGCCTCAGCATCTTTCGCAAGATGAGGCACATCGAGTTTCATAAAGCGTGTATAAACAGGCTTGCTTGCCTCTTCAACTTGTTTGCGCTCTTGTTCGTATTCATCAAGAGAAGAAAGATTTTTAACCCCTTTAAATGCTCCTAAACCAGGGTATAAGGCTAAATAAGCTGCCCCAAATAAAATACCTAGATAAAACATAACCAGCCACCAACGGGGCATAGGATTATTTAATTCTCTCAAATCACCATCCCACCGATGCCCGGTGTCAGTCGTTTCCCCTTCTTTATTTTTAATCACTTTTCGCGTGCTTTGCGCTCTTAAAAACACCAATACCCCAACGATACTGAGCACCGTCACAATAGCGATAAACATCGACCAGAAGTTTGATAAAAAATCACTCATGCTGTTTCTCCTTTTGCGGTATTAGAAGGAGATACATAGCCAGCTTTATCAGAAACCTTCTCAGAAAATTCATCAGGTAAATCAAAGGGAATACTAGCCGCTTCACTATAAGCAGATTGCTGCCGTCTGCTATACGCACGAAATACGATGGCAATAAAAAACGTGAAGCATATTAAGGTTCCCACACTAATTAAAATACTCATAATGCCCACTCCTAACGTGCATTCTTTAATGCCAACCCCAAACCTTGCAGATAAGCCACTAATGCATCTTCTTCAGTTTTATCTTTAAGTTCGGCTTTAGCTGATGCAATAGTTGCATCGCTATACGGCACCCCCACTGTTCGTAAGGCTCGCATTTTGTCTTCTATATCGCGGTCGTTTAGAGGAGTGTTCTCTAGAAAAGCATAAGAAGGCATATTAGATTCTGGCACTACATCACGCGGGTTTCGTAAATGTATGCGATGCCAGTCATCTGAGTAACGCGCCCCTACTCGCGCAAGATCAGGCCCTGTTCGTTTACTGCCCCATAAAAAGGGGTGATCATAAACAGACTCACCTGCAACAGAGTAATGCCCGTATCGTTCTGTTTCACTTCGTAAAGGGCGAATCATTTGAGAATGGCAACCTACACACCCCTCTCTGATATAAATATCGCGCCCTGCTAGCCTTAAGGCTGAGTATGGCGACACTCCCTTAATAGGCTGAGTAGTGGAATGCTGGAAAAATAAGGGAACAATTTGTACCAAGCCTGCGACACTCACTACAAGAATCGTAAGTGCAATAAGCCAGCCGCTATTTTTTTCTATGGTTTCATGCGTGAATTTCATCATGTTCCCCTCTTACTCATGGTCTTTAGAGAGTGATGGAATCACTGCATCTACAGGTTCTTTTCCTGCTATCGTTTTAATAACGTTGTAGGCCATTAGCAGCATGCCGCTGATAAAGCACAAGCCACCTAATAACCGAATTGCATAGAAGGGATAACTTGCTTTAACCGCTTCAACAAAGCTGTATGTTAAGGTTCCATCTGGGTGAGAAGCTCGCCACATTAATCCCTGCATCACTCCTGCAATCCACATAGAAGCGATATAGAGCACCACGCCAATTGTGGCTATCCAAAAATGCCAGGTAATCAGTGTTACGCTGTACATTTCTTTCTCGCCATATAACCGGGGAATCAGGTAATACAGGCTACCGATTGAAATCATTGCAACCCAGCCTAAGGCGCCAGAATGAACGTGGCCTATCACCCAGTCGGTGTAATGCGATAAAGCATTCACAGTTTTAATCGACATCATGGAGCCTTCAAAAGTCGACATACCGTAAAAAGAAAGCGCCACCACCATGAATTTTAAAATAGGATCGGTTCTTAACTTATGCCATGCACCTGACAGCGTCATGATTCCATTAATCATTCCACCCCATGAAGGCGCCAAAAGAATAATGGAGAACACCATGCCTAACGATTGAACCCAATCAGGCAAGGCGGTGTATTGCAAATGATGAGGACCAGCCCACATATAGGTAAAGTTGAGTGCCCAAAAATGCACGACTGAAAGACGGTAGGAGTAAATAGGACGCTCAGCCTGTTTAGGAATAAAGTAGTACATCATTCCTAAAAAGCTAGTGGTGAGAAAAAACCCCACAGCGTTATGACCATACCACCACTGAATCATGGCATCTTGCACACCAGCATAGGCTGAATAAGACTTCCACATCGTAACGGGAATGGCGATATTATTAACAATATGCAATAAAGCAATCGTTAAAATGTACGCACCAAAAAACCAATTTGCCACATAGATATGTGAAACTTTGCGCTTGATTAATGTGCCAAAAAATACAATGGCATACGCTACCCATACAAAGGTAATTAAAATATCAATCGGCCACTCTAACTCGGCATATTCTTTGGAACTGGTGATGCCTAACGGCAAGGTGACAATCGCCAGTATGATGACAGTCTGCCATCCCCAAAACGTAAAACTGGCTAACTTATCGCAAAATAATCGTACCTGGCAGGTACGTTGCACTACATAGTAAGAGCTTGCAAATAAAACACTGCCACCAAATGCAAATATCACAGCATTAGTGTGTAAAGGCCGCAGTCGACCGTACCCAAGCCAAGGTACACCAAAATTTAAATCGGGCCAGATAAGTTGGGCAGCTAATACAGCGCCTACCAACATACCAACAATTCCCCATACCACGCTCATCAATGCAAATTGACGAACGACTTTATAATTAAACGTTTGCAATACGGGAGGCTGCAACGTTGTCTGTGTTGGAACATTTGCCATGGAATAAAACCTCAAAAGGAGTGCTTAAGTTCCGGCATCTGTTCAATGATTTCTTTTTTATACTTTGGCGCGTACCGTTATACAGCAAGCACTAAAGCCTAGAACATGATGCCTCCTTATGAGTATCGTCTATAAAAGACATCGATATCTTGATCTATATCAACAAAAGGTTATTTTTTTGAATTTGAAGGATTTGTTGTGTCATCGTCAAACAAAATTGAATGAGCAGGGCCTTCTAGATCTTCGTATTGCCCTGAGTAAATTGACCAGCCTAAAACACCAAGAATAAGCACTACTGCCCCGATACCTAGAGGAATCAATAAATAGAGCGACTCCATACTGCTTACTCCTTTTTACCTTGTTGCTGCCCCACAATACTCGTATAAGCTCGTTTATGTTTAGCTTTCATCAAACACGTTTAGCGCAAATCATTGAGTATGCGATAACATTATTACGACTTACGCAAAGGTGTACCAGCAAGGCATGGGATGCCCCGCATGGCGACACAGGCAGTACATAGGATACGGCAAGACGTCATAACGCCGCTGAGACGGTTTTGCGTAAGTCCTAATTATTTAAGTAAGCCTTAATGCATTAATGATGACAAGTAATGATGATACCGACATTCCAATACCTGCCATTAGCGGTGTTAAATTATCGGTTGCAGCTAAAGGAATAGCCACTACGTTATAAACAAGCGCCCATGTTAAATTTTGTATAATAATTCTTCGGGTTCGCTTTGCCATCACAAATGCCTGATCTAACGATGTCAGAACATCGCTCATCAACACAATATCTGCACCGGCTTGAGCCAGGGGAGTTCCACTTGCTAAGGTTAACGATACCTGAGCACTTGCCAAAGCAGGCGCATCATTAACGCCATCACCTATCATGGCAACCACGGCCCCCTGCTTCTGTAAGGTTTGAATATACGTTTGTTTATCGAGAGGCGTCGCCTCTGCGCTTATACATTCAATACCCATTTTAGTTGCCCAAAACTTTACTGCCTCTAACCTATCGCCAGAAAGTAAGTGCACACGTTTAACCTGCTGTTGCATCGCCTCAACAAATGCCATCGCGCCTTCACGCAAGGTATCAGAAAATAAGAATAAGGCTTGCAGCCCTTGTGTATTTGCCAACCAAACAGCGCTTAGGTGTGAATCAATCTTTTGATTGTTGCAAGAAGATAAAGATAATTCTGAAACAAAAGAAAATCGACCAATGCGCCATAACTCACCGTTAATCAGCCCCTCAACCCCCATCCCGGGAATACTTCTAAGTTCTACTACATTCAAACTTTCTGGTGCATGATATTCACTTAAATTTTTTTCTACTAAAGCTTCTACTGAGGCTGCTTTTATTAAATGCCGGGCTAAAGGATGTTCTGATGCTTGCTCGAGGCTGGCTGCAATCGCGAGGCATTTTTCTGGCGATAACGTGCCTAATGAACGTTTTTCAACCAATTCAAATTTACCTGTTGTTAGTGTGCCAGTTTTATCCAGCACCACATCGGTTACTTGAGCCAGCGCTTCAAGCGCATGCCCTCTTAGTATTAACAATGATTTGCGT
This sequence comes from Pseudomonadota bacterium, assembly GCA_040389065.1. Classification (GTDB taxonomy): domain Bacteria; phylum Pseudomonadota; class Gammaproteobacteria; order Burkholderiales; family Casimicrobiaceae; genus JAZKAR01. The sequence goes on along the minus strand of JAZKAR010000015.1, from coordinate 13,506 downwards.
GCTAAACCGCCAGTGGCTGCTGCCAATGCAGCAGGTGTAGCTAATGATAACGCACAGGGGCAACTCACCACTAAAACCGCCACCGTTACCATAAGAACGCGTGATGCATCGTGCCAGAGCCAAAATAGTGCAACACAAGCTGCAATCAGCAATAGCGCCATCACAAATATTGCCGCCGCACGGTCTGCTAATTCAGCTACCCGAGGCTTTTGTGTTAATGCACAATCGAGCAACCGTGCCATTTCAGCCAAACGGGTTTCTTCTCCCACTTCATTAAGTCGCACTACCAAAGGGCTTGAAAAATTATAACTACCTGCTAATACCTTATCGCCTATACGTTTGGCAACAGGTTGGCTTTCACCTGTAAGTAAGGCTTCTTCAGCCTCACTGATACCTTCAATCACAATGCCATCAGCAGGAAACACTTCTCCAGGCTTTACCTGAACAATATCGCCTTTCGCTAAATGAATACGCGCTACGCTTTCGAGCTTACCTTCAGGATATGCCGACCAACGCATACATGCTGCAGGAATATGACGCATAATTTGCTCAGAGCTTGAGCGCGCTTGCTGTCGTAAACGTAATTCAAGATACCGTGCTGCCAGTAGCAAGCCTACAAACATCGTTACTGAATCAAAATACACCGCCCCTGAATTTTTAACGGTAGCCACACAACTAGCAATAAATGCTGCGGTAATGCCTAAAACAACAGGAATATCCATTCCCAAATGCCGATTTATAAGGCTTCGAAATGCTGAACGATAAAGGGGAGCCGCCGAAAAAAATATGACCGGAACCGTTAAAACAAAGCTTACCCAGTTCAGCAGCTTTTGGTAATCAGGCGCAATCGCCTCATCTGAAAAATAAACGGGCCAGGCATACATCATGACCTGCATCATACCCATGACTGCAACGCCTAAGCGGAATAAAGCACTTTTTTGCTCTTTATGTCTTAATGTTTCAGAGGTTTGCCCATCATAAGGCCAGGCACGGTACCCAATAGCTTCAATGGCTTTAAATAAAGTAGAAAGTTTAGTTTTTTTTGAATCCCAACGGATACGGGCGCGTTGTTGCGTATGATTAATCTGAACAGATATCACCCCTTCTTGCTGCATCAAGTGATGTTCGTTTAACCACACACAGGCTGCACAACGCAACCCTTCTAAAACGAGTACTGCCTCTTTTTCATCATTCTCACCATCACGAACAAAACTAGCCTGTACAGCAGGGTCATCATAAATTGAATGGTTATTTTCAGAGGCATCATTAATAGATTTCGTTCCTTCAATCTTCATGGAAGTAACCAAATTGGGCAACGGTAATTCATCACGTTTTAGGTAATAGCGCTCTAACCCTCCGCTATAAATTAATGTAGCGACTGCTTGGCATCCTGCACAACAAAAAACATGCAACTCTCCTCCAACGTCTGCCTCACGCATTGTCGCTTGTTCAAGTGGCAAACCACAGTGATAACACGTTTTTTCTTTATTCAGAAAACCCCCTCTTCGGTTTTTATTAAACCGTTATCACACACTCAAATAAAGCACCCAAAGCACCAAACTTTTTCTCAGTAACGTTTCGTTAACTGATGCAAATAGGGTAAACCTAGCACTCAAAAATCGCAGGTATCGTGTAAACTTATCAAACAATAAAGTCATGTTTTAAATAACATTAAAATCTTAAAACACTAATCGTTCAATCTAACACCAAGAGTTCATAATGAAGAAAAATATTGTAACCATTTTAATCCTTAGCGCATGTATGAGTGCTTCTGTATATGCAGGAGACTGCGGCTCTTACTGTGATGGCACTACTTCCAGTTACGGCAGCCATACTGACTATTATAGTTCTAAAAAAGATAGCTATTCTTACGATAGCTACTCGTCTCCAAAAGAATATAGCAACTCTGGTTATCAATTCATTTATAGTTTGACTTCATGGTTTAATGGGTTCGGCGGCTATAAAAATGGGAATGGCACCACAGCTTCGCCTGATGGATATGGCGGCTATCGCAACAGTGACGGTTCACCCTGCCAGCGCGATGGTTTTGGAGGATATCGCTGTCATTAATAAGCATGATGCAGTGGTTTGCAGCAAGCACCCAGCTTAGGTTAGATTGTGAGACACTATCTAACCTCTTGGAGATAAAAAGAGGTAAAGCTTAGCTAATATACCCTTAGAAGTTACGCAGTTGAGTTCTATCAAGGCATGGGATGCCCCGCATGGCAACGCAAATAGTACACGCAGTACGGCAAGTTGCTATAACGCGGAGCGTCCCACGACGACAGAATCCAACTGCGTAACTTCTAACCCTATCATCCATTGAAGTTAATGTTTATAAAGACACCTATGCCTTACATTGCAATCAAACATCTTCATATAACGTTGGCAGCCCTAAGCGGAGGCTTTTTTTTATTGCGCGGATTATGGATGATTCTTGATTCCTCTTTATTAAGCCGCCGTTGGGTTAAAATTTCCCCCCATATCATTGATACCTTTTTGCTTATCAGTGCAATCGCTTTAGTCGTATTAAGCGGGCAGTATCCATTTGTTCAATCGTGGCTAACTGCCAAGGTCATAGGGTTAATTGTTTATATTTCGCTGGGTATCATTGCACTGAAGCGCGGTAAAACTAAAACTATTCGCGTGAGTGCATTTATTGCTGCATTGGTAGTGTTTGCTTATATTGCATCAGTAGCCATCATGAAACAGCCGCTCGTATTTTTACCTTAAAGTTAATTAGAAAATACGTTTATGCACAGGCTCATGTTGCCGCTTATTCTATTAAGCATTTTTTGTACGACTAGCCATGCTCAACCAGACAACACTCTTTTAGCAGCCGCTGAACAGAAAAAAACTGCTTTTGTGCAAGATTTAGCCATGTTAGTTAATATTGATTCTGGCACAGGCAATGGTGATGGGCTGGCTCGTATTGAATCTTTTCTTATTAAAAAGCTAAACGAATTAAACGCCAAGGTTGAAGTATTAGCAGCGCCGCCATCTATTGGCAATATGGTTATAGGTACCCTGCAAGGAAGCGGCAGCAAAAATATCATGATGATGATTCATTATGATACGGTGTATAGCATAGGCGAGACAGCCAAGCGACCCTTTAAAATAGAAAATAATAAAGCCATTGGCCCGGGTACCGCAGATGCTAAAGGCGGCGCACTAATCATTTTATACGCGCTAGATATACTGCGTGAACGCAGATTCAAAGACTACAAGACCCTAACTATTTTCTTTAACCCTGATGAAGAAACTAGCTCTTTAGGGTCACGCCAGAAAATTCAAACAATAGCCTCGCAGCAAGATGTTGTATTATCGTATGAGCCCCCTGATGCCGAGCAAGTTATTGTAGGCACCAATGGAATAGCATATGTACATTTAACAGTAAAAGGTTTGGCATCGCATGCTGGCTCAGCGCCTGAAAAAGGCCATAACGCAGCGCTTGAACTTTCTCACCAACTCTTACAACTTAACAATTTAGGAAACCCAGAAAAAGGTACCACCGTAAACTGGACGGTATTACAAGCTGGCGATCGAATCAATATCATTCCCGATAAAGCAACTGCAACAGCTGATATGAGAATGTCAGATCTTACAGAAATTAAGCGTGTGCAAGATGCAGCAAATAGGATTATTCAAAAAAAGTTAATTCCACAAACAGAAGTAACACTGCAAGTAGAAAACCGCCGCCCTCCTTTTAACCGCCAGGCGGCTACTGAGCATCTGGCAACACTAGCCAATAATATTTACCAAACACTTGGAAAAACACTAGCGCCTGTTGTCATGCGTTACGGAACCGATGCTGGTTTTGCGTATAACCCGACTCAACAAACTCCCGCTGTTTTAGAAGGCATGGGTATTGTGGGGCACCGTATTCATTCTTCTGATGAATGGGCAGATTTAGATAGCATTGTGCCGAGGCTTTATTTAACCGTGCGGATGTTAGAAACGTTGGGCAATGCTGGAGTAAAGTTTTAATATTGGAGCATAACAGCACATAAATTTAAGCCATTCAGTGATTAGAAAAGTTGTATGTCTAAATTAAATTTAGAAGCCTTAGACTCAGCTGTTAGCGCTGTTGCACAAGGTTTAGTAGAGTACGAGCAATACCCTATGCTACTCACGGTACGTGAGAGAGTAATTCAACGTTTTAAAATTGCTATGGACTTATCTTGGAAGCTTATGCAACGGGCGCTTCGAGATATTTATGGTGTGTTAGATTCAGATATCCGCACAAAGAAAGATACTTTTCGTGAAGCTCATAAAAACGGATTGATTAATGATGCCGAGAGTTGGATTATTTATCATGAAGCACGTAACCAAACATCACACATTTATGATGCCAATCAGGCAAAAGAAGTATTTGCTGTGATACCAGCTTTCTTAATAAAAGCACAAGAATTAGTTAGCAGGCTGAAACATGTCGCTTGATGTTCGCCCAGATCATTTGCAAATAGTTAAAACCATCTTGCAATCATACTCATCAGATTGTGAAATATAGGCGTTTGGGTCACGAGTAAAAGGAACCGCGCGCGATACATCCGATCTCGATTTATGTATTCGAGGCAAAAACCCGCTGGGGGTTTAGTAAGCTTTCTGTGTTGAGGGATGCATTTAGTGAGTCTAATATCCCTTACAAAGTAGATGTCGTCGATTGGGCTGTGCTTTCAGAATAATTTCAAAAGAGTATTGAACACGATAAAGTTTTAGTATTTCCTTAAAAATTCTGTATTTCTATTTAATGCTTAATGTATACAAGGCATAGATCGGGTCGGGTTTTGCAATGTAGCATTTATTAAAAAGATGCTACATTGCAAGACTCGGCCCCAACATCCACAATAGATTAATACGGTAAAGGGTAAAATCTGGCAGGCTAGGCGGTACTGCTACGTGGAGGAAAAAGGCCAAAACGCCCTTGTGTAGGGTTTTTTGTAAATATAGTCAGACCAAATTGATCTTCAAAACTCGTAGGCGGATGTTCGTTTTCGATGATTATGACCTGACTGTCTGAATGTTCTTCGATTAGATATTTATAAAATTTTTGCTTCAGCGCCGAGCCTTGCAGACTGTCATCTTCACTCTCTGGTTTATAGTAAGCGAGCAATGGGGAATCAAGCACGACAAATCCAGGATGTGGGAGTGAGCGCTCTTTACAAAATTCCAAAAGACCTATTGTGACCGCAGCGTGAGTGATTGCCCTCAGTCCCTTCCCTCGATTACCACGAAGCTTGCCGTTGATAACAAAATCCATTGTTGTTTCATCGAAATGAACGCTCCCTGTATCGGGAAAATCCCAAGCCTCTAATATGTTTTTCACAGTTTGAGAAAAATCATGCAAAATCTGCGTGGATAACTTCGTCGCAAGCTTTTGTTCCTCATTTTCCGATCCATCTATATCGCCAAATAATACTTCTCTTTGTACATATAGCTTGTCCAACCTTGTGAATAACGAGAGGCCTAAGACAACTTTACTTCTTGTGTCTATATATTCTGAGTAGCTCGACTGTATATCTGCCAATTCTGGAGCAATAGCGCTCCTAATTTCACCATCGACTCCAGCAAACTGATCTTCGATATCAGCGAGTTCTTCTGATAGCCGAGATGATTCCTCTCGCAACGCAGAGACCGTAGAATCGAGGTCGCTTGCGAGCTTCTTAATCTTTTCCATTTCAGCCGCTGCAGCAATGACAATAGATTCAACGTCACCATCACATTCTTCACCCCCATGTTGCACATCGGGTAAAGCACCACAAAGCGGACATGGCACACGCTCATGGTAGACAAAAAGAGAACCGGATTCTTCTATCGCCATTAGGCGATGCAAATCTGTTAGATATTGAGCCTTTAGAAGAGAGAAACGCTCCAGCATATTTGTTATGTCATCTATTCTGTCCTTGATCTTTTCTCGATAACTTACAACTTCACGTCTCTGTATTGTCATTTCATTTAGTTGTGACTGAGTCAATTGAAGCTGTTGTCTACTGGATGCAATAGATACTTCCAACTTTGCAAATTGATCTTCGAGTTCTTCACGGCTAAAGCCGTGCTGAGTAACCTCATCCTCTAAGTCGCTTATCCATTGTTCTAGGAGTTCAGCCTTTGCTAAATCATTCGCTTCAGATTGCTGGCGAACATCCGTGCAAACTATTGCACTGTCATCCATGCCCGTGAGTATTAGCTTCAGTGCAGATTTCTCAGCAGTTTTGGTTATATACTGACCAGTTAAAAATGGAGAATCCTTGCGAATAATTTCTTCCTCATTAACGATGATAAGCCTAGCTATATCGCGAAAACTAAGTGAGCGACATTCGCCACGTGCATTTTTACGTAATGACTTATTTAATAAATCTATAGAGTCCAGCAGCCAACCTGAAATATTGTCTTTCCTTCCAGCCGCATGTTTCATATTTATCGTGCCGCTATTTTTAACGTTAATTTCAGCAGCAACAATACCTTTATATATCTGATAGTTCCCGCCTTCGATACTCCGCTCAAATGTCCAAATACCATATTTTGAGGATTCGATAGCGATGCGCGCTCGTTCATACCCATCAAGTTCTGGAATTCCTCGTAATTCTTTTCCACCTAAAAGGAAATCGATAGCCTCAACAAGAAAAGACTTACCAGTATCAGATGCGCCACATACAACTCCTAAGCCCTGATTGAAAGGAATCGAAGATGGTTCGACATTGAGGCCCAAAAAGCTCACCTCTCTTATTTGAATGGTTTCATGCATCTGGTTAACCACCTAAACCTTGCGGTGAATGAAATTGAGTAGTCCACTTATCAAAAAAGCTACTTATTAAATTATGTAACTTTGTCGTTTCTGTATTACCAAATGTATCCGCCACCCAGCTTGCCCTTTCCAAAAGAGAGCGCATATACGGGGTAGAAAGTGAATCAACAAATGGTTTAGCATAATCGCTGGCTTGATACGCTATGCCGTCTGAGGAGACTAACCTTTTAACTAGTCCGCGGCTCATCATTAAAGAAAGTCCAGACTCAATAATTTTACGCCTGACAAGGAGCTCTCCCTCTCTCATCGGGAGCGGAGGATGCAAACTCGCAGGGCCATTAACATCGCCGGAATGAACCACCAAATAATCGAAATCCACCAGTCTCTGTAAATCCAAGCTAGAGGGAAAATTAGCGGCAAGTATGGCCAATGAACGAACACCTGTCTCCAAGGCGCTGTTAAATAAAATAATTTTTGATTTATTAAGCTCACCCATCTTCATCACTCCAGTTTAGTTTTCCATCATTTACTAACTGGTGGCACATTCCCTGCTTGTCCTGTACGCGTGTTACGCTGGCCAATGGACTTGCCTCAACTATCACATTTGCTGCTTGAGTTAATGTGGAATTTAAGCGATCCATACTGCACTTATGCAGAGACTCACACACATCAATAACTCCATTCAAAATATCATTTTGAAGCTCTTCAAAAACACCAGGCGGAACTGTATCACGAGAGAAATTTCGTAAAGACTCAGCATGATAAAATCGCTCGCGTTGCCGTTGAAAATTCCTTTTTATTCTTTCATCTTTGCTCAGCAAAGACAAATCCAGCGATTCCTTTGGCTCTCCGATAGATTGTGCATATACATTCAGGAGATGTCGTACATAACGATGAGCAAGAGATACAGTGTCTTCCGGTGGAATTACAGGCTCTGGGCGAATTCCTAGCCCTCCGCCAAACCTTACAGCGTGGAACGGTGTTGATTCATGCTGTTTAAGCATCTCTACAAGTGAGACGGTATCAAATATTGTGAAATCAAAATTATTAAAGTATGTGAGGAGATCGCCTTCAAGCTTTACTTTAGTAGTAGAAGTAATGCTATCTTCACAGTATTTTTCCCAGTTTTCTTGTAAACCTTCTTTCAGCTTCTGGGCATTAGCTAGCAATTTACCTAGTTTTGTGCCAACCTGCTTTGGAGCAACAAAATAGTAATTCTGGGGCGGTGGATAATCCTTTAGATAGGAAAAGTAAATAATTTTCCCAAACTCGACCCAAACGTCGGTAGGGGTTAGTGGATGATCATAAAATTTACACTGATAATTGTTCCATCCATCGCTGAATTGTGTAGAAGAAATAAACCCGACAATGTCGAGTCCTTGGTCACCAGCACCAGCAAAGCGTCTTACACGATAGTATCGACCTGTAAGCGATGAAGCCCATTCCTCTGTAAATTCCTCCCATTCTGCCGAATCGAATAACTGCACTCTTTGCGTTTTAGGAATAGGAATACCGGAAATCACATGACCTGAGCTATACAATCCTTTCTGAGGATTAGGAGCGATCTCTTTGAAATTGTGTTCACTCATATTTTTCTTCAAGTACGCTGCTTAGTCAGCTGCAATGTTCAATACTAATAAGGCCTATCTGGGCGATTGCGCCTTATTAAATTTGCTAATAATCTAATAGATAGTTCTTAATTCTAGCTTGTTTAGTTGCATAGTCCCGAAATTTGGCAGTGCGCTTTTTTAGGCCATCATGTAAAAAAATTCTAAGGGAAACTTCACAGAAGCTGAGGTAGAGTCTAATTTTTTAAATCGACTCTAAAAGGTATTATAGATAACAGCGATTAAAATTTGTAATTGCCTACATCATTTGAAATAGATTTGAGCACTTATGTTGTAAAGAAAATCCTTAATTCTGCTTATCAGCTTATCTTTTATCGTTCTTAAAATCTTTGAAAATTTTCTAAATTATTGTTTTACTGGTGCTGTTGAGAGGAATCGAACCCCCGACCTACTGATTACGAATCAGTTGCTCTACCAACTGAGCTACAACAGCACATCGGGGGGTAGTATAGCAGATAGGCATAGCGTTTCCAACCTGCCCCACGACGATTAGCTGCCATCGGCACCATAGCGTCTGATTAATGCATCTTCCATTTTCACGCTTCTAAGCGACTCGGTTACCTCACGCTGATATTCCTGCATGCGAGTTGTCAATACCGTTTCTGCTTGTTGAATAGCCAACAATTTATCGTGCAGAAGTGATTTTGAAGGCTCATCCAATGTAGAAATATCGCTTGAGGCTGCTAGAATCTGGTAGCGTAATACGGCATCATCACGTATAGGCTGATAGTCATCAAAACTTTCCCAATTGCCAACCTCCAGGCACTGCTGTAGTTGATTTACAGCCAATAGCCAGGCATCAGCTTCTTCAAGAAGCTTATTGATTTCAACCTCAACCACTTCAGACTTTTCCATAACTCACTGGTGTTGTAGCTTCAGGGCTACTCGTTCCACCACCATTAAAGTTTGCAGGTAATGCTTCTAGTGCTATTTCTTCAGTTGCAGCAGCTACCTGTGCAGGGTTAAGCGTGGTTCCTATTTGCTCCCATGCTTCTCTTAAATCACTTAAAAGCTTAATCACTTCATCGATTATTTCAACATTATTTTCTAAATTCGCCTGCATTAAACGACGAGACATATACTCGTATAAGCCTGCGAGATTTTTAGCAATATCCCCACCTTGCTCTTCATTTAGACACGAGGCTAAACCTTCATCAATAATACTAATGGCTCTAGAAATTTCCTGCCCTTTTTGTGCAATCTGCTTGTGCTCCATTAACGCCTTTGCTTTTAGCAGCGATGTAATCGCTCCTTCATAAAGCATAACGATCAGCTTATGAGGGCTCGCACTATTAATGCTTGTTTCTAAATCTAGCGAGGCGTAAGACTGACTTGCTGCTTTGTATGCTGACATATTCATGGATTAACTCCTTTGATACAACCTTTAATCATTAATATCAAACAATGATTATCTCACCTGAACTAGTTATTTTATGCATTGCTCTTAGACTGAGCACTAATTAAATCTAATTGTTGTGTTAAATACGTACTGGTCGTTTTCATTTTTCCAATGGCTGAATCCAAGGCAGAAAATTGCTTCTGATAACGCGCCTGAATACTCGTTAAGCGTGTAGACCAGCCTTTTTCCTGACTTTGTAGACTTTTAATCGTATTATTAAGCCCTGTAATACGCGACGTAATAATACCTTGATTACCGATGTAATTGTCTACTAATTTAGTAAATTGAAATGCATAACCTTGTGAATAATTAACGGTTCCTCTAGCGCCTAGCGCACCCCCAGCCACTTGTATTTTTAAACCTTTTATACCAGAACCTGTTGCTGCTGTTAAAAATTGACCAGACCCTGAGGCTGCAACGCCCCCAATCGTGCCTGCTACATCAGTACCTGCTGTCTTTGTTGGTGTTGAACCAAACAATGTTACAGCCGCTGATTGACTTGCGTTTATTGAAGATTCAGAACCATATTGGTTCGATTTAAGCGTTAAGATACCATCATCACCCGCTATCACACTAATTCCAATATTAGCGTTTTTCAGAGCGTTACTACCATTTACTGTTGATTGCACTTGTGCAGCTAAAGTACTAGCCGTATATGTTCCAGCCGCTAATGTTACATTTGCAACTGTACCATCTACAGTGATCGATAAACTATCATTTACACCTGCTGTAATGGTTAAGCCTGCAACCGCTGAACCCGATAACTTTCCTTGAGAAGCTAACTGTGTAATATTTATATCTTTGCCACCTACTGTTGTTTCACTCGTCGCACCTGCATACGTAATTAAACTATCGCTTGTCGTACCTACTGTAGCAAACAAAGAAGCAATATCACTGTAGTTGTTGGCAACTGCCTTTTTAAGTTTAGTTGAATCGACACTTAAAGAACCATCTTTTTGTAACGATACTCCTATTTGAGCCAAGCTTGATAATTCGCCTGAAACGCCTTTAAGTGTTGTACCGACCATTGAACGAATCGCGTTTTTTACAGCACTTACAGTAGAGTCGCCTTGTAATGATCCAGACGCTTTTGTTGTTATATTGTAAGCAGTTATAGTACTTAATGTTTTACTGATAGTATTATAAGCAGTAACAAACGCATTTACATTGGTTTCTACAGCTGAGCTATCTTTACCCACTGTTAAGGTAGTACTACCTGCCTTACTTACATTTAACGATACCCCTTGAATCGTTTCAGCAATCGAATTGCTTGCACTACTCACTGCAATACCATTTACCGTTAATTTTGCATTTTGTGCAGTTGTGGTTTGCGTCATTTTCTGACCTGAAGCATTGGTAGGGTCATAACTTAATAATTGTGTCAGTGCAGAATCACCACTGGCTGTAATTTTCATACTCGATGTTTCGCCCGTTTTATTTGAAGTAAACACGAGATGATAAGGCGATGAACTACTATCTGAAACAATGGTAGCTGTAATTCCAATTTTCGCTGCATTGACCGCGTCACGAATACCTTGCAATGAGTTATTGCTACTTCCAATCGTCACAGTTCCTGTTGATTGCGCTGCATCTTGTGAAAAACTAGCGCCTACATAAATGCCGCTGGGTGTAATACCCGCCGTTAATCCTGCTGTAGCTGAACTGCTTCCCCCTACTGTAATATTGCTTGAGGAGCTTAAAGACACTGCGCTGGTAAACGTTTGCGTAGTGGTAGCATTCGCCGTATGAAAAAATCCACCGCTATCACCCGCTGCTAAAGTTTCACTTACAGAAATATTAGCGCCATTGGCTTTTGTAAAATGTAAAGTGCCAGCTGCCGCTGTACCCGTAACGCTAATGCCTGCGGTTGTTAAATCTGATGAGGCAGTAGCAATTGCCGCGTCGATACCAGCTGCATCAACCCCAGCAGTAGCGCCAGATAAAATTGAAACCCCGCCGATACTAAGCGAATAACCATCTACCGTTGTTGTCGCAAACGTAGTACTGCCCGTACCCAATGCGCCTGTATCGGTAGCCTGTGCAGTTGCAGTAACCCCTGTTGTTCCTGTTTTCAGATTAATCGCTGCTGCTAATGCCTGTGCGCTGGTAGTGCTTGAGTCTGTGACAATGGTTGAGCCATTAATACTGAGTGAATTGGCTGCGATCCCACTCGCTGCTACTGCGTTCGAAAGCTTAGAACCTGCAACTGCTGCCGAACCATACGTTCCCCCCTCAATTGTTCCGAATTGAAAACTTAGAGTGGTCGTTGCAGCACCCAATCCGATCGATGCACTTATACTACTTTGGCCAGCTGTCGCAATGGACTGAGGTTGCGCAATTTGGTTAACAGTAATACCATAACTTCCTGCAACCGCTTTGCTAGTGGCTGTAGCAGATAGCACGGCTGAATCAGAGGAGGTCGCACTTATTCCTTGAAATTTACTGATATCACTTAAGCCCGCAACGGCTGTTTGAAAGGTACTTAATGCACTATTCAAACTTCCAAACGCCGTAAGCGTTGCATTGTAACTAGCTTCTTTTGTCTGTAATCGAGTTAAAGGCTGAGACTCAACCGTCATCAGTTGAGAAACGATGCTACTTACATCTAAGCCAGACCCTACGCCTGTCGATGTAACGGTACCTGTTGTTACACTTGAAACCATGGCGTTCTCCCCTTTTCTCTGCCCAATATCGCTGAGCTGTATCTTTCTAAGTGCCAGCTCGAATAGCTACCTATGGCACACGAGATAGCCCAGCTCATACTCGCTAACCCTAGTATGACCTGTATTTTTTAAAAGCCTAGCGCTTTATTATGCACACAGCCCTTACGTTATTTTTCTACCATTTCCTCTAATAAACAGTGTCTAATTAGACTTCCATCAAACACTGCTCTGCAGAGTCTAGTGGAAAGCACACTGCACATTTATGTTTAACAATTTGTATAGCACGCACATCTTTACATCTTGGCCTAAAGCAAGATGAAGCACGCTTAAAAAATATAATCTTTTGTATGTATATTAGAAAATATTTTTTAAACCGAATGTCATATTCATGTTTATTAACGATAATTTATGCTTTTTTCTGAAAGAGCATTCCCTCCAATTTATCTAGCGCTTTAGCAATTTCTAACGCTTCCACAGAAGGAATTTGCCGAATAAGATCGTTCGTTTGAGTATCGATTACTTTCACTACGGTTTCATTCGTATCTTCATCAATTGAAAATTGCAAACCTACATTTTTTTGTTTAACTGCTTCATTAATTTGTTTGACGGCCTCGGCAAGTGCCTCAAGACTTGTCTCGGTTGGTTTTGGCTCTATTGAAGCATTACTCTGCACAACTGCAACTGGCTGAGTATTTACAACTTCTGGTACAACAGTATTTGTACTTGTTTTAGATGTATAGGCATCTACCTGAACATTTAAATTTACTGGTCGGATATCCATCATTTCCTCCCGTCATGCACTAAAACCCAACCGGGCAAAGCCCGGTTGGGTGAACTATCATACAACCAATTGATTTGTATGATTTAAGCTATCTCGATTAACCTCTCAGTAGTGATAGTACGCCGTTAGGTAACTGGTTGGCCTGGGCCAACATCGCAGTACCTGCTTGTTGAAGAATCTGACCCCGTGTCAGGTTTGCCGTTTCTGATGCAAAATCCGCATCCATAATCCGGCTACGTGATGCTGATAAGCTTTCTGAGTTAGCTGTTAAGTTAGCGACCGTTGAAGAG
>JAZKAR010000014.1:0-114280 GCA_040389065.1 Pseudomonadota bacterium | reverse complement strand
GGGGGCAGCATGCCCCCGCGAAGTAAGGGGGTCTTAAAGCCGCTTTTGCGGCGGTTTGGCCCCCTTTGGGGGCGTCGATAAGGGTTTAGTTAATCTTTTATAGTGAGGCCATAGGCCGATCACTTATAGATATTTTTCTCTCCTCCTTGAGAATATTAAAATAACACTTAAAACCTTTAAAACATTAAGCAAGCTCAACCCCTTTATTCATACGCTCTCCAGGCGAGATAAGTGACTGGATACAGGAACTAAAGTAACCATATACAGGAACTCAGGTGACTGGATACAGGAACAAGGTGACTATTTACAGGAAAATAGGTGACTGGATACAGGAAAAACTCACTTTAAAAGTGACCTTTTACAGGAAAACCTTTTTATAACCTCCCCTATCTCCTAATAAATTAAGTTTTCACTAAATTTCCTTTCAATATCATCTATTTTTTCGTATATATATAAGAACGTTCTCAAAATAAGTGACTATTTACAGGAAAAGTATTCATAAGTGACCTTTTACAGGGCTTTTAAACATCATCATACTGCCAGCAATTCATAGCACTGCCTAAATGTGATAACTAAAAAGTGGTTTAGCCATTACTCACAGCTGATAAACCGTATTGAATGAAAATAATATTAAACAATGGTTTATAGAGCATACCTACCATCTTAATGTATGCATAACCCTATAAATCCCTCCCCCTTTATAGAGTTACTTACCCCCTTAACAATTCATTAATAGGGCCTTAATACCTTTTCTACTGACTACATTAAGTGACCTTAAGTAAGGTCAGTAGTCACTTAGCACCCTGTAGAGAGTCACTTATGAATGTCAAAGACGTTATTCATGCTAAATATAAGATAAATAAGAAGAGCTTTTAGAGTAGCTAACGTTAAAATTTAGCTAATTAAGGCAGTCGAGATAAAACCATTTTGGAGTGCAAAATTAAGAATATCGCTATCAGTAGGTTCACCAAAAATCTTTTTTCCGTACCAACCAACAAGCGCAGAAAATAAAGGCTTATGATCAAGTCCTTTAGCTTTAAACATTTTAGCCATATCAGGATTTTCTGATAAGAAGCTATTTAGCTCTTCTTGTTGTAGCGTTTCATCCAATTGTAAAAACTGATTTCTACTTTCTTTGGATTGATGATTAATAAATTCATTACGAATTTTATCTAGCCCCGATTTAACATCATCTTTTTTATTAGGGCTTACTTTAGAACTACCACTTAAAGCAGGTGCATATCCTTTTTCAAGGGCATGCAGAAAATAGGCAGGAATACTCTTCACTTCGGACATCCCACTATTACCTCGCCGCTTTTCGATCATCTCTAAAGTAGAAATGATCAGAGACTCTTCATATTTTGTTAGGGTTTCCTTAGCCTGTTTTTCATTTAAGCCTAAGGCCAACATTTTTTTATAGCATTCGGAATTTGACTCATTAAGGGCATTTAGCTTAGCAGCTTCTTGTTTTTTTCTTTTCACTTTAAACTGAAGATCCGTTACTTGGCGACCTTCTTTAGTCACAATGGGTTCAACCTCAATATCACTGACTAAATTCACTTCCGTAATCGCTTTTTTTAAAACCCGAGCATTAAAGTATTTAAACTCATCGTAAAGCTTCGTTTCTTCTCCGCATAATAAAGAACGCCATTTCGTCCAATGTAAGCGCGCAGTTACTCCACTAGGATTAGTAGAATAGCGTCCACAGGTTTCATATAAAATCAAAGAAAATGAACTTCTAAATTGATTTTGTAAGCGTAGATCAATACGTGAGTAAAACTTAGGATCAAGTAAATTAGATTTAATTTTACTTTCAAATGTGTAGGTAATCATGCCAGCTTTGATACCAATTCGAGAAAGTAAAGTAGTTACTCCCCAATCTGGTTTACCATCATCGCCTAATGTATCCCATTCAACTTGAGTACCTTGAAGTTTTCTTAAATAATTTTTTAGTAACTCATAATCATGAGAATCATATTCAAGATGATTAATCATGTCAGTAACTGATATTCGGTATTCTTCTTTATCAATCCCCATTTCCTGGGCATTTTTCAAAAGAACGTTATAAGCTTTCCTCATTACAAATGAAAGGCGGCTTCCTTGAGTGGGCTTAAGAAAAATAGCCTCATGCGCTTTTCTAAGTTCTATAGGGTCAGTTTCTTTACCTTCAAATAGAGGCAAGTCATCAATCGATAATAAATTAGAAGGGCGCTTTGCCATTTTCTAAAAATTACCTACTAGGTAATTTTCATTTAACCTAATGAATTCAAATGAAAATATTGTGTATTTAGCGTTTTTTTTCATGGTTTATTCAGCACTTTCTAACGCTAATCGAATTTTTTCTAAAAGCTCCGAGGGTTTAGTACCCTTTGCACAACTAATAATTAGCTTAGTTTTTTCAACGCGTGCCTCAGCAACAGGACGATTTCCAACTAAAAGTTCTACATGATCACGAGATGCTGCACGTCTACGACTACTCGTCGCTGCCCCTTTTAACCACGTGATAGCCTGTTGTTCCTGCATACCACGCTCATAAATCATTTGTGCCGCTTGAATAACAAGGTCTATATAGCCTTTTTCAACGAAGCCAGCGAATATCTCCGCACAATTAGCTCCAAAAAGCGTAGGTTTAGACTCTAAAAACTCGATGACTTGAGGAGGCAATTTAAAAAAATCTAAACATCGATCTACTTGAGGGCGGGATAAACCCACTGTTCTGACAAGCTCAGCAACATTTTTAACAAACTTTTCATCTAACAATCGTTTAAATGATTTACCCAGCTCATAATCACTTAAATCTTTACGGGCAGTATTCGTAGCTAAGGCTAGAAGAGCCGTTTGACGATCATCGAGGTCTTTCAGAATGTATGGAATCGTAGAAAGATTCAAAAGTAAATGCGCTCTCCAGCGTCTTTCGCCTGCAATCAGCTCATAGCGACCATTTTCTTTACGTCGCACAGTAATAGGATCACTTAACGTCCCTGCAGCAATAGAATCTGCCAGCCGTTGCAATGCTTCCTCATCGATATTCAAACGTGGTTGATAAGGCGAAACATCGATCAAATCCACTGAAACTTCAGAAAATCCACCTTCTGGCACCTGCTCTGAAGCCTCAATAGGCTGCACTATAGGCTCATCAGCTATTTTAGAGCGCTTAGGTAATAACTGAGGCATGCGCTCAACGACCGCGCTATCTGCTTTAGGAAGCTTGCCAGAATCTAGAAGGCCGCTGAGCTTCATGAAATATCCTTAAGGAGTTATTTTCGAGTAATGGGCATAACACTTTCATCCCATCCTGCAAGCGTAATATGATAGCGCCCTAGCAATCCCTTCGCTAAATCAAACATTGATTTAGCAGCTGCAGAAAAAGGATCTTGTTCAACAAGCGGACCTTTTGAATCTTCTGCTAAAAGAGATTGTTGTCGCGAAAACCCTGTATTGTGAGGAATCACATTCTCGTTTACAGCCCCTGGATACGTCGCTGCAAGGATAGATAATGCTTCCTTACAATGCTTATAAGAAGGATGAAACCCATTCGCAATAATCTCAATATCCAAATTTTTTCCAGGAATAGAACGATTAATTTCTTCAACATTACTCATCAAAAGATTAATCGCCTTTAGCGACTCACGATCTAGCCAAACAACTGCAAGAACGGTCTCACAGGCCGCCATAAAATTATAGGACAGTAACGTAGTTCCAGGCGCGCTATCAATCACAATGACATCGTATTGCCCAAAGAAATTCAAATTATTACTGATCAATCTTTCAAAGATAGTATCGCGCACCATACGCGTCATCAACCATGCATCTGTCTGCGTCAATGTAATATCAGCAGGAATGAGATCCAACATTCCATCAGGATAAATATGCTTAATAGAAGCAGAAAAATCGACAGGCGTTTTTTCAGTTTCTGATTTAACCATCAGATCACCAATATGGGTAATCTCATCTTGTGAAGTATCTATCCCTAACATATTGGTCAAAGACGCTTGAGGATCACCATCGATGGCAAGAACTTTGTAACCTAACATCGCCAACGCTGAAGCGACATTCCCTGACACAGTAGATTTTCCAGTTCCTCCCTTAGCCATACGGGTATAGATAATAGGAGGGCGTTGTAGAGGCTGCTTAGCAGGGTCTATGTTATAGAGTGCAAACTTAGCTTCTCTTATATCTATCGGTGTATAAAAATGACGCGCACCATCCCCTGAACCTTTATTTGTAATTTTTTTAAGCTGATAATTCGTAACAGTTGGCCCTAACAACTGATCTAAGACGAGCTTAGAGCGAAATTGAGGGCAACGTATATAAGATGGTGTTTCAGGAGAAATAGTACTTGGTTCAGACACGCAATAGCCTTTTCTTTGGATTTATCCTTAATTCTACTTTAACGGCATTTTTTTACTTTTTCAAGTATTTTTTCCAAAAATCGAAAAAAATAGTTTTTTGGAAAATTTTTTATGTTTGAAAAATTCAAAAACATTCGATCTTATGCGAAAATAGAGGCTCTATCGCTTTTTTCTCATCTTGAAGTAAATCAAACATTATCACTTTATTTTAGATATAAGCGATAATAGTAGAGAATGATCAAAAAAAGAGAAAATCTTGTTTTACCGACTGTTTTTATCGTATTAATACAAAAAAAATTTAATAGGTTTAAATACTTATTTTGTTTAATTTGTACCCCTATTGATTAAGGAGTCCTATGGTTGATTTACGCACGCGAGACGATTTGATCTTGCTGGCTGAGTCAGTTGAGCTTGAGTGCAAGCTAGCCCAAGGAAAAGATGGGCAAGGAGAATTACCCAAGGACTTCTGGCCTACCTATTCAGCGATGGCGAATACGCATGGAGGATGGGTACTCTTAGGTATCCGCGAAAAATCACGGTTGTTTACGATAGAAGGTATAAAAGATAGCGAAAAAGTTCGTACTGATTTATTCAATACTTTAAACAATCGCGCGAAAGTAAGCATTAATCTTCTTACTGACAGGGATGTTGAAACGTTAGATCTAGATGGAAAAACCATTTTAGCCATCCGTATACCTGCGGCATCGCGCAAACAAAAACCTGTTTACTTAAATGGCCAACCTCTTGGGAATTGTTACCGGCGCTTGCATGAAGGTGATAGACATTGTGATGAAGATACAGTAAAGCGTATGCTGGCTGAACAGATTGAAGACAGCCACGATACCCGTATTTTAAAGGGATATGGACTAAACGATCTGCATTTAGAAAGTTTGCATAATTATCGTAACATTTTAGCCAGTCACAAACCCGATCATCCTTGGCTTACTTTAGATGATCAATCTTTTCTGCGCTCAATCGGGGGGTGGAAGAAAGATCGCAATAACGAACAAGAAGGACTTACATTGGCAGGTCTATTGATGTTTGGCCAATGGACGGCCATTATCGATACGCTACCGCTTTATTTTTTAGATTATCAAGAATTACCAGAAGATAAGCACTCTAATACACGCTGGCTTGATCGCGTTGTACCTGATGGCACATGGTCGGGTAACTTATTTGATTTTTTCTTAAAAGTCTCACGAAAATTAGTAGCGGACTTAAAAATTCCTTTTGTGCTACAAGGAAATTTTCGCCAAGATGATACACCTATTCATCGTGCCTTACGAGAAGCCCTAGTTAATACACTAGTGCATGCGGACTATACAGATCGAGCCTCTGTACAAGTCATCAAGCAGCCTTCCAGCTTTGTATTTCGCAATCCTGGTACTTTACGTGTACCTGCTGAACAAGCCTTGCAAGGGGGCGAGAGCGACTGTCGCAATAGAACATTGCATCAAATGTTTCTAATGATTAATTTAGGTGAGCGTGCGGGTTCAGGATTACCGAAAATTCGACAAAGCTTAGAACAAAGTGACGGCACAATGGAATTAATGGATTCTTTTGAGCCTTATGACCATACCAAATTAACGATGACATGGTTTAGCGAAGTTAATCTACCCATTTCTGCTGAAAAACCGTCGGAGAAACGTCGGAGAAATGTCGGAGAAACGTCGGAGAAAATCTTAGCTGCTATTCGTAAAAACAAATTTATTACCATTGCTGAGTTAGCAGAAGAAATTAATATAAGCTCTCGAAGTATTGAGCGTAATTTAAAAAAGTTACAGGAACAGCACTTGCTGCAACGCAATGGATCAGATAAAGGTGGTTATTGGGAATTATTAATAGAATAACGATTTCCACAAAATAAGCCATTCGCAGGTCGCGATGTCTATCTGTCTACAGCCTAGCAAAGCTACGACAGGTAGTTATCGTAAGCAATTTATTCATAAATTAAAAAGTATGTGAATAACCAATCGCATCACCCAGACCCTTTGCAAGATATTTAATATCAGCTTCATAACCAAAGCATTCATCAGCACCGCTACGTTGTCGGTATGCCCCTAAAAAGCCTAGTACGATCTTAAAGCTGACTCTAGTGAACTCGGAAAGGTTTCGTTCTTCTTTAAAAGCTGCTTTTCTGCCAGCGCATAGGCGTAGTAAACCTGTATTTTTTAGCCAAGCTTTATCATAAAAACTGATTTTGTACGCATTCAGTTTGATCAAAAGGAAAAGATTAGTGCTTATTTTTTAAGCTTAGTCTATAAAGCCATATAACATCGGCAATTATTAAATTTATCCCTAGATCTATACACAAAATCTGTGGATTAATTTCACAGATAACTTGTAAAGCATTTTACTCAATAAAATTTTCTAGCATATAAATGTGTCCAAGGGCTACCTTAGCAAGGGCTAAGGGCATTCCGTAGCTAACATTTTACTGATAAGCCAAAGACGTACGCATATATCTAACATTGAGAGCGCGTATTACGCTAGTTGCTGATACTCATCACAGTTTAAGTGGCCGTATCAAACTTATATCATCACAATGCGGAATCAATGAAAGATAAGATTGTAAGCCGGTATCAATAGACTTGAAGCGTGGAATGATTGCGGTAATTTAGAAAAATTGCTTGAGGCACTAGTATAAAGTCTCAGGTCTCGGCTTTATACTAGACGTTTTTCTACATCTTCGTTAGGATTTAAAATTTGGCTATCCGTCTTCTCGTACTAGATTTAGATGAGACACTTATTTATGCTACTGAAACCAATCTTGCGCATAAACCGGAGTGGTCATTTAATGAATATGTAATATATCCAAGACCACATTTAAATTATTTTCTACAATATTGTATCGCTAACTTTGAAATTGGCGTCTGGTCTTCTGCTGGTGAAAGCTATGTATCTTTTATAACGCATAAAATATTTAATGATATAAGTATGCTTAAATTTATTTGGTCTGGAAAACAATGTATCAATAAATCTACTGGCATACAAAATATAAAAGACTTAAGAAAATTACGTCGTTTTGGCTTTTTAACAGATGAAATAATAATTCTGGTTGACAGCCCGGAAAAAGTTTGTCGTCAATCAAAAAATTTATTGCAAATTTCCCCATTTGATGGGAATTTAAACGACTGTGAACTTTTAAAAATTATTGAAAAAATAGAGTCAAAAAAAATGACAGCCAATCCTAACAGTACATTTTGCCCGCTTAGCGGTTAAAATACCCTCCATGCTAACGCATTCCGGTGCCAGTCAACTCTAACGTTATGCGCAACAGCAGGAGAGTGTCATATTGAAGAAAATATTAGCGATGGTGCTTGCCTTGTTCAGAACTTCTGGAGCTTCTACTATAGAGAATAATCTGCAATTCATTGACCCAAAAAGTATTCTATTTACTACCCCAACTATCTCTAATGACTTAGCGCCAATGGAAACACTTACTGAGGCGCCATCAGGCTCTGTTTTCTCATTCCACGAAGATGATTGGAGTCAGCTGGAGTTTTTCCCAAAAGACCAACTGTCTGAAGTCCAGAGGCTGCTCTCGGAGTACAAACCGTTTGAGGTTAAGAATCGAGAAAAGTATGGATGGCGTAATACTTACGTAAGAAAAATAGAGCGCATTATTGTTGTTTCAGGTGCCTATGCCACTTTAGACATAGCACGACTTCTTGACGCATCATTGGGGACAGCGCCAATACTATATTCTTCGAACTCGGTTACAGGTCGCATCTCATCAGGTTTTTCTATTGCATTAGATGGGAATGTCACATTGTATGGCTATTCCACAAATAGCGGTATCCCTGTTCTGGGCGCATTGATAGGCGAAAATCCAGATAACCAAAAGCTAGTTCAAGCATTTTCCATATTGAACGCGAAATATGGTCTAATTTTCGTTGATTGGCGTCAACAATTGCTTATTACTGGGCAAGGATCTGATGGTTCTCTCACTGTGTGGCATCCGTAATATTGCGCATAACAACTCCCAAGGATGCGCTCCGGAGCCCCTTAAGTCAACCGTTCTGCCTATAGAATGATATATTTAGAGGTCAAAACAAAATTTATATAAGGTTCTTTTTGCCCTTCATCGGATCGAGATCGTTTAATATAGCTTGTTTTGGACGGTCGATTTTTGACCTGTTTTTTTTTAACAGTTTTTATACACCCTGATTAGGTGTCTAGGATGCAATACCGCGTCACTCTCGTTTCAATAGCGTTGTTTGTGCATCAATTAACCTTCGGAGCTACTGTGGCGAACGATACCGACTTCGGAAATATGAAACCGACTCCTGAAATGATTCAGGAGTCAAAACGCAATCCGAACGGTTGGGTTTACGTCATCGAAGGCAACTACGGCCCAAACGACACCGTACCGCCTGAGGCCATTGCCGGTTCGTGGAAAGTGGACGCAAAGGGCAATATTGTTCTGGGTAGTTTTCAGGCAAACCCAAAATACAAACCAAAACAATCAAAATGGTGAAGCTGGAACCTAACAAGTCTGCCAAAGGGACACCAAAATACTATGCATCATCAAGAAATACCTATGTTATTTTTTGAAAAAGAGTATTTAGTCTATGTTGTGCTTAGCGGCCCATATACTAAAAAACCATGGTCATGGCCGCTGTGGCAAGAAATCCAGAAACTGCTTGAACCATTTGCCTTAATCTCCCGTGGTAAAGCTGCAATCCGAAGCACTCAAGTTTTAGGAAATAATGGAAAAAAAATCTCTTTTGGAAAAATTGGTTGGGATGAAAAATCGCATGCAAAGTGGACACATGATTCTCCTGTAACAGAAACTAGCTCTAAAAACTGGTGCTTTCTGAATGTCGAGGCATGGGCACCATCCTGGACTGTGTGCGCAAAAGAAAATAGTGCACCCGATTTTTACTTATCTGTGAACAACGAACACCCTTACGGAGAAAGCGATAAATCGCAGTTTGGGGCTATTGTTATTGTTGCGTTGGCAACGTCAACAGGTTCAGAGCGCCTTATGCAATTTACAGCGGCAGTCACTAAAATTGCAGCAAAGTTAAATTCTCCATTGGTGGTTTATAAACACCGGAATTGGGGCACCTCAATCGGCAGTAGCGGATTTACTAACGCTCTCAATGATCTAGGTGTAACTGGTCTTTTCAAAGCAGGTGCTCGTCATCAAAGACCACTAGATGTTTCCACTTTTTCTCAGCAATGGATGCTTATGAAAACAGTTCATACCTAACAATACGTTCAACGAGGACGCCTAACTGCGCCCATTAACGTTACGTTAGGTTTTAAAATGCAGTTACAACTTCCAAAGCATTTGTACAAGCGAATATGCCAACTTTCTGCTGCAGGTGATTCTTTTGCTAAGCAGGGAGCGTATGAAGATGCAATCAGTAAATACAGTGAAGCATGGACATTAGCACCCGAACCCAAAAATGAATGGGAAGCAAGTACCTGGCTATTGGCTGCCATAGGTGATGCTTGTTTCCTATCAGGGTATCTTATATCAGCAATTGAGGCGTTCTCTTACGCTTTAACTTGCCCTAATGGTTCAATAAATCCATTTATTTCTTTACGCATTGGGCAGTCGCTATACGACAAAAACAAGTATACAGAAGCTTCACAATATCTTTGCAAAGCATATATGAAGGTCTAGCTATATTTAATACAGAACATCCAAAATATTTTCAGTTTCTAAAAACAAAAATACAAATACCTTTATCGGGCCCGTAATAAAACCTACTAATCGTTCAACCTGACATTTTACCCGTTGCGCGAGTAAAATACCCTCTACCGGCCATACGGAGTCGGTTAATTCAAACGCTCTGGCTAGAGAATAATGTATTAAGAGGTCAAAACAAACTCTGTTTAAAGGTCTTTTTTTCTTTCCTTGGATTGAGATCGTTTAATAATATAGCGCGTTTTGGAAAGTCGGCTTTTGAACTTTTTTTCAAAAACAGTTTTTCTACACCCTTCGTTAGGGAGATCATGAAGAAAGCAGTAACGTTATTAATGGCAACTATTTCTGGTGGATGTCTTGCTCAATACATGGACGCAAGCAATTTCCAGCAGGCCATAACCATGGCAGCAGTCGACTTCAGCGCTGCCGAAGGAATACGACAGCGCTGCACGAAGCTGTTGCCTGAAAAGGCGCTAAACATCCACTCCTTGTCTTTGGATTGGCTCGATCGGAATCGGAGGGAGCACCTTGCGGTCACGGCGTATTCGCACGGGGCATCTGCTCTATGGATCTCAGCAGTAGATAAGACGGCCTTACTTGAGAACATTGCACAGTCAAAACTGCCGCAGTATGTGCAGGTTCAATATTGCAAATGGTACTTTGGGTCAATAAAAAACGGAGATCAAGACATCGTCGTAAAGACACCGAAGGTCTCGAAATTTCTGGACGAATACCTGTCAAAAAATCCGTTGTCAGAAGAGCAACAAGAAATGAGTGACGTCGTGTTTGGCTGCATCAAACAGGCAAACAACAGGGCGATCAAATCTAGAGGTCGATTCGACCTTGACGAAACCCGTCCAATTTGTGAATGTGTGGGGCAGGTTCATCAAACTAAGACAACGCGAGAAGAGCGTACGTTGGAAGGAAAGTTCATTACAGAACAGCGCCCACTAACGGAACTCCCACATATGCAGCGCTTAGGCCCACTTTACGCGCGCTGCTATTCAACTAGCAGGTAGTACAAAAGGTGGGCATACTCTCCCTTACATTTCCTTCCACGGGACTGCCTACGGCAGCCCGTGAAGTCAGGCGTTAGGCAATAATAATGATCTATGCAAAATTTTGGCGTCGAATTATTGCACATATAATCGATTTTATAATTATTTTTCCAGTTATGGCATTGTTATTTGTTCCTGGCTCTATTAGCAAATCGCTGGCACTTTTGTTTACCGTTGCCCAAGGTTTTCTTTGTTTTTTATATACATATTACTATCATGGAAAATATGGTCAAACAATAGGAAAACGTTGGTTAAAAATTATGGTTCTTACCACAAATGGCTCTCCAATCAGTTTTGTCCACTCTATACGCCGAAACATTATTCTGTTTATTGAAAGTATTCCTTGGACTTTATGTACCATTATTGCTATCTCTCGTATTCCAACATATCAGTACTATACTTTACATGGTCACGTTTACAATCAGTTAGAACGCAGCCTTAGACCTGAATAGTATTCATCCTTACAAATAGTTACAGGCGTTATCGTTTTCGCAGAAATAGCACTGGTATTAATTACTAAAAAGAAACAGAGTCTTCATGATTTTATTGGCGGTACGGTAGTAGTATATTTCCCTCAAAAAAAACACTAGTCGTATCACAATCAAACATATAGCTTCCTAACAACTCATTCAACCGGATATTTTACCTGCGAGGTAGGTAAAATTCCCTCCGCTAGCGCTGCGGTGCCGGTTAACTCTAACGTTCTGGCTGTAGAATAATGTATTAGGGGGTCAAAACAAACGCTGTTTGAGGGTTCTTGCACTTCCTTGAGTTGAGATCGTTTAATATAGCGCGTTTTGGAAGGTCGATTTTTGACTTTTTTTGTAAAACAGTTTTTCTACTCCCTCGGTAGGTCTAATTAGTAATGATCATCGTCACACAAGAAATAGAAAAATATTTTCGAGAATCTGGCTGGGAGCCTGGAAGGCTTAATAGTGCTTACATTAATAAGCAGCCTGCCTGTAATATCTTTGCTGATGCTATTTTCAAGGAATTCGGTGGGCTTAATATTGGCTCCTGTAGTCCAGGCAAGCAAATGGCTGCAGGAAATATCTATTTCTTTTCTAGCCCCATATCAACAAAAACTTTAGTCACTTCAAGATGGGAAGAGCAACTCGGCTTACTCACCCCTGTAGCAGATGCTCATAACGATCACATTATTATTTATGTATCTGAATCTGGTGATTTTTACTTCTACACAGATCCGGATGAAAAGTTATATTTTGGCGGGCAAAGTTTTAATGAGGCTATGTGCAAGTTGCTACTTGGACATAGCTTTGGTAAGGAGATTTAGCCTAACAAATCTTTCAAGCGCACATTTTGCAGCGGACGCCGCAAAATGTGCGCTTCTGGCTGCTTAATACCAACGTTCTGGCTGTAGAATAATGTATTGAGGGGTCAAAACAAACTTTGTTTAAGGGTCATTTTGCCCTTCCTTGGATCGAAATCGTTTAATATGACGCGTTTAGACGGTCGATTTTTGACCTTTTTTTTGCAAAACCATTTTTCTACTCCCTCCTTAGGTCGCAGAAACTATGACCCTTCCCGATCCCGAAGACCCGCAAGGCGTATTCGCTTACGCAATGACTTTTAATGCCTATGAGACCCTGGGTTCGAGGGAGGCTGCGGCAGCCTTGGCCCGTCGTGCCCCTCGTTCGATGCTCCACGAAGTCCGCGCGGAACTATTCTTTAAGGCGCGTGCCTCCCGCCACCGAGAAGACGACACCTATTTTCAGGAATATCGAGAGCTTTTGCCTTTGCTTCGACGCTTTAGCGAAAGCGGTGCAACCTAACCCATCATTGCAGTACACTGCCTGCGGCAGCCGCTGAATTCAAATGTTTTGGCTGTAGAATAATGTTTTAAGGGGCCCAAACAAACTCTGTTTAAGGACCTTTCTGCACTTCCTCGGATCGAGATCGTTTAATATAGTGCGTTTTAGACGGTCGATTTTTGGCCTGTTTTTTTGTAAAACAGTTTTTCTACACCCTCATTAGAACCCATAGAGCTCTCACATGATTAACACTGAAGCAGAAGTAGCCCGCCTCGCAGCCCGTTGTCTAGACACGCTACAAGAGCGAGCCAACGGAATGCTCGACCACTCTATCACGAGCCTCGCAATAATCGAGGAAATTCTAGCAGAGGCTTCTGAGTTCTTTTCCAAACTAACCAAAGATCAAGTTCGCACGATTGTTCAAGAAGTCGGCTGCTATATTCTTGCAGTCGGGCATAGGCAATTCGGCGGGGCATATTTTTGGCATGATGATCGAGCACAACCAGTGCTAGTGGTCGGCGAGCCAGAAATGCACGTTGCAATAATGACTTGGGACAAGGTTTCTGGGCGGCTTTCTGGCGACTCCAGCGACAATATCCTGTTCTTCTATCAAGGCTTCGCCGAGCGCGCTTCAACTGCGTCAGTTGGCACTAGGGCGCTATACGTTTAGTAAGCCCTAAAGTATCCAATCAAGGTGAACAACCATCACTTCGTGCTGTATGTCCCCTTTTCCAGGCGTTAGCTATGAAAATATCAAAACTATTAATCCTAATCGCCGTTGTTGTGCTGTTGCCTACTTTATCCGCATCGGGCGCATCTATTCCGCAAAATCCTCGTGAGGTAATTGAAGAATCCAAGTTTGGTGATCGCGTTTTATGGCTTGGTCAATTTGCATTTGTGAAACGTACTGAAACTTCAAAGGGCGAACATTTGGTAACGGGTGTATTCCATTACCTAAAAGCAAAAGTGGCTTCCTACGAACAACTGCAGTTTCCTCTCATTGCGTCAGAAACTAACAACGGCTTGTTTTCAGTAGGAATTGTGCTTAAAAAGGAAAGACTCAACAGTGCTATACAAATCGAAAAAAATTATGGCGAGATGACACCCTTTATTTTAGTTAAGGGCACAACTGAGCGCGTTATGAATATCGATGGAAATTCTATCGTAAGAATACAAGTTGAAGACGCATGGCCTATTGAACAATCCAAAATAAACGTCATATCTAACACATCATTCAAGCGGGACTTGCTAAAGCCAGCCCCTTAACTAAAACGTTCTGGCTGAAAAATAATGTAAAACCAAACTCTGTTTAAGGGCCATTTTACGTTTCTTTCGGTCGAGATCGTTTAAGATAGCGCGTTTTGAAGGGGCTATCTTTGACCTGTTTTTTGTAAAACAGTTTTTAAACACCCTAGTTAGGGGTCTCAAGTGCCTGAACGTCTCAAGATAACAATTTACATTGATCATGTTGAAGACTCTTCCGATTTTGACGAAGTCACCCGTTGGCTCGCACGCTGGGCTAACAAAGTAAGTGTGGAGTCCTATTCAACAGGTGGTTGGGAACATTGTTGGGATTTGTTGGCTATAGAAGAGGCAGTTACCGAAGTGCCAAAAGAATGGCTTTGCGCAAGCGAATGGGCAGCGCCAGAGATTTTCGAAAAGAAATCAGAATGAACGTTGAAGTCGAAGAAAAATGGCAAGTTGCCAAGAATAACTTACTCCAGATGATTGGTAACCAACAGCCCGTCAGTTGTCTCATCTCGGGCTGGGAGCCTGTCGATCTTGAAACCGGACTAAGGTGGTTACAATCCTCAATCTATGAAGGGTTCATGGTGGACTTTATTGTCCGGCAATCAATATCGGGTAGCACCATTACCTTCGCGATTTCAGAACCCAATGGTGAATAATCAGGCCCCTATCAATTCAAACCAAAGGTTCGCCGGCAAGCTGGCGCCCCCTGATTTCAAATGTTAGGTACTACAGTGAATAAAATAGAAATTCTAGAAAGAGATGAAATAGAAACTTTGTATTTACACAATGCATCCTTAAGCACGCTCACACGCTTTATTAATCCTCAAGTACCTTGGGTTTGGATCTTAGGGCATATGCCTAATACTTATACTCAATGGTGGCAAGCTTGCATTCCAATTACAAAAAATGGAGACTCAATTAATGCTGAATTCCGATTAGTTAGTTATGATCTAATGCTATCAACAACAGAATTGCTAGCAATAGCTCCAAAATTTGAAAATTATGGTCTGGTTTTAATTCAAAGTTATCAGCGTATGCCAGACACTCTAGATTTATCTCGGATACCAGATAATCAACAAGTAAAGATACTTCGTAGTAATGGAGCTTTTCTCCGTATCTACCTTCCTCATGCAATTGAAACAGCTCAAATTCAGTGCTTTGAAAAGGGCTATCTTGCTAGCATTACCGCACCTAACTAGTTGTACAACAGGACAACCCCAGCGACACTGGCTGCCTTCCCTATGCTGACGCTTGGGTGCCAGTTAACTCAAACGCTCTGGCTGTAGAATAATAAATTAAGGAGTCAAAACAAACATTGTTTAAGTGTGTTTTTGCCCTTCCTCGGATCGAGATCGTTTAATATAGCTCGTTTTAGACGGTCGATTTTTGGCCTATTTTTTTGTAAAACAGTTTTCCTACACCCTCGTAAGGCCTTTCAGTCACATGCTCATCAATTTCACTCTTGTACCTGTCCAAGAGGTTCTCCCCTGGGGGACGTCGGACAATCTAAGTTTGTCTTGGTTTGGTCTTACGGATGGTCAGTACTGGCTAGAAGCGGGCTCAAGCGTTCTTTTTGAGTACAGCGCAATGGCCCGATCTCTAGGTTGCAAGCAATACTGCGACTATCAAGTTGTCCGCTTGTACGAAGACCTGATTGACATGCTTCCATATGTCTTGGAGCCGGTTCCAGCTTCTCTTGTCCCGTACATCTCAGGGGAGTCTGCGATCTCATGGCAAAAGACGTTTGAGCAGTGGTGTGAAAAGCACGAAGCTCATGCAACTGAAGACCGATACTTGGAAGTGCTCACGGTTGCAACAGAATGGCAATCCAAGCGGCAGCTCGACAGCCTGTACCTATCTCCTTCAGCAAACATAGCTATTTGGTCAGATGCAGAGAGCGTTCATTTCGAATGGGACAACAGAGACAAGCTAATTGATGGGCAACCCGCGTGGACCGCACTTCAAGGCGCATACAAGCTACCTTGGTCAGATTTCACTCACGAAATAGAGTCATTCCATACGCGCCTAATGAATCAGATGGGGCACCGAGTGAAGCAAGTTGCTTCTGGCGCTCTCAGCGCAGAGATCAAGATTGATCTCGCCGCACTAATGAGAGAGCATGAACAAAGGTGCCACACTCTTCAACTCGCATCTGGCATCAAACCTAAGACCGATTGGCTGAAGATCGAGCAGACGATCTATGAAATCCATTCCGGCATCAGGTGTAAGTAGAGGTGCAGATAAATTCACTGCACCGTATCCTCTATCCTTCATTGGCAGCTGTTATGCGTGTTCTCATGCATCATCTCATCTGCGCAGCGCGTAGTTTCAACATTGAAGTGCAACAGTGTTTAAGACAATGCATAAATAAATTTTCAGCTTAAATTTATTCATATCTTCCATTAGTGAACGATAGCTTAACTTTTTAATTTTTCATAAAAGATGGCTACCTAAATAGTTATTAAACACTTATAAATCCTGGCGTGCATTTAATAAAAACTCGATTAGATTATCAACTTCCTGTAGCGAAAGTTGATATTGATGTATGTCTGTACCCTTACTAGTCGCTGGAAGTGGAATAAGCGGTTTAGATTGAAAACCAATTTTCTTATCCTTGAAAAAACTAGACAACTCCCAAGGCAATCCTGCTGGGCTGTAGTAACTGCTAACCTGAAGCTGATCTGAAACATTTCTCTTCAAACAAGTTGGTCTCGGCTCTTCTAAAACTGTTTTAAGTGCATTAATCTTATGATTAATAACAGGTATAGGCCGGAAATAAGTTTGCAAACAATCAATAGCATCAGCCAAACCATTTTTAAGGCGGCTAATTTCAACTTCATAAGCGAATCGTTCATCAGTCGTTAGGCAAGAGCCGCTACGTTGTCGGTACGCCTCTAAAAAGCTCTGTACGACCGTAAGCTGGCTCTCAGGAACCCGAACGGGTATAGTCTGTTCACCTTGAAAAGCTGCTTTTCGACCTGCTCCAGGTCGGCATCCACCATTTATTTTGCTCATATTTTTCAATCAAACTGATTTAGTGCGAAATCACTTTGATTATAACAAAGAACATCTCGGCGAAAATGTTTACAAGCATCTTCGAATTTCAAGCCTAACTTTTACATCTAAGTGAAGTATTAAAAATATACATTGAAGCTATGTATGTAAAGCCATATTAAATAAAACTAAAAAATTTATATTAAAAAAATTTAAATAATCAAAATGGCTTCAACAGTAATGTCTATTGATAATTATTAACAATAATTTGTATATATTATTGTTTTAAATGAATATTTCGTTGACAATTCGGTGACTTCGTTATAAATTACATGCTAATTAAAACATATATTTACGTTGTTAAGGTTTTTGGTTTTGAAATTTATTACACCAACTTATCTATTTTCTCTGCACTTGTTTAACAAGATGATGCTATTCATCTTTTTGTTGGCATCAAGTGCCTATGCCAGTGATTACGGTTGCCAAGTATTGCTATGTCTGGCAACACCAGGCAATCCCAAAAAGTACCCCGAATGTGTACCTCCCATTACACAACTTTTTCGAGATTTAGCAAAAGGTCGAGCCTTTCCTACCTGCGGTTTAGCAGACGGTCACGATGGCAGCAGTTATGCCAAACAGATTTATGATCCCTACGATCCTTGTCCAGCAGGTACACAACCTGCTTCAATTGCTTCTTACGTTGAGCAAGGAAACTCCGTGCCTAAAAAAACAGGATGGAGATATGCACAATCTGCTTATACCGTTACAGGTACGCCCACTATTTCCCAACCTAATTTTATCGAAGGACAAGGGATAGGATCACGCGCTTGTGTAGCCAATCCTTTAGGACAATATGCAGGGGGTGACAGCGACAACTCCTACCCGATTTATGTGTATCAACAGGTGATATGGCAAGCCCCGCAAAGCCCCCGCGCTATTGATGTGTACATTGATAACCAGTTTTACCAACGGGTTCGCTGGTAGGTAGTCAGAACATGCTAGATTTTTTACTGCTTACTCAACAATGTGCGCCCCATGTTGCCCCTGAAACAATGGCGGCGATTGTTAGAACCGAGTCACAATTTCAGCCTCTTGCAATTGGCATCAATGGAGGCGCTCGTTTAGTGCGCCAACCTGCCACAAAAAAAGAAGCCGTAATCACGGCAAAATCGCTCATAGGGCAGGGTTACAACATTGATCTAGGGTTAGGTCAGGTAAATTCATCTAACCTCGCTAAAACAAGCTTGAGCATCGAAGATGCGTTTGATCCTTGCCGAAACCTCGCAGCGTCTTCCAGCATTCTTAAAAACAATTACGAACGGGCAAGGCAAAAGCAGCTTAATTCACAAGAGGCATTATTTGCCGCGCTATCTGCCTACAACACAGGAAATTTCTCCAAAGGTTTTACGAACGGGTACGTTCAAAAAGTAGTAGCTAACGCTGAACCTATAAAGCCTATTGCCATTATTCCAGCCTTAAAGCCTCAAATACTCCCCGTACATAAGCCCAAGCAGAACACCGTAAGCCACGCGGTGCAAGTCAAAGTAACCCCTCCAACGCCTCAAGAGAAGGCTTCTAACCCACTATCCCCCGAAGATAAAAAACTATCGTGGGATGTGTTCAATGATTTTTAAAACGTCGTTCAGGAAACGTATTATGAAGTTAAACATTAAAACCGTTGTTCTAACCCTTATTGCTGTCATTACGTCAGCTTCAGTCATGGCTGGAGGTGGACTTGCTGCAGCTTCTACAGCCGCTACAACCTTTCAAACGTGGTTATATTCTTTTCTCGGAATATGTAGCGGTATTTATATGCTTTACGTGGGCGCAATGGCAAAAGCAGGTAAAAAAAGCTGGGGCGAGTTTGCAATGGGCATAGTACATGTGGCGGTTGTAGGTGGTGGACTGGCTGCGGCAACATTTGCATGGAGCATTTTTGCGTAATGAGTACGCCTAAAAAGTATCCGTCCTATAACGGGATGGGGCGAAACGCGATGTTTTGGGGTATCCCGCTGATTCCTGCGCTCGTGGTATTGACCACTAGCGTGATGGGGTCACTGATTCTTCAAATGTTCATCGGATCGTCAGCATTGCTTTTTGGCATATTGGGAATTCCCATTCTGCTGTACTTCAAATTTCTGTGTGAAACAGACGATCAGGCAAT
Organism: Pseudomonadota bacterium; assembly: GCA_040389065.1. Lineage (GTDB taxonomy): Bacteria > Pseudomonadota > Gammaproteobacteria > Burkholderiales > Casimicrobiaceae > JAZKAR01. Next base: position 95,027 of record JAZKAR010000014.1, on the reverse strand, counting down.
CCGCATGATGGCATTAGAAATATGGTGTTATTTCAGGCGCGGCAATACGGAATCTTTCGGTAAAACCTATACCTTGGTTCCCACTAAATATGGACGAAAAATAGATGTTTATAAGCGACCTTTTGAAAAAACAGCCCGCTATTGAGGACATATTGCCCCATCTGAATATTCACGTATCAGAACGGGTAGTGACCTATCGGGATAATCGAATGCTGATGGTGATTCGTTTAGCAGGAATGCCTTTTGAGTCGATAGATGATGCCGTATTAGAAAACCGCTTTGATGGGCTAAACAAGTTTTTTGCGTCACTAGCAAAAGATAAAGGTTCGCGGCTGGGAATATGGACGCATTTAATGCGCCGCAAGGTACAATTCAAAGAATTGTACCAGTTCGATACTACGTTTATGAAGGCGTTTGGTGCTAAATATCTTCAGCGTTTTGAACATGAAGACTATTTTGAAAACCGCTTTACTATTTCGCTCGTTCTTAAATACGATGATTTTGATGATGGGCTGAGAGAAATAGAAGATTTAGGGAACTATGTCCTTAAATCGCTCTCGATGTATGACCCTGAATGCCTGAGAGCGTATGAAAATGATAATGGCGTATGGTTTTCTGAAGTCTATAACTTTGTTGGCTATCTGATTAATGGCTTTGAGGAAACCATTCCTGTTACGCCAAGCCCCGCTTATGAAATCATGCCAAGCTCACATCTGCATTTTGGCTATGACCTGTTAGAGATTCGTTCAGAAAACCAAACCCGTTACGCGACTTGCTATGATTTAAAAGATTATCCTGATACGTGCAGCACTGGGCAATTCAACCCCATTTTAAGCCAGCCGTTTGAATTTACCCTGACCCAAACGTTTATCTGCATGGGCATTCATGAGTCTCAAAAGAAGCTTGCCGAACAGGTTAATAAACTGGTTTCAGTGGAAGATAAAGCGATTCATCAGCGTGATGAATTGATGGAAGCACAGGGCTATATCAGCTCTGGAGAATTAACCTTCGGTGATTATCACGCGGCGTTAGTCGTATATGGCGAAACGGCTAAAAAAGCCGTCGATAATGGAACCCTAGCCAGTTCTATTTTTCTAGGGAATACGGGCGCAAGATGGATTAAAGCTACGCTATCAGCTCCCATTACTTATTTTAGCCAGATACCCAATTATCGCCTTTTACTGGGCGGGTCAGGATCGCGCCCAATGCCTAAATCAAGCCGCAATCTGGCGGCGACGTTTGGCATGCATAATTATTCGATAGGTAAACAGCGCGGTAATCCGATTGGTGACGGTACAGCCGTTATTCCACTCCAAACAAAATCAAAAAGCGTGTACCACTTTAACTTTCATCATTCCAAACAGGATGAAGACAGCTTAGGCGAAAAGATTGCAGGACATACTCTAATTCTCGGTGCAACAGGGACGGGTAAAACGACTTTACAACTTACCTTGCTCGGTTTTTTAGAGCGTTTTGATCCCAAATTATTCGCAATGGATAAAGATCGAGGCATGGAAATTTTTATCCGGGTTTTGGGTGGTACGTATTACCCGCTGAAAGCAGGAGAGCCTACAGGATTAGCCCCGTTTCAATTACCCGATACGCCTAAAAATAGAGATTTTCTGTACAGTCTTGTAACCGCTTGCGGAAAAGATGAAAACGGAAAAATAACCGCTGAAGAAGAGCAATCTATCAAGCTGGCAGTGGATACCGTGTATTCATTGCATCCCACAGAACGGCGTTTTAGCCGCATTTTGGAAACGATCCCCAATACAGGCAGTAACGGACTCGCCGAACGCCTCAGAAAATGGTGTCATGCAGGGGGAGGGCGGTTTGCTTGGGCATTAGATAACCCTAGTAATGTGTTTGATATTAGCCAGTGTCGCCGTATTGGTTTCGATGTAACAGATTTTTTAAAAGATGATTACGCACCGACTGAGCCAGTGTTATCGTTTCTCTTTCATTTAAAAGACTTGATGCAAGAGCAGGGCGGTTTATTAGCCACCATCGTAGAAGAATTCTGGCTTCCCGCTAAATATCCGACCACACAAGAAAAAATCCTCAATGTCCTTAAAACAGGACGTAAGCGGGACGAGTTCATTATTCTCGTTTCCCAATCGCCTGAAGATGCCATTAACAGTGCAATTTTTGGCGCCATCCGTGACCAAACACCTACAAAAATCTATTTGCCTAATCCAGCGGCTGAATATGAAAGTTATAAACGCTGCCATCTGACGCAAAAAGAATTTAGAGAGCTTAAAGCCCTTACTGAAGATTCAAGAACCTTTTTAATTAAGCAGGGTAATCAATCGGCTTTTGCCACGCTCGATCTTTACGGTTTTGATGATGAAATTTCTATTCTATCGGGTAGCACAGACAACGTAGCCATTTTAGAGAGTGTCATTGCTGAAGTGGGTGAACATCCCGATGCTTGGATGCCTGTTTTTCAAGAGCGCCGTAAAGGGCGTAAATCACATTTAGTTAAGTAGTATGGAAATATCTTGTATGAAAAAATTATTAATAAAAACGCTTGCTGTCAGTCTTATGTTTTGTACTGCCAATTCTGTTTTTGCAATTGGGATTCCTGTAGCAGATGTAGACGGATTAGTACAAGCCATTGCAACGGTTAATCAGCTTAAACAGCAAGTTGAATCATTGAAAAAACAATATGACGCGATTACAGGAACACGTAATTTAGGGGATATTTTAAATAATCCTGCATTAAGGGAATATTTGCCGAGTGATTGGGCGAATATTTATGACAAAGTGCAAAGTGGACAATATAAAGGTTTATCTGGCGCAGCAACAGCAATAAAAGATGCTGAAAAATTATATGGCACAAGTACAGGACAGCAACGAGTTTACGATACGTTGGCATCGAATAAAGCCATGACGCAAACCGCGTATCAAAATACGATTGATCGACTGAATAATATCCAATCACTCATGAAGCAGATTAATTCAGCAAATGATACAAAAGCGGCGGCTGATTTGCAAAATCGCATTGCTTCTGAAAACGCCATGATCCAAAACGAACAGACACGTTTAAATTTAATGGTTCAGCTTCAGCAAGCAGAAATGAAGCTGGCAGAACAGCAACAGGCTCGTGAATTTAAAGCGAAGTATTTTAAGTAGTCATCATGAAATTCATTAAAAAAACACTTTCAAGAACACATGAATTTTTAAGTTTATTGTGGAAATGGTTTTGCTTCCCATTCAGGATGCTTGGATTATTATGCTGCAATATAATGCTATTTATTTTAAATGTATATAAATGGTTTTTTATTATTGGTGGAATAGTTTTTTTCTTGGCAATTGTTGGTGCTATTTTAGATAACATATTAAAAAGGTTTCATTTTGGCTAGTTTTAACCTTTTTAGCGATCTTTTTAACAAAATAGATGCAAGCATAATAAATGTTGTGAATACAGGCTCATCTAATATGATTGGTCTGATTAGTCCATTGATGGCGGTATGTTTTAGCATTTATGTAATGTTGATATTGTTTTCGTATATGCGTGGCTCAAATGATGAAGCTATTATGGATTTTTTTACAAGAATGATCACATGGGCTGTGATTATCACTTTTGGCATCAATATTACCTATTATAGTAGTTATGTCGTACCGTTTTTTACAGGTCTTGGAGATGATTTAGCTAAAGCAATTAATTCAGGATCATCTACACCAAATGCGCTAGATGGATTAATAAACAGCTATCTAGATGCGGTTGTTAAAATATTTCAAGAAGCATCTGGTTGGGAGCAAACGATATATGCTGGAATTATTATAATATTATTATCCATAACGGCATTAGCTTCTTTTGGTATTGCAGGTGGTTATATTTTACTTGCAAAAATTCTTTTGTCCCTTGTGTTAGCTATTGGGCCACTTTTTATTGCAATGGCTTTATTCCCAGCAACACGATCCTATTTTGGATTATGGGTAGGGCAATGCGTCAATTTTGTTTTAATGTCAGTGCTTTTTACCTTTATATGCAATATACAAATAAGTTTCATGACAAATATTGTTCCCAAAGATTTGGATATTACTGCGCTTTTTAAAGCAATTTTAACAGGCATCACTTTTATATTAATAGATTTTTATATTCCAACACTCGCAGCTTCTTTATCGGGTGGTGTAACCATCGTAAGTAATCATAAAAAGGCTAGAAGAGCGGGGCAAGCTGCTTATCAGGGAATCAAAGCTGCCAGACAATTTTTTTCAGGAAAACCACAAACAGGCGGCTCGATAAGTCCAGGCTCTACAGGGGCAGAAAGCAAAGGAAGTAACACATGAAAATCATCGGAATAGCACTAGCCCTGTTTATGTTAGCGGGATGTGCAACAACAAATACCCTACCTCAACCAACAGGCGAACGTGTTCCTGTTAATAAGCAATAAAAGCAGTTAGAAGAGTTGGCATCATGGCAAGTACACCCACACCTCATCAATCTGGGATGAGTTTTATGAGTGCAGCGGCGGCGTTTGAAAAATCCCGTATTGCTGAAGTTGAACAATCAAGAACGATAGCATGGCGAGTTGCTTATGGCTCAGGCATTGCCGCAATACTAGCGATTGCGGCGTTCTGTTTAATGACTCCGCTTAAAACCGCTGTGCCGTATGTGATCCGTGTAGATAATCACACGGGTGCGACGGATATAGTCACCGTTCTAAAAGATGCCAAAAATACCTATGGCGAAGTAACCGACAAGTATTTTCTGGCTCAATACGTGCGCTATCGTGAAAACTACGATTGGGATACGATCCAAGCGACCTATGATGCAACTAATCTGCTTTCAAGCAACGCTGTACAAAGCGAATTTAAGCTTTTTTATGACAAGCCCGATGCACCGCATAAGATACTTAGAGATAAATCTAAAGTTAGCGTGACGATTAACGCCATTACCTTTATTGGCGAAGTGGCGCAAATTCGTTTTGAGAAAAACACACTGCCTGTAGGCGGTCAATCCACGCCTTCTACCCCCGTCCGATTGATTGCAACCATTGCCTATAAATACGAAAACACCCCCATCAAAGAAAAAGACCGCCTGATTAACCCATTGGGTTTTCAAGTAACGAGTTACCGCGTTGATCCTGAGAATGCCCCTCAAGTTGTTGGGGAACGCTCATGAAAAGGTTTTGTTTAGGAGCTATTTTGCTGGCAAGCATAGCAACGGCTTTACCCGCGTGGAGCTTATCTATTCCGCAAGTATCTAAATTCGATAAGCGTATTCAATCCGTGGTGTACAACCCTGAAGATGTGGTGCGTATTTATACCAAAGTTGGCACAGCAACCCTTATCCAATTAGAGGAAGGGGAAACATTAGAAGGCAACCCCACAGGGCTAGGCATTGGCGATGCCAAAGCATGGAGCATCAATGTCCGTGGTCATAACATTTTTCTAAAACCTGCTGCTTCTCATCCTGAAACAAACATGGCGATTGTGACTAATAAGCGTACCTATTCGTTTTCTTTGGTGATGTCCATCACTAAAAAAGGGCAACTCGACAATACCACCTATGTACTAAGATTTACCTATCCTGATATGGAAGCCAAGGCAAAAGCGGATAAAGCACATAAGCAAAAAATAGCCGAAGCGATGAGTAAGACTGCTAGTGCCGCCAGTGGGGATAAGAAAACCCTCAATAAGAACTATTTCATGCAAGGCGATAAAGAGCTTGCTCCCGATGCCGCATGGGATGACGGGCGGTTTACCTATTTCAAATACGATTCAGCTAAAGCTTTACCTGCCTTCTATAAAGTGGCTCCCGATGGCAGTGAAGCCCTTATTAATACCCACATTGAAGATGATACGGTTGTGATTCATGAAACAGCGCGTAAATTTATGCTGCGCTCAGGTCAATCCGTGCTGGGTATAGACAATGACAGTTTTGATGCCAATGGATCATTTAACACAACAGGAACCAGCGTGGAAAAAGTGGTACGCGTGAATAAGATGGAAAGAGGAGGCAACTGATGAGTGATAATCAACAGCCGACCCCTCTAGCTGAGACAACAGAAGCCGAGCGCGGTACACCTAAGACCAATACCTCTAAACAGCCTAAAGAAATTAAAAGTGCTGTGTTTTGGATTGGGTTTTTCTTTGCATTTTGTGGGGCAGTTTTTGGTGTTGGAATGTTTTTAAAACGTGCTCAAGCACAAAACCAAGAATCCAATGCGAAAAAACTAGAGCAGGTCAACCATACCACTGAGAATGCCACGCCGAAAGATTTTGATAAAGACCAGAAGGATATTAAAGCCGCAGAAAAAGCGGCTGGAGCCAATACGCCAAAGCCCGATACAGCAAAAGCGGATGCTGCTAAGGGAAATGCCTCTAACGGTGAAATGGTTCCTCCTATCAGTGCCAAAGAAAGCCAAGGTACACCTGCTTCCACACCTGTAAGCACTACCCCAGCTAATACCAATCCAGAAAACAGCCCCTTACATCGAAAGATGTCAGGAAACGTGATGATTGAAACGGAATCCTCACACCCCTCAGAGAGTACAGCAGGAGGGCAATCTGTTTCCTTGTTAGGTCGCTCCGATGCTCAATTTGCACAGCCTAGAGGAGCAAAAGACAGCTTGGATGAGCGTTTTACCCCTTCTGAATTAGTGGGTACTCGCGCCAAGCTCAGAAATGATCTGAATTTCTTATTGCGGCGTGGAACGGTCGTTCCTTGCGTCCTTAAAACCAAAATTGTTTCGACGTATCCAGGGATGACTTCCTGCCAAGTCTCAAAAGATGTTTATGGGGCTAATGGTAAGGTTTTATTGATCGAGCGCGGGAGCGAAGTGATAGGGGAACAACGCGCTGCATTGAATCAAGGACAGGCGCGTATTTTTGTCCTGTGGTCACGAATCGAAACACCCAAAGGTGTGAGCGTGGATGTGAATTCCCCAGGTACGGACGCGCTAGGTGCAACAGGTCATGAAGCACAAGTGGATACGCATTTTTGGGAGCGCTTCGGCGGTGCGATTTTACTTAGCCTGATTGATGATTTTGCAGCAGCGGCTACGTCTACGAATGGCGGTAGCGGTAATGCTGTCTATCTATCCAATACCAGCAATGCCTCGCAAGCAATGGCGGCAAAAGCCCTTGAAAGTACCATTAATATTCCTCCAACAGGCTATACCAATCAAGGCGCACTCCTAAATGTTTTTGTAGCGCGGGATGTCGATTTCAGAAGTGTCTATGAACTTATCCATGTAGATGAGAAGTAAGCGATGGAGAAGCATTACGACACCAGTACAACCGTGCGCGGTTTGCTGAAAAGAACAGGGATTCAAGAGTATCTTGAGAAGTCAGGCATTACGGAAATTGCCATCAATAGGGCGGGTGAAATTTTTACCGAAAGTGCTCAGGGATGGCAACGTTATGATGAGCCTCGATGCGAGTTAAACCTACTGAACCAGTTAGCCAACGCATTAGCGATTTATAACAGCAAACAGCTTAATACCCAGCAGCCCATTCAATCGGTAGTTTTACCCGATGGGGAACGAGGCCAGATTGTCATTCCTCCTGCGTGTGAACGCGATACGGTATCTATTACGATTCGTCGCCCTTCACCTGTACGCCTCAGTTTAGAAGACTATCTCAGCTCAGGTAGGTTAGCGAATTTCAGGGATGTATCAGAACACCTTGAGGTTCCAAGCGACGTACTGCTTCAATCATGGGAACTGGATTTATTAAAGGCAAAAGCTGAAAAAGACATTCAGCGTTTTTTAGAGTGTGCGATCCAGCATAAGCTCAATATCGTGCTAGTCGGTGCGACAGGATCAGGAAAAACTACTTTCACAAAAGCCCTTGTGGACAGGGTTCCACATGAAACGCGCATTGTGACGATTGAAGATACCCACGAGCTAGACTTACCCCATCACCCTAATAAAGTGCATCTTTACTATGGAAAAGATGTATCGCCTAAACAGGTTGTTTCAAGCTGCATGAGGCAAAAGCCCGACCGTATCTTTTTAACCGAGCTACGCGGTGATGAGGCATGGGATTACATTACCTTGCTGAATACAGGGCATCCAGGTTCTATCACGACAGTACATGCGAATGATTGCCGTTCTGCCTATTACCGCATTGCTTCGCTCATTAAACAAAGCGAGGTTGGGCAAACTCTCGATTTTGAATACATCATGCGTGAAGTGATGACCACGCTTGATCTCATCTTATTTTTTGATCGTACTTATCTTACGCAGTTGTACTACGACCCTGTGAGAAAGTGGAAATTACAGCGGGGAAGGGTATGAACGCTAGAAAAATTGCAATTTTCATATTGGGAGGCTTTTTTGCCACAGCATTGTTAAGTGTAATTGGATTATATGTAGGGGCTTTATTGTTTGCTCAATCACAAAAAATCCCGTTTAACAAGATCACTATGTTTACCTTATTTGATTACTACTATGTTTATGGACATATCAAAAAAACAAAACAAGTCATTGTAGTATGCAGTGCAGCAGCGGCTATTGTTCCGTTGGGTACGATAGGGTTGTTTATCTTGGGTTGGTTGGAGTCAAAAAAGCGTCCGTTACATGGTAATGCGCGATTTGCCTATTATGCAGAACTTGTTTTTGCAGGCTTAGTGCAGCGAAAGAACAAAAAAAAGATTTCTCAATCTTCTATATTAATTGGTAAAGTAGGTGAACGCTTTTTAAAGCTTTCAGGCCCAAGATTTTGTTATCTGGCAGCACCGAGCCGTACAGGTAAAGGGGTAGGAATCGTCATTCCTAATCTGTTGTGGTATGACGAGTCTATGGTAGTGTTTGATCCTAAAATGGAAAATTGGGATATTACAGCTGGATATCGCGCTAATACTCTTAAGCAAAAAGTATTTCTATTCTCGCCCGATCATCCTGATATGAAAACTCATCGCTGGAATCCATTGAGTTATATTCGGCGCAATAAACTATACCGCGTAGCGGATATTCAAAACATTGCTAGCATGTTATATCCAAGTCATAGCGTGGACAGTAATACTGCTTTTTTTAATGAAAGTGCTCAAACCTTATTTTTAGGTTTAGTCCTGTACCTGCTAGATACACCTGAAGAAGAATATTCATTAAGTAATGTAGTTAAATTAACGGCTCCTGATAGTGGGGTAGGGCTAGAGTTATGGATAAAAAGCACAATTAATCAACGTGATTTAACCGATACACCCTTATCATTAGATTGCAAAAAAGCCTTACTTTCCTTTGCCACCAATTCAGATAATACCCGTGCGGGTATTCTGGCGAGTTGTATCGCGCCGCTTAATATTTTTAGAGATCCGATTACAGCGGCTGCAACCAGTGGCGATGATTTTGATTTACGCGATGTCCGAAAAAAACGCATGACGATTTATGTAGGTATTCAGGCTCGCAATACTGGGAAATATACTCGACTCGTCAATCTGTTTTTTTCACAACTTATTAATGAAAATACGCATGAGTTGCCTGAGCAAAACAAAGCATTGAAATACGAGTGCCTGTTGCTGATAGACGAATTCGCCTCATTGGAGCGCATTGGCATTATTGAGAAGTCGATTGCTTATATGGCGGGATATAAGCTCAGGCTATTGCTAATTTTTCAGGATCAATCGCAGTGTATACGCCACTACACTAAAGAAGGAGCGCGAACGCTTTTCAGCAACATTGCTTGCCAGATTATTTTTGCACCTAAAGAAGAGGCTGATGCCAAGCAGTATAGTGAAATGCTGGGCTATACCACGGTTAAATCTGTTTCTAATTCGCGGCAGCTTGTAGGTAAAAGCAGTCGTTCAGAAAGCCAAAGCGATCAACGTAGAGCGTTATTATTACCCCAGGAAATAAAAGAGCTGGGATCAGATAAATCCATCATTTTTCTGGAAAACACGAAGCCGATTATGGCAGAAAAAATCCGTTGGTATGAAGACCCTGAGTTTGCAGGTAAGGGCTATCTGGCGGTTCCTGATGTGCCTCAGCTCAAGGAGCAAGAGCTATTTGAGCGTATAAATGGACGTAGGGTGATGACCCTGGACGAAGTTAAAAATAAGCCTGTAGAAGCAATTGCAAATAATAAACAGATTTTAAATGATATTGCAAAAATGGGCTTAGATGAGTTGGATTTAGCAATATTTATTGCGAATGCTTAAGAGATAGCTATGAATGAAATAAACCAAAAAAACGATAACGAGAACAAACCTTCTGAAAAAGAAAGCTATGAGCTTCCTGCCAAACTGAAAAAGAAATACCTTGTCATGGATGGTAAATTTTATGATAAAGACCATCCTGAAAAAGCTCACTTTGAAGATAAAGGTAAATCGCTTTCTACGGATCGAGATGACCGTGAAATTGTCATCGCTATGATTGCAGTGGCAAAGGCGAAGGGATGGAGTGAAATAGAAATCAAGGGTTCTGAGCTATTTCAGCGTTATGCATTGATCGAATCTGAGCGTTTGGGTTTAAGAGTCACTAGACATAATGTAAAAGAAACAGAGAAGGAGCCAAACAAAATTGCGCTCGAAAAAACTGCCCCGATAGAAAAGGATCGAGAGCATCACAAAAAAAATCAACGCCACGTATCAGAATATATAGGGGTACTGGTTGATCATGGCAAGGCTCCTTATAACTTTGATCTAAATGAAACAAAAAGTTACTTCGTGAAATACCGCACGGAAAATCAAACAGAAAAAATTCAGTGGGGAACGGATTTAGAACGTGCGATCAATGAAAGCCAAGCGCAAAAAGGGCAGAAAATCAGCCTTGAAAGGCAAGAAAAACAGCCTGTGACACCTCAAAACACTCAAGATAAAAACGGAAACATGCTTGAGCAGGAAGCTCGATTATTTCGTACTGTCTGGCAGGTTAACGTGTTAGATCAAGCAATTAATGCGGATGTACAAAAAAAAGAGAAAGAAAATGAACCGGAAGATGTTGCAATTATCGCAGCCCGAAAAGTTTTACAAGAAGCGATAAAACAGCAACCTCCAGAAAAACAAAAAGTTATTATGCAAAAGTTTGATGAGAAAATAAAGAGTTATACCGACAGAGGTATGCCACTTCCGCTCTCCGCGCCTATAATACGCACTCAAGAGAAAGTCATTATGGATATGACTCCTCAACAGAACATAGACAAGGAACGATGAGTGTGTCAGAGAAGGTATATTTTTCCAAGTGTGTATTCATTTATTTCAAAGATGGATACTGTTTTATAGTCTTCTGACAACTTGACTAACGAGCGTTCACTCATCCAAAAAATTTAAAGGTAAGATAAAATCAAAGATGAACGCACAACAGCTTAAACAACTAGAAACCGATTTATGGTCTGCTGCCGACAAGCTAAGAGCAAATACCGACCTAAAATCTAACGAATACGCCACACCAGTTCTAGGGCTTATTTTCTTAAAATTTGCGGAAAATAATTATCTACGGGCTGAGGAGGCAATTAATACAGAATTTTCCAAACTTGCAGGAACACGTCGAGAAAAACCAATTGCGGAAATTGCCATTGAAAAGTGTGGTTTCTATTTGCCAGAACACGCACGCTATAACTATCTTCTCAATTTACCGCAAAAAGAAGATATTGCTAAAAAAATTAAAGAGGCAATGCAATCTATTGAGGAATATAAACCTGAATTGGAAGGCGTATTACCTAAAGATGAATATGCGCGGTTTAACCGAAAAGAAGAAAGTAAAGCTGCACTGTTTGCGTTAATCAAAGCTTTTTCAAATATTTCCAAAGATGCTACTGGAGATATTCTAGGAAAAATTTATGAATATTTCTTGGGGAAATTTGCTTTAGCAGAAGGACAAGACGGCGGGGAGTTTTTTACACCTACATCAGTCGTTCGCTTAATGGTCGAAATTATTGAACCCCACAAGGGTACTGTTTTTGATCCTGCTTGTGGGTCAGGTGGTATGTTTGTGCAATCTCAGCACTTTGTCGAACAGCATCGGCAAGCCCTTAAAAAAATGGGTGAAAATTACGAAGATCAACTCTATGTATATGGTCAGGAAAAAACGCTAGATACCGTAAAACTCGCAAAAATGAATCTGGCTGTAAACGGTTTAAGGGGAGAAATTCGTCAAGCCAATACTTATGCAGAAGACCTTTTTCAAAGCTTCGGCAAGTTTGACTATGTGATGGCTAATCCTCCTTTTAACGTTGATGAAGTGCCAATTGCCACCGTAGAAAAAGACCGTCGCTTTAATACTTACGGACTACCCCGAAATAAAACCAAAATAAAAAAAGAAGATGAAGGCAAAGAAACGGTTCCCAATGCTAACTACCTATGGATTAGCTTATTTGCAACTTCATTAAAAGAAAGAGGGCGTGCTGGTTTAGTTATGGCAAACTCAGCTTCGGATGCTCGGCACTCAGAGGCAGATATCCGCCAAAAGCTAATCGAGAATAACTTGATCTATGCCATGCTCACCTTGCCCTCTAATATGTTTTATACGGTAACACTGCCCGCTACCCTCTGGTTTTTTGATAAAGCCAAGATAGGCGAAGGTATTCTATTTATTGATGCCCGTAATATTTTTACTCAAATCGACCGCGCACACCGTGAGTTTAGCGAAGAGCAAATACAAAACATTGCCATTATCAGTAAATTACATAAAGGACAGCGTGCAGATTTTGTGCGTCTGGTGGATCGTTATTTTGAACGAGGCATGGAAAGCCTGATTGAAAACGAACAGCAAGTAAAACCTGTTGCTGAACAATTGCTTGATGTTTTAGAGGATGTACAAGGCAAACAGGCTGTAGATGCCCTGCTCCGCCAATGGCAAGGATTAAAAACACTCCAAGAGCAATATCAACACTACGCTGCCAATAGTGAGCAAACACTGCAAACCTATGCAAACGTAGAACGCAAAAATGCTGCCCAGCGCGAATTCAGACATGCCTTTGATCCTTTTTTTGAATCACTTCATAGTGGCTTAAAGCAATTAGATAAAATTGTACGCCAGCATGAAAAAGCTAAAGCGGATGCAGCTAAAGCAGAAGGCAAACGCGGCACAACTGACCGCGACGTTAAAAAGTTAAAAGAAGCCTTAGAGCAACTGCATAAAGAAGTGAAAAATGCAGAAAGTTTTTATAAACATATTCACTGGCTGCAAGAACGTTTTCCCAAAGCAGACTATGAAGATGTAACAGGTTTATGTAAGTTAGCTTCTGTGGATGACATCAAGGAGCAGGAGTTTTCGCTGAATCCTGGTCGTTATGTGGGAGTAGTGATTGAGGAAGATGGAAAGACTGAGGAGGAGTTTATTGAGGAAATAACAAACCTATATGGAGAGTTACAAAGCTTAAATACCATCTCGCTTGATCTATTAAAAACTGTTGATTTCAATATAAAAGAGCTGCTGGAGCTTAACGATGACTAATCCAAAAGGGATTGAGTTAGGGGCAACAAATACAACCTTTATAGATGGCGATAGATCAAAACGTTATCCAAAAAGAGAAGAGTTTTCTGATAGTGGGGTTTTATTTTTAAACTCTGAATGTATTAGCGATGGAACAATCAATAAACAATTAGCAAATCATATTACTAAAGAAAAGTTTTTAGCGATTAAAAAAGGCCGCATAAAAAAAGGTGATATCTTACTAACTACCCGCGGCAATGGAGTTGGTAATACTGCATATGTAAATATTGATGATGATGGGTTGATAAATGCTCAAATGCTAATACTTAGGGCAGATAATGAAGAAATAGTATCTAAATTTTTATTTTACTACTTATCAAGCAATACACTTAGAACATATATTTGGAACTTTTCCTCTGGTTCAGCACAGCCACAAATACCGATTCGCGATCTTAAAAAAATACCTGTAATAATTCCTAAACCATACATTCAAAAAAAAATAGCCGTCATCCTCTCTACCTATGACGACCTCATCGAAAATAACAAACGCCGTATCGCCCTATTAGAAAAAATGGCTGAAGAGATTTACCGCGAATGGTTTATACGCTTTCGCTTTCCAGGTTATCAAAAGGCTGAGTTCGAAAAAGGAATTCCAAAGGGATGGAAAGAAGTTTCACTAGAATCTATAGCTAATATACAGATGGGGCAATCACCAAAATCAGAATTTTATAATACGAGTAGCGAAGGGTTACCTTTTCATCAAGGTGTTGGATCATATGGAAAAAGATTTCCGATAAATGAAATATATTGCTCTGTAACTGGCAGGATTGCAAATGAAGGCGACATTTTATTTAGTGTTAGAGCACCAGTTGGAAGACTGAATATTGCAGATACAAAAATGATAATTGGTCGTGGCTTATCTGCTTTATCCCATAAAAAAAATAAAAATAGCTATCTATTTTATTTTTTAAAAATAGCGTTTGTAAATGAAGATATTATCGGCAATGGATCAATTTTTAATTCTGTTGGAAAAGATGAATTAAAAGGATTTAAATTACTTCTTCCAAAAGAAAATATAATTGAAGAGTTTGAAAAAATAGTTTCAAAAATTGATAATCAAATAAAAATATTGTTGCAATCACAAGAAAATTTTAAAAAAACCAAAGAAATGCTATTACCTCGCTTAATTTCAGGAAAACTATCTGTCGAAAATAAAGCTATCCAGTTTCCCCATAGCATGTTAGAAGAAGAAACTATACAACCTTAACCACGCTGTATTTATACGAACAGAGTAACTATGGTCAAAAACTTTATCTCTGAAGATCACATCGAGCAAGCCATTCTCCAAAAACTGCATCAAGAGTATGGCTTTAAGCTGCTTAATTGTTCTTCGCCAAAACCTGAAACATTGAACGATGGCTCTGGGCGTACTGATAAGCGCGATGTGATTTTGGCGGATCGTTTAAAAGTGGCGTGTATCCGTTTAAATCCAGTGATTCCAGAATCAGAGATAGATAAGGTAGTCAGCCGGGTGATGGATCGGCGTGCTGCACTTTCAGCCATTGCCGCCAATCGCGAAGTCGATCAAATGATTCGTAACGGCGTACCCGTTGAATTTGACGATGCGCAAGGGAAAAAGCAGCATGAAATTGTTAGGCTGATTGATTTTGATGCTTTTACTTCATCTACATCAGATAAAAATGAATTTCTAGCCGTTTCTCAACTTTGGATTAAATCACTAGGGCAAGCCCCCTACGCCGCCTATCGTCGCCCGGATATTATTTTATATGTGAATGGCTTGCCGTTAGTCTTTATTGAACTAAAAAACTCGAATATAAAACTACGCTCCGCCTTTGAAGATAACCTAAGCAGCTATAAAAACGATATTCCTCAACTTTTCCACTGTAACGCTTTCTGTATTCTCTCTAATGCCATTGAGACTAAGGTAGGCAGCTTTACTGCTGAATGGGAACATTTTTTTAACTGGCTACGTGTTGAAGATGAAAAAGAAAAGATTAACCGCACGAAAATCGAGCAAGAAGGTACAAGCCTTGAATATGCGGTAGCGGGATTATGCCAGCCCTCAAAATTGCTAGATTATGTAGAAAACTTTGTACTATTTTATAAAGAAACCAGTAAGATTATTGCTCAAAACCATCAATTTATTGGTGTGAATAATGCCTATGACCGCTTTTTAAAGCGAAAAAAATACGAAGGTAAGCTCGGCGTATTTTGGCATACCCAAGGCTCTGGAAAAAGCTTTTCGATGATCTTTTACGCTCGAAAAATCTTCAGAAAAATTAGAGGAAATTTTAGTTTTGTAGTCGTCACGGATCGGCAAGATTTAGACGGGCAAATCTACCGTAATTTTTTGAATACGGGAACCGTTAGCAAATCAGAAGCAGCACAACCCACTAATGCTGAAGAAATGCGAAAGTTTTTAGGGCAAAATAAAAAAGTCGTCTTCACACTCATACAAAAGTTCCGCTACGACAAAGGCAAACAATATCCTCAGTTATTTAATCCGAATGAACGGGAAATTATTGTTATTGTGGATGAAGCCCACCGTACACAATACAAATCCTTAGCTGAAAATATGCGTGAAGGCTTAAAAGGCGCACATTTTCTAGCCTTTACAGGCACACCATTACTCGGAAAAGCACGCAAAACCAATAGCTGGTTTGGGGATTATGTTTCTGAATATAACTTTCAACAAGCAATGGATGATCAAGCAACTGTCCCTCTTTTTTATCAAAAGCGTGTACCCAAAGTTTTAATTCAGAATGACGATCTAAGCGAAGAGTTTTACACCTTATTAGAAGACGAAAATCTAGATGATGCCCAACAACAAAAGCTCGAAAAAAAGTTTTCTAAAGAAATGGAAGTCATCAAACGTGATGACCGCCTAGAAACCATTGCCAAAGATATCGTGTACCACTTCCCCCGTCGAGGCTATTTAGGCAAAGGCATGATGGTATGTATTGATAAATTCACCGCTGTAAAAATGTATGAAAAAGTTCAATATCATTGGAAAGAAGAAATAAAACAGCTTAGAAGTTTAATTAACCAATCTAAAAATGAAATAGAAAAAATACGCTATAAAAAAATCATTGAATATATGAAAAGCGTTGAAATGGCGGTTGTGATTAGCGACCCTAGTGCAGATACCGCAAAATTTCAAAAAGCTAGATTAGATATTCATCCTCATATAAAGCGTTTAAACCAACTTGATGAACATGGGCATGATATTGAAACAAACTTTAAAGACCCTGATCACCCTTTGCAATTAGTGTTTGTATGCGCCATGTGGCTAACAGGTTTTGATGCTCCTACGGTTTCGACGCTATATCTTGATAAGCCGATGAAAGATCACACCCTAATGCAAACCATTGCCAGGGCAAACCGTGTGGCATCACATAAAATTAAAGGCTACAGCGGCGAATACATTGAGAAGAAAAACGGGGAAATCGTAGATTATTACAATGTATCTAAAAATATGAAAATATCTTTGCGTGATTATGCCCAAGGCAAAGAAGGCCATGAAGAGGTTCCCGTTCAAGAAAAAAAAGTTCTTTTTCAATTATTAGATGATGCTATTTCTGAAACCCATGCTTTTTGTATTGAGCGCGGTATGGATTTAAAAGCGGTGATAGCTGAAAACAACACCTTTAAAAATATTACTAAATTTGAAGAATATGCCAATATCCTGTTAGGATCGGATGAATGGCGCAAATCATTTTATGTATACGATAATACAGTATCTGCCCTTTATGAAGCCTGTAAACCTGAAGTTTTTCAGCAATCGCCACGCTTAGAAATAGCGGTTATTCAATACTTGCGCGGTGTAATTGATATGCATATAGAACAGGCAGATATTGATGCAGTTAGCCAAAAAATAGCTGAATTGCTAGATGAAAGTATTGTTGTCGATAAGACAGAAAATTTAAACACAAAAGAACACCAGGCAGAATATCAAATTGTTCAAAAAGGTAAAGTATGGGATTTAAGCAAAATCAATTTTGAAAAATTGAGAGAAGATTTTGCCGTTACAAACTATAAAAATATTGAAATTGCTGAACTAAAAGCATTTATCGAAAACAAGCTTCGTAAAATGATGGAGCAAAACCATACACGTACCGACTTTGCACAAAAATTACAAGAAATCATCAACGAATACAATGCTGGCAGTTCTTCTGCTGAAAATTATTTTGAAGACCTCATGAGGTTTACTGAGGGTATGAAAGAAGAAGACGAACGCCATGTTCGTGAAGGCTTAACAGAAGATGAATTAGAGCTTTATGATACGTTGAAGAAAGACAAACTCACAAAAGCGGAAGAGCAAAACGTTAAACTGGCTGCAAAGCATCTTATTATCCGCCTTTTAAGCGCCCATCCAAAAGTATTAGTACAAGATTGGTGGAAAGATGGGCAAACTCAGCGCGTTGTTAAAAGCGCGGTAGAAGAAGTGCTGAATGAAGACTTACCAGAAAGCTATGATCGTATCGTTTTTAAGGAAAAATGCGATACGGTTTATGAATTGATTTTAGGGTTTGCTGCACAGGGTAAAAAGTGGGTAGCATAAAATAAATAAAGGAAAATTAATGCGGATAAAAATAGATTCATACTCAATTAAAGCACGTTATTTTCTTGCATTTTGCACTTTAGGGTAAAAAGTTAGGAAGATACCAAATCAGCCATAGGATTTGTATTAAATCCGTCCGAACTGGTTAGCTTTTTCAAAGCTCAAAAAGAAAATTTTATTTATATGCGTGAAAATCAAAAATTGTCTGAATTAAGAAACTGGCTTCTTCTTATGCTAATGAATGGGCAAGTTACCATAATGTAATCAAGGAGCTACTATGGGCTATCAAGCAAAGTTTACGGGGTGGCAAAATATTACGCTCGAAGACTTAATAGTAGCCTATCGAAAGGCAAAAGCCGATTGTTTTTTTGAAAATATTTTTCCGATAGCAGTCAAATTTGCTGAATTTGAACAAGATTTACTTTTTAATTTGGAAACGCTACTTAATTTACTTCAAAAAGACAATGGTTTTGCTAATAATCAATATTTACTTGGTAAGTTTCGCTTAATTCCTAAAAAATTATCTATATATCCAAAAAAGAATGCGCCGACAAGCAGTCATGTACATTTTTCTAATCCTGATCGAGCATTTAAACATCTATTAAAAAATAACGACATTAAACCAGAGTTTCGGATAATTGGTGATTTTCCAGTTGAAACACATATCATATCAGCTTTATGGATTAATACAATCGGTCATCAATTTGATGCTAAATTGGATCAAAGATGCTACGGTGCTAGAGTAAAGCGTATAAATAATGAAGAGTTATTTAGCGAAAAACCAAGTAAACCTTTTCATATCAGCGCAATAGGTTCATTTACACCTTACTTTCAACCGTATCAACAATGGCGAAGTGATGGTTTAGCAGCTATTCGAGGAGAATTAGAAAAAAAACGCGGTGTGATTGCCGTTTCTCTCGATTTAAAAAGCTATTACCATTTTATTGATCCAATGGCAGTGTCAACCCAATTTTATGAAGAATTAGATCTTGATTTAACCATAGAAGAACAAGAGTTTACTAACCAACTTGTTAAACTGCTAACGTATTGGGGAAAAGAAGCGAGCCTTTTTGCAAAAGATATTACAGATGAAAAAAAAGTGGTTTCAGGTGGCTTAGTTATCGGTTTAACGGCTAGTCGTATTATCTCAAATGTGCTTCTGTATCGGTGGGATAAACTGATTAAAGAAAAATTAGCTCCAATTCATTATGGGCGCTATATAGATGATATGTTTTTAGTGCTTCATGATACTGATACTATTTGTAATAACCAAGATTTTATGGAGTTCTTACAAGCTCGATTAGGCTCTGAAGTTGTTAAGAAAATTGGTGAAGAGAACGATCATTTATGGGAAATACAGCAAGGACAAGATTTTCAAGGCACTACTAAGATTCAGCTCCAGTCAGATAAACAAAAATTATTTTTGCTACAAGGTCAGGCTGGGTTTGATCTTCTAGATAGTATCGAAAAAGAAATATATGAACTCTCTAGTGAGCATCGTTTAATGCCTTCGCCTGATCAATTAGAGGATTCTACTGCTGCACGAGTACTTTCGGCGGCTGGCTCAGTAGGGGAAAGTGCGGATACTTTACGTCGAGCTGATGGTTTGACAATACGGCGTTTGAGTTGGTCTTTACAACTCCGACAGGTAGAAACACTAGCGCGTGATTTACCTCCACAGGAATGGAAGCAGCAAAGAGAAGAATTTTACCAGTTCGCTCATAATCATATTTTACGGCCAGACAATTTATTTGCCCACTTCAACTACCTTCCGAGGCTTCTTGGATTTGCAATTAGTATGAACGAATGGGAGCAAGCTGAACAAATAGTAAGGCGTGCATATCAAGCTTTGGCACAGCTGGCTGATGCCACGCCCATAAAATCTGAAATAACAATTAATGGAACTAAAACAAAGGTAGGGAATAAATTATGGCCTATATTAAAAAGTACTCTTAGTTGGCTATTTATTGATGCGGCAGCGCGGTATTATGATCCTAACCAATTATTACTTGGTCATCGGTCTAAGAAGGAACAATATCTTGCCGAGCTATTTTTGAAGGGTATCTTAGCTAGTGTTACCGATTTAGAAGATTTATTCGATCTTCCTTTTGATTTTGAAGATTTTCATATAAAAGCGCCATTAGTTGCATTGGCTGATTTAGCAAAAGAACCTTACAAAAGTATTATACGTAGCCATTCCGCCGAAAAATTAATTGAAAAACAAAATATTAAAATTAATCGCCCTGTTATAGAATTATTTAAAAATAGCAATTTAATTAATACTAGAGTTTTGAAAGACTTTTTAAGGTCAACTCGAGATAGCCGACTTAAACAAATAAAAGAAAACAATCGCAAACGAGAAAGTTATTTACCTTATTTATTTCCTACTCGTCCTCTTACTCCCGCTGAAATTTCTGAATTAGCACCAGAATGTGTAGGACTGCCTAAAATAAATGGCAAACTTTGTGAAGAAAAACCTTCCATCATATGGGCAAAATATACACAAGCTATCCGAGGTGTATGGATAAAACCCAGTATGCTTACTAATGAATTAGATGAACATAAGCAAATTTCGTCGAAACAAGTACATCCATTTCTTCGAATTGGAACGGAAAAAAAACATGTCGTTACGATTGCATTTACTAATTTCAAAACAGACGATAGTGATTGGAGGGCAATGGCTTGTAATAAGCCTAATTTGTCAAAGGAACGCTATCAAAGAATTTCTGAAATGGTAAATCAAGCTATCCGGCTTAATCCAAAACCAGACTATCTGTTATTCCCTGAACTTTCAATTCCTTTGAAATGGATAGACAGCATTGCTACCCGATTAACTAATCTTGGAATCAGTCTGATTGCGGGAACAGAATATCGCCATTTGAATGAGGAGCAGCTTTTAAGCGAAGCTTGTCTTGTGTTATCTGATAATCGGCTTGGATATCCTGCCTCAGTAAAAATCTGGCAACCTAAACTTGAACCCGCTGTAGGTGAAGATAAAGAGCTTACCTTAACCTTTGGAAAAACTTGGGCATTTGAAAGACTAAAAGCGAGCCAAGTAAAACCTGTATATATACATAATCAATTCTATTTTGCTGTAATGGTTTGCTCTGAACTGCAAAATAGCAAAGCAAGAATAGCATTTCAGGGGGAAATAGATGCTTTGATGGTGCTTAGTTGGAATCAGGATTTGGATACTTTTTCTTCACTTATTGAATCGGCTGCTCTGGATATTCACGCGTATACTATTTTAGTAAATAATCGGAAATATGGCGATAGCCGAATTCGTTCTCCTGCTAAAGAATCATTTATGCGAGATATTGCTCGTGTACGAGGTGGTACAAATGATTTTGTTGTGGCAGCTACTTTAGAGATTGATGCTCTTCGTGAGTTTCAAAGTAGAGCCAAACGCTGGCCTCAGGAAGGTGATAAATTTAAACCATTACCCGAGGGTTTTAAACTTGCTACAGGTCGTAAAAAATTACCTCCTAAATAAATACATATAATACATGAATCAGCTGATTGAGCATGCATTTCTACCTCTATAAATCTTACTGATAAATTCTTAATACAAAAAGAGTATTTTATTCATTAAAATAACATTTAAGTTTAGTTTCTGTCATTTCAACTACAGTTGAATAAACTGAACCCAAGAGTCTTTTCATATCAGAATTGAGTTCTGAAGTTTTTACGCCAGGTTGAGCAATCGAAAACTCAAATTTAACATCACTATATTTCAAAGCTTTCTTTATATCATCCAGTATTGCTGTGTTACCAGAATAAAATCTTTTATTTTTTAAAACCCCAGTATTATTTCTTCTTTCCAAGTGTTTTATTAGTTCTTCTGGTTTCCATTTATAGCGAAGAGATACGATTGCTTGCCCACATACTTCATGTAAATCAGATAATCGAGCACCTGAGGAAGATTTTGAATACTTACAATGGATTAATTTAAAATAAAGTATTCCATCGGTAACAAAAATAGCTACAATATCCGCAGATTCCCCTGAATTATCATCGTTAAACACAATTTTAGCACCATCTTGAACACACTGCTTCATCATATATTCTTGAATGGAATTTGCTCGAAAATTTCCGTCCTTATAGTGTGACTCAACAGTATAATCAACATCTTCCCAAATAAGAGATTCTATCTGATTACTTGGTATTTCATGAATATCGCACTCACCATAATCTGTATAAACACATCCAGAGATAGTACACCCATTAAGAAGAAACATAGTGGGTGGATTTTCCTGAAAAAACTGCTCTAATGAGAGGGCTGTGGATTTAAGTCCTTCTACTTTAATTTTGCAATCTTTCAATCCTTCTACGCTATGACCTTTTTCTCCTCCTAAATTAATAGAAAAAGAAAGTACATTATCAGGAATACGTAATGTAAAGCTAGCTTTATTTCCTTGGAATCCGGTATGTTTTAAAGAGGCTTCTGCAAGCAGAAAAGATTTTCCGATAGATAATTCTAATGTAATTTTATGAATGCTATCATAAAGACTGTCTGCCCAATCTGTTGCAAGCACTACAACATCAGGATAGGTATCAATGTTTTTCTTCTTTGCTGAGTCTTCAATAAGCAGGTTCGAGTCAATCTTATTGTTAGTAATCATGCTCCCGATTTGCAAACACCATGCTTTCCACTCTTTCAAATCACCTGCTCTTGCTGGACTCCAAATTTTACCTTTAACTGAAGCTCCTATACTCACAGGAAAACCATCACGGAATCCTACCCCAACAAAATCAGATTTATCACATCTACCTTCTGTTTTCCATCTTGTTAATTCCGTTGTTACATCAGCCCCACTTAATCGTGAATAGCGATGTAGATGGTTAGCAGGTTTAAAAATTCCAGCATGAATAATACACAAACGTTTAATAGAATCAAAAGATCTAAAAACTAGATCACCTTTGATAGGGGATGCGGTAATACCTGCTATTTTTTCAACAAGAATATTTACATCTAAACGTTTTTCAGAATATCCAATATATAAAAGATGGTTTGAAATATCATGGTGCATTACCACTAAATCCCATTTTTGGTCTCGCATTTCTTTGGTGCGTGCCCATTTAACTTTTTCTCTTTTTTGAGTAGTAAAATAAAAAACGTTTTCTACTGCATTAATGTATGGCTGAGAAAGGGCATACTTATTTAAATCAAAAGCATCTTTAAATTTTACCCACTCAACCTTTTCACATTTATAGCAAACACAGCTTAATGAAGGGTAAACAAGCTTAGGATTTAATTTAATATCAGGATTGTCAAAACCTGAATAAGGTTTACATCCTTGTAAAAAGGATAATAGCGATTCAGCCTCAGCTTTTTTTGCATCAGCAACTTCCTTAATTACATGTTCCCAGCCAGACCCTTCTTGAAAAAGATTTTCCAATTCAATAGACATTTGCTCTTCTGCATAATTTACAACAAATGAGGCATCACCAAGACCTTGTTGTGTTCGAGTAAATCTTCCAATGAATTGAAGCAATACAGCTAATGATTTTTGGATTCCATGAACAGCGGCTATTTTAAGATCTGGGTAATCAAAACCTTCTTTGAGCATGTCCACACAAACAATAATGTCGTATTGCCCCTTTTTGATATCATTAATTATATTTTTTCTATCTTTTATCTTTGAATGAACTAAAACAATACGTTCATTTGGAAACCAATCACAATAATCTTTAAATAAATTTTCTGCATGGTTCTTTGTTTCGGCTCGAACCATCATCCGATGTCGATTAAAGCCATTTTTTCTATCTGCCTGTAATCGCTCCATAGCCGCATCAGCTATTGCTTTATCTTTCTTTTTCGGATGGCGCTCATCAACTACTATCAATGATATTTTTGCAAAACAACCATCTTTTAATGCCTGTGATAAAGGGTAGTTATAAACTATATTTCCTTCTATTGGCTGACGATCCGTCCTGTAGGGAGTAGCGGTAAACTGAACAATTTTAGATTCTTTAAAAAGAATCTTCAAAGCATCCCACTCAGTGGCTACTATATGGTGAGCTTCATCAAAATAAACATGAGAAAAAATGTTCTTTAGTTCATTTTTAATATCATCATTTGCACGCGCTAATAAAGCAGGGGTTGATATAACAATATCAGCACTCTTTAAAAAATCAATAGCAGATATATTCGCTACTATTTTTTCTAAAACCAATACCTTAGGGTTTTTAGTATTTTCGGGGATTACTTTTAATTCTCTAAGAATACCCCATGTCAAAAATTTTTCGGAAATTTGCTCTTTGAGGTCAAGAGTTGGAACAATAACTAATGTTCTTAATGCTTTATCAATAAGTGTTGTTACCAACATAGTTTCAGTTTTGCCAGTACCAGTTGGAAGCACAACTGTAGCAACCTCTTTTGTTAAAGACCAATGAGCCAACAATGAATAAATTGCACCAAGTTGGGCTGATCTTAAGCTTAGTGTATTTTCAGAAGTTGCATGCAGATTAATATTTTTAAAAGAAATTCCCTGATTAATACTTTTGACGCATCCTCTTATTGAGTAAGTCCCTCTTTCTTTGCCTTTTCCTTCTTTAAGTTCCGCAAGAAAGGATACACCTGACTCGTGAGTGACAGTAAATAAGTTAGCGTTTTGGCATACGGCTGTAAATTTCCAATTTCCAGCCGCTAGCGCCACATGTTTCAGCCAACCGAAAGGAGTTTTTTCTTGAATAAAATATAATGGATGCGTAAATTCTAAAACTTCTTCTTGAGATAAATTTTCTTCAACAGGAAATAACAAAGATTGTTCTGAAGACTCACTTTTCATTGCACACCCCGCAAGTAAATTAATGATGTATTTGTTTTTTTACATAAGCTCGATAGATAGATGGCATACAATAAAAAAATATGAGCAAATTATTTTATGATATAACGACAGTCACGTCATCCTCATATTTAAACGATATATGACAATTATTTTATAAAAAAATAGTCTATTATTATCATCTCTCAATATCTTTCCTAACCATTTCCCGATCTTTTTCCCTATCACGGATTTTATCCATTGCCTTATCGTAAGCAACTTGGCTTCTAGATCGTTGATTCTTATCGTGAGTCTGAATTTTCACAAAGCGGCCAACATTTTTAGCAGTCTCTTTGTCTCCCGTAACCATTAGAAACTGCACAACCTCCTTATAAGCCTCTTCAATTTTCTCATTGATGTCTTTAATATAAGGCTCTGCGGGATTAATAGGACGCTGGCGGCTGTTTAAGCTAAAAGCCAACTCTTGCGCTTGCATACGATAGATATACGGCATTTCTCTATCAGTAACCTCTCTACCCTCCTTAAAACGCCCCTGAGCCTGTTCTTTGATTTGAGAAACAGCAAACTTCTCATACTTCCGATGCTGAAAGCGGCTTACCCGACGACTGGCAGAAGCTTCTATACCCTGCTCCCTTAAAGACTCAGCAAAACCAACACGCCAGTTAAATAAATCCTGTTTTCTAGGGTTCAAGCGTCGCCCTTCCCTATCCATTGATACCACGCATACATGCACGTGAGGATGAGGTTCATCACGATGTTCAGCCATCACCCATTGATGCCCTTCAAATTCTTTTTGAGCAAAAGCTTTCACAGCATCATAAACAGGTTTTCTTTCTACGCCTTCAGGCATAGAAAAGACAATATTAAATGTTTCCCGTTTAGTACCTTCTAATGGAATACCGCCAGAACGCCACTCCTCCACTAAAAACCCTAAATCTTCTTTACCCTTTAATTTATCTCCATCTTGATTCATTAATTCAATCTCTCCATTTCTGGAAATATAATCAATATGGTTTTTAACTTGCTTAATACCTTTACCGCTGCCTGTAATTTTAACCATCACTTCAGGCGCATAATTAGCAACACGTTTTACCCCATCAATAGGATGAACACGCTGATATTTTGATATAGATGGTTTTAAAGATTTATTTTTAAATCCTGAAGAACTAGATTTATTTTTTGCTGATTTTTTTCTTTTTGGATTAAACCAAAAATCTATATCGTCAAATACACTCATTGCGATATATCCCATCGCTCCAAATTAGCGTCTAAAACCTTGGTAATATTTTTGGTGTGGGCTTTAATCGTATCATTTAAAACATTAATTTGATCTGTTATGTATTGAATATCACTAGGAGTAATTTTTTTATCATAAAAAGAATTTAATTGCCGCGCAATTTGGTTAATATTTCTTCCGATAGAAAGTAGCTGATAATTAGAGGTACGAAGCTCTTCTAATTCATCTCCCTGTAACTGTGGCGTTTTTGATAAATGCGCTCTGATTAAAGAAGTTACATAATAAGGAGAACTTGATAAGCGTGATTCAGCTATAGCATTAAGAGAAGTCATTTCACCATTAAGAAGCCTAATTTCCAACCGTTCTTTTTTAGAGTTTTCTTCTTGCTTTTGAAGGCTAAGTTTTGAGCATGGTGTACTTACATCATTATCAAAAAGTACCTTCCTGATAAAATCCTTTATTAGAAATGAAGCACTTTTTCTACCTAATTTTTGAAGGGCGATAGCTCTTAGCTGTTCTCTTTGTTCTTTCGGAACACCCCTCAAAATTAGCACATCACCACCTGAACTACTCATACCACATCCACTTTTGTATATACAAAATTCGGCGAAAGCCTATCCTGCGTTTAGTTTTTCATTTTAGCATACTTACCTATATCTTCAACAAGTTGAGCCTTCGTTGATTTTTGGTTGAAGCGGTTGAAGATGGTTGAATTTCAGTTGAAGAAGGTTGAATCTTGGTTGAAATTCAGTTGATATGGAATTGATGCGCGGTTGAAGTTGGGTTGAAGCAGTTGAAACTATGCTGACGATAATTTAATGGCTAGTTGAAGTGGTTGAACTACGGTTGAATTCAGGTTGAAGCGGTTGATTAAAAATATAAATTCTTTTAATATACAGCAACTTAACTAAAAATCATGACGATGGACATTACCGAGTTTAAAAATAGGGCTTCGCCAAGTGCAATACCCTCAAAACTAGCCGCTTTTGAAAAGGATATTCTTCATCTTCATCAAGAAGGCTATACCAATATACAGATCACCGAATATTTATCGCACAACGGATGCAAAGTATCACACCAGGCTATTAGTAAATTTCTCAAAAAGAGATTAACAAAAAAGGACGCTATCCCTAAACCTGTGAGCTATGCTGAAAAACCTCCCGAACAAAAACCTCAAAAACCTAGCCAAGCATCTGAAAATTTGAGCTGGAATGAGTTTCGCAATAAAACCGATGTTGAATCTTTGATGTAATATTTTAAGTAGTAGAAAGTTATTATGAGCGCAGTACATTTTATTTTACAAGGCAAAGGCGGGGTTGGAAAATCTCTAGTTTCTTCTGTTATTGCACAATACTATAATAGTAAGAGTCGTGATGTACTGTGTATTGATACCGATCCTCTTAATCAAACTTTTTTTCAATATAAAAAGCTCAATGTTGAATTTATTAATTTAATTGAAAATGATGATGAAATAAACTCACGATTATTTGATGGTCTTGTAGAAAAAGTAGCGAAGCATAATGATATTGCAATTATTGATAACGGTGCTTCATCTTTTATCCCGTTATCTTTCTATATGAAAGAAAGTCATTTAATTGAATTTTTAGAGGGTATAGGAAAAGAGGTCTATATTCATACTATCATTACAGGTGGTCAATCTTTAAAAGATACTTGTCTTGGATTAGCGGCACTACTCGATAGCTTGAAAGCAAAAATTATTATTTGGGAAAATGAGTTTTTTGGTGATATTCAAAATAATGGAAAATTACTCAGTGATTTTAATATTATAAAAGATAATCAAGATCGAATAAAAGGCATTATCCGAATTGAGCAGCTTACACGAGACACATTTGCAAAAGATTTTGAATACATCATTGCTCATAAAATGACGTTTGAGGAAGCTATAGAATTTGAAGAGTTTGGTTTAATGCCTCGACATCGACTTAAGATGATCCGCGATAATTTATTTAATCAAATGAATGCGATTGGCTTATGATAAGTAACTATGAAAAAATGATTGCCGAGTTGCAAACCGAAGTTTTTTCAATGACAGGCTTAAAGATTGGGAAAAACGATCCTTTAATTGCATCAGCCTTGCTTCAGTCAAAATTGATTAAGAATGCGGCTGAGTCTTTATATTCCAAGCTATCCATCAAACTTGAAAAAGACACCACCGCGCAAATAGACAAACTTAATACCAAGATCAATGAGCATACTTATCATTTAGATGAAAGAGTAGAAGAGCTTCAAAGTATCTCAAAGAAACTTTTACAGTCAAAAGAAAAGATACTCTCTGAAGTAACGCATAAGAGCCAGCAAGAAGCCATGAGCGCTGTAAAAAGTGAAATGATCCCTTTGTTGAATCAATATTCAGCGTATAAGATCTATGCGATAGCTGCACTCATTGGCTTATTATCAGGATGTATTCCGATTGTGCTCATGTTGTACCTGAAAAAGTAACAAGCGTATGGAAGAAGCCCCCGTTATTCTCGATAATGAACGCGACAAGCGAACATGGCAATGGTTGCAAAGCACAGTAGCTGCGGAGCAGCTAGAGCAAGCTATTGTCAGCATTGCAGGGAAAAGAAAGCCTTATGTCTCTAATCTGTGCAAAATACTTAACCTAGAGCCACCTGAAGAGGTTAGGCTAGGTATGAGCAAGAAAGACTATGCTCTAATGCACCTAGAGAAAGCTAAAGCGATGCTCAAAGGAAATGGGAAGCTTTAGAGATAACTCGACTATAAAAAGTTATACAGAAATGGTTTTATAAATAACTAATTGTTGTATTTAAATACGCCTATTTTACTAAATTGAACGAAATTTACATTTATATAGTTAAAAAACGGTAAAGTTTCTCGTCAAAAAAACGTGAGGTCGTATGAAAGAAAAACTTATTTTATCTGTAATAACTTTGCTGAGTTTTAATATATCTGGTTGTGCAACATCATCAGCTCCAAATACACTATTAAAAGCGGAAGCAATCGCTGGAAAAGCACCTCTAAATACGACCAATATATCACCCAAGTTAACAACACATGACAATCCTGGTTCAGTTTCTCCTAAGCCTGACACTAAGCCATCCTCAAGCATAGTCGATGTAAAAGTTAATACAGAAACCCCGGTTGCATCAACACGAGACAAGCCTCGAATTTCTATACCAAAACTTGACGTTACTCCTCTTACTTCATATCACAATAAGGACGTAACACCTTCAAAAGTTTCTTTTAATGATACCTATACGCGGATTCTTATTCGTAGTGATATTTATGAAAAAGATGCTTCAAAAAGCACCTCTGGTTCTGAAAATGGGAATGCATCAGAAAGTCTACCTATGAAGTATCAATCAAGGCCTTGGTATAAACGATTGGCGATTGCTGATACTTATGACATAAACTTGACTGCTAAATTGAAAGTTGACGGATATGAAGAAACTGTACCACTTGCAACATTAAGCCAATCAAGCGGCAAAAATGGCGAAACATGGTTGAGAGATATTAATCATGAGTTAAGTAGCTATCCTTGGTTTTTGGTCAAAAAGGGTGGAAGCTCTAGTTCACCGCGGTTCACCGTTGAATTTAAAGGAAGCAGAAATATTGAAAGTGGAGCAGCAGGGTATGCTCTTCAAATTGCATTAGGTGCAATTAAAATGGTAGCACCTGAAACTAACATTATTACGACATTAAGTTCAAGCAGTGCAAAAGATAAATCAAATGCTATAGACCAGGCAGTAGGAAAGCTCTTCTCAAACAATTTAACTGAGCGACATACGAGTGATCGAGATTTCACTAAATGGAGTCCTGAGGGAGGTTTCAATATCGTTGTTAGCTTGCCAGAACAAAATAATGATTGGAATGGAACACTTGCAACAATTGGTGGATGGACAATTAATTTTGATGCCCCTCATCCTTCTATTTTTAGTGATTGGTATATTTGTGACAAAGAACCTGCACCGGCATTATGCAAAAATAGTTTTGAGAAGGCAGTAACGCAGGTTTTTAAAGAAAAAAATGATGCTTCCATCTTAGCCTACCAATTAGTGAAGACATCGGCGGGAAGTATTTCTATTAAGGAGCACTTGCTTAAGCAGCAATGGTTTGCAAATGCAATTTCCTCATTTACTGGAAATGCTGATAATGATAAATGGATTGCGAATGGCCTATGTCTAGGTATCGCTGATGAAATTCATGCACTAGGATTAAATTCAGTTGATGCAAATTTAGTTGTCTTAGCAGTCATAACAAGTATGCAAAGACCTAAAGCGATGGAAGCAATGGCTTGGAAAAATGCTCAGGCATGCATGGACTCTAAACAATATTTTACTAACTTAGCATCCTTAGCATCACCAAAACAATAGTATATTTTTCATGCGATACCATTACAAGAGCAAATGAATAGCAATATTATTATTTGCTCTTGTTAAAGTTTTAGACTGATAAATACTAACGCAACTCTCTAAAAATGAGAGCATTTAGGGTTTTGTCTGCTGTCAAAACCCTATGCCGCTATACGATCTGCTGATCTCCTAACGGCTGGAGTCATTGCTGCTGCAATCACTCCATTATTTGAAATACTATTGATTAGAAAAACACGTATTACTTGGGTAAGTCTCTCTTTTCGCTTCAAATGTTCCAACGGACTCAAAATCAACCTTATTCCCTGATAACTGCACAGCCTCTTTAGAGAGAATAAATTTTCCGCGCCATGCCGAGCCATCGGGTAAATTAAGAGAAAATACGGTACTGTCTTTTACTTTATGTACGTTGCCTGTAGTAAAGGTCATATTATTTGAAGCCTTAATGGAAGCACCCACTAATCCAGTATAAGGATCAACGGTAGCACTCCACGTTCCACCACCTGCATAGGTTCCTTTATAACTACCTGCCACATCGCAAAAAATAGGAAGCCGCACAAGATCGGTTACTACACTTTGACTAAATGATGTCAACGGTAGAGAAGCAAGCAATACAAATAAAAATTTACGTATATCAACACAAAAAAACAGATAATTTCAATATCTTATCATAAGATTTTGAAATCAAAATACCCTTTTTTATCAGCGGCATTGCCGCTCTATCGGGGGGATGACGGGCTGGGTTGCGTAGCAACGGGTCTGAGCAGTCGGGGGGCGTTAGCCCCACAAGAAGCGGCTTAAAATCTAGCAGCTCTCATGAAATGAGAACTGCCATACATTAAATCACTTAACTCTATCTAATACTCCGAAGGTAACAAAATAGTTGTACTGCTCCTATCTGCCTCTGTAATAATCCATACTTTTTCTTCTTGTTCTGGATTAATCTTATAAGCACTCATAATTCTTCTGCCTTCTAAAATAGCCTCTTCATTAGATTGTTTATCATCTTCGCACATATCGCCCCAATCACCTTTAATATGTCTCTCAACAAAATCAAAAGGGCGTTGATTGGCTTCCTCTAATGTGCTTAATGCATCAGGTGTAATAACAAGTTTACCTAAAGAGAATTTCATTTTTATACTCCTTTATTAAACGATTACGCGGCTAATCGCTGCGCGTTTTCTGATTTTGCAATGGCATTTTTTATAAATGCATGGGCTTTTGATGCTTGGCTGGCAGCAGTAAAAATAGCTTTTTTATCGTTTTTAAGTACCTTTAACCAGCTTTCCAAATAGCCTGCATGGTCGGGTAAGGTTTTTGCAGTGAAACCATG
Organism: Pseudomonadota bacterium; assembly: GCA_040389065.1. Taxonomy (GTDB): domain Bacteria; phylum Pseudomonadota; class Gammaproteobacteria; order Burkholderiales; family Casimicrobiaceae; genus JAZKAR01. The sequence continues at coordinate 63,410 of JAZKAR010000014.1, read as the reverse complement.
ATCTGAACATAGAAATGATGCGCCAAGCTCCGCAATAAGCTCTTCAAAAGCATAGCTTTCTGAACCGAAACGCCCTGAAAAATCACGGTTTAAACGTTTTTTTGCACCCGTCCAGTGAGTGAGTTCATGAAATGCCACGCTGTAAAAGTCTTTTTCATCTGTAAATAGATGACGCTCAGGCATAAAGATCGTATCTTTAGAGGGTACATAACAAGCTCTGGTGCCTAACTCAATAATTTTTGCACCACTATGTTTTAATAGGTTTTCTGATGCTTCATGATTAAAATAATTTTGTGGGGTTTCCTCTTGCTCTAATCCGTCAATTTGATCCAGATTAAACACAGTAAAAGGCTTGATAAAGGGGATACGCTCAATTTCGTCGGGGTTGGTTTTAGATTCCTTTTTCATGTGATTGAAAAAAATACATGGCGTTCCTTTACTGCCTTTTTTAACCTTTCCTCCCAATTCTTGCGCCTGTTTATACGTTAACCAGTGACTACTCGTAAAACTTTGTTTAAAAGCTGAATTCCAAAGCAAAAGCACGTTTATTCCTGAATAGTTTTGTTTAGTGCCATGATTGACAGGTAAACCACTTGCGCCTTTGTCCCACACACAACCGTGTGTAGCCTGACCTGCTTCAATAATGTTAATGATCTCGTTTGTAATTTCGGTATAAATATCTATTTTCATGTGATTAATTCCTATTGAATCTATGTTTTAAAAATTTCTTTTCTTGATTCGTTGGAGCCTTATTTCTAAGACTTTCCTTTTATTTTGAAAATCTTATTACTCCAACAAATCTTTTCCGTCATCAGTCGTATGCCCCAGCGATATGAAGCGCTACTCAATAGGGATTCATTGCAAGTGGTCGTGGAATAATGGGAGGGAAGCCCGTAGGGAGGTGCCGTTTATGCCGCGAAAGCTGCTTGTAATGAAAACTGAGTAGCGGAGCATTCGCTGCTTGGCACCGCCTGATGATGGGAAAGATGGAGAAATAAGAAGTTCAAAATAAAAGCTCCCTCTTCAAGTAAAGCTTGGGGAAGGCGGGGGAAGGAGATATATAATGATGTGCTACGGCATTACTAATTATTTTTATGATTTTAGCTATTTAATCTTTTATTTGTTGAGATAGCTGGTAAGCTAATTGCTCAACTTCTTCTAGTTTGATTTTAACGATAAGCAATGCTTCAATCACTATTTCATGCTTCATTTTAAAAGACGTTTCGCCGTCTTGACCATCAGAAATGATAGCGCACAATATAGATTGCGTTCGTATCAGCAAACGAACAAGAATATCTAATTGGACTTTAGTAGAAATTTTATCTGGAAAATTGCTATTACGATTGCAATTTTCTTCATCTATTAAAACATTAGTATGTGAATCATTGTTCATAACCTAGAACCCTTTGAGATTTTTAGTTGCATCGGTCTATAGGCAATAGTTTTTCATTGCTGCTCTCTTTCAATGCACTAAATTTCTCTACCTGCTCATGAGTGATAGGGGATACTAAACAATAACGCGTTCCAAAATTACAATTCGGCCCTCCTAAATAAAAATTATCTATTTTATTATTATAAAAATTAACATATTCAGATTGCCTTCTCCAACTACGAATTAGATTTATGTAATCTGATCGCTGATAGTTACAGTTTTTTGTTAATAATTTATTAACTACATCATTAATATCTGAAAATCGTGCAGCATCAGAAAAAATAAATGATAAAAATTTTAACGCATTTTGTTTTTCTTCCTTTTTATCTGCGCTTGAAAAATCTTCATTAAAAGCTATATCGAACGCTTTTGTTAGTTGTTTTAATTCTAATACCAGTCCTGAATCAGAATATTGTTTTAGTTCACTTAAAACAATCTGATTATTTATTTTTTCAATAATATATGTTTGCGCATCAAATTTAATAAGGATACTTTGATCGCCTTTATCATTTGATCGAGTAATTTTGATAGTGAAGTGCTCTTTATTTTTATTTAATTGTGGTCTGAATTCTTTTTTTATAAAAGTATCGTAATCTCTAAGATCGTAATTTTTGGCTTGGTTTACTTGCAGCTTATATCGACTCATCATTCCTTCATCTGAGTAGGCTAAAGAAGCAGCTAGTATCGTGATTAAAAAAAAAGCAAAACTGTTCACTTTGCACTTCCTTCTTAATTATTTAAACAATGGTCTTATCTTACAACTCTATTAATAGTCTGTCTATTAATAATATGTCTATTAATATGCTGTAGATGAATAGTCATCATGCAGGGATGATTCTTGGTTTGAAATAACTAAGTATGTGTATGAAAATTCCATCTAGAAAAATAGTTGCGCAAAATGTACGAGCTATACGTCTACAAAAAAATGTATCTCAAGAAGAGCTTGCAGATTTAAGTAAATTACATAGAACGTATATAGGAACTGTCGAGCGTGCGGAAAGCAGCATTACCGTTGATAGCCTTGATAAAATTTCTGCAGCATTGAATGTAGAAACTTGGGAGTTACTCAAGCCTTGATTAAGTAATTGATTTGATTATTATAATAAATGATGATTTTTTTAAAGCTGTTACCCATCACCAAAATTTTAAGTGCTTGCTATAAAGGAGTTAGTATGTTTTGATTTGGGGAAAGTCTAAAAATTTGTATTACTGGCTTTTTTGCAAAAATAAGGAATAACAATGAAGACTGTTATTACACCTTTTTCCAATGAAGCGACGACGATAGAGGAACTAAATATCGAGTCTGCAGACGATAAAATATCTATTTTTGGTAATCTAGAACTTACTCGTGACAAGGAAGGGCTAAAAAAAGCAGAATCATTAAAAACTATTTAAGATGAAATTGTTATTGCGTTTAAAAACGAAAAATTACCGAATAAATTAGCTTTAAAGCCAACGAAAGAAGTTAAAAATCCTTTCGCTGAATAATGATTTAAGAGAAATAATTAATGTAACATGTTGTTTACTGATATACGACACTTTCTAGACACTAAAGGAGCTATTGCTCTCAAGAGTAAACCTGATTTGAAATTTGCTGAATTTATTGGTTCGCTGATTGCTGCTTCCACATTTTCTAGTACTAAAACGGCTAATTCATGCTGTTTTATTTGTGGCAGCCATGTAACCTCTGTAGTGAGCCATACGGAACACATTGCCTGGCAATGTAATTCATGTAATGAAGAAGGTGTTATTAGTAATTGGCAGGGTACACTTTGGGATTTGACAGATAACTCAGTAAAGAATTTTTCGTAATTTAATAAATAACAAATGTAAATTCTGTATTTGCGGTAAACCTAGCAGCTATGCCATCAGCCGCCAGTAACTCTCAGAAAACATGAATAGAAAAGCCAACTATCCAAGTTGTCCCATAAAATGATAGTGTTTTGAAAGAAGCTGCCTTTAACAATTGCACGCCATTGCCTGTTCCCATAATGGGTGCTATAGTTCCCAATATGGGAACAAAACTACAAAATTCATTGAATGCTGATTCGCATTTATCAACTAGCACAACGGAACCTATTAAAAATTTAGGTTTCGCTGACGCTCTATTTACATCTACTCAGCAGCGCTTACTCGCCATATTATTTGGTCAGGCAGAACGTAGTTTTTATGCAAGAGAACTCATTGGCCTTACAGGCTCAGGCTCAGGAGCAGTGCAGCGCGAGTTAATGCGGTTACTACAAAGCGGATTACTCATTACAACCACAGTAGGTAACCAAAAGCATTACCAGGCTAATTCTCAAGCTCCTATTTTTCAAGAGTTACGAAGTATTGTTACTAAAACTTTCGGTATCTCAGACCTACTTAAGCACGCCTTATCTCCATTAGCACCAAACATTCATTGCGCGCTTTTATATGGGTCGGTTGCAAAGGGAGAAACCCATGCTGCAAGCGATATTGATCTTATGATTATTTCTGACCAGCTAACACTTGGTGAAATATTTTCAGTAGTGAGTCCCATTGAACCGCAATTAGGAAGAAAAATCAATCCAACCTTATATACAAAAGAAGAGTTTGTAAAAAGAAAGAATAATGAAAATCCATTCTTAAATAAAGTGCTTAATGGAAAAATTATTGCACTTATTGGAGATATAAATGCCATTACCTGAACTAGATAACCTAGTACGTATCAACCAATTAAAAGCTGAGCCAGGCACGCAGTCAGAGTTTAATAATTTACTCCATTCAGGTACTGTCCGTTTAAATGACGCAAAAAAATATTCTGACATGAGTCCTGAAAGCCGGTTTGACCTTGCCTATAATGCAGCACATGCCTTATCCCTTGCTGCGTTGCGTTGGCATGGATACCGCTCTGAAAACCGTTACCTTGTATTCCAGTGTCTTATACATACTATTGGCTTACCATCCGACCAATGGCGCATATTAGATCAAGCGCATAAAAAAAGAAATTTAGCAGAGTATGAAGGTCATATTGATGTTGAAGAATCGCTGCTGATGGCATTAATTACTGTAACTGACGAAGTTATTAAAGGTGTATCAAAATTAGGAGTTGTTGCTGCATAAAGCTTTCAATGTTATGAAACATGTTTACTATGGAAATTAGTTACTTATTATTGTGGTAAACGCTTCTAACACTCTTTTGAATTCACCTTACCTGCACTAAATCCATCTTACCCACTGCCTCAGCGCCTTGCGCTGCCTGTGGAAAACCTGCCTCCTGCAAACCAAAGGGTTGCGGTCAGGTTTCCCACAGGTTCAGGCCGTGGATAAGATTAAAGTTTTCCATCAGCATTCACATTTTCGTGGGCGCGAAAATAAAACCAAAATTTAACTTTTACTTTTATCCACAACAAAAAATAAAATAAACTATTGATAATAAATAACAATATCAATAAAATAACGTAACAAAACCTGTTAAGTAGTTGTCTATGAAAAAATCTTCTTTTGCTGGAAAAACAAATGAAGCCTACATCACTACGTTACAAGATCCACCTGGATATTTAGTACGTATCCCTAAGTCTGATAAAGGCTATACCTATAAAACACTGCGCCTTACCAGTAACACTACTATGGAAACGCTTCTACTAGAAGCGATAACATGGCGTAATTCAACCTATTACGATCTCCATGGATCCAGTGTTCCAACCCGTACGTTTCATAAACAACAAAAGAACAATACTACTAAAACTATTGGTGTTAGAAAAACTATAAAAATCGTTAAGAAGAAACTAAAGGATGGAGGAATAGCTGAATATAAAATCCCTTGTCTCATTGCAGAAGTCTGGCTTGAACCTGGAAAAAATGGCAAAAAACCTAGTAAATCACGCTCAAAAGTATTTTCAATCAATAAATACACAGAACCTGTAGCATCACAATTAGCTGAAGACTGGCGAAAAGAACAAGAGAATATGTTAAAACACTTACCTATATGATTTTTAGGGTTTTTTATGAAAAATAGTGTGCGCCATTTATGCTTTATAAGCTTAATTTTCTTTGCGCCTGAGCAGGCACTTGCCCAACCAATCTCTGATACAGTATCTTCAAAAACAGTACATACGCAAAGTAATGATGCGATTAAAAAGAAGATGATAGAAGATTCTATTAATGCTTATCCAGGCCGTTGTCCTTGTCCCTATAATACAACCAGGAATGGAAGCTCCTGTGGAAGAAGAAGTGCTTATAGCCGACCAGGTGGATATGCACCTTTATGTTATCAAAAAGATATTACTGAAGATATGATTAAACATTATCGAGAAAATCATAGCTAATCAACTTCCATAGAAATAGCGAGAAAAATCCTTGAATGAACATACCATCATTGATGTAGCAACCATTCAAGCCTATAAAGAGACTGAATACCGTATTAAAGGTGATCCGCCTCTTACCTTGAAAGTTGGGATAATTAATCCCCTTTTGGTCGAACTATATAAGGCTTATCAAGTTAGCTCCTGCGCATGGATTACCGCCTGGAATCCATTTAGCCAAATGATAAGCCACTCTGAAAATAGTGCTCGAAACCATCTGCTCAGTCTTGAAATCCAACAGCTAGGCTTCAAATTTTTAAGTGGTATAGGACAACATCCATCAGGAAACTGGGAGGGTGAACCCAGTTATTTAGTATGGGGTATTTCATTAGATACAGCGAAATGGCTTGGTATAAAGCATAAACAGAATGCTATCTTATGGTGTGGCCAAGAAGCATTGCCCCAATTAATACTTCTAAGATAATGTCACTTTAAACAGGTTCAGATTGATCCCTACTAAGTAAAATCAATTACTTTGTGATTTGTTTTGAAAATGAATCACATGTAGCATTTGGATAATTTTCTCTGACAGCATTAAATGTGCCATTGCTATCAAAGTTAATCTATACAGCTCCTTTTCTTTCTTTAAAAAACTGGAAAACCTCTCAAAGAGAGGTTGCGCCGTTAGTCCTAATATACTCAACCACCCTCTGGAAATTGGCCTATAGGAAGCGAATCTATACTATGAGGACATCTAGCACGTAATGCCCATGCCATTGTGCTAACCTTCTAAACTAGCTTTAAAATCAACGAAAGAAGTTAAAAATCCTTTCGCAGAATAATCTTTGTAATATTGCTATGATTAATTTATTTGGGGCTTTTCAAAGTAACTTTTACGAGTCACGTTAGTTAGCTCCAAATTATTTTTCTAAAATAACTTAGAAAATTGATAATTGAAATTGTAGTATTCAAAGCTTAATAAATTATTTACTAACACCCTGAAAAACATTGTAAGCTATTCGCTTGGGTGGAATCGAAACTAAATAATTTAGTTTTATTATCTTCTACTACTGCAAAACCGCCAACATTACCTGTCGTCAGCATAGGATACAATTGATAATTTCCCTCAATAGTAACTGATCCAAGACTTACCTTGGTATAAGGTGAATACGTTTTTACACTGTTAAAATCAATTTTTGAACTTCCTAAAAGCGAGGAAATTTGCAGTAGCTCGGATCGAATAAAATAATTAGATTCTGTACTAGACGGTAGTAATATACTTAGATATGTAGTGTTATTTTGAGAGCGATTTTCATTACCCAATGAATCAAATATAGATGTAATAAGATCTTGACCGACTCCAAGCGTTCCAGTAGTCAATAATTTATCATTGTCCCAATCTGCCTCTATAATTTGAAAGTACATGGGTGTGATATGCGTATATCCAACATCAAGAAAATTAGATATAAAAGAACCAGATGTAGTATTTTTATCGACTGAAACAAGATATTCTAATTCTCTCGCACCATTATTTAGATGGAGAAAAATTTTATTTTTCGTCACATAAATATTTTTCAACTGTCCACCACAATCAAGACCGCCTTCTGCTATATTTTTATTACCAAAGTTAGAAAAAGTTGATAGTTTATAATTTTTTGGATTTTGCTTGTTAAGCATGACTAATTTAGCGTCACACGTTGTATTACCTCTAACTGCAAAATAAAAATTTTGATCATCTTCAGCAATAGTATTACTATAAGACATATCAACTAAATATTGGCCTGGTATTAATTCTGGAATTATTGATTTTTGAGAAGGCACTCCTGAATCAGGATCAATTTCGAAATTATTAAAAATAGGTGTTATAGTATTAGTGTTTGCATTAAAGACAAAGAATGCTTGCGGTGGTGATCCTATCTGAGAACCAATTGCAAATAAAATATGATCATTTTTAACATGTGAGCTATTAATTGTCTTAAACGTATAAACAGGTGCTGGTGGATATATTTTTCCTATCGTCTGCATAGTTGAGCAGTCATAATTGCATCTGATTATATCTACATATAACGAATTATCACTATTCGTTTTCCAAACCAACCAACCATCATTTAATGAAGCAATCGGATTGAATATTTTTTTGGGTACTATCGTTGAATTATCTGAAGAGGAGGTTATATAAAAATTAATATTTTGATAGTTCGTATTAGCACATGATGCGGCAGTTGCATAGACAAAGTAATGGTTATTATTTTTCTCATTATAAATAGAATCAAAAAACCCACAAAATGATCCATTTTCAGACAAGTTAAGAGAAGTACTGAGTGTTTTGGATGCAAATGTTTTTGAATCCATATACATTATTTGATTGTTATTTAAATAGGCTATGCCATCTAAATTAATATTGAGAATTTTTGTTTGCACAGTATCATTATTAGCACTATGTAATGGCTGGATACTTGAAAAGGTACCTTTCACATAACCATTAATATCCCCGACATCATAATTTAATGAGTTCGCTTTATACAAATAGCTATCTTGAGGAATTGTTTGAGTTAATTTTCCATACACCAACTGGGTTTTGTCTGGAGTAATTAATAATGCAGGAGTCTGCAAACCTGATATTCCAGCAGGGCTGGTTACATTGGGAACTTCAGGAGTAACTGTCGTATTACTAGTATTGCTACCACCACCTCCACACCCTATAAGAAAATATGGAATGAACGAAGAAATTAATAAAGAAGCTTTTTTTGAATTTAATAGCATGTATTTTTCCTAAGGGCTAATCATTTCATATAGGTGCAGCTTGATCCCTACTAGAAAAATCAATGGCTTTGTGGAGCTTTTAAAAAAGTATCACATACAGCGTTTGGAACATTTTCCCTAATAGCATTAAATGTTCCATTGCTATCAAAGTTAATCCATTTACCTTCTAAAATAGGTTGGGTCGCCTCTGAAAAAATGATTTTTCCGCGCCAGGATGATCCATTTTGTAAATCTACAGAAAATTGTATCGTGTCTTTAGTTTTTCTTATTACGCCATCAATAAAAGTAACGCTCTCTGCACTATGAAGAACCATGCTGGCAATACCTGTGTAAGGATTGATGTTAGCCGTCCAAGAACCATCTGAATATTTACCTTTATAATGACCAGCAACGTCACAAAAAATAGGCAACCGAGCAAGATTAGTAACATTACTATTCTCTGCACTAAGACCAGCTATCGGAACAAACATCAATAAAGCGAAGCCAAAAAATTTAAGCATAAAAACATTAAAAATATAAATACAAACATAACTTTATCATAAAAACTCAATAGTTAACTATTTCTTTCAAATTTTTCATGGATAACTGTGCAATATTTTCTCTTTAATAATCAATGTTAAAAAAATTGTATTTGCATGGCAAAAAGTGCTTTCACAGCAATGTATCTTTTAAACTTCCTGATTAAATATACTGTTGCGTAAAGTTTACCGGCACTGTTACCCTTTAACTTCCCTGACATGTCAAAGGAGTATCTACTATGAATCGCTCTGATCTAGTCATTCGATTAAGTAGTCTTTCAAACATGAGTCTTCGTAAAGCTGAAGAAACGGTAGATATGATTCTTACTCAAATGAGTAAAGCCTTAGCTTCAGGCCAGCGTATAGAAATTCGTGGATTCGGAAGTTTTGATCTGAGTTATCGTCCCGCGAGAATCGCAAGAAACCCTCGCTCTGGCGAAACATTCCCAATGCAAGGCCGATACTTCCCAGCCTTCAAAGCGGGTAAATATTTGAGGCATTCGCTATCAGCCGCTAAATAACAAAACTCTTCAAACTCTCATAATCTAATGATGGGACGAGTTTAATGAGTGAATGTATGATTCTTTTAGAAGCCAGCCATCCCCCTAAAAATATTTTCAGGGCATATTATATTTGTGCCTATTATGATCTTTTTGGAAGTTTGATGGTCGATGTCACGTATGGAAGAATAGGTAGCAAAGGAAAATGTTCTACTTTTTTTATGGAACATCCAAACGATGCTAAAGCCTTTATCATGCAACTTTTAAAAAAACGTGAAACCTCTTTAAAACGTATCGGTGTGTCGTATCTTCTAAAATACTACGCGGGCCACTGGGATATGGAGGAAGTGCTTTTTCCGTTTCGTCAGACTCTGTTGTTTGATGAGCAACTGCCACTACCAGAAAAGAAACAACCTTTCAAAGAAATCATTAAAGAAGGAGAAGGGCTCTTTTGCAATGAACCTTCTCCGCTACTTCGCTCTTCACTATTATTTGAGAATCCATATTACATAAATTAAGAATAACAATAATAATGTCCCTACTATAGCGAACCCCATATATATAGGATCGCTCTTTAAAAAAGCTATAAAATCCATATTCTCTCGATATTAAACCCAATAAAATTCTTGTGCTGAATACTGAATGAATATCATTGAGTTGATGGATTTTGCTTTTTTATGATGGATTGCTTTTCATACTCTAAAGCTGCTGAAATAGCATAGTAGAGGATATGAACACGTGGTGTAACAATACCCATACCTGAAATTCCGCTGGCTATTGCCCCCATATCGTCGATGAGCTGCTTTACTGAATCTAAGGTGTCTTCTACTTTTAATTCTGAAATGATGGGATTAAATGTATGAGCAATGTCACGCGGGATAGTTGATATATCTGATGAAATACCAGTCATGATGAAAACCTTTTCCTGTGTTTTTTAACACCCCCCGTCAAGAGGGTGGGCAGAACTAAACAAGGTTGACGGACCGGGAACACAGTGGAACCGGCACACCCTAAGGTGTCCCTGGTTAGCCCCGCCCATAGGACGAAGCTATCCACACAACCTCTTCTCAAAACAAAGATGTTGTGCGCTGTGTTAATTTCCGAGCCGTCAAACTCGATTGCAGAATAGTCTGCAACTCACCAATTATAAGCTAAAAATAGTAGCATTACTTAAGACCATCCTGAGTTTATAGCGCCAGAATTATGAGACTTATATTTCACTCGCTTTCCTCCAGAATCAACCCTCTCCAAAAAATTGACTGGTTGGCTTTCGTGTCGCGTTTTTCAAGGCTACTAGCCTTAATATGTACTCACCGAGTCATTCATCTGATTTTCTACATCTCTATTGACTACAAAAAAACGAAAAAGCGTAGAAGCATATATGACACTGAAATAGCCAACATTGGCAAAAAAACCTTCTGATCTTTTTCGTAACTGCTTGTCGTGTTATCTGCGATAACTTGTCCCCAAATATTGTGGATAACCTCAGGAACAACATTCATCTAAATAATGTTAGATATTGAATTTATTACAATAATTTCCTATGCATAAAATTTAGGCACCCATTAATAACAATATTTTCTGAGGCATAAGGATAAAAATCAAAGGAACGCAGTTACTCTGTTGGGGGATGCCGGGTGGGTCGCAACGCGACAGGGTTTGAGTCGGCGGGGAGCGATAGCCCCTAAGAGACGGCTTTAAATATACCCACTCACTCAAAAATGAATGGATATACATAAAATCGCTCAAGCGTAGCTACTATAAGACTTCGGCTTTCCGTCCCATAACCAGGCAGTTATAAAAGACTCTATTCTTATCGAATTATCAGCCCTAACCCGATGCATATGCTCTTTTGCATCATGTTTAAATTCGTTAATAAGAGGCATAGTATTACCACCCATTGAATGCTTAGAACTCTCAACGCGATTTTGCTTCAATTCCTTTACCCATACTGAATAGTTTGTAGTTTTCACCACTTGGTAAAATTCTACATTCGTTTGTTCATAACCCCAATTTGTATAAAGAATGTCATTACTTTTAAGCGTATGAGGTGCTTTTTTAGCTTTAATGTTTTGAGGTGTCGTTTGCATGGTTTTATTTCCTTAATTTAAAAATTGATGTTTTTTTATTGGTTGGTGTGAAGGGTGTTTTCTTCTAAAAGCTTGGTTTGGCTAATATGAAAAACATTTGTCTTTTTTGCCTTGTTTACGGGTATTTCTTCCCCGGTTTCCTTATCCTTTTTAACGCATGGGATGACGGTTATAATCTGTACCCCATGTTCTCCTTTTTTCACTACTCGCCCTAATGCTTTCCATGCGTTAAAGGTAAAAACATTTTCACGCGGTAGAATTTGATCCGTAGGAATACCCTTTTTCCCGAACTCTTCAAATATCTGCTCATAATTGGCGAAGCTCTGTCCTTTTACTGCATTTTCTAGGGCCTGCTGTTCAATCATTGCCCTATCAAGGGTTGGTTTTTTGGCTGTGTTTTTCATTGTGGATCTTTCGAAAAAGAAGGGGTTTTATTAGGCATTTTGGTCGAGTATTTTTCTAATCTGCTGCGCTGCATATAAGCCAGCATTGTTAAGCTGGCGAACCCATGCGCCACGGCTAGGACTCCATTTAAAGGTGTGCTTCCTTAATACGCCTCTGGTCGCCTCATCTGGTTTTCCGTCAAAAATGAACATTACGCGGTTTTCTGCGGTATCCTCTCGATAGGTATAACCGTTCCCTTCCTCTTCTTTGCCCTCCCTCTTGGCGCGTTTTTCTAAATCCTGAATGCGTAATTTAATGCGCCTCATGTTCGCGTTGTTGTTGCTGAGTTGATAGGATGCAAAACCAATCCCACCTTGATAAATTACAGAGCTTGTACGACCTATAAAATTGGGTTTGAAAAAGTTTTCTATCTCTTGATCTGAATATCCCAATTTTTTTAAGCCTTCTCGATCATTTTTTCTAAAACAGGCATTCGTTTTTTTCATTTTTGTTTGAAGGTTTTCACAAGCGGCAAGCTCTGCTTTTAGTTTTTGAATGGCTTCGGGATCATCGCTAGATATACCGCCTGATCCCACAGAAGCAGCTTTTCCTTCGTAATAGCTGGCTTTATCATTTAGCTTAAAAGATTTGCCATAGGTGTTATGAATACGGTTTCTAAAATTTCGATCTCTGCGCTCGGAATGATGACCAACAAGAATAGGCTGCCCAAACGGAATACACGATGACATAGACCGCGCTTGTTTATAAATAGAATCACTTTGCTGCCTCGCTTTTGCTGCTAGGCTTGCGTATCTATCACGCTTTCTTTCTAGTCTTTCCTCGTAAGCGTTTAAAGGCTTTGAATTCTTGCTTTCCTCTGAAGTAGCTAAGTTTATTTGTTGCTGATTGGTTTCCATGTTGTCTCCTTGCTTTTAAAAAAAGAGGGGTTAAAAAATCTTTTCTTGATTCGCTGAAGCCCGCTGAACCTTCTTTTTTCTTTTTGAAAGTTCTAGTGCACTTCATCAAATCTTTTCCGTCATCGCCGTTAGCCCATCGAAATAAGGCACTGCCCATAAAGGCTAAATGGCAAGATGACCGTGGAATACCGGAGCAAAGCGAGGATATGCCGCGAAAGCGTCTTGTTATTTAGCCTGGGCAGTGCAGCATTCGATGGAAATGGCTAACGGTGATGATGGAATTGATGAGGAGCTATGGGATGTTCAAAAAGAAAAGCACCCTCATAGAGCAAAGCATCGACGTGCGTCATGAGGGTGAAAACCATGCCGTACTACGGCATTAGTTATTTATAAACAACATTTTTTGAGGAATATTTTTATTATTATCTGGTAAGGTCTTTTTTCATGAGTTATCCTTAACTTGATTACGTTACAAAATCAACTTAAAAGATAAACCTATGAATACAATAAACATTAAGTCAGTCGCTTTATATTCCTTACCGTGCTTCATTCCTTTGATGTCTCATAGCATTTCTGCCGGGTTCCCTTCACCTGCAGAGGACTATATTGAACACGGTATAGACTTAAACGAGCGATTAATTCTCAATCGCGCTACTACGTTTGTTTTACGAGTAGCGGGGGACTCAATGATTGATGCAGGCATATGGGATGGTGATGAAATAATCGTTGATCGCTCAATCACTCCAAGCAATAACGATATCGTTGTTGCCGCGATTGATAATCAATTAGTCATAAAAAGACTGAAAAAAACAAAAACCGCTATTTATCTTTTAGCAGAAAATCCTGCTTATTCAACCATTACTATTAAAAAAGATCAGGAATTAGTGATTTGGGGCGTAGCAACCTGTGTACTTCATAAGCTTACAAACAAATGAGTATCTTCAATACACATCGACGTATTGCTTTAGTCGATGTGAATAACATGTATGTTTCTTGTGAACGCATTTTTCGCCCAGACCTCGAAAGCGTTCCTATGGTTGTATTATCGAATAATGATGGATGTGTCGTTTCACGTTGCTCAGTAGTAAAAGCTTTAAAACTGCCAATGGGTGTACCCTGGTTTCAGATACAAGAGCAAGCAAAACAGTATGGCATCATTGCACTTAGTAGTAACTACGAGCTTTATGCAGATATTAGCCATCGTATTATGACCATTCTGAATGGATATTCACCTCATCAAGAAATATACAGTATTGATGAGTCCTTCTTAGATTTTAGTGGTTTACCTTATGATTTAACTCAATATGCGCTTGATATAAAGGACACTATCAAAAAAGGTGTAGGCGTTCCTATTTGTATTGGCATAGGCTCAACCAAAACACGTGCAAAGCTGGCCAACCACATTGCAAAGAAAAACCCTCGATTTAATGGCGTGTGTGATTTAGAAACTCTTGCTATCACAGAAAATAATCTGCTTCTGTCTAGTATTGATGTAAGTGAAGTATGGGGTATAGGAAGACAACTAACACAAGGGCTGAATGAACTGAGTATTTTTACTGTACTTGATCTTTGTAAAGCCGATCCTGCAATGATGCGACAAAAATTTAGCGTTACCGTCGAACGAACTGTTCGTGAATTGAATGGGATTGCATGTTTGTCGCTAGAGGATATACAGCCTGATAAAAAACAAATTATTTCTTCTAGGTCTTTTGGCCAATCAGTATATGTTTTAGAAGACTTACAAGAAGCGGTTAGTCAATATATGAATACGGCCGCTAGAAAATTAAGAAAACAACAATCCGTGTGTGATGCTGTTCAGGTATTTATTCAATCTAGCCCTCATAAGCCCAACTACTATTCAAAAGGCATGACCATTCCTCTTTGCAATGCTTCTGATGATACCATCAAGCTCATTCATACCGTTTTAATGGGTTTAAACATCATTTATAAGCCTGGTGTTGCATACATCAAAGCTGGAGTTATGCTAATGGGAATTAGCCAGAAGAAAAATAGTCAGTACGGTCTATTTGAAGAAGATACTTCACGCCGCGATGCCGTCATGAACGTTATAGATCAAATTAATCAACAGTATGGAAAAAACACGATCGGCGTGGGAACAGTTGGACTTTTAAACGGACGATCATGGTCAATGAAGCGTGGCTCTAAATCACCTTCTTACACAACGAGTTGGGATGCATTGCCTTTGGTGTATGCTAAGTAACAGTTTTCTATAATAACTGAACGAAGCTACTATTTTTTTGATTTACTTTCTTTAGGCATAGGCCAGGCTTCCATCAGCTCCGCAGGATAATTCCTTAAAAATAACTGCGCTTCTTCAAGTTTATCGCATTGAAGCCAGTCATCATAATCTTCTTCATAAATGATAACTAACGATCTTTTTTCATCATCAGGCTTATGAAATCGCTTCATGAGCGGGTGAACATCTGCATTGATCGTCAATTGTGTAAAAGAATGAGAAATGCCACCATCCTCCTCTTTCCAATCACGCCAAAGTCCAGCTACAGCGAAAGGAGAATGATTGGCCATCCCTATGGCATAGCGAATATGCTTGCCTGTTTCCCAATTGGGCTCATAAAAATGATACATCGGTACAAGGCAAAATTGATGTTTTGACCAAGCAGATTTATAACTTCGTAATTCCCCAACTGTTTCAGCTCGAGCATTCATCGTCGAGAAACGCTTAAAATTCGATGGAGTATGCTGTTTAGGTATCATGCCAAAACTGGCCATAAAGGCTTCGCGTTTGCCTTCTGAATCACTACGGATAATAGGAGCAAAATAGTCTTGGTACGTTTCCTTGGGCCATTCTGCATCTTCAGCAATGTTTACATCAAAAATTTTTATCAAATCTTCATGGTTAAGAGGTCTGTAATTTACGCACATACGCATTCTCCCTCTATGGCTTAACTTAACACTACCATTAACGCGTTTGAAAAATTAGTAAATATATATGAGAGGCATTTTAGTAGCAAAAACTCAAACGTATAAACAGTCTGTATTGATTTTACGCAGTAATTCATATTCCTTACATCTGTAAAGTTTTACCCAAAAATTGTTTGACGGAGTAGATATTTTCTGTGGGGATAAGGTAAGAGTTATAGATTGTCTAAATACAATATTTCTAATTTATATTATTAATTTTAGGTTCTCTTAGCAGACCTATTAAGTTTGTTGTTAATACGTTTTTTATTAAATTCATCTCTGATAAGGCATTTAAAACTAGTTGATGAGTATAAATAAGCCATCATTATTTTGAATGAAAAGACTTTTTTTGTAAGGTTTCAAGTCTTTTGATACTAAATTTTTTAATTTTTCTTTTATTACAAAGATGTTGATACCACTCTAACGCGGCTTGATAATTTTCGAAATCATTCGTACTTTTAGAATCTAAAAGTGCATTAATTTCGTTAATGTCATCTTGATAACGCTGAATCTTTTTATCGATACTCATAGTTTTTCATAACATTTTAATGAATACATATCTAATATCGATACAATTACGAGTTAATTAATAAGATCATAGCGATATATCTAATTTTTATGAATCAATTATTTTTATAAAAAATAACATTTAGCTATGATAAAATATTATTTACTATCATAACTTTGATAAGTCCAAACTTTTAAAGGAAAAAAATGAGTATCGATTTAAGTAATCTTTCTTTTGAAGAACTTCAAAATGTTCAAAAAGAATTACAAATTCAGTTCAAGGCACGTCAATCTCAAAATCTGAAAGAGGCACGTGCAGCAATAAAACAAATTGAAGACAAATATGGATTTACTGCTGAGGAAATTCTCGCTGGTAAAAAAGTGATAAATACTGTTGACGCTAAATATCGTAATCCTGAAAATAATGAAGAAACCTGGACAGGGCGTGGTAAAAAGCCTAAATGGGTTCAGGATGCTTTATCAAACGGTAAGAATCTTGAAGAGTTAAAAATATAAGTTTTGATTATATGATGAATAAGGCATTTATTTAAGATGCCTTATTACTATTAAAATATAATTTTTTGTTGCGAAGTAGCCGCTTTTTGTTTCAGAGCAATACCGTAGCCTTCAAGCCAAGCGTATCGCAATATACGCATCATGCTATCCTTTAAACATTTCATCACTTTCATAGCATTCAGCAAAACGTTTAAAGTTTTCATCATTAAATTATCTTTAAAAAGCTAAGGTTTAACGTCTTCTATCTGTTAAATTTAAAAGGCTCATAAAAAGATTAATAAAATCGAGATAAAGATTAAGTGCGCCAATGATTGTGATTTTTTCTATCCAATTACGATCTACAGAAGCTTGTAGATAAATGTTTTTTAGCTTTTGGGTATCGTAAGCAGTTAAGCCTGTAAATACCAACACACCCATCACTGAGAGTGTAAAAAGCAATGCAGGACTTTGAAGAAATATATTCACAACAGAAGCAATAATCACTCCAAACAGACCCATCATTAGAAAAGATCTGAAGGCGGTCAAATCACGTTTTGTGATGTAGCCATAAACGCTCATTCCACCAAAGGTTGCTGCGGTGATGAAAAACACTGTGGCAATACTTGTACTGGTATAGGTTAAAAAAATGCTGGATAAAGATAAACCCATAATCGCCGCATATCCCCAGAAGCTGGCTTGCGCAGTACGAAGCGACATACGATTAATGCCAAAACTCAGAAGCATTGCCAGCGCTACTGGAGCAATCATAATTACCCAAGCCAAAGGCTTCATACCAACAATTTGGGATCCTTCAGTCTGATACATTGCGTTTAGAAAAGTAGGAGAGTGGGCAGAAAACCAGGCCATAAGTCCTGTTAATACCAGCCCTGCGGACATGTAATTGTAGATTTTAAGCATGTAAGCACGTAAACCCTCTTCCTGTGAAGATGAGGGTGATTTAGTCAAATCAAAATATTTATCCATGATGTTCTCCTTTGTGGGGATAGATCTTCATACACATGCGTGAAGCGCAATCACCTAACTTTGCTATGGTATACCTATAAAACGTTGCATGATGGGCAAATGTTGGCAACACAAACCACTAGCTTCAACATGTGTACGGCCACATGCTTATTCAAGTTTTTTAGCAAAAAATATCTCTCGGTCATCATGCTACAATTGCGAAAATTTTATGTCTATGTACCGAAATTGAGTCCATTGTGCGCTTGCGTTCCCTGAAAATTCTGGCAATATCATTCATCAGCCTTATAGCTGCGTATTTACTGTTTGGCTGGCTAGCTTTGCCAAGAATCATACATTCCCAAGCCCCCAAATATATTGCCGAAAAAACAGGCCATCGCCTTTCTTTTGATCTGCCTGAATTTGATCCCTTACGTCTCAATTTGCATCTGGCTAACTTACGACTGCTAGAACCTAATGGTAGACCATTACTTGCTTTCAGAGACTTGAGGATTAATCTCTCTGCTTCAAGCCTTTATCGCCGCAGCTATATTTTTAATGCGATTCAGATAGATAAACCCGAAGTAAGCTTCGTGCTTCAGTCCAATGGTCAACTAAACTGGACACCTTTACTCGAAGCTTTAAAAGATAAAGACAAAAAACCTGATTCGCCGCTCCCACCTTTTAATATCCAAAACTTTTCTCTTAACCATGGCAAGCTCAATTTTGATGATAAAAAAGCAGGCTTTAATACTCAACTTGAGCCGCTTGAACTTACGTTGAAAAATATTTCTACGCTTCAGAATGGAGAAGGTAGCTATAAGATCGCTGCTCAAACAACCTTCGGGACTCATATACTTTGGGAAGGGAAAACTACGCTTAGGCCGATAGCTTCAAAGGGTTCGCTAAGCATTAAAAATATTAATCTGCTACGCGTTGCCCCTTATTTCAAAGATCTTCCGGCAACATTACGCAGTGGCACGGCAGAGCTTTCGACTCAATATGCGATTGATTATGCTAAAGATCGATTCAACCTGAGCTTAAACCACATAGCAGCCCACATTGTTCATCTCAATGTTGATATAAAAGAAGGCCTTGGTTTTACTGTTAATCTTGTTCAATTTCTCAATGGTCACTATGATTTGGCTAGTCAGCATTTAGCGCTGGGTGCACTGAACTTTTCAGGTAATGTCGTTCATAAGCCCAAATTAGATGGATCAGCGATGCAGTTACTGCAATTAGGCGCACTGTCCCTTGAAAATATTCAGGTCAACCTGGCTGATCGAAACCTTAATCTTGATCATATCCTGCTAAAGGATGGAAGCCTGAAGGCCGTGCGCAATAAGCATGGACACATCGATTTACTTGAACCTTTAAAGACAGTGCCAAGTGCTTCTAAAGCTGTTACTAAACCAGCTGCTGAATCAACACGAGTAACGACCAGCAATAACCCATGGCGGTATCATGTAAAAACGCTTGAGCTAAAAAACTTTTTCGCTAGTTTACATGATGAGACTGTTGTTCCCGCAGCTGACCACTCGTTAAGCGATATTGCGCTAAGCGTTGAGAATATCAGTAACGATCTTTCCATCCAACTTCCTGCACGAGCCTCTTTAAACATGAAAGAAGGCGGAAGTTTTGAAGCAACGGGTAAGTTTCTTCCATCCGATGCATCTGCAGAATTCCAGATCAAATTAGCTAAGCTCGCATTAGTGCCGCTAACACCCTATTTAACTTCAGTGAGTCGACTGTCCGTAGCTAGCGGCATACTCAATACCGAAGGCGCAGCCACATTTAGCAATAAGGGTTTTGGTTTTAAAGGTGGTTTTGATCTACGCCAGGTACGCCTTATAGAGAAAGATACCCATCAAACGTTTCTTGTATGGAACTCTCTAAATACTAAGAACATGCGTATGACACCTGCAAAGCTTGATATAGGCGATCTCTCAATTGATGGCTCAAGCTCCAGGCTTATTATCAACAAGGATAAGTCAGTCAATATTTCTCATATTCTTCGTACACCTGAACACGCTAATCCGCAAAAAGAAACGCCAAAAGCAATGCCTACTGCAGCAGCTGAACGGAAGTCATCGCCGGCTTTCTTAGTTAACGTTGATCGTTTTAAATTCAAAAACAGTCAAATGGATTTTGCTGATTACTCACTCGTGTTTCCATTTGCTACGCGTATCCATCATTTACATGGCGCGATTGATGGACTTTCTTCCAGTCCCAGAGCACCAGGTCGGGTCGCATTAAAAGGAAATGTAGATGATTATGGTCTTGCTCAGGCAACAGGACAGATCAATTTTCTTAATCCCACTGATTTTACGGATATCAATGTAGCCTTCCGAAACGTCGAAATGACACGACTCACCCCTTACTCGTCTACGTTTGCCGGGCGCAAGATCAAATCCGGCAAGCTCTCTTTGAACCTGGAATACAAATTCAATAAACGCCAACTGTCAGGCAAAAACCAAATCACAATGGACAAATTAACGCTGGGCGAGCACGTGGAAAGTCCTGAAGCCAAAAATCTTCCATTAGATTTAGCGATTGCTATGCTGGAAGATTCTAATGGTCGTATCGACCAGAGCTTAACAGTATCAGGCAGTCTGGATAATCCGCAATTCAGTTTCCGCGAGATTATCTGGAAAGCCATTATCAATGTGATCGAAAAAATTGCTACAGCTCCTTTTCGAGCGCTGGGCTCATTATTCAGCCATGGAGAGAAGTTCGAAAATATTACCTTCGAAGCTGGTAATGATCAATTATTGCCTCCTGAGCAAGAAAAGCTCGTACAGCTTGCTGAAGCATTGAGTAAGCGTCGTGGGCTAGTTATGACGGTGCATGGAGTTTATGCAGACTCGGATAAGACGGCGCTTCAAGATGTTCAACTACGCCGTGTAATCGCCAAGCAAACGGGCCAATCTATGGATGCTGAGGATGATCCGGGTCCTCTTGCAACCCATTCTCCTAAAGTACAGACGGCGTTGGAAAAACTGTTTGCCACTCGGCTGGGTAGGGGAGAACTTGTCGCTCTCAAAGAAGGTTTCCGTACCGCTAATCCTGGTCAGCTAACCGAAAATGTAGCCAGCAAAGTAGCTTCCCAGCTCTCTGGCTTATTCCATTCAAAACGAAGCTTAAGCCAGAATGAAATCGAGCAGTTAAAAGGCACTGATTTCTACATCATTCTTTTTCGTCGGCTCCAGGAAACAGAAACCGTTACAGAAACTCAATTGCAGGCCATGGCGAAGAAACGGAGTGAGAATATCGTATTATTTTTTAAAACTAAAGGTTTGCCCAATGAGCGTGTAGCTATTGGTTCAATTGAAAAAGTGGATAGCGATAAACAAGGTAATTTGTCTGTAAAACTGGTTTTGGGAGCAACACCAAAATCTTCTGGGACAGCGCTAATGCCAGCGGTTTTGGAAAAATCAGGAAATTAATAAAGAGATGGTTTTAGGTCAAAAATACGGCTCTGTTGCAAAAATTTTAAAACGTCTTTTTTAGAGATTTTAAAATATTGTTTTATAAAATCACTTAACGCTCATTTTTATCAGGGTTTGTAAGCCGGTTTCCGGATAGCAGGTACTGATCCAGGCGCTAAGAACGTGCTTACAATGGTTCTTGCAGCCAAACATACTCAATCTTCAGTAACGGTATATGGTGATACAAGTAATTTATGGACAAGCAGCTGCGCCAACCATAGGGTATCCTTGGTTACTGCATAAACTTAATATAAAGCTCGATACGAACTAAGATCCCGGGAGGGTTGTTATTACTTGCCTAAGCGCAATAACAACTGTTGCCTGCTAGCCTCACGATGCTATCGGCCACTTCCAATACGGTCATTTCGGGACTTGATCCTTCAGGTCAGCATGATCTGTTACCTTTGCACCTCGCTTTCTTTCGTATCTACGCATCAAGCAAATTATTACCAACGTGCCTGCAAGACTCGATACCAGGCTCATGGCTAGTGATTACCTGGACGGGATTCACACCCGCTAGTTTATGCAACATTGCCAAGCCGCAACCGTGAGCTGACCCCAATAAGGTCTGATGTAGCCGAAAAAAAATTGATTCAGGCTTGGGCAAAAATGAATGAATGAATACCATACCGCATGAGTGGAGCACTCCAAAGAAGCGTTAACAACGAGCAACTGTTTTTATTTATTTATCAAAAATCTTAAGCTGTAAATGCCGATAGTAAGAAAAGTTTTAAAAATCGAGTGCATTAAGAAATATTGTCTTGTCGTAAAAATTTGAAAAGATCATACCTGTTTGCTTTGTCAGGTGTAAAGCGTTATGCTTATAAAAAAGTTAATTTTATTAAAGGGATAGGAATATGCATAAAATTGCAATATTAGCTTCTTTATTGCCTGTAGCACTTTTCGTAACGTCAGTAGCCTTTGCTCAAACCACTGTCACAGTCATTCCTGATGCTAGTAATCCTAATATGGAACGATATTGCGCTCCCGAAATCAATGCAAATGTTTTTGCTCAAATTAAAGCATTTGAAGATCAAATTAATGCTCTAGCACCTGCAGATCCTCAACGAATGAATCTTATTCAAAAAATTTCTAAGTTAACGCATCAACTTAAGTGCGTATACCGCCCAATTCAAAACTAAAAGCTTAGAAAGCCATCGATAATGAACTCGCTCTTAAAATTATGCGTTACCCTATTTTCTTATATGTTTTTAGCCTCTTGGGGGTTTGCATCTACTCAGTATTCTGCTCGTGTTATCAGCCTGAATACTTATCAAGCACAAACCAATAACGGTAACGCCGGAGTGGTTTTCTTTACGCTTGAGGGTTCTAGAACTCCTGGAACCTCTATTCCCGCTTGCGCAGGTACAAGCATAGCTTGGGCAGTTAATAATACTAATCCTGACGTAGCAAAAGCACAAATTGCCATGTTAACAATGGCTTTAGCACAAGGTCGCCCTATTAATGTTTTTGGGACTTCCGAGTGTAATCAGTCGGTTGCTGGAAGCAGTTTTGGCGTTGAAGTAGTTTTGTATCTTTGGATGACCCCATAAGGGTTCTGTCGCAAATTTTAAAGCAGCAAAAGTCATGCTATATTCTGAACGGATTTAGGATGCTAAGGAATAAAATTGGGCTCTGTTGCAAAAAATTGAAGGATTTGAGTTGCTGAAGCAAACGTTTCTGTATTTGCTTAAACAATTTCATTTTCAAAGTAAAGATTGGCAATTTGCATAAACTCTGCAAATACACTTTCCCCTAAATGAAAGCAGCGTTCCACAAGACGTACCTCTCCTATAATTCCCTTTTGCAGTTGATAGATACTAGCCTGGCCTTTTTTCAAAGCACGCATCGCTTCAAAACCTTTAATCGTGGCATAAGCTGTCTTCATCGATTTAAATCCCAAGGTAGGCCTGATAAGTCTTTTGAGCTTTCCATGATCTGCTTCTATGACGTTGTTAAGATACTTTACTTGCCGATGCTCTGTATTCTGGGGTAATTTCCCTGCTTTTTTTAGTTCTTTGATAGCTACTCCGTAAGCTCCGGCTTTATCCGTATTAATGACGCGCGGCATTTCCCAATCTTTACGCCCAGCCAATGCTTTACCTAAAAATCGTTTGGCTTCGTTGGCATTGCGAGTTTGTGAAAGATAAAAATCGATCGTATCTCCGCTAGAATCTACCACCCTATATAAATACGCCCCATTTCCCTTTTACCTTGATGTAGGTCTCATCCACCCTCCAGCTCAGATGGGAAGCACTTTTGATGTACCATTTCAACCACTTCTGCAATTCTGGAGCATAATGCAGAACCCATCGATAAATCGTAGTGTGATCAACGTTAACACCACGCTCTTCAAGCATCTCTTCTAGTTCACGGTAACTGATACCGTACTTACAATACCAGCGAACTGCCCAAAGAATGATTTCTCCTTGAAAGTGTCTCCATTTGAAATCGCTCATAGTGTTAACTAAGAATTAACTTAATATTCTTAAGCATTAACAACTCGCCAAGTTTTTGCAACAGAGCCATAAATTGTTGATCAACAATTAAGTGTAGAGTTTGGAGCATAGGCTGAGTCTAAATTTTCTACAAAACTTTAAAAGCTCCCACCAATAATGACTTCACTTACTTTACAACTGCTATCTGATAAAAAAAGTGTGACTTGAGCGCCAGTTGAGTAAGCGGCAAGAAGTTGAGCCTCTATTCTATTAATACCTGGATGATCTGGATAAATCGAAGCGTATAGCGGGCCATAGCCACTTTGTGAAGTACAGCCCGTTAGCTCGGGTGTAAGCCGAACATTTACTCCTCCATTGATAGTTACAATAACTTTTTGAACAGTTGAAGTTACTGTCCATCCAGGGCCTTGAGCAAAACCCTTATTACTACTAAAAAGCATAAAAACACATATAGAAAATATTTTGACCCACGAGTATTTTATAAATTGCATAGCAAACCCTCCTTAAAAATAATTAAAATTGCAATAAACATAAAATAGCTATTCGGTTGTACATTTTAGTTTTTCATTAGCATTTTGTATTTCACGATTAAGTGTCGCTTTTCTTGCTTGTGCCTGTTCGCTGTTGCCTTCAACTGATGCAAATTCTGTTTTCTTTTTTGTAATAATGTCATACAGCTGTGCATTTTCTGGATAGTCGCAACGCGTTATTTTTCCTTTTAATTTTGATGGTTGGCCTGGAAGAGTTTGGGCACATAAATTCTCTGATAAAAATATCCAGAAGCACACAAAAATAAGAGCATGTTTCATAAAAATCCCCATTATTTCAATTGATAATATTTCAGCGTGAGCGCATTGTAGTATAAGGTTTCAGAGTTGCGCAGCAAATTTTCAGGTTTCGTAAAGCAGTCAACATAAGCCGTTATTCTAAAATCTTTTAGTTGTGCGTAAGGCCTAGGTACATGTTAATAGCGTAAAGAAAAAGTTGATATCAATATGATTTTGGAAAATAGCATTCTTTTCTCTTAAAAGGATCATTGAACAAAAAGTACAATACTCCTTAAAAAAACATTTCTAAGTACTTGAACTTAAAGTTTTATATTTGTTAACTGATTTTAAGTTATTGCATTTTCAACCCGCTAATAAATTCGGTTTGCCTTTTTATAAAAACAATCACTTATTTGAAAAAGTGTTAAACTTGTAAATACTGGTTAACAATATGATTAATAAGAATTTTAAACTCTAACGCCTAAGATTCATGATGCAAATAAAAAAATACTGCTATTCGCTTGATGCAAAAAAAGAAAACGCCTTCACGTTACTCGAGTTATTGGTCGTATTAGTTATATTAGGATTATTAGCAGCCTATGTAGCACCTAAATATTTTTCTCAATTAGGAAAGTCTGAAGTCAAAATTGCCATTACGCAAATTAAAGGTCTTGAACAAGCTCTCGATACGTATAGGTTAGATACAGGCCATTATCCGACGACAGAACAAGGTTTAGCTGCATTAATGACTGCACCGCAAAATGAATCACGCTGGCAGGGACCTTATCTCAAACAAACTGTACCGAATGATCCTTGGAACCGTCCTTATATTTATACCTCTCCTATTCAAGATGCTGAATTTGAAATTAAAAGCTTAGGTAAAGATGGTACACCAGGCGGTACAGCGGAAAACGCTGATATTGTTGTACGATAGTTGTGCATCATGAAGGGCTAATTTGTGCGCTACAGAATAAAGTATATTGATGCTCAACATAAAGTACAGGAACACATCAGCTATGCCTCATCGGAACATCAGGCATTAGAAAGCTATCAACAAAAAGGTTTGATGGTTCTAAAGTGTAGCGTTGAAGAAACTGCACATGTTTCACAACGAGGGTTTTCTGTATTCATTTTTTTGGAAGAGCTGTTAAACCTTTTAAACGCAGGCTTAAATATTTCTGAAGCACTGCATGCATTACGCCGTCATGCATCTGAATATGCACCAGAAATGTCTCGAACAGCGATTCTTCTCCAGCTCGAAAATGCCTTACAAAAAGGCGAGCGCTTTTCTGAAGCGCTCAGAAACACTGGAATATTCCCTGAGTTATTGATTGCTACCGTAGAAGCCAGTGAATCAACTGGCGGAATTTCTGATGCTTTAAAACATTATGTTGAATTAGATCGTGAACATCGCCAATTAAAAGAATCGATCGTATCCGGATGCTTATATCCCGCCCTAGTGTTAGCCGTAGGAGGCGCGGTGATCGCTTTCTTAATGCTTTATGTTGTACCGCGTTTTAGTGTCATTTTTGTTCAAATGAATAAAACCCTTCCTTGGAGTACACAGTTATTAATTGATTGGGGCTTATGGGTGGATCAACATCATAACGCTGTCGTTATTGCCTTAATTGCTCTAGTTATCAGCCTGCTCATACTTCTGTTTACCCCCCAATTTCGTCCTTATTTCTTACAATTGCTAACCAAGCTTCCGTATTTAAACTTACGCATTATTCAATTTCAACGCGCCCGTTTTTATCGTGCGTTAGGAGCACTCTTAGCGGCAGGCATCAGTTTACCCAAAGCCATGCTGCTTTCACGAGGCGTATTAAATTTACCTCTCTTGATCAATGGTGTGAATCAAGCGCAACAATCCATACAACAGGGACATGCCCTAAGCCAGGCATTTTCTCAAAATCATTTAATCGACTCTATTGGAGAGCAATTGCTGACTGCTGCCGAAGGAAGAGGGCAGATGCCTTCAGCCTTATACAATTTAGCCATTTGGACAGAATCTGATTTGCGTCGAGTCACACAGCGCTTTATGAGAGTCTTAGAACCCGTTTTGATGATCCTGATGGGAGTATTAATCGGAGTGATTGTGGTGATGATGTATATGCCACTGTTTGAACTCACTGGCAACTTGCTGTAAGGAACGACAGTTATGCTACGCTGGATTCAATCACACCTATTTAATTCCTCTAAAGCATCACCTAAAGCGGAAACCTCTTTGCCGATGGCGCAATGGGCTGCCCATAAAAAAATTCTTTTTTATACCTTACATGATCTGATTGAATCACCACTCGACTTTACACTTTTTTCTTATCGAGAATGCTGTGCTGTACCTTGTATCATTCGCCAACATAATGAGCGATTTGAGCTGATTAGTGCAACGACTGAAGTGGATGTTTTACTAGCAAGGTTAGAAGCACGGGCTAAGACACCCATTACTTGGGCAGTAGCAGAAATAGCGACCTTAGAAACACTTTTACATAAAGCCGAGCAAAGCTTAAGCGCATTGGATTTAGTCGCAACAAGTCTTCCGGTAGCTAACCAGGATCACCTAAAAAATGCCTTGTCATTTCGAGAAATCGCGGAAACTGACAGCCCTATTATTCAGCTGGTTTCCTCATTGCTTTACGATGCCTGGAAAAATGGTGCAAGTGATATTCATTTTCAAACTGATGCCCAAGGCTTGAGTTGTTTATGGCGTTTAGATGGCGTTCTGGTTCCCGTCACACGCAGAGATAGCCGTGTGGATGCAGAGCAAATAGTACGCCGTATTAAAATACTCGCTGAACTAGATATTGCAGAACAACGGATTCCTCAAGATGGTCGTTTAAAGCACAGTATACAAGGCCATGACGTCGATTTTCGGGTATCTGTCATGCCCAGTTTATTTGGGGAAGACGTGGTATTGAGAATATTGGATAAACGCCGCTTAACAGAGAAACAAGTGTTAAGTTTATCCTCTCTCGGTTTAAACAATGATGAACAAATTGCCATCCGCGCGCTCAGTAAAGCCCCATATGGATTAATGCTGGTGACAGGCCCTACCGGCAGTGGAAAAACAACCAGCCTTTATGCGCTCATTCACGAAATTCATAAAGGCCAGGACAAATTTATAACGATTGAAGATCCTGTGGAATACCAATTACCTGGGGTATTACAAATTCCAGTCAATGATCGAAAAGGATTAACGTTTGCACGTGGACTACGTTCCATCTTACGTCATGATCCTGATTGCATTATGGTTGGGGAAATTCGAGATGCTGAGACCCTGGATATTGCCATACAAGCAGCCTTAACGGGACACCGTGTTTTTGCAACCTTGCATGCCAATGATACGTTTGAAGCAATAGGGCGTTGCCTGAATTTAGGAACTGATCTTTATAGTTTTTTGTCTGCGCTAAATGGAGTCGTTGCTCAACGACTGATACGCCTGCTATGCCCACATTGCAGTATAAATGATGATCCTACAAAGCTTGATGAGCTTCAAGAAGAACTAACTCTTATGCAAATCCCGCTCAATGACGTCGCCTCCAGCATTCGGAGAGGGCAGGGCTGTGCACAGTGCAGAGGAACAGGCTATCAAGGGCGGCAAGCAATTGCAGAAGTACTGAAGATAGATTCCGTGATGAAAGAATTGCTCCTTCATCGGCAGTCATTCAATGAAGTACGTCTTCATGCACAAAAAAAGGGTTGGGTGTCTTTACGTCGTGCCGCCTGGAATAGAGTATTAGAAGGAACGACGAGTATTGATGAAATGCAAAGAATGACGCGCCAGGAAGATGAGCTATGAGCTGGCGTAATCTTTTTCTTAAAAAAACCTCACCTCTACTGCAGTTACGACAACAGGATGGCGGTTATCGTTTATGGAATCCGAGCACTCAAACAGAAATAGAGCTTTCTGAGCTTGGATCTTTAACTGGTACTTCATTCGATATTCAATTAGGACTCGACTCCCATCAAGTATTAACGATTGCACCATTAGAAGGCTTATCGCTGTCGGAATATCCTCTCTATTGGAAAAATACTTTTCAACAACTATTCCCAGATCAAGTTTGGGATATTGTTTTACCTGATGCAGTCATCCACCAAACAGCCTTAATTACGGCCAGGCCCTATGAGGTTGCTGTAGCGCTTAAACCGTTTGATAAGTCTATTCGCTGGTGTCGACCTGCCTGGGCAGTGGGATTTTTTCATGCTCAGCGCCAATTGACTGCGTTACAGCGAGCTGGTCTAAGCATTTGGATCTGGGAAGAACACCATCAATTCTTATGGCTGGAACGTTCTCTTGCAACACAGCAATGGAAAAAAGCAGTTATTCGTTACTTTCCTGAAGAGATAAGTGATAAAAACAACTATTTACAAGAGTATGTGGCACAGCACTGTGATGAACAGCAACTAGCAAGCATTTTGCATGTCAGAGTCCAGAATAACCCCTCCCATCAACACATCACGCTGCATCACTATTCTTTAGACGGAAAAAAACTGGTTACCTCGGCTCCGGATGTATGGAGGCCGACGCTATGAAATCTTTCTTCACAGCATCTAAATTAGTAGTGCATCAGGCCTATGCAACGGTTCTTGATAGCCTTTTTCCATCAACAACGTTACCGACAGAAGCATTAGGCGCGTGGAAGCATCCTAAACTATTATCTTGGAGCGGTTGGATATTACTGTGTATTGTTTCAGTCTTGCTATCGATCGAAACAGCTGAAGCTTGGCGCTTATATCAATTACGCTTGCGTATAGAAAAGAGCTTAGCAAGTCCTGCCAGTCTCCCTAAGAAAAAAACTGTGATCAATACGGCGATTGATATACATAAAAAAAATGATGGAGTGGAATCAACAGTCACTACGATCGTTCTGCAGCAATCCCCTAAAAAAAACGTTCAACTCACTGAAAATACTCTAGAGTATCAAAATAATGCCAGCATCTTAAGCTGGCAAAAGTTAGGTCAGGAACTTGCCTATGATCCTGCTATCTTGTTCATTACGCTAGAAAACAGCTTAAATACAGACATAACACTGCTTTCACTGCATCTACATGAGAACAAGCAACATTTAGTTTTACAAGCAGAGGCTAAAAATCTTGATGCTGTAGAGCGCTGGAGAAAAGATATCGCTAAACAGCCGTTACTTGAGGCGAGTCAGTTGATTGAAGAAAAGTGGATGCCAAACCAGAATGGTATAACACCGAATCAATTTACCTTAGATATCCCCCTAAATTGGAATGAACGTAACGAGGCGTTAAATAGCCGGCCTCCCAAAATCATGCCGTTACAAACAGGCATAATTCCTAACAATATTCAAAAGCCAACCTCTCAACAGTTTTTTAGAACAAAAACGCGAACAATTCAAGCTACCCACAACACGCTTCATAGTTTGTCATCTGCAAAGCGGAGGCATCCATGAAATTACCTTATCTACCACATGCATTACAAAAAATTGGGCTTCCGGGTTTATTAGGGCTCCTGCTCTTCATGGTATGGGGTACGGTTAAATACCATCTGATTCCCCAGCAACAACGTGAACTCGAGGAATTAAGGCAAAAAATGCGTCATCCCTCCATGCCCGTTATCGTGACGAAGCCTGCTTACACGAAGGTTCAACTTGATTGGGAGCGTTTTCCGAGTGTGGAACAATTGTCTGAACTTCATAAACAATTGCATGGGGCAGCTAACAGTGCAGGGTTTCTTTTACCTGAAGTGCACTATCAAACGCATCCAGTATCATCCACACCTCTAAACCAGCTTGGAATTGATCTAGGTTTTACTGCTACCTATCCACAATTTAAAAAATGGTTAGCGTTGCTGATGATCGCTCAACCAACGATGGCACTAGAGACGCTTTCATTACAACGCACACAACCTCAGCAGCCACAGCTGGACATCAAACTTAAATTGCATTGGTATGCTCGTAGATTGAAGCAAGCTACTCAAGTCCAAGTGCTACCTTCAACACCTGTCTCAGGCCAGGCTATCAAAAATGTTGATCGTATCAATGAGCGCTTACGCACAGATCAACAATCGATACAACGTGCGACTGAGGCGCTTTAATATGAAGCTACGCCTATTTTTCAAAAATAAATTTACCTCTCAGCAACTATTTTGGAGTGGGTTATTTATCATCGCTTTGATTGCGTATGTATGTGCCCCTGAAGATGACATTCCTGAAGCGTTAGATGGAAAAATTCAATTACAACGCCAAGGTAAAAGCCATAGTGCTCCATCAACACCTCAAGTGCAAACCGCACAACAAAATTCACTCTCCCACACCGCGATACCGTCTATTGATTGGAAGCTAAGAGAGGCGTTTCCTATACAGAATAGTGATGCATTTCGCTCCCCAACCATCATTCAGCCTGTTGCGCCTACACCTAAAATGATTGTGCCCGTTATTGTTCCACCACCGCCACCAAAACCAGTAGCTCCTCCATTAGCCTTTGAGTACCTAGGAAAAATCGGCAATGTGCATGCCGTACAAAAAAATGACGAAATATATGAGTTAGTACCTGGACAAGTCATTGCAAACGATTACCGTGTAGAAAAAATAAATGAGACGGAAGCAGTTTTAATCTATATCCCTCTGAATGAGCCTCAAACCCTTGCTTTGAAAACTAAAGACGAATGAAAACTTCACATTCAGTATTAATAAAAATGATCGCACTTGGCCTGTTAAGCTCGCATTTAACAGGATGTGCTACCTGGAAAATCACGTCTTCCAGTGATGATTTATGGCAAGCAGGCAACTACGAGGAAGCATTGCAAACTTTGGAGGCAGGGTCACAAGCGTATCCAGCAGATGCTGAAATCAAACTTCGTTTTGTAAAACTCAAAAATAGTCTCTTTGATAAATGGACAGAGCAAATAAGTAGGTATATTGAAAAACAGCAATGGAAAGAGGCTAAGATATTAGTAGAGCGCGCTTTAAAATGGGATTCTACTAATAATCGATTTCTTGATATTCAAAATCGCTTACAACGTGAGCAAAAAGCGGCTGATTATCAAAGTACTGCACTGAAACTCAGTGAAACCAATCCACAAGAAGCCCTCAACCTCACGATCACTGCATTAAAAGAAATTCCTGAATCGTTACCGTTGCGCCAAATTAAAAATATTCTAGAAGAACGCTTACGGAATGATGATGAAAAAACTCTACGCCTTCAACAGCAAAATACCCGTGTAAATGTTGAATTTAAGGATGCGCCAATTCGCGCAGTACTGGAAGCCATTAGCCGAAATACAGGAGTACGATTTCATATAGATCGTGATGTAAAAAGCGATCTGAGAGTCAGTTTGAATGCCAAAAATCAACCCATTGATGAAACCATGGAATGGTTAATGCGCTCAGGTTCAATCATTGCTAAACCGATAGATGCCACTACCTGGTCGGTCTATCCTAATACCGATGAAAAGCGGCGGCAGCATGAAGAGTTAATTTTAAAAACCTATACCCTTTCTCATGCAGAAGTGAAAACGATAGCACCCAGCATAAAAACGATGCTTGGTATCAAGGATATGTTAGTAGATGAACGATTAAACCGTATTATTTTTAGAGAACCGATTGAAACTATCCGGCTGATTGATACCATGATTCAACAATTGGATGAGCCTGAAGCAGAGGTCGTACTCGATGTCGATATTATTGAAGTGAATCGGTCACGCTTATTGCAGTTAGGCATTGAATTACCCAATCAACTTTCGTTATCACCGATTCTGCCCGCAAGCGGAACGATGACCTTAAGTGATTTAGCGCATACCAATATTAAACAATGGTCAGCTGGCATTGGAGGAATTACGCTCAATGCCCGTCGAGATATGGGTGACTTAAATACCCTAGCCAGCCCTAAGCTACGCGTTAAAAATCATGGAAAAGCGTCTATATTAATTGGCGATAAGATTCCAACTGTGACCAGTACGTTTTCAGGGGGAGGAAACGGCTTTGTAACAGAAAACATTACCTATACGGATGTGGGTATTAAGTTTGGTATTGATGGTATTCAAATTGGTAACGACCAGCACGTCCAATTAAAACTGAATATGGAAGTTAGCAGTATTGCCCAACAAATCCCTACTAAAAATGGCAGTATTGCCTATCAATTAGGAACCCGCAAAGCGGAAACTGAGCTTGTGATTAAAGATGGAGAAACGCAAATTCTCGCTGGCTTAATCAGTAACACGGAGCGTAGCTCAGCAAGCCGTATCCCTATCCTGGGAGACTTACCTGTCGCAGGACGCTTATTTGGTAGCACAACAGACAATAATCAAAAAACAGAGATTATGCTGTCTATTACCCCGCATATTGTAAGGAGTCTACCTTTACAAGATATTAGTGAAAATGAAATTATGTCAGGAACACAAAATCAATTGCGTTTTAGACGACCACTGCGTCAAGCTTCGCCAGGGACTTCTAATGCACCTGCTAATGCGAATCCATCCATAACATCCCCTGCAGGCACCTATAAACCAGAAGATGATGCAAAAAAAACAGGGGCAACGTCACAGCGTGCGCCCAGTAACATTGAATTATATTGGCAAACACCTCCTAAAAGTCTCAAGGTAGGAGAGGTTCAAACACTACAGTTGAAATTAAAAACCGATGGCGGTATTCGAGGAATGCCAATCCAATTGAGTTTAGATCCAAAGCAATGGGCAATTGAACGCGCTGAGGCTGGTGATTTCTTTAGCCAGGATAATGGCAGTACATTATTTAGTTACCAAAACCTTGCAGATGGTCGAGTCATGACAAGCAGCCAGCGTAGTCAATCAGATGCCGTGATGGGAGATAATAGTGTTATTTCCCTACAACTACGCCCTCTGCAAAAGGGAGCCTTAACCATTAAGGTCATCAGTGCAAGCGCAATGGGCTTAGACCGCGTACCTGAAGCTAAGCTTCCTCAACCCCTCACGATTAATGCTGAATAAGCGTAGTAGTAACCATGAAGCACTTAAAAGGTTTCAGTCTTATCGAAATGCTTACGACCTTAACACTCTTAAGCGTATTAGCCTTAGCCGTTATGCCCGTTGCTCAAATGTCGCAACGTCGTGTTAAAGAACAAGAGTTACGACATGCATTATTTAGCATTCGTAAAGCCTTAGATCAGTGGAAAACAGCTACTGACAAAGGCGAGATACCCGCTGCAGCGGCTACTGCATCGGGCTATCCTCCCACGTTAAAAATACTGGCAGAAGGAATACAGACCACAGCCAATCAGCCTCCACGTCGTTTCTTACGGTTTATCCCTCGTGATCCGTTTGCACAATCATCAGACCTTCCTGCAGACCAAACATGGCAACTGCGTAGCTATATTTCTCCTGCAGAAACGCCTGCTCCAGGTGAAGATGTGTACGATATTCAATCAAAAAGCTCAGAACTTGGTTTAAATGGGATTGCTTATCGTGAATGGTAAAAATAAACAATTCAAAAAAATAAAAGCTTTTACGTTAATCGAGTTAATGATTACCTTAAGTATTTTGGCATTACTAGTTAGTATCGTCAGTCCCAAATATTTTAAATCCGTCGATCGGGCACGAGACCAGGTTTTAATGCAGCAACTCGCAACCATGCGTGAAGCGATAGAAAATTATGTGTCTGATAAGGGCGTATATCCTGACTCATTGGAAACATTAGTGAAAGAACGCTATCTAAAACAAATTCCGGTAGACCCATTAACAGATAAAAAAAACACCTGGGTATTTATTGCACCTGCTTCAAACAATAATGCTCAAGGAATCAGTGATGTTCATAGTGGCAGCACAGCTAAAAATCAAGCTGGCGTTCCTTATAATAGTTTTTAAAGCTTACCTATGAAAAACCCATCTCTGAGATTTTTTAAAAATAAAGGCATCGCCTATATTGCCTTATTATGTGTATTAGCATTAATGGGATTAGCGCTCGCACAAGCCATTCCTGATTTAGCCCATCAGCGGCAGCACGAAAAAGAAGCAGAGTTATTATGGATAGGAGAGCACTATAAAAAGGCGATTGAAAGTTATTATCAAGCAAGCCCTGGAAGCGTCAAAGTGTATCCAAAAGAGTTAAGTGAATTATTATATGATCGGCGTTTTTTTGGAATTAAAAGACATCTAAGGCGTCTATATAGAGACCCTATGACAGGCAATATAGACTGGGGAGTAATTAAAGATAAAGATGGCGGGATCATGGCTATTTATAGCCAATCAACACAACCCATTATTAAAGAGACAAATTTTCCTCCTTCATTAAAATACTTAGAAGGAGGAAAGCAATATCGCGATTGGAAATTTGGAGTGTTGAATTAAAGAATATTTTTTAACTTAATTTGTTACCCATATGTCTGAAGCTGTTTCTATTCCAGGATAAAAAT
This sequence comes from Pseudomonadota bacterium, assembly GCA_040389065.1. Taxonomy (GTDB): domain Bacteria; phylum Pseudomonadota; class Gammaproteobacteria; order Burkholderiales; family Casimicrobiaceae; genus JAZKAR01. Next base: position 28,572 of record JAZKAR010000014.1, on the reverse strand, counting down.
TACAGACTCCCATTCCAATTACATTGATGGGGCGCCCCATAGAAAATGCCATTAACAATAAACTTACTTGTGATTTTGCTATATCAGACATTGCTGATGATGTATTAATGACCCAAATCGGGTTAGACGTACATGCTGGAAGCGTACTTCTGGGGTTACTGGTATCCAAAGCAAAATACGTTAGGCTGGAACCATCACTATTTTGCACGGTATGAAGTGACGTGATACGTGAAGAATATTGGCTAGAAGCATTGGTTTGGTAGGAAACCATGATCATTAATAGCGTAAAAATACTTTTTAATAAATTTTTCATAACACTATCTTTTATATTATTAATTTTGAATAGGGCGGTAGCTACATTTTAGCTTATGAATTTGAGTATCTATTTTCCCCATTAATTCAATTTTTTCTGGAGATTTAGGATCTTTCAAGGCTGTAATTTGATTTTCATAGGCTTGGATTTTAGCCATGACTTCGGCATTGCTTTTAGGATCACAAAAGCGCTCCATATTGGGATTACTAGCATCAGGAATAGCTGTTGAAACGGTTTGAGCAAAGGCTACTGACGTTACGAAAAGTGCTACAAGCAATAAAGAAGCTAATGTTGCAATTTTATGCATATGCCTATCCCTTTAATAAAATTAGCATTTTTATAAGCATAATGCTTTACACCTGACAAAGCAAACAGGTATTATCTTTTCAAATATTTACGACAACCGAATATTTCTTAATACTTCCGATTTTTAAAACTTTTCTTACTATCGGCATTTACAGATTAAGTTTTTTGATAAATAAATAAAGACAGTTGCTCGTTGTTAACGCTACTTTGGAGTGCCCCACTCATGCCGTATGGTGCTATGACCCACCCATTCTCTTTTTCATGGATACGCTGTCCTTTGGCTATTCTTGCTCTATCGTCATTTAACTTTATTGCACCCGTGCAAGCTCAAATGGTCATTCCCGGAAATTTTAATGTATCGCCAGTTGGAGCTGCTACTTATACCATTCCAATTCAAACCCCTCCTGGTATTGCAAATATAGAGCCCAAATTAGCTTTAAGCTATAACAGTCGTTCAGGAAATGGTCTTTTAGGAGTTGGCTGGAGCCTTTCTGGACTATCAGCAATTACTCGCTGCCCCCAAACACAGTTTCAAGATGCAAGTAGAACAGGTATTAATTACACCTCTAGCGATCGCTTTTGCCTGGATGGAAAGCGGCTGATGGTTGTTTCAGGAGCTTACGGAGCAGCAAGTTCTGAATATCGCACTGAAATTGATGATTTATCTAGGATAATAGCTTATGGCGCAGCTCCAGGAGGAGGACCTAATTATTTTATCGTCAAAAACAAATATGGCCAAACATTTGAATATGGTAATACTACAGATAGCAAGATCAATGTTACAGGTTTAAGCCCTCAAGTTGTACGTACATGGGCGCTTAATAAAATAAATGATAGTAAAGGTAATACTTTAACTGTTAGCTATACGCAAGATACAACCAATAGCGTATTTAATGGCGGTTATTATCCGACCAGTATTCTCTATACGAGCAACTCCGCAACGGGATTAACTGCTACAAATAACATAATGTTTAGCTATGATCTGACACGCGCTGATCAAATATCTGGTTATCTGGGAGGCTACGCTTACCTGAACCGAGCACGGCTAACAGCTATTACTACACAAACCAATAGTACTAATGTACTAACGTATTCACTTTCTTATGAGCCAGGTTCCAGTACTGGTCGTTCACGCCTTAAATCTATAGGCGTATGTTCTGCTTCTGGAAATTGCTTACCGTCTACCACACTCAGCTATCCTACTGACCTTACAGCACTACCTAGTGTACAAACACATACGATGACAGGTGACACTGCCTTACTTACCGACAAAGTTTGGGTAGCTTTGGACGTTAACGGGGATGGTTGGTCTGACCTAATTCACTTTCATCATAATGGCAATTACACCAGATTAATTAATAATTCTAATGGAACTTACTCTGCCACCAATTTTTCTCAAACAATTGATCCTGTTGATCCATACACAGACTCTTCTGTTCAATGGTTAACACTTGATGTAAATGGCGATGGTTTGATGGATATGGTACATGTTACGAGTTCGCAACAATTGTATGTTTGGAAATCGACAGGTACAGGAGGATTCACGATTTCATCATTTTACTCACCGGTGGGAGGTGGTTGGTTATTGGCAGATATTAACGGTGATGGTTTATTAGATTTAGTGCATACAGAGCCATTACAACCTACTTTATATATGCATATATCAAATGGCGATGGCACATTTACGTATCAGCAAAACGGTGTTGCGGGAGCACCTATTGATGCTGCCGTAAAGGTCATGGATGCCAACGGTGATGGACGCGCTGATCTTATTTACTTGTCCTACAATAATAATTTAGGACAGGGGGGGATACACAGTCTGCTCTCAAAAGGAGATGGTACATTTACAGTCAAAGCGCAAAATATAGTGCCCGAGTCACTGAAAAGCTCTGCCTATATTCAATCAGATGTAAATGGCGACGGTCTAGTAGATTTAATTATGATTCATCCAGAACTATATTCACAGCCGCAACCATCCGTATATATTTCCAAAGGAGATGGAACTTTCGATCGTCGAGTACTTTCAAGTGGCGTAGATCCGACAACTACAATGACAGGAGGAGCATGGTTTATATCAGGCGAATATCACGGTAATAATCTGCTTGATTTTGTTCATCAATATACTTCTACTTATAATAATTCTTATTTATGGAGTGCTCGTGGAGATGGTACTTTCAACATAACTGCATTTGCAAATGGAAGTTTAGGAGAAAGTATTGGTATTGAAGGAATATCTATACTAGGGGATTTTTCTGCCACAGGTAGCTTAGATACCATCAAAATAATCAATAACACTACGTATGAAACATGGTCTGCAACAGATCAATCAAAAGATATTCCCAGCTCAATTATAGATGGCTTAAGTAAATCTATCCAATGGACAGGTAATACTCTTGCTCATCTTCCTTACAATAGTTATTCCAAGTCCTTAACCAGCACACCAACTGTTTTAACAGTATCACCTGCTATACCTGTTGTAACCAGTGTTAAAATTACTGAGCCTAAAGGAGTTCAACGTGAAACTCGCTATGCCTATGACTCTGCTAGATTTGAGCCTAAGGGAAGAGGATTTCTTGGTTTCAACTGGATTCAAAGCCAGAATGTAGATACCGGTATATACAGACGTTCTGTTTATAACCTAAATTTTCCTTTCCTGGGAATGATTTCTATGGATGGTATTGGAATCAATGGTGGAACAGGATGGAGCTACTTCAATTTAACGACAAATACTTGGAGTTGTATTAATCCAGCAACAGGAACGGCATGTACAGTTAACGCAGGAAATCGGTACTTCATTTATCCAAGTCAAATCGACACAGTACCAAACGATTTCAATTGGCCTTTGCCTAGAACTCGTGTTCAAAACCAGAATGTTGATAATTATGGAAACATTGGAACCATTATAACGAGTACGCTGAACTCTGACGGTAGTAACACTGGTTATAGCAAAACTACCACTAATACCTATTATAACGATACTACCAACTGGTACATTGGCCGTTTGCTCAAAAGTACAACAACTTCAACTAGCCCTATAACTTTGCCCACACCTGTTATACCAGGTTCAGGCGGATTAGCACCTGCTCCTGCGCCTACTGCACCTAATACGTTACCTCCAGGGTGGTCACAAATGCCAATAGGAACATTAGTGACTATTATTAATTATTTGCTTTTTTAAATATGTCCAGTATTTATCAAAAAATTAATGCCATAACAATATATTCGTTGGAGAGTAAAGCAAATGGTTAATAACAATAAGCGGCATAAGCTAGGGCATACTAGAAATAGTATGAATAATTGCCGTACTCCAAAGCTAACACATATTTTTTTGGCAATCTCAGGATGCCTATCTATAACTACATTCTCTGCAGCTGCTAGTACGCTGACGACTACCATAGCGTATGATTATGATGCCGCAAGCGGTTTACTTCAAAAAGAAATTATTGAACCTGCTGATTCTAATTTATGCTTAGTAACGGCTTATACCCTTGATGCATATGGCCATCGTCAAACAACAATTACTAGAAATTGTAATGGTACTGCAGGTAGTGTTAGTGGAGCAGTAACTGAAGCACCTGCTCCTACAGGGCTAGCAGTTTTTACACCTCATAAAAATGTAAATGCATTCACCACAGACAAACGCTTTGTTAGCTCAAGCACCGTTGATCTAAGCCAAAACACATCTGGCACAATCTTAACGGCGACTACAACTGCCAGCTATGAAAGTGGTTTTGGAAACACGCTTAGCCAAACAGATGCAAACGGTTTACAGACAGGCTGGGCGTATGACAATTTAGGCCGTAAGTTTCTCGAAAAGCGCTCTGATGGTAATGGAACACGATGGGTATATGATTATTGTGTTGGAACCAATGGAGGAAGCTTAAGTTGCCCCACAATCGATGGCGTCACTGGGGCTTATGCTATCACCACTATTCCTGTAGCAGCTCCTATTGATCTAACGGCTAAAACAATGGGAATGGCTAATGGCCCTTATACACGCATTTATTATGACAAGATGAATCGTGAAATTCGTACTGAAACACAAGGATTTGATGGCAGTGGTAGCTCTACGCTTATTTATCAAGATACCAAATATACTTTTCTTCGCGACCTGGTAAGCGCCAAAAGCCTTCCTTACTACGCAGGTCAGAATGTTTACTGGACAGAATATTACTATGACCAGCTTGATCGTCTTACTAGCAAGCGCGAACCTAACGACACAGGTACTGGCACAACTACGCTTACAACAAACGATTATAGCGGCTTAACTACTGAAGTAACCGACCCAAGAGGCAAAACCACAATAGTAAAAAATGTTGTTGGTCAAGTATCCAGTATTAAAGATGCGAATAACGGTCTTCTAAGTTATACGTATGACCCCAACGGTAATATGGTTCAATCTGTAGATGCCAAGGGCAATATCATCTCTTTAAAGTATGATCTCCGTGGTCGTAAAACTGATTTATATGACCCCGATATGGGCGTATGGAACTATAGTTATGATGCATTAAATCAAATTGTTAGACAAATAAGCCCAAAATATGGCAGCAGTCAGCCTACCACTTTTGTATACGACAAAGTTGGACGCATGACCAGTCGAAGTGAACCTACCCTTAATAGCAATTGGTTTTATGATACGTATTCTGGCGGAGGTGCTTGCAATAAAGGCATAGGTAAATTATGTCAGGCAACAGCAGGGAATGGTTTTAGCCGTAAACTCTATTACGATAGCTTAGGACGGCTTAATGCGACTGGAACTACGATTGGAACAACTTACTCCTCTTCGATTAGTTATGATTTGAATGGTCGTATAGCCAGCCATACGTATCCTACTGGATTAGTGATTAATAATTCGTATACCGCATTAGGGTATTTGAAACAAGTAATTGATAGCCGCAATAGCAGTGCTTTATGGACTGCTAATAGCATGGATGCTTTAGGTCATTTAACGCAATATACCTATGGCAATGGCATCGTTACTAAAAAAGGTTATTACGCGAATACCGGGCGTCTTAATACTATTCAGGCAGGTGTAAATAATAATAATTCAATACAAAATCTATCACAGGGTTATGATAATGTGGGGCGACTTAGCAATCGTATAGATGGGATTAATAATATAACGTCCATTTATACTTATGACTCCATCAATCGCCTAACCAATGAAAGCCGTACAGTCAGCGGTACAGCTAATGCCCAAGTACTTGCTTGGTCTTATGATGCTATTGGAAATATGCTCACGCGTACAGAAAACTCCATCCAAAATACCTATAATTATAATACCAGTGGATCGGGCAGTCTCAGGCCTCATGCTGTAGCCAGTGTAAGTGGTTATGTGAACAATGATTTGGTTCCTGTTTACACCTATGATGCTGATGGCAATATGGTTACTGGAGCAGGTCGAAACGTTACATGGACTAGCTTTGATAAAGTTAGCAACATCAGTGAAAATGGTAAGACGCTAGATTATTTATATGATGGCGATCATGAACGCACTCGTGAAATATACTCAATTAACGGCAATGTGCAACGTACTGTTATCTATCTAAACCATGCCGCAGGTGCTGGGCTAGCTTACGATGAAGAAAATGGTGTTGCTGGTACTAAACGTAATCATTACATTAATGCAGGAGGAATAACTGTTGGAGTCATTCAGTGTAATGCTGCAACCTATACAAGTACATTGTGTACAAACTCTGCTAATACATTCACGCAGTATTGGCATCAAGATCACCAAGGTTCAAATTCTACTATTACTAGTGCTGCTGGTAGTATTGTAGAGCGTCTAGCGTATGAGCCATTTGGCAAGCGTCGTAATAGCAATGGATTAACAGATGTCAATGGTACATTACAGCCATTGACTACTAATCGTGGTTATACTGAACATGAGCATATTGATGAAATCGCATTGATTAATATGAATGGACGCATTTATGATCCAGCCTTGGGGCGGTTTTTAAGTGCTGATCCAATGATTCAGTCACCTGAAAATTTACAAAGCTATAACCCATATAGCTACGTATGGAATAATCCTCTGAATATGACGGATCCCAGTGGTTATGCTGGTGAAGATGATCTGAGCAGTAGTTTGAGTAATACAGGTGTTACTAGTTGGAATATAGCCTCTGAAAATTGGCAGAATTCACTAAATACATTGGGTAGTTACAACAACATTTCTTCTACAAATTCATTTAGTTTTATTGATACGGGGATAGGCTCAGCTTCAAATTATAGTTTTGCAACTACACCTGGATTGGATTTGACAGCAGGATATGACTCTCCACGTACGATGAGTTCATTTCAGAATATTAATAATTCTCCTACCTTTTTTAATAATGCATGGAGAGTATTTAAAGATGATATTTGGCATCAAATTGAAGGCCCTTTGATGGCGGAGGTAGGGGTTGCTAAAGTAGCAGGTATTGGATTTTTTTCTTTGTTTAAAACCGAGAAAGCTATTGAGAATGTTGCAAAATTAGAAACATTAGCTGAAGAAGGTGTAAGTGTATGGTCGCTCGGCGCTGGTCCTCGTGGACAGGTGATTGAGAAAGCATTAGGCCAAAACTTACCAAGCAATTTTCCTACAATCGATAGATTTATAGATGGAACAGCGACAAGTATTAAGAGTATAGATCTTGGGGCAAGTTCTTACCAAAATGCTTCTAAATTGAATCGTACTTTAACAGGATATATTGATAAAATTGCTAACTACAATGGCACAACGGCAGCAGGTTGGGCTGGGGTTCGTATTGATGCTAGTCAAATTACTGCTAGAGGTTTGGATTTAGCGATCCCGAATACCGGTACTGCAATCCAACAACAACTTATCAACAAAGCTATTCAGTATGGTAATTCAAAAGGCGTACAAGTTAACGTAATTGTTTACCCTGGGAGATGAAAATTGAAAACGGCATCCGCATACTCAAGAAAAGGAAAAATACTAATCCAAGCTTTTGCTAAGACAACAGCAGGCGTATGGATTGCTTACGGTCCTGTATTTACGATAGAACAAACAGAAATAAATGATTTAGGTATCAAAGTTCTTAAAGCTCTTAATAGTTCTAGTGAGGATATTCCACATCCGAAACACACCGAATTACAAGCTATTCAAAAGCCTATGTTAGAGGCAGCTGGGGTTAAATCTTGGTCTACTTTTTCAAAAGGTGCTAAAGCAGTTGGTTTAACGTGGAAGGATGATCTAATAACATTGGAACCTTGTGCTAATTATGCTAATCAAGGCGGCACTCCTCTACCTGAAAAATCTATTAGTTGTAAACCTACAGCAGAAAAGCTTGGAGCTGCTTTAATAGAAGCATTTAATAACTGTATTTTGTGAGGTTTATAAGTCGGAGGGAGGCGTGAAGTTATATGAGTAATAGTCTCACTGTATTTAGTGAAGAAATTGAAAAAATCATAGTAATAATATTAAAAGTAGATAATTATTTTATGCTGACATATAGAAGTTTCAATCGATATATGTCTAATGGAAATATGGAGAAATAATGCATCGATTACGCTCAAGAACATTTAAAATTTTTTTTACAACTATATTTCTAGGATTCACAGAATTTGCAAACTCTGCCTCCTTAGCAGGTATTTCAACAGGTTACCTTTCTTATGCTGATCCTGCATACGTCGCTAATGAAACTTTCTTTTTTCAAGTAAATACATCTACATCTACAGGTTGCAATACTACAGCTCGTTTTGCAATTAATTCTACAAGTAAAAATTTTAAAACATTAATCGCTACAGTAATGGCTGCTCATGCAAGCGGTACACCAATGACTGTTAACTACTCAGCTAATTGCACAACTTATCCTAATTCCTATGATGCTAATTATGTTTGTGTAGGATCACTCCCATGCTAAAAAGCATATCTTAAGCATAATTGGATAAATTACTATGAAATATATTTCATGCATATTACGTTTATATTTATTAATAATCACAAATTTTTCTCTTGCTGATTCTAAACCACCGCTTTCAGGATCAGAATCACCGAAAATCGAGCGTTACTGTGAACCTACTACAAATTTAAATACCATCTCAGAAATGAAAACTTATACTGATCAGCTGAATAAAATAGATGCAAAAAATCCAAACGAAATGGAGATTAAGCCTTTTGATAAACAAAGAAGTACATTAATGAATAATCTAAATGAGTCATCTAAAAAACTCAAATGTACTTATCGGATTATTAATAAATAAAACTTGATTGAACAGCAGTATTATTGTAAAGATTATATTATCCTGATAATGCTAAAAGAAAAAATATAATCATCGGGTTGCAAAATTAATCAATCTGAATAATAGTTTAGTAGTCATTTTATATAAGAAGTATTAAATGAAGAATTATAAATTTGTATTTTTTTTCGGTATTAATTTTCTACTATGTTCGATGAATATATTAGCCCAAACAACTGTAAATACTACTGTTCCTGAAAGTAAAAATCCAAATATGGAAAACTACTGTGATCCAGCGCACAATACTGACGTATTAGCAAAAATACGCGATTACGAAAAAAAACTTGAAGGTTTGCAGCCTATGGATGCAAAAGCCTTAGAAATAAAAGAGAAAATTTCTAAGCAAGTGCATAAATTAAAATGTATTTATCGCCCAATAGCTGAGTGAAAAAATCATGAAAAAATTATTACAGTCATTTTTTTTAGCTACTTTGCTAGCAAATGGCATAACCTCAGCTTTTGCCTCTAATCAATACGCAGCTAGAATTACTATTCTCAGAGGGTATCAAACTTATCCTAATCAGACTGCTGACGGCGTTATGTATTTTATGCTAGAAAATAATGGCACTAGAGGGGCATTACCGGCTTGCGCCACTTCGGGGTTGTGGTGGATGGTTAAAGTCACAGGTGATCGCCAATCTGAATCTAAACAAGCAAGTATGCTTATGATGGCTTATGCGCAAGGACTTCCAATCTATGTTTATGGATCAGGCCAATGTGCAAGTGGTAACGAAGTAGTAAGCGATATTGGTTTTGGTGGATAATTTTGGACTTGATGATAAGTATTTTTTGATATTAGGGCGTGTCCTCATTTTACTACTTGATGCAAATTAAAATGCAAGCCAAGTAAAGCATAGACCTGAAGTTGCGTGCTAATTTTTCAAATCGTGTAGCAATCGCTCTAAAATGCTTCAACCTTGCAAAAAGATTTTCTACTAAATGACGAAGCTTATATAAATACAAATCAAATTCCGCGTTGGACTTTTGGCTATTGGACTTACGTGGAATTACTGAATTAATATTCATTCGCTTCAGAACATCCCGTATTTCTTGCGAGTCATATCCTTTATCTGCAATAAAATGGTCAGCCTTATCTATTTTGTTAATAATAGTTTGGGCGGCTTTTGCATCGTGAACTTCACCCCCAGTGATTTCAAAATCATACGGATGTCCATACGCGTCGGCGACCATGTGAATCTTTGTGGTAGCTCCACCGCAAGACTTTCCAATTGCTCGTTCTTCGCCACGCCTAGCTCCACTTGCATGTTGATGAGCGCGTACATAGCTTCCGTCTGCGAATACCCATTCCGTATCAGTTTCGCCTCGTAGCTCAAAAAAAAATTCTGCCAACATCCTTTTTTTGACCAACGATTAAAACGGTTGTAGGCTGTTTGCCAAGGGCAGAATTCTTCAGGAATATCACGCCAAGGTGCTCCTGTACGAAGCTTCCACAAAATAGCTTCCATAATCTCTCTGTCGTTTTCCCAGCTGTGACAACCTTTTGATTTTAATATCTCCTGAAGTTGCACCCACATCTCATCATTCAGTACTCGCCTTGTCATCTACATCTCCTATTCACTGCCGCAAATAGGTTCTCATATTTCTATTAAAATTCAAATCGTAAAATGAGGACATGCCCTAATATAGAAATACTTATTTTTTTAAGAAATATTAAATTATCTAATATTAATAATGCACTTTAAAGGTCGGGCTATCTTCTGGTCTAGTTTTACGATGATCATAAATACGAGTGGTTGAAATATTAGCATGCCCTAACCATTCCTGAACCTTAGCAATATCAGCATTATTATCCAGAGCATTCGTAGCTGACGTTGCTCTTAGACTATGAGGACAAATACCTCTAATATTGATATTTGCTTTCTTTGCATAATATTTTAATAACCAATACACACCATCCGCTGTAATGCCATGTATCTTATCTTTATCACGAATATTATCTTTAATAGGTAAAAATAAAGGCGAATCAAACTGATTTTCATGACCAGCTGCTTCAAGATAATCGACTAAAAGCCCATTGGTAGCAGGATGTAGAGGTACATAGCGTATTTTACTACCTTTGCCATGCACTCTTAAATAAGGTACACCTCGCCTTAAATGAATATCATCAACTTTTAATTTACAAAGCTCATCACGTCTAAGTCCATGAAATAAAAACGTAGACAGCATGGCTCGATCTCTTTTTCCCTGAAGAGTCTCTGGGTCGGGAGCATCAAGTAGAGCACGTGCTTGCTGATCACTCATGGCCGGTGTTTTGCCTTCATTGGTTTCAACTTTTGGTCGTTTAGCGCCTTTAACAGGATTAAAACTGACAGCGTTTTTTTCACATAAGTATTCAAACAATGAAGATAAAGCAGCCATTTTTCTGCGAATGGAACTTCCTGCCAGTAAACGTTCTTCGAGAATGGAACGCCAGGCTAAAACATGCGCACGTGTAACGACTCTAAATTCTTCCGGTCTTTTGATCCCCGTAAATTGCATAAATTCAGAAATATCATTTTTGTAGGCACGTCGAGTTTGAGGGCTTTCTAAATTGGCGAACCATTCCATTTCAGGAGGAACATCAGCCAGCTGATAGAATTTTTCCTCGGTCAAAACTCGACTTTCGTCAATTTCAACAAGATCGCTATTTTTATGAATAATTTTCATGATCATCCTTTTCTGAAGGAGCTTTAGTTTTACTAATGATAAAATACGTTATCATTAGTAAAACGGAAAGTTAACTAAAAACATTAATATTTTTTAATAAGCTTTTTTCGTTATTTTCATATAGATTATTTTAACATTAAATTATATGGGTTATATTAACCTATATAATTCTTTACATAAAACAGTGCAACAAGTATAGTATAAAATATACAAAGCTATTAGGCGTTATATGAACCTAATCATTCCGGCACAAATTCGAGCAGGCCGTGCCTTAATCGGCTGGTCTCAAGATCAATTAGCCAATGCAGCAAAAGTTGCACTCAGTTCAGTTCGTGATGTTGAAAATCATAAACGCGCTTCTGAATCAGAAGTTATTTCTTCTATTAGACGCACATTAGAAAATGAAGGTGTCGTTTTTGTTTACGGTAACGAAAATAGCGGACCAGGCGTTCATCTAGTCGCTAACCGACCTAATATTATACGCCGCCCTACAACAATAACTGCCTGGGATGGTTTACCTTTTACAGTGGAATGGCAAGGTAAAGAAATTACTGTACTTATATCTGAAGAAGTAATTGAAGATCTAGGCCATTTTTCAGAAAAGCAACCTGATGAATGGTACATAGAAGTTTTTGATAAGCATCGAGCCATCATCCTTGATGCCGTTGCTCAAGCAATTACCGACACCAATAACTTTGATCGCTCTAATCGCTTACATGTTCGCAGTAAAGACTTTCCGGACAGCACATTCCAGTAACGCTTATTTTTTTAGAATGTAACTTTCATCCATGAGCGGTTCTTATTTTGATAAACAAACACCTCGCTGGCCATCGTTTTATTACAACAAAATAATTTATGATCTTTCTCATCTAAATGAATATATTTTTCTTGTAATTGACTCAAGCGCAGTTGAACGTAAAATTGCTGTTACCTTCTCCGATCATTGCTTTACGTCTAAGAATAAAGATGATAATAACTCTATTCTTTATTCTTATAGTTCAAGAAAACCTGGATACTTCTGTTTTAAACGCTATAGCCTTTCTCTAGGCTTAAAAGATCATATTTTAAACGCATCTGAAGGTGAAGTTTGGCTAGTCGAAGGCGAAAATTTGGCTATTGTTCCAACTGTTGATGTAGCTGGTAAAGAAGTTTTATATGGAATAATATTTAACTTAAAACGCATCAAGGGCTTGCCGGTAGATTTACATATGCGTATTGAAACAGCTTATCCTTGCGAACTCAAAGAACTCACAACATTTGGATCAGTGCGGTTTAAACACTTTGTTACCTTACGAATGCAAGGAAAAATGCCCAATCGAAACCTGAGCAAACATCGTAAAAAACCAAAATTGAAAAGTAAAGAAGGAAAATAAAATAAAATAGGCCCTTTCGGGCCTATTCCGACACCAGCAAGCTGGTATCTCCGGGCGAACCTCTTACTTGTTTCCAAGCAACATCCGTCTCATCCGAGACAGGCTTAGTCTTAACGACTAAACGGGACTGGCTATTCTCACACCCTTGTATCCAGTGATCTAATTGAATTATCGTCTTATTTGATAGATAAATCAATATCTATATCTATTAAAAAACAATATAAAATATAAAAAATTAAGGTACTGGTCAGTATAAATAGCCAAATAATATATAGTTAATTAACAATGCTTTTGTAATTATTAGCAGATTATGTTTCAGAATTGAAACAAGAATTCCTAAATAAAGCTGCTTTAATAGGAAGAGTAACTTTCTCATCATATCTCGAAGGCGCTATTGATCTTTGGAAAGAATGTGAAAAACTATATGGGGCCGGAAGTGGCTATCGAGTAATATCGCAGAAATCTTTGAGAACTGTTTTGAAGAAGATGAAGCAGCTGTTAGTGCTCGTACAAAATTCGACGCTGTATGGCAAGATATCGTAATTAAGCCGTTAGGTGAGGCCTTATATTTATGGTGATTAACAAATTTACTCAAATCGTGCAGCTATTAAATATGGTACTGAAGAAATATATTATCAGTACCAAAACGGCAGTCTAACAAATTTCTGTAATGCACAATACAAAATCGTTTTGTGGCAGCATTTTTTTTGTGCAGACAATTAGCGTCATGAGTTTGCGAATCATGCTAATGATAAAAAGGATGAGACTGCGATAAACTCAACTTATTTTGCTGTTATGCTTTTAATCGCAATTTTGCAAATCTTGATACATTAGGTAGGAACTTAGCAAATCGCCAGAAACTGAGTACTAGTCCATTGTAGTCATTAAGGAAGGAATAACATGAGTAAAGAAAAGGCAATCCAAATAATAGAAAACCTATTTCCGACAGACTCTACATGGCAAGATACATCTTATATTGGAGAACACCTTCTTCAAAAGGCGAGAAATGAAGTTATTGGGAATTGGCGTAATGAATCAGAAGAGGTCTTGATAAGATACGCAGAATTATGCATTCTGGAAAAAAATGATCAACAAGCAAGGGCGATCCGAAAAGATAATATGCAACGATGAATTTACGTAAAGTAGTTTCTTCCATGCTAGTTTCCACAGAAATAGAAACGTATATCCTAGTATGACCGAGTAACTTCTGAAGTTTATATTCAAGCAGGTCAAAGTAGCTTTAGCTTAACGATGAATTTCTTTCTACTCCAATCAATAAAAGCAATCGATGCAAATATACTTGTTCGTGAAAAAACAATGTTTGGGGAAAACCAAGTCTTGATGTTATTTGTGGAGAATACCACTTTGCTTTTACAGCCACTGACTAGATATAAATACGTCTACAAATAATAAATAGATTTATCATATAATTTATAGAATCATTCTTCTAAAAACTTAAGATACTGAAATGCTTACGTTTATCCAGCAACAAAAAAAATCGATGATGCCTTTTATGAAAAATGTTTTAGTTAAACATAATGTTAAAGGAGCATTATCAATAAAAAATCATTCTAGAATCGTTCTTACTGTTAGAGCTGGCAATATAAATTTTTTAAGTAGCTATATACCGTTAATGGGTGAAAATAAAAAACTAAATTATTTAGATGTACGTTTACATTCAGATAAACAATTTACCTTAAGTCGTTTTAAACCTGGGAAAGCACGAGATTTTATAAGTGATTGTTATGATGTGCTAATGAAAAGTAATTGGGATAACTCTGAACCCGAATTAGACAATTTCAATGTGGGTTGGTATGCATCCATCATGATCGGCAACGAAAAAAAGCCGTATGAATTGAAAGCTAGTTAGTTAAAAAAAACTTTATGTACGCCAATCTAAACCATCACCTAATGCATCTTGAGGTAAGCTGAAAAAAAAGGAGTCCAAAGTTCAGTAAAATTAGGATGAATGGAGGATAGAAATGAAAAGGTTACCGCAAGGTAGATACACACCGGAAAGTTTTTGATTAAGGATTCAAAACCTTTAATCAATACGGGTAACTCTTATCTTTTATTGATGCTTTTGTCAGATCTTATCTAGCTTTCTACAATTTATACCTTTTAGCCTCCGCATCAGAAGGCTTTTACTGTCTTCATTCCTAATCTTTGCAACAGGGCCTATGCTCCCTTATCCGTCTTACTTAGCGTGGGCTGCAATTCTGTCTGCTGTTCAAGAAAAGGAGCTGGTTGAAAATACGTGTAAAAAGTAGCAATAAGGAGTTTTAAGTTTTATTTAGCAAGTCTTGGTAATTACTCATTGATTGTATATTGTATTTCATCAATTTAATTCTTGAATAGTCCTTAAGACTATTTTGATTTTCATGTTCAAGAGCATTAATTAAAAATTCTTTACATGCTTTTATGTCATTAAGCGAAAAATATATATCAGCCATGTTTTTTAAATAATTAGACATACTCGAATGATTAATTATTGAATTTTGTTGTTCAAATTTTAATGCTACGTGTATTATAGTTTTAGCTTCTTCAAATTTACCTATTTTTGTTAGAATATAAGTCCAATTGTGCATGCAAATTTGAACTTCAAACTTTTCAAATAAATTATTCTCTTTAGAATAATTAAAAATTTTTTGATAAAAATCTAAAGCTTCATCTGATTTTTCTAATTCATGATCAATATTTGAAGCAACATTTTGCTTCGTATAAGCTAACATTTCTCTAACAATCTTTTTTGCTTTTATAAAATTTTCTGATTCATTTAAGATTAAAGCTATATTGTCTTGGCAACCAATAATCAGTTGTTGGTTTGGATTAGTATTCTGTTCCTCAGATGCTAAAGCTTTTTGAAGTAAATTCACTGCTGCTTGTAATTCTCGACAACGATAAAAAACTAGCGCAAGATTGTATCCAGCTTTATTTATATCGTGATTTCCAGAATTAAACATGCTCTCATAAAGAGTAAGAACTTTCCATAGTAAATTTTTAGCTCTTTTTTCATATCCTAAATTATAGATCAATAATGCAATATTATTTAAACACGAAATAATCACAAGAGTTTTTGACTCAGAATGTTGCTCAATATTAATAAGAACTTTATCTAAAATTTCTTGGGCTTCTTGTGCCTTTCCAAGCTTATAAAGTACAATAATTAACTGCGATTGATGCACTATAACTTCAAAGTGACCTTGAGCAAAAATTTTTCCGCAAAGATTTACAGACTCTTGCAATAACGTTTCTGCGTCCTCTAGTTTTCCTAAGTTTTCAAGCGCTAAAGCTAAAAAATATTGACACGTAACGATCTCATAATGACCTGGTTCATAATGTTTTTGGGCTAGATATAGAGAATTTTTTAATAAAACAAAAGCCTCGTTAAACTCATGCAAATCCATTAGAACTTTAGCTAAATTATATTGACTTTTAATAATATTAGGATGACCATCTGAGAAATTATGCTTATCTGAAATAAGAGCCTTTTGGAGTAATAATTTAGCCTCTTCTAGCTCACCCAAATTCATTAGTATTACAGCAAGATTTGCTTGTCGAGTAGCAATATTGGGGTGCAAAGGAGGAAAATTCTGTTCTTCAATACACAGAGCTTCTCGCATAAATCTACAAGCTTCTTGTAGATTTCCTGAATCCATTAGCTCTCTTCCTAAGTTAGACAACCGAATTGTCAGCCTCGGATCTGAAGCTGTAAAATGCTTTTTAGCATAAATATAAGCCCTTTTAGATAATTCAAGAGCCTCTTTAAATTTTCCTGCTACTTTCAGTTGAGATGCTAAATTAGATCGAAATATATTAATACTCTCCTCTTCTTCAGGGAAGTTTATTTCGTAAATTTCTAACACCTCTCGAGACAAATTAATAGCTTCCTCTATTTTACCTTTTGCCATGAGGGTAATAGACACATCGTTTTGCGCAGTGATGATTAGTGGATGTGCCTTGGGATAAATTGTTTTGGATAGGTACAATGCTTCATTTTGCATTTCATACGCACGATTATATCTACCATGATTATAATGATGCTTTCCAATAGTAAGTGTTAATTTAATTTTCTTAGTATTTGATATTGTTTCTTTTTGCAAAAAATTTTCTGCATGAGGATAGACAAGCTCAAGATCTTTTAAACTTTCTATGTCATGCACATCCATAGCTCGATTCATTTCTATACTTATAGCTTCAGACGTCTTTTGCAATAAGTCATGATCGAGAGTTTGATAATGACGTACATAACCTAAAATTAACCGATGAGCAAATGGATTTTCCTCATTTATGTCCAAATCCACTAATGAAAAATTATATAGTTTTTTGATCCTTTTGATTAAAGGATCTTTTAACCTATTACCTTCTTCCAGCCTAAGAACCTTTCTAATAATATATTTAGGTACTGGAAGTGGTGCTAAACATGACATAATCTGGAGTATAGGTTTACTTTCTTCTGATACTTTATTCCAGCTCAGTTCAAATGTTTTAATAATACTTTTAATATGCCCACTAGGCAAAGTATCCTCATGGTAATCTTCACCAAATCCATCAATAATTTCTACGGTATTCGTATTTTTAATATCGGCTAAAAGGTTTGTTATAGGGTAGCCCTTATTATTTTCAAGATAATTACGTAGCAATTCTAAAGCTAAAGGTAAATAACCTACCTCATAGGCCAATTGCAAAGCAGTGTCTTTATAGTGTTCTAGATTTACTGTTCCTGAATTAAGCAAATCAAAACTTGCTTCTGGTGACAATACATTTAAAGAGATATTTTCATAATTTGTTAACGCAGCACTTCTTGTTGTTACAAGTATATGAATACAACCTGAAACTGGTATCCATGAAGCAATCTTGGTGTTTTCTTGATGACTCTCAGGAAAATTATCCAAAACAAGCAGTGATTCTTTTCGCTCACTTAATTTTGCCCATATTATATTGAGTTGCTCGCTAATTGTTGATTTATGATCTAAAGCGATGTCTAAAACAGCGGCTAATTTAGAAATCATATTGTCTATGCTTTGTTCAGCATCAATCCAGAATATTCCTCCTTCATAGTAAGAACCAAATCGATAAACATATTCAATTGCTAGTTGTGTTTTACCGAGTCCTCCTGTTCCTTTTAGAATAATTACTCCATGTATTACAGTAGTATTCGTTTGAGTCAGTTTGTCATGTAGTTCCCATAAAATAGACAGCCTACCTACAAATCGCTTACCTAAAGAACGACGATGCGGCCATAGAGAGCCTTTTGGTAACCTAGCTATAACAGGTGGCAATTGACTTCTATCAGTTGGAACAATGTCTAATGGCTCAGAGGAATTTTTTTGATAATAGTAATGATTATGAAATTGATTTACATCACCAAAATTATTACCAACAGCTAATCCATTAATCGATTTAGCAATTCCATTGTTGTTTACATATTCTTCTGATTTATCCATGATCAGCCGTCTTTTCAGGATCAAGTTTTTTAATTTTTACGGTGTTGTTTAACGTTACCACCAGACATTTGACCGATAGCTATTCCACTTTTGCTAGTAGCATTTGCGTATATTGCAGCATGATGGTTCGAGTGAGTTTGATTATATTGAGTAAGAATATGTTGTAAGTTATTAGCAGCCGAATTGATTTCTGGAACGTCATTAAGCTCTTCTAGATGTATATTAGCTTTCAACTGGCTGCTTAGTTTTTCAGAAGTTGGATTTTCTATTAACTTGTTAAGAATAATACTAATGATGTTATCAGTTCCTAGTTTCTCATCAATCAATTCAATAACCGTATTTAAAGAAGTTTGGATAGCAGTTTTAGCAGAATCAGCTAATGTTTGCGAAGCAAGTGATTTCAATGCGGTAACTAAAGTAGCTGCGATTAAACTCATATATTTTCTCTTCGAAATTAAAAAAAGTTTTTCATCATTTTTTTAGATAGATAAAAATTTTTGTCATTAATTTATTTATATAGACAGTGCCACTCTATTTTGAGTGTTACTTGTTTGTACGTCTACTAATAGCTTACCATTACCTTAACTATATTGATCTTGCTCCCCCCAAACAGGCAGCTAGATAAGAGAACTCATTAAACTATATTAAGATTTTGTATTAAAATAAAAATTCATCGGAACATGGAATAAAGGGGTTCCGTGACTGTCTCATTTGGCATGATCTGCCCTACCCTTTTTCTTCGTTGACACTAAGCTTCTAAAAAGCCCAGAACAAAACTTATCTGGCTTTCAGGAATATGTACATGTATTGTTTGTTCAAAATACATGATTTTTCGTCCAGCCCTTGTAGTTATTGATGACTCAAAAAAACCTATGGCTGGTTTGGTACCTTCCTAACTTTTTACCCTAACATTTAAAAAAACTTAGCTTATCTGAAGGCTAGCAAAAAGGCACGTACGTCCTTTCAGATTCAAAATTTGGCGGTGCGCCAAATGATTTAAAGATGCTTTCGGTTTTATGCTATAGCACTGAAAAATAGAGATATTCGATAAGAAAAATGATCGAAATATCAATGTTTTTCATCGAATAATTCTTATCGTAAAAACGATCATTTTCGTTAAACTTTACATTTAAACAAATGCTTATTTACAAATGTTCTCTAATTGCAAATTGGCCGCCAATGGGCCTCTCTGGAGATGTTAGCTCATCTGGTATTTGAAGAATACGGGGTCAGCTCATGAAACGGGTAGAGTCGAAGTGTGACGCGGTGGGTTTAGGATAAAGCCTATCTGTTTCTGCCTCTTTCGTTTGGCAGTGCCTCACTAGCTTTACCATATCTCCGTTTCCACACCCCGCTCATCGAACCGGACATGCGCTACTAACGCATCCGGCTCTCGGACAGAACATCATGCCTTCGCCCACGGAAAGCTTTGCGGAAGCATTGGCAGCCGGATGAGTCCCATATGTTGAGGACAACGCACTAAACGGAATCTTACGCACCTTAAGCTGTTAACTGTTCAATCATTCAAATAAGGTTATAAGCGAGTTTCCTCTAAATTCTTGAAATTATTTTGTATTTTTTTACTAAATGAGACAATGAATGTGTTGGCCTGGCACCTATTTCACTAATAATCGCAGCCGATATACTTCGAGAAAACAACTTGCTTGGATCCAGGCATATTCGTTACGGTGGCTATGGCGGTATTGCTTATCACCACATTGCAGACAGCTATATTGCTTTGTTCACCACTTTTATCCCATGCGGCGTTTGGGAAGCCGTTCATATCCTAGATGGACTTCTGAAAAACCGTTCAAAAATTCAGCCTGATACCCTCCATGCTGATACACATGGTCAGAGTGAACCTGTCTTCGGCCTTAGTCGGCTCCTTGGCATTAAACTAATGCCACGAATGCGAACCTGGTCTGATGTCATCTTCTATCGACCCGATAAATTAGCCAAATATGATCATATTGATGCGCTATTTACCGACGAAATCGATTGGAATCTCATCACCACCCATTGGCAAGAATGATGCAGGTGGTTCTCTCGATCTAAGCTGGTCGTGTCATCCCGTCAATGTTGCTTCGCAAGCTTGGCAAGCATAATCGAAAGAGCCGCCTCTATTGTGCCTTCCGTGAACTTGGTAGGGTCGAGCGTACCTTGTTTTTGCTACGTTACATATCCAGTACAGAAATGCGCCTTAGCATTCGCGCTGAAACAACCAAAGTGGAATCCTTTAATGACTTCCTTGACTGGATCTCATTCGGGGGAACTATTATTAAAAGTGGTGATCCGGTTGAGCAAGAAAAACAGCTAAAGTACGCGAGTCTCGTTGCCAATGCGATTATGCTTAACAATGTTGTTGATTTAACAGATGTCTTATCATCTATGCTGAGGGCTATATTATTACACCAGAACTTGTCGCTGATATCAGTCCTTATATACGCGAACATATTCGCCGCTTCGGCAAATATGACCTTGATATGGATGATTTACCTAAACCTCTTTCTCCGGCACCGTTGCCCTTCGAGAAAGTCTTATGACTACTTTTTACATGTATCTTCAACCGACCCCAGAGGCCCATTTGGGGTCTTATGGAAGCAATGGCACTCGGTTAAGGCTTAGGCGCTACCCCAAACGAATTCCACCGAGTGCGTGGCTTGAAGGAACGCCGTGGATAACGTCGGCCTGGACGGCTACGTTGCCTAATTCTAGCGACTACTGACATTGCCTTATCCAGCCATCCTTCAATAATCTGTCCGGTCACCAATATGGGGAACTGTAAGGATTCGAGTAAAATACACACAGAAAACAATAAGATTTTGATTTTTAAATTAAATAAAGTTTTCTTTTTTTTGTGGCAGCTATTCAACGAATAGTATTTCTGCAATCGATTTCATTTTTTAGACCACATAAAAAGAAATGACATTTTTTTGTGTACGCTAATTCAACATTTTATTAGTGATTTATTAACTAAATTTTATCAACAAATAAACGAACGATTATTTGCGGCTCAACGGCACGTATTTCTTAGCAAGAGCTTTTCATCAGCTTTGTTACTCATTTACGCAGTAATCCTTACCGTACCCCAAGTTGGTGCATCCATTCTTGCACACACGGGTATTGAAATGGCTCCTCTGTCAAACATTAATAAAAGCTATCGAAGCAAATACACATACTCGTGTAAAAACAATCTTTGGGAAAACCAAGTCTCAACATTCACTGTGGCGAATGTAATCAAAAATATGTGGAAACCGTATGATAATTTGAAGCCCAAAGCTCTATAATCAGACACCTAGCATCTGGAGAACACCCCATAAAACTGAGGGCGAAGAAGAATCTACATATTGCTTTGCCTGGCAAACCACTTCATCCAAATCATTTTTTTTCAATTTAAGTCGTCCAGTAGCTAAAGCAACAGCAAATTCAATTGCTGCTGCACCATAAGGATGTTGATGGCGATTAAAAACCTTGATTAGAAACTCTTTCATCAGTTTACTAAAATGTGAGCTTGTCGAGTAGTTCAATTCAGATGGATAGCAAGCTCTAAGTAAACATGCCTGCAAGAGACTATCATTAAACCTAAGAAAACATTCCGGCGAAAGTACCACCGATTCATAACCTGAGGATTTAAGTCTATTTTCCAATTTCTTAGTGTCGCGAGCTGACTGTAGAGCGGAAGAAATTGATAAATAAGCGGCAGCAGGAAATTGCTCTTCCGATAAAGAAACATCCTTGAATACATCGTCGAAAAAAACAAAACCCTCAGATAAATTCAATAGCTGATTTGTTGTCGTCTGCAAAAAACCATTGTGGCAAGCAGTAATAGCCTCCGATAATTTAGTAAGCGAATCTTCAGCAATAGATTTTTCATCAGCATTACCACTTATCGTTTTAGTTTGAGCACGCGATGCCAAATCATTCAAATTTTTCCAAGCATTATCAGGATGATCTGGTCCAATCGGTAAGACCAGCCACTCGGAAAACCCATAACGTCTTTCGGTCGCGTTACGTACTAAAAATTGTCGTAAATGGTTCCATGATTCGATAGTCTGAGGCAATCCAACCCCAATTAGAAAATGACGAGGAAGTTGGGGAATAATATACTCTCTAAGATCACGGCTTATTTCTCGTAATAACCCACCATCTCCAGCAATTGCAGTAACAACAAGAACCCCATGAGCTACTTTTAATTGCTCCTCGTCAAGCTCTGCATATTTAATTATTTTAGGCCCTGGTAGATTTTTAACTGTTTGTATAATCTTAGCTATTCTTTCTGCAATATTCACAGAAACATCATCGTTTGTACAGATAATGTGATCCACAGCTAACGATACATTCCACCTAATTTCCTCGTCCAACCATTTATCAAAATCTTTATCAAAATGATCCTTGGATGGTTTAAGGCGTATAACTTTTGATTGATCTTCATTAATTCCTGCTAAACCATTTAAACCAAAATACCTGAGTACCTTTTTCAAATCTTTGGGTGCATGCTGCACACTTAAGGTCACTGCACGAGGCGGTTTAGCTTTGGAAGAAAAGTGTTCCCCAACTAACTCGATTTCTGTTTCTGCTTCTTCAACAATTAATAGATGATGCTCATCTACTTTATTTAGTGCAACCAATACCTTACCACTTCTTCCATCAGTACTCATGTCAATGATTGTGAGTAGCCTTTCAGGATCAAATTTTTGATTTATTTCTAGATCTCTGGCCATACCTCCTGACGTAGATGCAGAAATGACTACTAAGTAAGCCTGATTTGGTGGAACCAACCTCTTAACTTCATCATAGGAATGAAAGCTGTGAATACGTGCAGAGCTGCCTACGAAATCCAAAGCTTCACGAACATAATGATAAACACTCATCGTATCAATAAATACTACAGCCAAATCAATAAATAATTCTTTTTGCATGACCCCGTAAATTGCCCGACCAACGTAACACAATTGCGGTTCTGTTTTTGCTAGTTCGCGTGTTTGTATAAAAATATTATTAATAGTACCTGATGGATGTCTAAATACATGGCCAGCAGGAGCTACTTGAACTACATTATTTTGCTTGATAAGCTGCTGAAGTCCTTGCTTGATAAACAAGTCGATTGGAATATTCCAACATGGATCATCTATAGCAATAATATTTTCGCCATGCAGCTGATTTATTTCTTGTGGACTCCAGGAGAAAAAATAATAGCTTTTAATATACTGGATACCCTTACGTTCGCCACGCTCAATGAATGATTTTTGCTGGCTAGATTCAGATTGCCAGTAGCCTAACAACATTTCTGCAAGAACTGGATCAGCAATAATAATCATACAGTCGGGTAAGGTATCTGTTGCTTTAAGACCCTCTTCAAGATCAGCAAAGAATTCCAATCCAGTTATTTGACGCTTATTAAAATAAATACATCTTGCATTAATACTGTGTTTAGAAACTTGACACTTTCCGGTCGCGTCGAAAAAAAATACGCGATCCATTATTTTCTCCTCAATGGAATGATAAGAGAAATGACAACTCCTGCTACAGTATCAAGAGGCTCTTCTGTCCAATCATTAAAGCTAAAAATATCTTCATCTTCATTAAATTTAAAACAGTTAAAAATTGAATATCGACCTGACCTAATTCTAATTAGCCCGCCTATTTCTTTTAATGAAACAAGCACGCCAGGCAATCCTTGCCCTGCCCCAATCTGACGCTTTGTAGTAAAGTTTTTCTGCAAACAAGAAATCAAATTCTTTCGTTCCTCATCACGCTCTAATTCTGTGGACTTGCAACCCGTTATTCGACTCGCAAATCCAGGACCAGAATCAAAAAAACTAAGCTGAAAACAACGTAACGATTTTTCTGACCCTCTGCTGGAAGATGATTGTTCAGCCTCTCTCTCCCAAAAATCTTTAAGCTTTTCGTGTCCTTGAAAATCCGATGCATACTCAGATTCTTCCATATTAAGCCAACTGGCTATAAGTCCTTCAACATGGGTAATATAAGGCACCCCTTTATGATCTTGAACCGCATGCTCTTGAGTGTTTTCAAATAACTCTTTTGTAAAAATGCTGCAGGCCTTCAAAAAGTCGTTTGAAATAAGAGGCATATCTTTTTTGTTAATATAATTCATTAGCGATTGAAGAAAAATGTGCATACCATTTTTATCTTTTACAGCATCAGGTGATCGTGATGTAAACAATGGCCTTAAATACTGAAGCTTTGCACCACTTACACAAGTAATATCAATACTACGGCCTTTAATAATTTTCGGAAAATCTTGACTATCAGTGTGCTCCATTTTTTCAGTAGCTCTTTGAAGAGCTTCTCGACGCGAAATCACATCGTTTCCAATTTTAATTCCATCTGACATCCGAAGCGCAGCAATACCTGGTGCGTAGTTACACATTTCAGATAACACGGATTCCATGTTATTGGCAGGATGAAAGTGTAAGTAAGAATCTGGATTAGCACGTGCCCAAGTTACCAAAAATTGTAAACGAGAAGCATCATGCATTGCGCCCTTACGCTTATTGACACTATCCTTCTGTAACTGCAATCCTGCTCCAATATTATTATTAACCTTTGAAATTGCAGACTCTATATCACTGATAGTATTGAGATTTGAAACGATTATTGGATTCATAAATAATACCGCTAGACTGTGCCAATAGCTTGCATTAGTGTTTTGATCTTAGGTTCTGGACGCCAATAATTTGGCCCTTTCAGAAATTTGCCATTTTCATCATAAATAGGATTTCCATCAGCACCTAATTTGCTTTCGTTGCTATCCATAATGATTTCCAAAACATCTTCCAGGGGAATTCCGTATTTTAACGCTTCAGAACGACAATATACGATTACATCGCCAAGTAAATCAGCAATAGCAGCCATTACCTCTAGGGAATCTGCACCGTTTTCTGTTAGCTTAACAATGTCATCAATCTCGTTAACTTCCTCAAATAAAGTCGCTTTAAATTTTTTTAACCGATCGGTTACATCTGCTGGAATAGTCGGTATGCTATTTACTGGCAATCGATACATTTTATTCATAAACGAAATACGTTCAGCAAAACTATTTTTCATCATATGCCTCCTAAGATACCTAAGCAAAAATCAGTTACCAGGATTTTACTCTCGTTACTTGCAATACAAGAGACTTTGGAAGAGCATTTATAATAATCGAGACATTCTTGCCATAAGCTTTAGATGAGATTTCATTAGAATAATTTTTTGTTTTATAGATGATTTCATGACACTTTAATTCTTCTGGTTAGAATTTAACTTTCTCTAGATACTTAATGTCTACAACTCAAAACGCTCATTACGTCCCTTTTCTTCTTTATGCTCTCTTGCCGCCACCTGTTCAGCGATACTTCTGATCCATGTTCGTGTTTTTTCCAAGCGCTGAATGGCATCATGATCATCATTGATGATTGAGATTATTTAATAAATCCAAGCGATTAAATAAAATTTGAGATTTTGATCCAGAGTAGCTTGTTGGTACTAACCTTTTTTCTAAGATCTCAATCAGCCTAACCTTATTTGAAGCATTCTTAAAAATCTTTCGAACAAGCTCCAACCATTCAATCTTTTCTTCTTGAGTACTGAGGTTATAAGTATTTTCTTTATGGGGTTCCAAGCCGGAATCCCAGAAAATTCCGTCTACTTAATAATGACGTAAAACAAATGTTTTTCGACATTACCTATTTTTGATTGGCACTATTGCCAAAAATAACCGTTTTTAGGAGTTGTAAGCCGGAACCTGCGGAATTTTTCCAAACCTAATCTGGTCGCATATACGACGGTTTTCGTGACAGAGTAATTTAATGATTATTTTTCATTGAAAACAGTAACTTAACTCGTTATTTATTCTAAGTCTCATAAACGCAGATTTATTTTTAATTAAATACAATAACTATTTGATTTTTAATCATTGGAAAAATTCCGCAGGTTCCGGCTTACAACCTCTACCTCATTGCCCAGCCCTTTTAAAAAAGCTGGGTAACAACGCGTTACTTTGGTTTAGCTAGCACACGTCAACTGGATAACATACGCTACCGAATTGGATGGTGAAACGTTGCCGTCCGTGTCTTTGTTGTATTCAGTCCAAGTGGTCGATGTCGAAGGATAAGTTTGCTGCACTAAATTACCAGCGCCACTAAGACTGGTAACCTGCACGCCGCCGCCTGCCAGCGCACGTACCGCAGTGGCCACAGCGTTACCATGTTGAACGTTGTTAATCGACTCGTTAGTAATTTGCGATGTGATCGTGAAATATTCTGAGTACACGCCGATTGCATACACCGTCAACGGCACATTACTTGCTGGCGTATGGTAATCATGAAGCATACCAGTCCAGCTATTGCTTACAGAACTATCGGGAAAGCTTTGCATCATGAATTTTATTCCTCCGCCTTGCCAGTCGCCGTGAACGCCGCCCCCAGCCAAAATATAATTCGTAGGAAGGGTGGCAGTGGCACTATCGCTGCCAACACCTGGGTTACTTCCAATGGCGGTTACACAACTAACGCTCAACAAGTTGGTAGGGTCATAGATGCCGATCGCGTAGACCGATAGTACGTCCGTAGTAGAATTGGATGCCGTACTCAAGTCGTGCGAGGCGGCAGTCCAGCCCGTAATCTTGAGGTTTTGATCGACGCTAGGATAGCTACCAGTGAGGAAATTACTGCTGTTCATATTAACCGTTGCGCCGCCGCCAATGATCTTGAAGCCTGAACTAGCAGTGACTACTACCTTGTTTTCTTGGAAAGGTTGAAGCGCGATTGCATTGGAAAAGTAGGAGGGATATTGGATACTTTGCTGTACTGCAACCAGTTGCAAGTAAAGTTTTAACTGGTTCTGCGCAGTAGTGTTTGTTGCCAATTGCCATAGTTCCAAAGAATTACTCACGCCACAGACCGTGTCCACGGTACAGGTCTGAGCCCAAGCAGAATATGTTTCTGGCTTTGTGACATCCATATTAGCTGCCGCTGCGCTGCTGCCGCCAATCGTGTTAAGTAGATAACTAAAACCCTCGCTTTGATATTGCGTAGACAAACTGTACGTAGTGGAGGCTGTAGCCGACATGCTGCTCACAGCTTTATAAGAAGCTTCGACCGATACACCGACGCTCGTTTGCGTAGCTAAGCTGGACGTTGTTGCGTAGACGCTGACATACAGCGAGCCACCCAGACTAACACCAAGGATTAGATGTGTACCATAGGTGGAGGTAAACTCTTGTGCCTGCTGAATAGTGCTAATGCTATTCAATTCATCAAGCAGTGTCGGTTGCAGGCATGCGCGAATCGCGCTCATTGAGCTGGGTTGGAAAAAGGAACAGGTGCCACAGTCAACACTGGCGTTGAAGCCGAAATTAAAGGTAGTGGATGACTGGCAGGTTTGCTTACTATAATTTGCCTGCATCGAACCACTGTAGAACCCATAGCTGCCACTAATGCCGACTGAGGCGGCGAATTCCGTCTGAGTTTCTTCGAACGTACTTTGAGTATTGCAACTGGAATCGAATTGTTGAGAAATCGTCTGTTGATTGATTTGCTTCTCGTTAAGTGGGGTAACCAAATAGTTGCTCAAATAATTGAGAATTTGATTGGGTGCTTCCGCAATTTTTGGATTGTAGGCATTGTATGACTGCAAAATAAAATCCATAGGAATTAATGAGGAAGCTGACACCATTTTTGTCTCCGGTGAGGGTACATTGCTGATTGATAAACGGGTATTAAACTGTGTAAGCACTGTCTTAATTCGGTAATTATTGAAATGGCTTGAGAATTAGAAGACTTAATCTGCCGTGGCAACGCACGTGACGGTAGGAAAATCTAATCGAAAATTTTAGTTGAGCAAATTCATATTCTAGGTATATCGACGCTTTTAGTTGAAATTCTACTGAATAATTGCACTCTATTTGACATACATGGTATTCAAAACCACCGATGAATAAAGAAATTTCATGGCAGGACACATAGAATAACTATTGAACGTGAATTTTTTTGGAAGAATATTGCGGTTTTTGAAAAGTTCTCGTTTTGCGACATAACAACATAAGCGTCATGTTTTGTACAAAAGATAAAAGAGTAACTGATTTTGTGCGAAATCATATTTTAGTTATTTTTAAAGATGTTCAACTATTAACTTTTGAGGAAGGGGGAGCCACGCGGAGCGTGGGGGAAACCTAAGGTTTCCACAAGGGGGGCGACTTCGCGGAAGCCCGAAGGGC
>JAZKAR010000013.1:14119-36652 GCA_040389065.1 Pseudomonadota bacterium | reverse complement strand
TCTAGTGAATAAGTCATACTTAATATTATGTCACATTAATGTTGGCTTGCTATAGCTCAATCCGTGCGTTTATATATACGCCTGAAGCTGGCATGCAAACTATTAAAGCGCTTGATGATGACCAAAATATAGGCAACGAAGATTATGATGGCGGTAGTAGTTATGGTTATAGTATTAACTCATCAGGCCAAGTCACTGGTATAAGTAGCGTTGATGGCACTGATCACGCCTTCCTTTATACTCCTAACAAAGGCTCAATTAAACTAGCGATAGGAAGTAGCAGCACAGGTTACGGAATTAATGACTCAGGCAAAGTGGTAGGAGAGTTTAGTGTACGTGAATTTCTTGGTTACAATAGAATTACCGAAACACCAGGAGCATTTTTATATACGCCTGGCAAGGGTATGCAAGACTTAAAAAATTTAATTGATCCGTCTTCAGGCATCACTCTAGCTGCGGCTTATGATATCAATAATGCTGACCAAATTGTTGCACAAGGAACTAATGGGCGGGCGTATTTATTATCACCTACGCCAGAACCTGAAATCTATGCCACGATGCTTATTGGCTTAAGTTTAATGGCGTTAAGAAGAAAAAAATTAAGCGCTAGAAAAAAATAAGATTTACTGCAGAAGTCTTTTTGATAAGTGGCGGTATACGCGAAAGTACGGAGGGTGTGTTCAACAGCCCAAAAGACTTCGCGTGAACGACTTGCGCTAAGTATGGATGAATACTGCGGAGCCGCTAAAAAATTCAGGGTAGAAAAACCGGGGTAGTAATACTAGATAATTTCAATATTTAAACGTAGCAAGGTTTAACTTGCAATCATCACATTCTCAGAGTTCCCTGCGGGTAAAGGGAAAATATTAATTTTCTTTTTAGACTCAATCGATACATGGCTATCTTGCTCTTCTTCAAAGAAAAACTTTTTCTCTCCAAAAGCAGGAACCAAATCATCAAGCCATACAGCATTTTCATCAAATTTGGCATAAAACGGGCGGCGCACTAAATCAGGATTACGCGCTTGCAGAAGCTGCAATGCAAATACTTTTTCTCCACCAATCGTCACCACTCCATCAATTGCCACTTTTCCAGGAAACGCGCTCATTGAAGGGCCACGTACTGTACGTGCAAGGCCTGATACTGAACGATACGCTTCTTGAAAAATCTCATAGGCTTTTACTAAAGGCACTTCAAAATAATTTCTAGGCCCGGTATCGCGCTCAATAAACATATAGTAAGGAATCATGCCTAAATTCACGCCAGTAGTCCACAATTCAGCCCACGCTTTAGGGTCATCATTAATATGACGAATCAGCGGTGATTGCATTCTTATTGTGGCGCCAGTAGAAAGAATACGCTTCACAGCTGTACGGGCAACATTTGTACTTAATTCTACGGGGTGATTATAGTGCCCCATAATGGCAAGATTTTTACCAGAATTTACGACTTTTTCAAATAAACGTAATAAATCATCGGCATCTTTATCCGATACAAACCGCTGTGGCCAGTAACCTACTGATTTAGTACCAATACGAATATTCTTAATATGCTCAAGCTCAGGAACCAATAAAGGCTCAATATACCCAGCTAATGAGCGGGTATTCATGATAAGCGGGTCACCACCCGTAATCAGCACATCTGTTACTTCACGATGCTGCTTAAGATACTCCACCAATGCACTGGTTTCTTTGGCATTAAACTTCATATCATCCATGCCCACAAACTGAGGCCAGCGGAAGCAGAATGTACAATACGCATGGCATGTTTGCCCAGCACTGGGGAAAAACAACACAGTTTCTTTATATTTATGTTGAAGGCCATCAAGCGGCTCACCATTCAGCATAGGTACATTATGTGTCATTTGCCCAGCAGGATGCGGATTCATCCGTAAGCGCATGGCATGCACTTCTTTATTGATAGCGTTTTCATCATTGCTATCTATTAGCGCCTTAAGGTTCTCATATTCGGCAGCAGGCAACATATCGTAATGCGGAAAAGTAAGACGAAAAATAGGATCATTGGGGATATTATCCCAATCAATCAACTCATTCATTACATAAGGATTCGTTCGAAACGGCAACACTTTAGAAATAACTAAAGCCGCTTCACGAACTTTTTCTGGAATTTTACTCCATTGAGGGGCTTCTTGAATGGAGGTACGAGTATAAGGTTTAAACTTGGTTTCGGATGGCGTCATACGTTTCCTTTTGACCTTTTATGCTTTTATATCTTTTATAACTGTTGATAAAACGTGTGTGCTGATACTGTGAAATATGCACACATACCTTGCGGTCACATTCTCAGTGAGTGCATAACAAGAAGCAAACGATATAAAATGCAGATATTGTGCGTTTGAGGAATGAACTCATGCCTAATTACTCTAGCAAGTTTGTAAGCATCATTCCTTCCTCAGGCATTGGCATAAAGGAAAGGATGGATTAAACTATGCGTAGGAAAATTCCTAGTATTGAGGCCTTAATTGCGTTTGAAGCAGCATCTCGTCACTTAAGCTTTACGCGGGCAGCCGACGAATTATTTTTAACGCAAAGTGCGGTCGGCAGACAAATTGCCAGCTTAGAAAAATTTTTAGGAACACCTTTATTTAGCCGAATTAAAAAGCGTGTCAGCCTAACAGATGTTGGGTTGGTGTATGCCAGAAGCGTTCGAGAACATCTTGATAAAATGGAACAAGCGACACTAGAAGCGATGTCGCAGCGCGGCGCAGGGGGAATTCTTGAATTAGCTGTCATTCCTACATTCACTACCCGTTGGTTGATTCCCCGCCTACCCGAATTTTGTGAGAAACATCCTGATATCACACTTAATTTAACAACACGTACCGAACCGTTTTTATTTACTGATACGCCTTTTGATGCGGCAATTCATTTTGGCAACCCTGTATGGCCTGGGTCAGTTACTAAACATCTGTTTGGCGAAGAAATTATTCCTGTATGCAGCCCCAAATTATTAAAAACACCTTTACCTTTAAAGCCTGAAAACCTTGAAACCTTTACCCTGTTGCATCAATCTATGCGCCCCTATGCTTGGCGTAAATGGTTTTCATTATCAGGAATCTATGATTTTAATAGCATGAAAGGCCCGCGTTTCGAGTTATTTTCAATGCTGGTAGAAGCTGCTCGTGCTGGTTTAGGTATAGCGCTAGTTCCTCGTTTTTTTGTTCAGCATGAACTACTCATAGGCGAGTTAGTTACCCCTTGCGAAATGACCCTAAAAACCAACAAAGGCTATTATTTGGTTTATCCTGAACGTAAACAAAGCTCTACCATTTTACAGGCGTTTGAGCAGTGGTTATTGCAGGCCGCCCAACAACATCGCGAAGCTAATTTATAGGTACTGAAATGAATATTGATGATGAGGCAAGATACCATCGAATTGTGCTTTTGGATAACAAAAAAACTCTTACACCCTCCCAAGGAAATCCTTACTTTCGTTAAAATAAATAAACCCCTTGGCCTTAATAAAAAGTGGCTGCGTGTCTTTTAAAGCACGTTTGGCTACCTGAATATTTTCTTATTTGAGATTTATCATACATTGCAGCATGAATGAATATAGAAATAAATCGTTCACATTTTCAGAAGAAGTAAGAGCATTCTAAAATGGTATTCTAAAAAGCTGAGTTTAAAAAACCTGCCCACCTCTGCCCTAATGTTTACCTGTTTTCTTCCAATACCCCGGATGAAGACGCCACCCTGCTCTTTCTTGTTTCCAATGAGGCGCTATCCAAAATTGCCCAGGCATTGCGGGTGCCCAACGACCATTGCTCCAACTGTATTTTCCGCCACTCCAGCTCCAATAACCATCCATCCAGATATAGCCTGAGCCAGGAGAGGAAGTAATATTATCAATACGCGGAGGCGGTGGAGGGGTAGGCGCTAATTCTCTCGTGATGCGAGGAGAAACAAAGGCTGGTCGCGAAGCATTAGAAGCATAGCCTCTTTTTGAAGATGAGGCTCCTGAAAACAAACCCTCTAAGCTTTCGCATCCACTTAGCATTAACGTACTTAGCATGATCATTAATATTGTTAAGCGTTTCGAGATATTGTTTTTCATAAGATGATAGACCTGATAGAAATATTTTAGTATTCCGAGTTTAAAAATTAATGTTAAAAATATCTCATTACATTTGGTAGTGTTTTATTGCATACCGGTAAAGAAATCGTTAGGAGTTAGATAGGTTATAAGGCATCAATTACTGTTTTACACCCTGGCTCTATCACAGGCGGGCGGCTTACCGGATACGTTTGGGGCATCACATACACCGGCGTAGTTGTTACTAATCCATCCCCAAATTTCGCCTCGATAAAACTAGCCCCCCATCCCTCTTTAGGCGCTTGAATCGTGGCACTCACACTAAGGCTCTGGGCTTCCGTTAGCTTGAGTTCAGTAGGTTGATAGCGAATGCCGCAAGCATAACGAAAATCACGCGCTACGGGATTCACTGCTGTCCATTGTGTAATTTTAAGAGGGGCCTCAGAGAATTGTAACGATAATGCTTTGTTACCTTTTTCTTCGTGAAATTTTACATTTATTGCGGGTAATGCACGGCCTTGCTGTAACCGATTAATAACAGAAATCAACGATTCTTCAATGAACTCTCGAATTCCAAAGTGGCTCGCATTCGGAGCAACCCGTAATGCTTTCTGCCCAGCTAGCTGATCGAAATAAAACTGTGAATTGTCGGGCACAAAGAAATCGTCGCTGCTGGCATTGACAATATATTTCGGAATCTTCAATCGTTCTGCGTAAGCACTGCTCAGATAGCGCAATGGGTCTTCTATTCTCATCAATTTACCGAAATTCTCCGTCTTGATTTTTTTCGTAATGCCTTCTCGCTGATAAGAAGTAAATGCCAGCGGCCAACTGCCGCCATAAACATGATATGTATGATTCAATACTTGATCTATATTCATAAAATCAATCACAAACGGAACAATGGCATTGATGCGATCATCGGCAATAGTCGCTAGCCAGGCACTCCACGCCCGTTTTGATGCTCCCGTGGCAATAAAATGATTCACCTGCCAAGGCTGCAATTCCTTTTGTGCTAAATCCATCGCCTTAATGATTGACTCCATCATAGGAATATGAAGAGACATAAATGGTCGTGCTTCAGGATTTTCTAAAAATAGCTTCCAGCTGTGAGCAACACTGTCGTCTTCACGACGCGCGATATTGTCATCGGTGTACGTCAGATACTGGTTGGGAATATCGCTAACTACAACAATAATTGTGCGTGTTTGTTTCGCAATCGAAAGCGCCATGCTTTCATTCATATCAGAAGCAGGCTTTACGCCATCCTTCCCATTCGGATAATTAATACCATTATTTGCTACTAGTAAAGCCCGGCCTGGCAGTGCATCAACGGGAATATAAATATCAACTTTATGCTTCCATTGCTCCGTCTTAATTAGCCCATCTGGTGACCAGTTCTGTGACATCAGCGCAAAGCTGCGCTTTTCTATACCTGGCAATTGCTGAACCTCTTTAGCGGTATAGTACAGCGGCTGCGAAGCTTGCTGTTTCTTATAACACGCTAACACTTCAGTAAAGTTATGATCTTGATCTTTAACACACGCTTCCGCCAACATTGGTATTGATATATTCGCGCAACCGCTCATTAGCGCTACTGGCAGTAATGCATATATCACAACAAACTTAGCGAATCGGAACATACATTATTATCCTTAGGCACATCGAAACTGTCTTATTTATTGCAGAAGTTACTCAGTTGAGTTCGTGTTATAGCAACTTGCTGTGCTCCTTATACTGTCTAGCGCTGCAATGCCTTGGTAGAACTCAACTGCGTAACTTCTATGTTGAATAGATGTGTTTCATTTCCGTCATTATGTTGAGCGTATTGGGATTGAGCCTTAACCTTCGCCCTAACCCTTTCTTTTTCGTAGTTTGAAATAGATGTAGAGACAGCAATGCTCTAACATCATACAATCTCAGCCTCATCAAACGCTGCCAGCACCGGTTCATCAAAATACTCAAACAGTAAGGGAGAAATTCAGGGGTATGGTAACAAATAAACCCACTAGTGATGGAGCTGCTAAGAACCACATATAACGATATTCAAGCATATTGGTACGCTATAAACGATAACCTGCACAAATAGCGCCTAAACGAAAAGACTAACTAAAGCATTGTGTTCTTATTATTCTTATCGCTTTCACTTGCTATCTCAACGACATTATCAACTGTACTATTAGTTTTCTATAATCTTCATGCACGATGCTCATTACTACTGGTAATAATTGAAATGACCTCATGCAAAAGAGAAGATGTTGTAGCAGATTCGGGGATATCTTTATACTCATCAAAGTAATGGCGCGTTCCAGAAGGAAATAAATGTAACTTCATATTAGTAAGTTCGAGCCGCTCTTCTGCACTAATCTCATTAAAATTTGAAATCATTTCTCTGCCATCTACCACTGTCATGGCTCCATTGCCTATTATTTCAAAACTTTTTCCCTTAGTTACCACCAGCGCCGTATCTTCATCAATTCCAACACCTAAAAGATAAGGATTTTGCGCAATTACGGCTAATAATCTGCCTAAACGCTGGCGTTCAGAAAAATGCTGATCGATCACCACGCGATGAAGAAATCCTAACCCAGCGCCTAAATGTACGGTACCTTTTGTGGGCATTTTTTCCCCGCTACTTTGCGCTAACATATGGCCTGACATAGCGGATGCACCTGCGCTGGTACCTGCAATACACGCGCCATGTTCTGTAAATGCTTTATGTAAAGCAATATCAACCGCTGTGCCTCCAATGAGTGCCATCAATTTTTTTTGATCGCCTCCCGTCATGAAAATGCCATTGGCTTCGAGTACTAACTGTGCAATTTCAGGATTATTTGCATCCTCACGCGTATAAAGCGCAATTTTTAAACATTTTTCCACATCGAGTTCTTTAAAAACTTCCTGATATGTTTCCCATACTTCGTCTTGCACTGAGCTGGCGGCAGTAATTACTACAATATTAGCCTTGCTGCCCCCTGAAAGTTTTACAAAATGGCTCAGAATTTCTTTATCGAATTTCTTATCTTCCCCTCCCCCTATCACAATCAGTTTTCCTTCTTTTTTTCCAGATTTTTTATGGATTGAGGATGCCACATTATTTTGTGAAGGAGACATTTTTTCGGGCCTATTCATAATTTAATATTAAAATTTATTATTCTAGAAGTTACGCAGTTAAGTTCATTTAAAGCATGCCACCGCAGGCAGTAGATAAGATAAGTTACCAACAGACTGAGAACCCTCAATCCCTTAACTTCTACGTTTAGGAATAGCTGCTTAATAAGCTATCTTGATAAAAAACACGTTTCTCGATGTGTATTCATTTAATAACTAAGAAAAAAAATGTTTAATGGCTATTGGATAACCCTATCATATTTTAAGAAATGCAGCCAAACATTATATTGATCACATATAAAAATGATTTTTAGTTAATCATTTGTGTAACTTCTACGTTTAATGAAAATCTAAAAAAAAAAATAGCCTCGCGATCGCATTATCTTTAAATAATGGTTCGCGAGGCTACCCTCTTTCAGGCTTCTGCTGTACTTATGCCTTATCTTATGCCCTAAGCAGCTTTCGTATCAAGCAACCCTTCTTTTTTCATAGCCTCTTGTACTTTTGGTCTTGCTGCTATGCGTTTTTGATAATCAATGAGAACAGGCCAAGCAGATAAATCTAGCTTAATCATTTTGCTCCAGCCCATAATGGTAAACAAATACGCATCGGCAACGGTAAACTGATCACCCATTAAATACTGTTTTCCTTCAAGCTTCTTGGCTACATATGTGTAAGCTTTTTTGATATTACTTAGATACAAATCTTGGGTAGCTTGCCCTAATTCAGGGTGAAAAAGAGGTGAATGTGCTTTATGTAATTCTGTAGAAATAAAGTTCAGCCATTCATGTAAACGTGTTCGCTCCATTGTTCCATTAGGAGGCACCAGCTTAGTTTCGGGCTTCTTATCTGCCAGATATTGCACAATTGCCACACCTTCCGTGAGATGCTCGCCATTATCTAGCACTAATAATGGAACAGCTGATTTTTCAGCAATCGTATTGTAGTCTTTTCCGCTTTCTGTTTTTTTGGCTCTTAAATCTACTTTTTCTGTTTCAAATTCATAACCAGCCTCACAAAGGACGATATGGGGTGATAACGAACAAGCACCAGAACTATAGTAAAGCTTCATAAATATTTCCTTATGCAAAAAACGGTTGAGATGAATGAAATGCAGGTTTACTATAGAATAGTGAAGTTACTTTATGCAAGTAATTACCAAAAAGTAACTAATTACACGAAAGTAACCACTATGGCCTCTCAACAACAGTTTGAACATTTTGATGTGCGCGACTTTAGTACAACACGGTGCCCTCTTCATGGGCTGCTCAATATTTTATCCGGCCCCTGGACAATGTACATTTTGTGGTTACTGCGTACACATGGTGAAATGCGTTTTGGGCAGATCAAAAAGCAGTTGCCTAACATTTCGGCAAAAGTGCTCACCGAACGTTTACGCATGCTTGAAGAAGCAGATATTCTGATTCGCCGCCACGAACCAACCATTCCGCCTAAAGTATCTTATCGCTTTTCTGAACGAGGTCATCAACTTGAAAATATACTTGATCAGATCAATACACTAGCAACCGCATGGTCTCAATCTGCGCCTTTAAAAGGCTAATATTGAACAGTTTTTCAAATGTATTTAAAACATTAATTTTTAGAGCCAATGTGCAAAATAGCTCAACAGCAATTCAGAAAAAATTATTCGTATAATGGAGCTGTAGGTACAACAAGTTTTCCTGAATGTATTCTTAATAACGCACTAGTTGCTAAATCACTTATTCGCACTTATCTGCGCTTATCCTTTAAGATAGCCAATAATGGACACCCTATTCATTTTAAATCTTTTGTATTCTAATTCTACTTATGATGCCGGACTCACATAATGCTAAAGAAAACAATTAAAACTTTATTCAACATGCTGGGTCTTGAGGTGCGCCGTACCCGTGAACTGAAATGCCCGCATGATATTCCTGATCGAGACTTATATCGTCCGCTTTTTTCTCCCTGGCTCAGCCAAGGGCAGTTTAAACACTATTACGATATAGCAGCCCCAAAAACGCTTGTTTCACCAGACCGCTGCTATGTTCTTTATACACTTCTTCAGCAAGCCCTTCACATCACAGGTGATATTTGGGAGTGTGGGGTTTATAAGGGAGGAACGGCAGCTATGATGGCAGCTATTCTCAAAGAAAATTGTCCATCAAAATGTTTATATCTATTTGATACATTTGAAGGAATGCCAAAAACAGACGCAATTAAAGATGTACACAAACAAGGTGATTTTTCTGATACATCACTTGAGGCAGTTACCAAATATATTGGCTCTTCTGACATATGCGTGTTTCGCAAGGGGTTTATCCCCGAAACATTTACGGGGCTAGACTCGGCAAAGATCGCATTTGCTCATATTGATGTTGATATCTATCAATCAATTATTGATTGCCTTAATTTCATCTGGCCCAGATTATCTTTAGGCGGTTTCATCGTCTTTGATGATTATGGTTTTCCGTCATGCCCCGGAGCGCGAGCAGCCGTTGATGAGTTTTTCCACCGAGAAACGTGCGTTCCTCTTTGCCTTTCAACGGGTCAAGCAATCGTTTTCAAAGGAGTAGCCTAATATATTAATCTAAAGTTTTCTCCATAGATTCCTGGCACCCTAAATATACTCAGTGCTGGTACTTTTTATACTGCCACAAAACCAGTATCTTAAATAACTAGTTGCTTAACAGTCAGCGAACGTAAGCAAAATAAATAATAGGGTGCTAGAAAGATCAACTATGTATATACCAAAACACTTTAATGAAGCGCGTAACGAGAAATTACACTCGTTAATTGAAGCTTATCCTTTAGCTTCTTTAGTTACTCTTAAAGAGTGCTTTCCCGAAGTTAACCATATTCCGATGCTCTTATCTCGTACACATGGGTCGTATGGATTACTCTCAGGCCATATCGCCAGAAATAATCTTTTATGGCAAGAGCATCCTATCAACACAGAGGTACTTGTGACTTTCCAAGGCCCTAATGCGTATATTTCGCCCTCTTGGTATGCCTTAAAAGCTGAAACAGGGAAGGTGGTTCCTACATGGAACTTTATTTCAGTACAGGCTCGGGGGCACATACGCTTTATTCATGATTCAGAATGGCTGTTGCAACACCTTGATGCACTAACAACTCAACATGAAAAGCAATTTGCACACCCGTGGCATGTAGCCGATGCTCCAGCAGACTTTACTCAAAGTCTCACTAAAGCCATTGTAGGGTTTGAAATTCAAATAACTGAGCTCAAAGGCAAATTTAAAGTGAGTCAAAATCGCTCAGCCAGTGATATTCAATCGGTGATTAAGGGTCTAAGTGCCATTGGTAACAAGCCAATGGTTGATTTTGTTAAAGCTTATGCACCAGTAGTAAGCTAAATATTTATGTAACTATGGCTACCTACATGCCAACGCTGGCTAAACTCTAAACACGGCAGCACATTGCAAACGATGACAAGAACACTATCTAGTCCCCTGTGAATAAATAATCATCTTATTTATAAAAATCCCCACATTATCTTTTAACATAAGCATGCAAATAATTGAAAATCAATCGCTCACTGACAAGGAGTTTGATAGATGTTCTTGGAGCAAAAAAATTCATTTCACCAAATGGTATAAACCATTATAAATCCGGCAAAAACCATTCCTGTCAGCGCTAAAAAGAAAATTACATCTGATACTTTTTCTGCGATTATTGCTAACGATTTATTTTTTGTACGAAGAGCAAAGAATATCGTATAGGTACACAGCAGAAATAATAATGCATCTATAGCGAGAATGTCATCAGCAATCGTTATAGTCTTAGATGTTTTTCCAAACGTATGAAATACCGTTACACTGGTTATATTTAGACCAGCAAGCGTGGCTGAAATTGAAAGCAGCTGTATTAACTCATCTCGGTGCCAGGTTTTTTTCATGCAACGGTTACCTATAAAGCGTTCAATTTTTTTAGTTTGCTTTTCTTTCTAACGCCTGACGTGGGCCAAAAAATTCAAAATGCACCTGCGCGGGAGGCATTCCCCAGGCAAGCAACTCATGGTAAATGCCAACCATAAATGGTTGTGGACCACAAAAGTAATAATCAGCATCACGTCCCGGCACTAAAGACTCAATAAGCGCAGCGTCAATCAAGCCGGTGCTGGTATTACCTGTACGCTCGATACCCGGCTTTACTAGATCACTATAGCGATAATGGATTTTTAGCTTAGGATATTTTTTCG
Source organism: Pseudomonadota bacterium (assembly GCA_040389065.1). Lineage (GTDB taxonomy): Bacteria > Pseudomonadota > Gammaproteobacteria > Burkholderiales > Casimicrobiaceae > JAZKAR01. The sequence goes on along the minus strand of JAZKAR010000013.1, from coordinate 25,284 downwards.
ATAAATCATCAATAACAGATTTAAATGCTTGTACCTCTTCATTCAGGCTACCGTGAATGAAGATAATCTCTCGCTCAAGCATTGCTTCCAATGCCGCAAGCATAATGCTCATGATTGGTGTAATACCTACTCCAGCAGCTAGCAGTACCAATGGCCGCTCATGCTTTTCGGTAACATCAAGAAAGAATTCGCCACATGGCGGTGCGATCTCTACTTCTGCACACACCTCTATCGTATCATGCAGTAAATTAGAAACATAACCCTCCGGCGTATCTGCTTCGGGGCTGACTTCACGCTTGATGCTGATACGAAACCAATCTTGCCCTGGCTTATCAGATAAGCTGTAGTTTCGCATTGTAGTTTGGCCATTTGGTGTTGCTACACGCACAGTGATATATTGACCAGGTTTGAAGGCAGGAACCGGCGCACCATCCGCTGATGCTATATAAAATGATGTAATGTTGCTACTTTCCTTTTCTTTGCGGATGACTCGAAATGGCTTGAATCCCTCCCAACCACCAGGCTTCTTCGCATTTTCTTCGTAAATCTGCTTTTCACGCCCAGTTAAAATATTAGCAAGAAATCCATATGCCTCTCCCCAGGCGGTAATTACGTCGTCGGTAGCGCCCTCACCCAGCACTTCACGAATAGAAGCCAGTAAATTCTCACCCACAATAGGGTAATGCTCTGGCTTTATCAGTAGCGAGGCATGTTTTTGAGCAATCAGTTCCACCGCACCGCCAAGCACCTCCAAATTATCGATATTTGCTGCATACGCGGTAATTGCCCCTGCCAATGCACGTTGTTGCTTTCCAGCGGCTTGATTAGCTGGGTTAAAGAAAGGTGCAACTTCTGGGTTATGCGTAAACATACGTTTGTAAAAATGACGTGTCAGTAACTCGCCATGTTCTGAAAGAATCGGCGCTGTAGATTTAACAATAGCAATGGTTTTCTCATTTAACATAGGTGCTCCTTAAAATGAACCGCCTCAGTTTCCCTGAGGGTTAGTCGTTTGAGTCACACTAATCGGGTATGCCCAATGAATCGTAGGTATTCGCTGCTTCAACATCAATGGAAGAAGATTATCGATAGATCTACTCTTCAATAATTGAAATAGTAGATCTACTCTACCCTATTTCATTAGCCTGTAAATTTAACCTTAATAATCAAATAACTAGTACCAATAAATCAATCGCAAATATAAACACTAACCTTGCGCCTTTAACAAAGGTAAAGTTAATGCGGAAAGTCGAATTTTTTGCTTACCATTTTCATCAAAGTTATTAAGGTTTAACCACTGTTCAAACGCAACCCTAAGCTCTAGCCAATCTTGATCAATAAGAGAATACCAGGCTGTATCACGATTAAACCCTTTTGATATAGTTGTTTGTCTGAAGAGACCTTCATAAGAAAACCCTAATCGCTGTGCCGCCTTACGTGAAGCTATATTGAGTGAATTACATCTCCACTGAATTCTTCGATAGCCTAAGGAAAAGGCTTCCTTTATCAATAAATACAAGGCTTCTGTAGCAATCGTCGTTTGCTTAAGCAATGAAGAAAATTTAATATTTCCGATTTCAAGCGAACCATTATGTGGCTCGATCACATCGTAAACAATGATGCCGATGGCTTTATCTGTTTTTTTATCGATTACAGCAAATGATAAACTGTTTGGTGTATTTATAAGTTTAGTTAAAAACTCTTCATAGTCTTCGTAATATTTGAAAGGACCATATACAAGATACGTCCAGCTTTTATCGTCGGCGTCTAATCCATTACTTTCGAATAGTGATAAGCCATGCCGTAATACATCAAGCGGCTCTATTACACACCAATGTCCATTTATTTTTTTTACTGCTGGAAAAGAAGGCGCAATCCAGTTTTTTATAGACAATCCTACGGGCTGACCAAACGAATTTATAGAATCACTCATATCACTCATATCACTCATATCCTAAAATAGATGCTGTAAATATTAAACGTAGAGATGCTAAAAAATTGCGAGGAACATGGCTATGTTTTCAGTATTGTTTGAAGTGCACCCAAAATCAGATCAATGGGAAAATTATCTGGGATATGCAAAAATGCTCCGCCCTGAATTGGAGCAAATTGAGGGCTTTGTCGACAATATCCGTTACAGCAGCCTCACGCGTGAAGGATGGCTTTTATCACTGTCAAGCTGGCGCGATGAAAAATCTTTAATTCGTTGGCGTACTCAGGCTAAACACCAACACGTTCAAGCACAAGGCCGCTCACAGGTGTTCCTTGATTATCATTTGAGAGTAGGGCAAATTACCCAAGACACTCGGCCTCCTGAAACGTACACTATTCAAGAACAAAGATTAGATGAAACTGAAATCAGTGCTTCTACCGCTGTCGTCTTGGTAAATGCCAAGCGCCCTGCTTCTGTGGATAAAAACGCACAACCTCTAGAGATAGCAAATTATCTCGGACTTCCTACTATTACTCCCGCCTTAGTCAATTGGGATGTTTTTGAAGCTGTGCTGACACCTGGCGATCTCATTATCGTGATGTCTTTTCGTGACAATGCAGCAGCGACCACCTATGAGGCTTTAGCCAAACTACCCCATGATGCAAGGCTTCGCCGACTTCGTATCATACGAGATTATAGAATGCTCGATCGGCGGGAATCGCCGCAATATTACCCTTAAATTTGTGAGATAAACATCTGCGGCCTAAACCTCAACTGAAAATACTTAGTTATTCAGTACGATTTCATTAGTATCATTTAACATTTATATTTTGCTTAGCATAATTATTTTTGTAGCTACCTTGCCTTATATTTTCAAGCGACTGATCACTTTTCTCTTCTGTTTGAGTTTCTGCTGATTCGGCTGACTCATTTTGGTATCCATATGGGTTATAAGATTTATGAGCGCCTTCTTTTGCGGTATCATTTTGTTTATTCATTTGTCTGGCAGCATTTTCTTGTGCATGCTCTGGCGCAGAAGAACTAGCATTACTCTTCATCACTTTTTTATTATTATTTTCATTCTGAAATCGCTGACCATTTCCTGCTATTAAATTCTCATAGCTACTACCTTGAATATTATCATTATCTTGTTTTTTTACCGTCATTTGGTGTCTTTCTTAAAAAGAAAATTAATATGTCTGTTAAGCACTTAAATAACAAACATATTATATTCTTAAAAAGATATTAACACTATCCGAATATTTTTTATTTATAAAAATATTATTAATTAATTGATTGATTTAAAAATCATTAAATATTAATAAAAATTAACTTTTTAATATCAACTATCATTTCTCTGTATTTTATTACTTTTAAAATTCATATGGAAATAATCGCTCTAGTTGGCTATCAAAATCCAAATAAAAATTGCTTTTCAAAAACATTAATCATTGCATGTAGCGTACTTTATATCGCACTTTGCGAAATCGCCTTCCTCTTTAAACACCCCAACCTAATAAAGCCCGCGATACGCTAAGCATTTTATTATTGTTAACTCAAAATTTTAACACTACGATCTTTGTGTGATACCGATAAGTTCACTGAACAAAGCCCGAATTTCATCTGCATCGTTAAATGTCAAACGGTTAAGCGTAGCAGTAAGCGCCATTGCGCGTTTGACGTTTGCCAACATGGCTGCTGATTCCGGCGTCCTGCTATAAATTATCTTGGTACGATTATCATTCGGCTTTCGTTATTGTCCTCGGGCCACAACCGAGCGTTTCGGCGCATGAGCGCAACATCAAGATTCACCTATGGCCCTAAATCTTATTCAAACCAGATCAGAGATCTCTACAGCTGAAGGGTGACGACCTATCTAGCTAGCGCAAAAAACAATTCAGCAGTAAATTAGTGTGTTGGCGGATGAAGCAAACTCTGGTGATGCAAAAAGCGCTGTTGCAGGCTAATTTATTGCTGCGCTTCCCAGCATGAAAGCTTACCAACTTTTCCACAATTCTTATTTTGTACTAATTGGGCATGCAGCTCAGTACGTTGTTGAGTAGATAATGTGCTATAAATATTTTTTAATTGTTCTGGATCATGCCCAGCTCTGATATCGTAGTAAGCATATTCACTTACATTAACACCATCGTTGAAATATTCAACATATAGATAATTAGCAGTACGTATCGCTGCATAATTAGGTGGGTTGGCGAAACTAGTACTTTTTACATCTTCATCCATATCCAGATCATTGATGTCATCTGGCGGACCATGATGTTCGATAAGTGCCATGCTTCGCCATTTTGAAACAATGTTGCCTCGCAACCAGGGAACTAAACTTTTTCCATCCGGATTAATAGATGTATTTGCTTTACCTAGATCTGCAAAAGTTGGACATAAGTCAATATTCTGAACAATTGCATTAACTTGTTGTTTGATAACATCAGGGCCAATAATTATAAGAGGGGTATTTGTATCCATATCGAATGGAGTCATTTTTCCTGGCATTAAGGAATACTCCCCCATATGAAAACCATTATCTGCACTAAAAATGATATAAGTATTTTTTTCTTTATTAGTAGCTTTTAAAGTTGCTCGAATATCGCTAATCATTTTGTCAATCGCAAGAACAGATTGTGCGCGTAACCTGAATTTTTTATCCATTGTATCTTTTTGATTTGTTGTTAATGCAGGAATCTTTTGAAGCCAAAGAGGTGCATTAGTGTCGGGGCGAGCTCCATACAAAACTGTTTTTGGGACAGCCGCATTTGGATAAGCGTTACTGTCGCGAGGAGCTGGAGTAAATGGACCGTGTGGAGAAAAAGTAGAAATTTCAATAAAAAAAGGTTTAGATGTTGAGGTTATAATATTTTGTGCTTTGGTTGAAAGGACATCCGTCATATAGGATGACGAATCGAATCCATAGGGAACTACTTTTCCATTTTCGTTTAAGTCATAGTTGAATTCAGGATACCCATTATCACCAACATACCAGTTATCCCAGCCCCATGTTGTTTTCCATAATTGCTCGGCATTATAAATAGCTGTTTCTTTTGTACTATAGCCATTCAAATACTTACCAAGCATGGCTGTTGTGTAGCCTGATTGACGAAGAGCAACAGCAAATGTGTGAATAGGATTTTCTGGACTGTTGTAAGTAAAAGCGCCAAAACCTCCATCTGTTAGGCCATTTATAGGATCATACGTATTAGTAAATACGCTAGTGTTGTGTGGTAGCTTACCAGTAAAAATAGATGATCTTGATGGACAACACAACGAATTGCTTACAAAGTGATTATTAAAGGTAGTACCCTCATTCATCATGCTACTTATTCCGCCATAAGGCGAGGATGTCATGTACTTTAATAAATTCATAGAGAAATCATCTGTCAGAATAAAAATAATATTAGGTTTTTCATTCTGTTTTGTTGTTTCACTAACTCCACCACCACATCCTATCAATAGGGTAGAAAATATAAATAACATAGTAGCAATAAATTTTTTTATCATGTCGGTCTATTCATATTTCACTAATATAATTAACGTGATTTTTTGAAAAAATGAAACTTCATTGCAAACGATTATAATGAAGCAAGATAAACCTTTGCGTTAATTCGCAAATTTTTAATTTACGTCAGCTAGGGATATATGTCAAGAATAAAACATCTTGAACTGTCTATAGCGTAATTGATTAAACAGGATCAGTTATTCAGAAAGCAGAATAATCCTGTTAAGCTTTCTGAATTTTTACGCTTTCCCTTTCTTAGCCCTAGCTCACGTTAGTATATGTTCCCATTGCGTTACACTTAAACTCCTTTAGCTACTTACTCTTTCAATGCGATCAAATTAGTATCATTTTTAGCATTTACAATTTGATTAGCATAATTATTTTTTGTACTCACCCTGCTTCATATTTTCAAGCGACTGGTCACTTTTTCTGCTGCTTGAGCATATTCATTTTGGTAGCCATATGGGTTATATGATTTATGAGCGCCTTCTTGAGCAGTATCATTTTGCTTATTCCTCTGCCTTGCAGCATTTTCATGTGCATGTTCTGGCGCAGAAGAATCAGCATTATTTTTCATCTCTTTTTTTTATTGTTTTCAGGTTCTAAATGTTGACTGTAAGCAGCATTTAAACTCTCATTGCTACTTCCTTGAATATTATCATTGTCTTTTTTTTAACTATCATTTAGTATCTTTCTTAAAAAAAGAAAATTTAAATATTAATACGTGATTAAGCACCAAAATTTATTATATTCTTAAAAACATAGTAACACTATAAAATATTTATTTTATGAAGAAAAAATTATTAATTATTTTGTTTAATAACATTTAATTAGCAATAAAAGTACTTCCTTAATATTCATTATTATTTCTCCGTATTTATTATATTTTTTAAGTTCATATGAAAAATAGCGATTCTGAACTGCGACCTTTCATTTGTATGATATGAGATCGCAGTCAGAATCACTTAATTTTCAATAACTTATTTTAAGCTTAAAAACAAGAATTACCGCTGCAAGACATAAAGTTTGACTGCATTTGCAACCCGTTAGGGCCTGAAAAAGAAAGTGCAATCATTTTGAAGCTATCAGCATTTACAACGCTTAAACCATTTTGCAACGAAACGTTAGTCGAGAATAACGCTGGCGATACATTAAGATGCGCAACCCGGCTAGCTTCGCCGTCTCCACAACTTCCTGCTGTACAAACAGTGACTTCATCTACACCTGAACGACCATTTGGATAAATCCAACTTACATTAAAACTAGAGGTGGCAGATGAAGCCAGCGTTAAACTGGTTAAAGGGGTCACATTTGCATTACCGCCACCCTGTGCAACAGAGTAAATGCATTGATATTAAGGGCCGGCATAGCCACAACCTTCAATACGGTAAGGGCCTGTTCCCGTTAGATTTTGAGCACTATAGTTGCCATTACTGGCAAACACAATGTTGTTATCAACCTTAAAAAACTTTATCCATTCATAAAAAACCAAGATGATGCAAAGCTAGATGTTCATACTCAAGAAATTCCAGCGCATTACTCACAAAAAGACAACCTCAATAAATAACTTTACCCGCAATATTTGCCAGATTTATAAAAAATTGATTTAGCAGATTTGGGTGTTGGCTTATACTGCACTCATAGTAATCACAAAAGCACTTTTACTTGCATTTTAAATTCTCTATTAATAATGCATCCTTCAATGCAAATGCCCATACACATTCATTGTATTAATACGCACCTGAACCACCCTATCTACGCTACTTACTCTAATTTACGCTAACCCTCCAATACAAAACAAATCCTTAGCCACAACAAAAATTTGCTTTTCATAACGAAGCGTAGTGAGAACTACTCTTATTTTTACCAGTACCATTTTAAAAAGGAGATTTTTATGACTACAAACGATACTTATCTTGCCGTTTTTCTCGGTAGCAAAACCAGCCCTCGTATGGAAGCGTGGAATGCTCTCTCTCAAGAAGAACGAAACACAAAGATGCAGGAAGGAATGGCTGCATGGAAAGCTTGGGTCGAAAAAAATCAGGCAGCGATCGTCGTCATGGGTGGCCCACTTGGTAAAACGAAAAAAATAACTGAGCAAGCTATTGAAGACACTAGCAATGCACTAGGAGCATTCATAGTTGTTCGGGCAGATTCGCATGAAGCCGCTGCCAAACTATTTGAGAAACATCCGCATTTCATTAACTTTCCAGGTGAATCAGTAGAAGTCATGCCCGTTTTACCGATACCAAATAGTTCAGATACGTGTTCAGCTAAACCCGAAGAAAAATAACGATAGCTAAACTTTTCTTTTAGAATATGCTCTTACTTCCAATCGAAAAATCTGTTTTAAAAGAAGCTTAGCTCCTAACTAGTAGCTAAGCAGCTCTCGAGACTCTTAAGGAAAAATTCTTTGGGAAGATTACGCCCAATGAAAACGATAACATTTTCTTTATTTTCATCGACTCCCCATGGCTTCCCAGGAATCGCATCCATCATCGTATGCACCCCTTGAAATACGAAGCGTGCGTTTTCATTTTTTAAATACAATACACCTTTATAGCGCAATAAATCCATCCAAAAACCCTGAATCATATCATTCAAAAATGCTTCTAATTTTTTATGGATAAAGGGTTGGTTGGAGCGAAAAACGAAAGAGCTGATATCAGTATGGTGCTTATGGCTATCACCCTTTAAAAATTCTGGCTCTACTTCAAGAAGTGCATCAAGATTAAAACCTCGAATATCTAAAATTTTACTGAGTTCGGTTTTCCCAAAATGAACCTTATCTATCTGCGCGCGTGGATTAATAGCTTTAAGCCGATTGATTAACCCTTCAACCTCAACTTCAGATACTAGATCATTTTTAGATAATAATAGCCTATCTGCAAAACCGACTTGTTCTTGAGCTTCATGATATTCATTGAGTTGCTGCAGAGCATGTTTGGCATCAACGATCGTAATAATGGCATCTAGCAGATAATATTCAGCAATCTTTTTTTCAATAAAAAACGTTTGTGCCACCGGAGCCGGAGCGGCTAAACCCGTTGTTTCAATAATGACGCGATCAAATTTTACATGACCCTGCTCGCGCCGCTCAGCCAGTCGACCCAACATCCGCACAAGATCTCCCCGCACTGTGCAGCAGATACATCCATTATTTACCTCAACGATTTGTTCTTCGCTATTAATCAGTAGCTCGCTATCAATACCGGCTTCACCAAATTCGTTTTCAATCACCGCAATTTTTTGACCATGTTTCTCACTCAAAATACGGTTTAGTAATGTGGTTTTTCCGCTACCTAGAAAACCTGTCAAAATAGTAACAGGAACAGGCCCGGTAAGCGCTTCAGTGAATGACATGAAATTATTCCTGAGTAAAATAAAAATAGTGAAAGTGCCATACAAACCTAAACAGTAAGAGGAGCAAGCACTATGCAGCAACAAATTTCTGTTATTACACTCGGCATTGCTGATCTTTCACGCTCGCGGGCATTTTACGTAAATGGATTTGGCTGGCTACCCGTTTTTGAAAATGAAGAAATTGCTTTCTATCAGATGAACGGTTTTGTCTTAGGAACCTGGCTTCAGTCTAAATTAGAAGAGGATCAACAGCAATCAGGCTTACAAAGACCCGGAGCATTTGCTTTAGCCCACAATGTTTCAAGCCGTGAGGCAGTCGATACATTAATTAACCATCTAGCCGAATCTGGCGGAAAAATATTAAGAGATGCAGATGCCCCTAAGCACGGAGGTTATCGCGGTTATATAGCTGACCCTGATGGGCATGCGTGGGAAATTGCTTGGAACCCTGCGTGGAAAATCGATCATCAAGGCCTCGTAACATTTGGTGTATAGCATAATATAGATGCGTTATTTTCATCTTTTTTAATAATGCGCTCTACTTGTGTATTAATTGCGCTTCTGTTGATTTTCAGTTGTTCTTTAACTGCCCATAAATTGCACATAAAGCACTCATTAATCGCCCCTAAACGCTAACCCCAGAAACATCTTGCCAAACAGCGCTGAAGAAGAGAAACTTTCCATCTTGATTTCCTGATTCAAAAGACGGGAATATGAACGATGACGATTTATTTAGATGTTAAGCTTAAAGACCGCGAGCGTGTGTTAGCGTTAGGCGCACGCCTTGAAAAAAGTAGCGGAAAAATATTTGTGCCTGATGAAATGTCTGCTACGGTATTTGCTGCTTGGATTCTACCGACGCGTAAACGCTTGGCTATCATTCCCGACATCTCTTCTGCCTCTCCTGGCATTACGCTAACCGCTCTTCTGAAGCGAACAGAAGGCGCTATCCATCAGGCTTTTTCTCACCCTGAATGGGTACGCTTTGAGATCTCTGAAATTCGAGCAAATAATGGGCACTTATATCTGGTTGCCATCGATAGAGACTCTGCCGGTAATGAAATCTCTAAATGCAAAGCAGTTATCTGGAAGCGGCAGGCCAACAGCCTGAATAACAAATTCTTTACAGCCACTCACTCTCAATTGGTAAGCGGCATTAAAATTTTAGCGTATGCACAGCCTATGTTTGATGCGCAATTTGGCTTCTGCTTAGTTATTTCAGATATAGATCCGCGTTATACATTAGGCGATATGGAGGCCAAACTTAAAAGAATTCGCGAACTTATTCACTCTAAGGGTTATGCTCATAAGAATAAATCTCTTGCACCTCCTAAAGATTTCTTTCGTGTAGCAGTCATTGCACCTTCAAACGCAGCTGGTCTTGAAGACTTTAAAGTAGAAGCTGATCGTCTTTCTCAAGCGGGCTTATGCCAATTCATTTATTTCTACGCCACCTTTCAAGGTGATCAAACACAGGCAACCCTGAAACAAGCTTTTATAGACGCAAATACCTACCACACGCAAACAGCCATTGATGTACTGGTGATTATTCGTGGAGGTGGCGCAGCAGCTGATTTGCATTGGTTAAATGATGAGCTGTTAGCAAGAATGGTATGCCGTTTTCCTGTGCCCATTTATACAGGAATTGGTCATGAACGAGATTCCACTATTCTTGATGAATATGCACATAAGAATTTTGGAACGCCAAGCAAAGTTATTTTTCACATAGCGCAGACGATAGCGTTAAATGCTAAGCATGCATTAGCACATTGGGATGAAATTCGGCATACCGCAATCACACGGCTGAGTAACGCAGAATCAAAAGCTATATACCTTAAAGATACTATTAGAAGCAGTGTTGATAAACGCCTGAGCAACGCCTCTTTTGCAACAGAAACACATCTTCATCACGTAAATACAGAAGCTGTTGCCCTGCTTGATGTAGCCACACTAAAAATCACAGCAACTCACACAGCCATTTCATCAGCCGCGCTACTGTCTCTTACTATTGCTCAAAGAAATATAGATAACGTACTGATGAGAATGAAAGACCGCACTTACACTACACTAACAACTGCAGTTACTAACATTGAGCATGCACACGAAGCTATTCACCTCGCAGCCCGGCGCACAATTGATGGTATCGATGAGCATATACAAGATCGGTGGATGCGTGTGGCAAATGCAGCATCGTCTATTGTAGAAGAAGGAATATCTGACATTAAGCGTCATCTTGGCGATGTAAATTTCTTCGCGAAAAAAAATCTTATACGAGCAGAAACACATTCAAAAGAATTAATGGAAGAGATTTTGGCTCATGGAGTTGCACCTACTCTTAGGCGAGGGTTTGCTATTATA
>JAZKAR010000013.1:0-14019 GCA_040389065.1 Pseudomonadota bacterium | reverse complement strand
TAACCCAGAAGCAGGACTTAAACAAGCAGAAGGCAAGCCAATTTCATCAAAGGCAGAAGCTGAAAAGCATAGTACGTTAAGGATCGAATTTAAAGATGGGTCGATCACTGTTCAAAACAGGAGAATGTAATGACTGAAACAGCAACTGGTTTCAATGAGGCGTATAGAACATTACAAAACAACGCAGAAAAGTTACGCAAACAAGATGATCTTGATATCGATAGTCTTGTACCTATCGTAGAGCAAAGCGCAGCTGCCTATCGGGTATGTAAAGAGCGTATTGAGGCCGTGCGCGTGGCATTAGAGCAACATTTAAAAGAAGAACCTGAAGCAAATTAAAAAAATAGTTTTTTTCGTATGTTGATTAAACATCTTGATATACCATTCAACGTTATTTGAAATTTTTAGAGTAATAGAATTAGAAGATTAGTTAGTTGCGCTCACTCAAGGCATGCGCAGTTGAACGTATATCCAAACAGTATACGAATACGGTAAGTTGCCAACACGCCGAGAGAGTCAAACTGTATAACTTCTAAATATTTTATCTTATTAATATGTTTAATTTACATTTAAGAAACTTATGAAAAAAAAATTACTATTTGGGCGCCACACCTTTGTTTTCAAATGTGCATTACTTGCAATAGCATCATCGTTCACGGCTGCCCCTGCATCGAGCGCTGAAGCCCCAACGTATGATTATGATGCAGCCACTTTAGGCACTCAGGCTCCTACCTCTCCGTTACTCTCTGGCTATACTTATCGTAGCGTAAGAACGTATCAGGTTGCTATTCCTGTTTTAGTGCCGCTAAACCAACTGCAAGCCATATTACCCCCTGGCTTCGTACCTGTAGCCGCACCATCGAACTCAAACGCTGGAACAGTAACGCTTAGCCTGTTTCTTGATCAACGCTTTCAACCGACCGCTGGCGGCCCCACTTATGGCCCTACTTCGGCGTTGCTGATGTCAACTACAGCTATTAACTATAATCTTTCCACACCGCGCACTGAACTTGTTTTTCCAATGTTTGAAGCTTCTTCAGATATCGACATGCTAAATGCAGCTTTTGGCCCAGGCGCTGCACGCCAGGCTAACGTAAAAGTTAAGGTTGAAGAAGACCAAGGAATGCTGCATTTTTCCTTTAACATTGAAGATTCAGCCATCGGTTTTAAATTTGAAGCCGAAGCAACCGGGCCAGCTGCCATCAATACGCGTACAATTAGTGATCCTGTAGGCTTACCGTTTCGTGCCTTAAATGGTTTCACTGCTAACCAGGCATTTAGGGCAGCTAGCCAAAGCGATACGCTTACTTTGCCTTCGACTGATGCCAAAGTAAAAATAAAAGCTCCAGGCCATTATTTACAACTGAAAAACGGAAAGCTTAACATTCTCGGAATTGGTGCGAATGTTACCTTTAGCCGAAATGTTGAGTTTATCGTTAAATTTGAATAGAGCAATCGATGCCAGTTGTGCCGTTATTTACCGAAAATATGCGGCACAACCGGGATTAAGATAAGCCGCTATGCAACATTAATAATGGGCTATGAGCGCAACGCTAGATGAAAAAATTAAAATTCAATTTTATATTTAACAACTTCATTATTTGAACGAAGACGATACTGCATATCCGCCGCAAAGTGCAAAAAAACATGCCAAAAAATATTATCTTTATTAATATTTAACCAGAAATTTTTACTTTCCAGACACCTAGTAGCATAATATCCAAACATATAATAGGTTAAGTTACCATTAATTAATCTACTATTTTTAAGTACAGCAATTTCCTCAAAAAACGTTAAATACGCACGCTTTTCCTCAAATCCTATATCTTGTAGTTTCAAATCATCTGTTTCAAGAAGCCCTCTAATTTCATTAAAAGACGCATTTTCAAAATATTCGCCTTGTTTTTTGAGGAACATTTCTGCTCGTTTTTGTTTACCTTGAAGTATAAATTCACTAAAGCCTCTATAAAATCCCCAAAGCGCAATTAGCACACCAATTAATGTTGAAAAATCTTTTACTATTTCCATTTACATAATCCTAGTATTATATATTTTTATTACTGACTCTTAAATGTAACTTGAACTAACTCTTTTATAACTGCATCTATATAATTATCAATAGATTGCTCAACAGCAAGCCTCACTGGTTGCCATTCTTCTTCTGATATAGCTTTAATGTTCACAGGTTTTTTAAATGCTGGTAATGGTTTGATCATGGTTTTTTGAGCTTTAATCATAGCATCGGAATAAGCAAGATTTATGGGTGCATCAAGAATTGGTATATCAGCAATAATATCTGCCACTGCAAAATATTCAAGGCCAAACATTGCTCGGCGCGTATAAAGCCCTGTACTAATACCATTGGTATATCTACAAAAAAAAGGAAAAGGAGCACACCCATTTATCATTATTTTATCACTAGAAGAACTAAGCACGACAAGGGTTCTAATATTAAAATCTTTTTGAAGACGATCTATGATGGCTTCTTTTTCTGGGTTTATTACCCAAGTTTTATCGTTGCGCCCTATCAACCTTGTGACATCGGTTAGTACTATACCGTGCTCTGCCAAGTTAACAACTTGAAACTGCGTACTCGCCTGTACTTTTTTAGTAAATTGATCAATTAGGTAGTTTGTTATTTTCCAGTCAAAAGGGTATTCTCGATGGGTATCTCTCGCTAATAGGCTTGCTGCACCGTGGCTATGTACGGGCACGTTACGTACATCCACCAATAATCCAATACGCTCATTAGGAGATAGCTTAACATCTGACGCATAAGAAATAGTAACGCCCATACCTATTAAACAAACTATAAAGATATTAAAAACTCTTAATATTTTCATACATACCCTTTATATTATTTCTAAAATTTTTAATGTCTTATTTAGTCAGCAATGAAAATAGAGCAGTATCAAAGTACTTTTACTTTAAATTATTTATTGATCCAAAGTTAATATTCTGATTAAACAATCAAATTTTCCCTATAGGCTAACCAATAAAAATAATAAACTTAAAAAAATTTATAAGAGCGATTATAGAATTATTAAAGCTCATTAGTAAAAAAATATCTATTTTTGTCTTACTATCTTATTAGAACTTATTATAAAACCTGCTGACTTCACTTAAATAACCATCGCTGCATTAGCTTCGTATAGTGAGGCATAACAATATATACCATGAAAAAAACCACGATTCCTGTAACAACTAATGTCGTAGAAAATCGATTATCTGGAATCTTTAGATAATGCAATGCAGAGGTAACAACGAATGACACACCCAGTACCAAAGGATAGATAGCTGACCACGTGATTAAATATTGCTTCCAGCGTACTGGCACCTTTGTTTTGGTTTCTGGTGAAGTAAACCAGAAGTCTAATCCGCTGCTAATAAAGAAATCGTCGCCAGTTACGAACAATCGTTGAGCTTTTTTAATCAGTTGAGCACGCGCTGGAGACTCCATCCACTCATGCAAATGATCTTTTGTATCGAACCGAATAATGACTGTGTATGTTTCTGTCAGCCCCAAAACCGGGCGTATGATATGCCAATCTAAATGCCCAGGCGATGCCCTGCAAAGCGGAGCAATTTCATTGAGCCATCTTTCATATTCCTCATGCTTATCTTCACGCACTTTGTGCGTAATCACTGCAGTTGCGCCTTTATCAGTTTCTTGCTCAGACGCTAAGCTGGTATTCATGGTCATTACCTTTTAACAGTGCCTACCCTAACGTTTGCAGGTATATTTTTCCAATACTACACAACACTATAAACTAGCAGCGTCGAATTTTCTTTTACAACACATTTTCGTACGCTTCAGTTTTGTTTACTGCATGTCTTGAGTGAACTCAAATGTGTAATTTCTAAGTTTAAAATTTCTCGTCTATGGCTATGGTATCAATTACATTCTTAAAAACATGTCGACCAACATTTGATATGCCTAATTTATAGAGTTTTTTACAGATACGCCGTATATAAGTATGCCCTGCACCGCAATAAACCCTACACATCCAGCCATTAAATATCAAAGGATAGACGGCGATGCTTCTCCCTCTCTTAAATCTGCCAGCGTCTAATTTTAATCACCTAACGATTCTTATCGTTGATGACACTCCAGCTAATCTTGAAGTCACGGCAGCTTATCTAGAAAGCCGGGGGTTAAAGGTTGTCGTTGCTCAGAATGGAGAAGAATGTATTGAGCAAACGCAACGCATTAAACCTGATCTTATTCTCTTAGATATTATGATGCCTGGCATTGATGGCCTAGAAACATGCCGCCGTTTAAAACGCATTGAAGGTATTAAAGATACCCCTATTATTTTTATGACAGCCCTGAGCGATACCAAACACAAAGTAGCTGGTTTTGCAGCAGGCGGGGCTGATTATGTAACGAAACCTTTTCAGGTTGATGAGCTATTTGCGCGTATCAATACCCACTTGGCCTTACGCATAGCGCAACAGCAACTTTTATACAGCGAACGCCGCTTTCGTGATCTAAGCGAATTATCTTCCGACTGGTATTGGGAACTCGATGCCGATTACCGCTTTACCCTACTTGCTGGCGATGTCATTTCTCGCGCGGGTTTTGACCCGCAACACGCCGCAGGCAAATCATTATGGGAGATTGAGGGCATTCAACTCGCCACGATGAGCTGGAATGAATTTCAGACTCTACTCACAGAACAAAAAACACTCCATGAAATTACCTATTTTAAGAATACACCGGGGCAGGACAAGCGCTATATTACTATTAGCGGAAAACCATTGTTCGACACCAATCATCATTTTATCGGATACCGGGGGGTAGGCCACGACATCACAACACGCAAAATCGATGAAGAAAGAATTCAATATCTGGCCTACCACGATAGCCTAACCTATCTGCCAAATCGCCTTTTGTTTGGAAAACTTCTGAACCATGCACTCGATCAAGCACGCCGCTACCATAAAACCTTAGCTGTGCTTTTTCTTGACCTCGATCGCTTTAAGATGATTAACGATACGTTAGGTCATGCCGCAGGCGATGTGCTCTTGCAGGAAGTCGCTAACAGGTTGCAAGGCTGCTTACGAAAAAGCGATACCGTAGCGCGGTTAGGCGGCGATGAATTTGTTATTTTGCTGGAAGACACCGCCGATACCAGTGATATTTGCACCGTTACTTCAAAAATCCTCACTACTGTTGCCCAACCCTTTACTCTCCTAAATGAAGAAGTGCGTGTAACCTCTAGCATTGGCATTGGCGTATATCCTACTGATGGCGAAGATGATGAAACACTGATGAAAAACGCTGATATTGCGTTGTATCGCGCAAAAGGGCAAGGCAAAAACAATTACCAGCTTTATTCAGCGCATATGAATGAATACTCCATTCGACGGCTAAATTTAGAATCAAGCTTGCGGCGTGCTTTAGAGCGCAATGAGTTTATATTGCACTATCAAGCAAAGATTAATCTACTGACGGGTGCTATCAGCGGTATGGAAGCATTAATACGGTGGAAACACCCTGAGCAGGGCATTGTGCCACCAAATGATTTTATTCCCATTGCTGAAGAAACAGGTTTAATTGTACCTATCGGCAAATGGGTATTAGAAACCGCTTGTAAACAGAATAAAGCTTGGCAAGATCAAGGCCTACCTATCATTCGCGTATCGGTTAATTTATCGCCCCGACAATTTGCTGATGATCATCTGCTACAAAATATTAAAGATACCTTGAGTGAAAGCGGTTTATCTGCCCACTGCCTCGAGCTAGAAATTACCGAGAGCATGGTTATGCATACTCCTGACAAAGCCCTTTCAATCATGATAGCCTTAAAGAATATGGGAATTTGTCTAACCATTGACGATTTTGGAATGGGTTATTCTTCTTTAGCCCTTCTCAAGCAGTTTCCTATTGATGTTATTAAAATTGACCGCTCGTTTATCCGTAACATTCCAAATGATAAAGAAGATAAAGCTTTAACTGAAACCATTATCAATATGGGTAAAAATCTCAATTTAACTGTCGTTGCTGAAGGTGTTGAAACTCAAGAGCAATATGATTTTCTGCGAGGAAAACTTTGCGATGAATTTCAGGGTTTTTTCTTCAGCAAGCCCATTGATAAAGATCAGTTTGCCCAACTATTACGCACGCATCCTCAAACATTACATAGTTTATAAGGTGCGGCTGAGCCAGCATAAAACATAAAATACGCAAATGCACCGCCTGCACAGCCTCTTAGGACTACTGGCTTATTCCAGTACACCATAAAACTGAATATTTTTGTAGTTAATTTTTGGGCATTTTGAGATGGTCACAAGCGATCACGATTCAGTTCAATAATTAGAAAAAAAAGTAATGGATGAACCATTCTTGGTAGTGCATATACAGAAACCATTCTATCAATCACGGCTTCCGCAATAAATTACTCTTAGAGCGAAGATTGCTCATAAAACAAGCACTGAGTGCCAGTCGTGGAGAGCTATGATGTGGAGATCGCCTAGCGATGCTTCTGGGCCATCTTTATTTGAATACGCTTCAGCATTATCTGCCTTTAATACAATAACTAGTGATGCCATTGGTCGTGTTGTAACCACCAGAGTTTTGCTACTAACAATCTAACGATAGGTATGTATAATGCAAAAGGTTTTAAATATTAAACAATTAAAACCTAAGTTGAGATTGCTAGTTAAGCCACAAAATCTTAGCTATCGATTGAAAATTGGAAACCACTATTAGCTCTTAAAATTTAGAGTTGAGTTCCCTTAATAACTTCAGTAGGTCTATCATGAAAAAAATACTATCATTTGCTGTTTGCTCTGCATTTTTAATGGTAATGAATTCAGCAAATGCTTTAACAAATTACTCATTTAATCAAGAATCTCCTAACGGTAAGCTTAGTGTTCATATTGCTAAAGATGGCACTTTATCTTATACGAAAGGTAGCGCCAAACAAAAACAATGTGTTACTAATGGAACTAACGGTATAAAACCAGGTTACTCAATTTATTTAGTTACTGACCTACCAACAGCTGATGGTTTGAACATGCATATTCGTCGAGAAAGAGCAAGAGGCTGGATCAATGATTGTTCTAAGCTATAAATCTTACTCAAAAGACATAATCAATAGGTAGAAAATTAGGTTAAAAAATCTATCATTTTGACATGTTATATTAGCCCAAGCTGCTTAAGCTTGGGCATACTTTTAATAGGATTCATAAATAAGATATCTGTTCTTGGTTTCCCATTAATTGAGGCGGTTTATCTACCCACTGCCTTGCACTGGAAATTACAGAGAGCATGGTGATAATAGTTTATCAGTAGCAATTTTTACCTTTGGTCAAACATAAATGTACTGGCAAATACCCTTGATTCTTCGCAGCCACTCATAAAACGCCAGCTTCTAGTTGATGCAAGTAAATGAATTCAGGCGACTCAACACCAGCCTGCTTGCGTATTTCGGCAAGCAGCGGTGATTGGAAAAAGGCTTTTGCTTTCGCGATGGATTCCCATTTTGAGAAATGCACCACTTTGTTTCCTTCGTTCTCGTATCTGAGCACTTGGTAGCTCTGCTCTCCTGCTTCCTTTCGGATCGCTGCGGCTTCATTGAACACTTGCTTCCACGCGCTGTAGTCATGTACTGCGTGAATGATTAAAACGTATTCCACTGACTATTTCCTTTCAGTAGGAGCTAATATTAAATGACCTGGCAGTCACCATAACACCAGTAAAGAAAATTTACTCGCGTAGCAGGTAAAATATCAGGCTGAGATTTGTTAAGCATCGATAGTGATATAGAGAAGCATTAACTACGCAAGATTGTTTCACCAGTGCGTGGGTTTGTAAGCGTTACATTCTCAAGTGCTCGAATGTGCCATATTTCGTTATTTTGGGTCAGAACTGCGAGAATCAATGTATCGATCTGATGCGATCCGGCTGGATGGGCAATGCCAGCAGTGAGGCGACTCCAAAAATGTATAACAGCGACTCCATCAGCAATGTGAGTAACATCGATTAATTCATTTTCAATCGTAGAATCGCTATAGATCGTTTCGTGAATAGGAGTGTGGAGTGCCACAATCTCATCAATACCTCGAACGTAATGCCCGAAGCGGTTCACAAACGTAGCATTTTTATCAAACAGGCTGCCAAGTACAGACATATCGTGAGCGTTCCAGGCAGCCTGGAATGCAGCAGGCACATCTTCTGGGTTGCTTATCTGGATCATACAATTGTGCCTTTGGTTGTTGAATATAATTTCCTAACATACATTTAGATATAAGAAGTTTAGATTAAAAATTTGAGTCATACATCCGCATATCTTATCAATACATCATTGTGAAACCTAATACCATTTTCTTGTTAACAAAAAATCTAGTTTTCCTCATGAGAAAGTTTTTCTTCAATTCGCTTCTCCGGTACAACCCAGAGCAGTGCAACCACAACATACATCGCTTGGGCAACCCAAGGAAGCCACACAGTAGAAACAATGCCGATAAGATACAAGACCGGTGAGAGCTTACTCTTCCAATCATTTCCGATTGCCGCCGCAAGCTTCGATTCACTACCTTCATTTACGATAATAGTGTGCTGAAGCAACCCATAGGCAACCGCGGCTAAGAAGAGAACAATACCGTAAAGCGCCGATGGCATTGCAGCGAAATGGTTCTCGCTCATCCACCCCGTTGCAAACGGAAGCAGCGACAACCAAAATAGAAGATGTAAGTTTGCCCATAAAACAGAACCTGACACCCTCTTACTCGCTTGAAGCATATGGTGATGATTATTCCAATAAATGCCCACATACACAAAACTAAGCACATAGCTCAGAAAAACTGGCACCAACGTTGCTAGCGTCTCTATTGAATCACCGTGAGGCACCTTCAGCTCTAGCACCATGATAGTAATAATAATGGCAAGCACGCCATCGCTAAACGCTTCTAGGCGTCCTTTTTCCATAAATTTTCCTTATTTGTAAAAAAATACTAGTACGCGATTGCAAGGCCTGGTACTATTTTATTCTTAAGCAGTATCTTATTACCCATTTATTACTACATAAATGTGTAATGTGAAGTATGGCGCTTATCGCTTCCTCACATACCTTGAAATTTAACCTCTTTAAGTCTTCTCTTCGCTTCAACCCAACCTGGTTCTACATCCGTTTCCCACGTCACGCTTTTAGCTAACCCTATTTTCTTTATATTTTTCATAGCATCAGATGCGCTCCATTATTTCGAAATTGCTTCATTGGTTCATTATCTTTCCAGCCAGTTAATGTATGAAATCCTCTTAGTTTATAAAAACATAAACCATCAACTTCATTTAGCTGATTTATTATTTTTAGAAGGTATGCAGTTGGGTTCTATCAAGGCTAGCAACACAGACAGTGCAAGCAGTACGGCAAGTTGCTATAACGCGGGGCGTCCCACGCCGAGAGAACCCAACTGCGTAACCTCTAACCTTTTTTCTGTGCCCCAATGTGTATATCAGGCTAATGAGGAAGCAACGTGACAGCTAACTATCCTGAAGCTCTTTCAGAGCAGGATCGTCAATATGGGCTTAATGCCTTATTAATGTACACTTTTTTTATGGTGATCGGATTTACAATGCTAATGCCCCTAGTGGCTGTGCATTTTATTAATCATATAAAATTAGCAGCAGCATTAGTAGGCGCGGCACTTGCTGCACGCCAGCTAACACAGCAAGGCTTGGCACTCGTTGGCGGCATACTTTCAGATCGCTTTGGCGCACGCTCAATGATTTGTATGGGAGTATTGCTGCGTGCCTTAGGATTTTTAAGCCTAGGCTTTGCTAACACCATACCAATACTATTTGTTGCAATGATTATTACTGCTCTCGGAGGAGCTTTATTTGAAGCACCCTATCAAGCGTCTATTGTTGCATTAACGACGCCAGCTAACCGCTCTCGCTATTACTCTCTCAATAATTGGATTAGTGGAATTGCTTCTACGTTAGGCCCTTTAGTGGGAGTCGCATTATTACGTTTCGACTTTCAAATAGTATGCTTCGTTGCAGCGGCTTGTTTTGCACTTAATTTTTTAGTAGCGCTAAAATTTCCAACCATTCGTGTTCAAAATGATTTACAACCCTTTAGCCACGGATTAGGACTTGTAAAAAAAGATCGCTCATTTATCATGCTGACACTTTTCATGATGGGGTATTGGTTTGCTTCTGTACAAATCAATATTAGCTTTCCATTAATGGCTGATCGGCTCACACATTCTCAAGATAGTATAGGAATTATGTTCGCAGTGAATGCTGGCCTAACTGTTTTTTTACAATACCCTCTCACTCGGCTTTTACAACGCTGGCTAAGCGTACCGCATGCATTAATACTAGGCATCATTATTCTTGCGTTAGGTACAGGCGCCATTGGATTTGTACATTCATTTACAGCATTTTTAGTGTGCGTTGCCCTGTTTTCAATAGGGGCCGTAGTAGTACGCCCTGCCCTACAAACGTTGACTGCCAGCATGGCTAACCCTAAAGCACTAGGAACTTTTTTAGGCGTAAGCTGTCTTAGCCCTGCCGTGGGAGGATCAATCGGCAACATTGCAGGCGGCTGGCTAATTGAGTTTGCAAATGCGCACAATACGCATTATTTGCCCTGGTTTGTATTTTGTAGCATTGCATTGCTTAGTGCGTTTGGTTTGCTTATGCTGATACGCTTTACTTCTATTAAGTTTCATGATTAAAAATGGAAAAAGTGCTGGAATCTATACAAAAATAAAGAAAAGGCTTTTTCTAATTTTATACATTTTAATGTTGAAACTACTCAATTTAATAGGGCGGTTTAATAACTAAAATTAAGTGCAACAGTTAATGATATATAGCCCATATATGGCACGGCAGATCTATTTTCTTAACTTGGTCGTTAAGAAAATAGTTTAAACAACCATGTATATCTTTTCTATTTTTTATGTAAATATATCAATTTACTCATATAATTATAAAATATTTGGAAATACCTCGCACTGCGACTCTAACTCTTATAGAAAGTTATAAATGTTTCATAGAATGGAATGCGCCAATCTACTTACCAATTTACTTCTTCCAGCTATACTCTTGACTTCAGGATGCGCCACCGTTGAGACCAAAGAGGTTGTCAATAATAGTCAAAGTTACTTGTCTCAAAATTTCACCCCGTCACAAATTGATCCATCTGTCAGACTAGTAATTGAAAAAGGCCCACCTCTTCCAACTTTATTCCGAACAATGAAAGTAACTTATTCAATAGACTATAATGAAGCTGGCCGCATTTCACAGCGTATTTCAAACTATGATTTCAAAAATCTTGGGAATGGATATATTCAGGTACGCAGTGAGGTTTTAAATAACTCTATTCCCTATCGAATTAACTTAAATATCGGATTTGCTGGTATCTCCTATCTCAAAACGCAGACCGTTTTTCTCGGCCGAAGCAATGCATTACAACCAATTGAAGTAAAAGAAATAAAACGATTTGATCGTAGCATTACATTACCAATTAAAGGCAAAACTTACAAATTAGAATATAAAACAGGGTACACAGGTCAGATTATGAATTTTAAAGATGAAAACGTTAGTTGCACTGCTGAGGATACTCAACCAGCATCTTTAATTTTCCCAACCCTAACTGGCAATGCAATCCCGTTAACTTGTTCAGTGGTTGGACAGAATAATGTCGTTACAGCCAAACTGCGTTACGCGTGGCTTGAAGAATACGGCATAGCTTTGGAACAAGAGTCCGCTACTGCTCAACAAAAAGCTATTTTTAAGATTAATGCGTTGACAGTAATCAGATAGGTGTATTGTTTTACCTTCGTATAGCACAATTATTGCGACGCAAATTACTCAGAGGCAGTGAATTTGCGTCATAACAATCTAGAGTTACGAAAAATTATGCTCAGTAAATTAGGTTAAGACTCGAATTTACTCATTATTATATTTTTCTTTATATTCTCTTTGAAACCATCCTAATTTACTGCTGGCTGATGGAGAATATATTTCAAAAACTTTTGAATCTTCGCTACTAAAACAAGGTCTAAATGACCCTAATTAATATTATTTCTCTAACATAAATTAGATACCTAAAAATTTTAATTTTAACTCTTAATATGGTATCGATGCATACTTGCAAGATCCATTATCATTTTCTGTAAATTATTTTAAGTACCAACCTTGCTATGATAAAACTCAACATAGAACCTAACTTTACCCAAAGGTTTTACCTGATGAAGTACCGTTGGTTCTACTACTCCAACATTGTTTGTATCTAAATATATTTCTTCTTTAGGCTCATTTATTGTGTAAAGCAGATTGCCTTCTAATACGACTATTTTGCCCCAAACACCTTCTTTAGTTTTATGATTGTTTAATAAACCGTTGGGCACGCTACTCTCATCAAACTCGGGTGTTTTTTTATATGCAGTAACATCTAGGGGAAGTGATTTCATATTATTGTGCTTTCTAGCAATTGAAAAGACTTATATTAATTAAGGTCAAAATGTGGGTAGCTGCGTATTTATATTAATGATGGGGTTGCGTGCATTAATCATTATATCCCCGTTTTTTATAATTTTATGATTATAATTCCTATTCAATAGTTTTTTGGCAATTAGCTTTTGCTTCTTTTATGTGTCTTAGCGATACTTCCTCAGCCCTTTTTTTGAATACGCCTCTGCATTATCTGGCTTTCATGCAAAAATTTTTAACGCCAACTAAATTATTTTTTATAATAAATTATTGTCAGACTCTAAGGTATCTCCTCGCATATCTTTGCTCTCAACTATCAGAGCAAAATCTTCTCATATCACATTAAAAGCCAAACAGTAAAATGGGAAAACATCGTGTGTATTGAATTTTGTTATCAGTTTATAACCGCTTCAGATTTTTTTTCTTGAATCCATTTCTCAAGCGCTACTTGAGTATTTTTATAGCCATATCGGCTATAAAATTTATGGGTTCTTTCCCGTTCCGTATAGGATCGTATAATAACTGATGTAGGATGGTGTTCTTTTATCCATTCTTCTGTATATAAAAAAAGTTGGTTACCTATACCTAAACCTCTAGACTCTTTATGAACCACAAAACTCAAAATTTCACCATAAATACCGCGCATTAACGTTAAATTTATACAGGCATGAATCCACCCCATCAGCTTGCCTTTATCATCTTCGTAAACAAAAACTCGATGATTAGATTGTTTTAATGCATAATCGAGCCGATTAAACATTTCACTTTCAGAGATAATAGAACTACTAAAATGCGTACCTAATACAGCAATATCATTCACATCTTTCAAATCTGCTATTCGTATAGCCATCTTTTTTCCTAGATCAGTTTTAGCCATTTTCTGCCTGAATATTTAACTTTTAAAAATCAACTAGCAAAATGATAACATGCCCTAATTTGAATTCTAACATTGGCATTAAGCGTCACCGGAGCGCTTGCGTAGGGAGTTTTGCTGCGCTGCTTTAAAATATCTGCTTAAATAAATTGTTATACTGATTGAGATAGTGTTTTTTTCATTAAGTAATTAATAAATTTTGTACCACGGCATACTACCTCTTGTTCTTTGATCATTGCAAACCCCATTTTCTGAAAAAAAGGTAATGCTGTAATACTCGCTTCAGCCACAAGAGAAGGTAAACCTAATTCTAAAGCTTTTAATTCGATAGCCTTATATATTAGGCTACCTACACCACAGCGTTGATAGCTTTTATGGCAATAGAAACAATCAATATGACCATCAGGAATTAGCTCTCCAAACCCAGCAATTATACCTTTATCATCCGCAACGTATGTAAAGCGATTGGTACAAATACTCTCCCAGTTTCTGAAATAGATATTATCAGGCGCCCATGCTTTAACTTGAGCAGTTGAATAATCATTAATGTTTATTTCCCGCACTGTTTCATGAAATAAGCGGGCTATATTTTCTATATCTTGGGTTTTAAATAATCGTATCTTCATATAAAGTTTTGGCGTATAACGAATAAAAGGGACTTCCCCATCCCGGCAAAGCATCAGTTGTTTGGTAA
>JAZKAR010000012.1:0-153391 GCA_040389065.1 Pseudomonadota bacterium | reverse complement strand
GAAGTAGAAGATGACTAAATTATTATCAAGGTTCCTAATAGATAAGAAGGAAGGGGTTTGAAATTTAGTTTTATAAAGGCACGTAATAGGCACGTAATTATTCAAATTTTTTCTCTTGTATTTGAGCCTCATGTTGAGAGCGTGTGATGTTAAGACCCATTTTCGTAAAACCTATTTTGCTAATGTAAGCGGCATAACTTACGGATGATGGTGTTATCAATTTTAATATATTGATATTCAGAAGGGCATACCTATGAAAAACTTCGTTGGCGTAAAAGTTATGAGTTTTATTATGTTTTTTTTCGGCTTCATTATGATCACTTATTTTGTGGCTGCCTCGCATCGTGCTGCTAAAAGACAAGAAAATAGTGCTTATGCAGTAGATGTTTACGAAAATCAGCCATATATTGGAGATAGGTATGATGGCAAAGGGCCAAAAGTAGGCGATTATATGGTTCCTGCTATTGTGCCTCCGCTGGTAGAG
The DNA here is from genome assembly GCA_040389065.1 of Pseudomonadota bacterium. Taxonomy (GTDB): domain Bacteria; phylum Pseudomonadota; class Gammaproteobacteria; order Burkholderiales; family Casimicrobiaceae; genus JAZKAR01. The sequence continues at coordinate 152,907 of JAZKAR010000012.1, read as the reverse complement.
GAAGAGGTGAGGACTCCGGCTCGTAATAAACGTAGTCGATTATCATCTCAACAACAACGTTATCAAGATCAAGAAGAGCGAGATTTGCGAGATAATGATCTTAATAAATACGCATTAAAATATGAACAGCAAGGTTATGATCGTGAAGATGAGCGCTATAGTTATAGAAATGAAGGTTATGAGGGTTCATAATGCTGCTTTATTCACTAGCTTTATCAATTACAAAAAAATCAATACTGATATCAGTTAAGTGAAGCTTAGACTTTAAATGTTAGCTAGCTTCTTTAGTTTGCGATGCATGTTCATGTTGAGCGGTACTTTGGCTATCTTTTCCTAGCAAATAGCCTGCAATCGCTCCAAATAAACCAACAATAGGTGTTAATTGATCATTGCTGTATCCAGCCACTAATAATAAAGCTGATATCCCAATGATGGAAATTACACCAAAAATTCTTAATACTTGAGAGGCTGGCGCTTTAGAACGCCAAAGAAGCAAGGTGCCTAGTAATAAAGCTCCAAATGTAAAGCTTAACACTGAGATTGCTAAAAATCGTACCAATTCAGGCGACCATGCTTGCACCAATGATGTGTTGGCTGGCTGAAAACGTGAAGAGGCATTAACTGATGTTATTAGAGCAGACTGAGCTGTGTCCAGAAGAGCGAGAGGATCGCTAATAGCGTTTTCTGTGGTCATTTTTTTTCTCCTTCCAGCTTTTTAACTCTTACTTCCATATTATCAATTCGCTTTGAAAGAGCTTTTATTACCTCCGTTTGTGCTGAGAGTAAATTCAGCAGGTTTTGTTGAATTTCTGTTGGAGTACCTAAGGGTTTTGGGATGCCAGTATCAGCATTAGATGTTTGAAGCGATTCTTTGGGAAGTTTAGGTGCTTGTTGAGCAAAGGTGCTATGGCTGATCGATAATATGAATAACAAAGTAAATAAATATTTGATTTTCATAAATAGCCTTTTTAATAAAATTCGAATTAAAAATTTACCAGCTTGAATTCAAGAAAGCGTTTAAGATTTATTACCGCGGGGGCATTATTACTCACTTGCAGCTTAACAAAATCGCCATTTAGAAAAACATGGCAGGCGCTAAACTGTTGGCGTACTTTTGTATAAGTTTTGCTAACAGGAGATTCTAGATGGGTATGGTATTAGGGCCAGTTTTACAGTTTAGAGGCATTCGTCAAAAAGCGTGGCAGATATCTGCATTAGTGGTAGTCAATACGGGCGAAAAAGTAACGATAACGCCTAGTGCTTCTCTGAAAATGCTAAACACCCAATGTATTGCTAAGATACCTTTTGACGCTCCACGATATGACGTCTACCGCATGGATTTTGCATTAGAGGCTCATGAAACTCAAGGAAAGCTTACCCTAGAGGGAAAAGATTATATTTTTCAAGCACCACTTACAGCAGATAACCCACGAGTAGCATTTGTTTCATGTAATGGTTTTTCTGACCCTAAACTAATGAAATCCGTGATTGATAAAAATGATCGCTGGAAAGACATTGCCTTGTTTCATGCACAGCAGCCTTATCACATACTTGTTATGGGTGGAGATCAGATCTATACAGATGAAATGTGGAATCGGTTAAAAACGTTGCATACCTGGACAGATCTTCCATTAGAACAGCGTATAACGGCGCCTTTTACTGATCAAATGCGTAAAGAGCTGGATGAGCTTTTATGCAATATTTACCTTACGCGTTGGGCTCAACCTGAAGTTTTAGCCATGCTGTCTTCTATTCCTACGATTATGATGTGGGATGATCATGACATTTTTGATGGTTGGGGGTCTTACCCTGAAGAGCTACATTTTTCTCCTGTATACCAAGGTATTTTTAAACTCGCTAAGCGTTATTTTCATACCTTGCAAATGCAGTTAAATGAAAAAGAGGTTCATCCCTGCGCTCTTCCTGGGCAATCTACTTACAATATGGGCTTTTCTTCTCTAGGAAGCATAGGTATTTTGGCATTGGATTTGCGATCAGAACGGCGACCAGCACTAAAAAAAACAGGGCCTAATTTGCCTAGCCAGGTTGTGTCTCCTGAATCTTGGGAAAGTATTTATAAATGGTTAGATAATCAAAAAAAATTAAAGCATTTGTTAGTTATTTCATCGATTCCTGTAGCGTATTTAAATTTAAATGTTTTAGAGCGTATCTTATCTGTTGTTCCAGGCCAGCAGGAATTAGAAGACGATTTACGAGATCATTGGCGCAGTACCACTAACTCTCAAGAACGGTTAAGACTTATTCATCGTCTCTTAAAGTTTTCAGGTGATCAAAAAACGCGTATTACCATCTTATCGGGAGATGTACACGTAGCGGCGGCAGCTGTTATTGAGTCAACGCGAGAATGTGCATCAAGAAATGCGTGTGTGATTAACCAATTGGTTTCTTCGGGAGTTGTGCATCCTGCGCCGCCTTCAATGGTTCGCTATGTATTAGAATCTATAGCAGATAAAGAAGAACAAGTAGATCGAGGTATTACAAGTAATCTTCAACAACTCAATACACGCGGCACGCGCTTAATTGGAGCGAGAAACTGGCTAGCGATTGAGCCAGATGGCTCAAATAACCTATGGGCTAACTGGCATGTTGAAGGAGAAATCGAGCCGTTAACGAAAGTGATTCATCCCGTCTGAAAGGGATAATTTTTCAGTGAATGAATCCAATATTTTTTAAAAGACTTCTCGCATGGCTTCTTTAGAAACACACATTGCTAAAATCTATGGTCAACCCTTAGAGCATTTGCCCAAAAATCTTTTTATTCCGCCTGATGCATTGGCGATTATGCTGGAAAGTTTTGAGGGGCCTTTAGATTTGCTATGGTATTTAATTCGGCATCATCGCTTAGATGTGCGCGATATCCCAATGCAAGCGTTAGCAGATCAATATTTAGCGTATATTGAGGCGCTTAAAAAGCATACGCTTGAGCTGGCAGCTGAGTATTTATTGATGGCGGCCTGGTTGGTAGAGATTAAGGCTCGTATGCTGTTACCTCAGCCGACGGTAACAGCTGATGATATGCCAGAAGAAGATCCAAGAGCAGCGTTAGTACTAAGATTATTAGAATACGAGCGTATTCGCCAGGGAGCAAAATCGTTAGCAGCGTTACCCAAAATGGGGGAGCATTTTGAGTCTGTTAGCGTAGAAAGCCCAGAAACATTAGCATTGCTTCCCACTATTAAAGCTGAACAGCTTCACAAAGCTTGGATCGCTTTATTGGAACGACAAGCTGAACCCATGCGCCATGTGATTGAGCGCGAAGCAGTTTCATTACGAGATGTTATGTCATCTGTTATGCGCGATTTGCCAACGCGTGGGGAAGTAGGCTGGGAGAGTCTGTTAGTTTCGTGGGAAAGCAAACCTTTTTACGCTGTAAGCGTAATGCTGGCGTTACTTCAGCTAATGCGTGAGCGAACAGTGTTTGGACAACAAGATCGCCCTTTAGGAGCATGGTGGGTAGCGCGGCATCCTATTCATCATATAGAGCCGGCGCCGGAGGCTGAAGATAAGCAATTAGTTGAGTTGCAACCGCAATGATTATTATTAGATTAATCAACGATTGAAGAAAATTTTACTTCCTGGCGCATTAAAAATCGGGCAAGCCGATGTTGTGTTGCCGGTGGCATTTCCTGAAAACGCAAACAGAGTTGCCCTTGAATACCGCCGCTTCTCAAGCGTAATTGCTGCGCATTCGTTACCTGGGCTGCTAATCTGAAGCGTAATCCATCTAGCTCAATGGTGATAAATAAAATCTCTCCACGGCTTATTTCCTCAATTAATTGAAGAGGAATATCGTTCAGGCGAACGCCCCCCATACTAATATCTACAATGGGAGTTGTTATGATGTTTTGTTTATATTCTAGTTGCGCAATAAAATCGATTTGAAGAGGAATCATCAATCGAAAGGTACTTCTACGTTGTAGCCTTATCAAGGTTGTTGGAGGAGCGAAGCGAAACGCAGGGAAACGATCCCATTCAATAATAGTGTAAGTCGGGATTATGAAGTAAAAGGGCACATACTCTAGTGTTCCCATAATTTGTAAAACAGCATCAGGCGGAACAGGAGGGGTAATAACAGAGGGCGGAGCATCAATAATCATTGAGCCTTCGTTATTCTCAAATAAATGGCTCATGAAAAAATGTTTGGGGTCATAAAAAACAGTTAATGCGGTATCTTTTGCTTTAACCTCTTCTAGAAAATTATAAATAGCAGGGGCGAAGCGTAAGGTAAATTCTTCTTTTTCTTCGGAAGAAAGACGAGCAAAGGCACGAGGAATAAGAGAAGAAAAAGCCATAATTCGTGATCTTAAAGAATATGTTTAAGTGTATTTATTACCCGATCGACTGCTTCATGCGTTAAAGCATTATAAAGCGGCAGCCTTAATAACGTATCGGTATAGCGTTCGCTATGCGGTAGAGATGGAACATGTTCTTTTTGCTGCTGGCGATAAAAGTGACTGTTATGTAGCGCATTATAGTGAGAGGCGGTAGCAATATCCGCTTGCTTAAGATGCAAAGCCCATTTTTCGCGATGTTCTAAAGAAGGGGCGATAATATAAAAAATATGAGCATTATGCTTTGCTCCTGCTGGCGTATGAGGGCGCTGAAGGACGCCGTGTGCCTCAAGTTCAGCTAAACTCTCATAGTAGTGCTGCCAAAGCGCGTGGCGATGGTGTTGTGAGGCATCAATTGCCTGAAGCTGCGCCCATAATACAGCTGCATTAAGCTCTGACGGTAAATAAGAGGAGCCTATATCTACCCAGGTATATTTATCAATTTCACCACGTAAAAAAGCGCTGCGATTGGTACCTTTTTCTCTAATAATTTCTGCACGAAGTTGATCTTCTTGTCGATTCACAACCAAAAGCCCTCCTTCGCCTGCTATAACATTTTTTGTATCATGGAAAGAGAATGTTGCATAGTCGCTTAAGGAACCAAGAGGGCTATCGTAATAATAGGCATCAATAGCTTGTGCAGCATCCTCAATTAATTTTAGATTATAGCGTTTACAAAGTGCTTGGGCTTTATTCATATCACACGCCATGCCCGCATAATGAACAACAATTAAAGCACGTGTGCGTGGAGTGATAAGGGATTCAACTTCATCTAAATTAATATTAGGATGATTTGGCTGGCTATCAGCAAACCGAATATGTGCTCCGCGTAATGCAAATGCATTTACAGTGGAGACAAATGTATAGCTAGGCGCAATTACTTCATCACCTGGTTCAATAGGGCATAATAAGGCTGCCATTTCAAGTGCATCGGTACATGAAGTGGTCAGCAACGTATGAGGAAAGTGATAGCGGTTCTTAAACCAATCTTGGCATAAACGGCTATAGTAACCATCGCCAGAAATTTTACCACGCTTGAATACATCTGCCAGAAATTGGAGTTCTGACCCTGTTTGAGGCGCTATATGAAAAGGGATAGCCGACATTTCACTTCCTACGTTCAGAATAAATGAAAGGCATACGTAAGGCTGTGCTAGCAGCATATTGGCATTTTGTTATACCTACTAACCTACTACTATAGCCAAGCCCTATTAGAATTTTGCGTAAGCCTCATGCAAGTAAAAACGCCACGCATTGCAGCGTGGCGTTTTTACTGTACTACTATAACAGTAGATGACCTTTTTTATAAATACTCATATAAAAAAAGGCTTCATCGTTAAGCATGCGAAGTAGGTTGTTCTTGCTGATGCTCTTGATACAGTGCAGGTGTTAATAAGGCTGTTTCTGCCTCATCTGACACATGTTCTGTAGCAATAGCTGGAGGAGTTGCTTCATTCAAAATGGCACGAATAGACAAGCGAATTTTGCCTTTATCATCCATTTCGATGACTTTAACACGAACGACTTGGCCTTCTTTTACATAGTCAGATACATTATTAACACGCTCGTTAGCAATTTGCGATACATGCAATAAGCCATCTTTACCAGGCAGAATGTTTACAATCGCGCCGAAATCTAGCAAACGTACAACCGTACCTTCGTAGATTTTACCAATTTCTACATCAGCGGTAATCGCTTCAATTTTAAGGCGCGCTGCATCAACGCTTGCACTATTTACAGCGGCAACTGTTACAGTACCATCGTCTTGAAGTTCAATCGTTGCGCCGGTTTCTTCAGTTAAGGCGCGAATGGTTGCGCCGCCTTTACCGATAACATCACGAATTTTCTCAGCAGGAATCTTAAAGCTGATCATTTTAGGTGCATGTTCTGAAAGTTCAGTACGTGCAGTAGGCATCGCTTGTTTCATGAGCCCTAAAATATGAAGTCTGCCTTCAGCGGCTTGCTTCAATGCGACTGCCATAATATCTTGGGTAATACCTTGAATTTTTATGTCCATTTGCAGTGCAGTAATACCTGCTTCTGTTCCGGCAACTTTAAAATCCATATCGCCAAGGTGATCTTCATCGCCCAAAATGTCTGAAAGTACAGCGAAGCGATTACCATCTTTAATCAAGCCCATTGCAATACCTGCAACAGGGGCTTTTAAGGGTACGCCAGCGTCCATTAGTGCCAAGCTACCGCCGCATACAGATGCCATAGAGCTTGAACCATTCGACTCTGTAATTTCTGAAACAACGCGCATTGTGTAAGCAAAATCATCAGAAGATGGGAGAACAGGAATCAACGCACGTTTAGCTAAACGGCCATGGCCAATTTCACGACGCTTAGGGCTGCCTACACGACCGCATTCACCGGTTGCATAAGGAGGCATATTGTAGTGAAACATAAAGCGATCACGGTATTCACCTGGTAGCGCATCAATAATTTGTTCATCTTTGCTGGTACCTAGTGTTGCAACAGCAAGTGCTTGTGTTTCACCGCGCGTAAAGAGGGCTGAACCATGAGTACGGGGCAATATACGGCTGCGAATAGAAATAGGGCGAATAGTACGGGTATTACGCCCGTCAATGCGAGGTTCGCTATTAAGAATACGTCCGCGTACAATGCTGGCCTCAAGATTGAAGAAAGCATTTTTGATGGTATTGATGCGGCTAGTATCATCGCCTTCTTTTACAAGCGCTTGAAGAACACGTTCACGAATGGCATCAATTTTGGTAGAACGTTCTTGTTTTTGCTGAATACTATAAGCGGCATTCAGTTCTTCTGAAGCAGCTTGTTCAATAGCTGTTACCAGCTCTGCATCAACAGCGGGGGCTGCCCACTCCCATAAAGGTTTACCGGCTTCTTCAACTAAGCTATCAATCAGCTTAATCACTTCACGTGCTTGCTCATGACCAAATGCAATAGCGCCAAGCATAATTTCTTCTGAAAGCTCTTGAGCTTCAGACTCTACCATGAGAACCGCGGCTTCAGTTCCAGCAATGATTAAATCAAGTTGTGAGGATTCAATCTGGCGGGCAGTCGGGTTAAGCACATATTGGCCATCAATATAGCCAACACGAGAAGCGCCTAAGGGGCCATCAAAAGGAACGCCTGCGATAGAAAGTGCGGCAGATGCACCAATAAGAGCGGGGATATCTGATGGAATTTCAGGGTCAATAGAAAGTACAGTAGCAACTACTTGTATTTCGTTATAAAACCCTTCAGGGAATAAAGGACGAATTGGGCGATCAATTAAACGGGATGTAAGCGTTTCGTGCTCAGAAGGGCGACCTTCGCGTTTGAAAAAACCGCCAGGAATTTTACCGGCAGAATAGGTTTTTTCTTGATAGTCAACAGTAAGGGGGAAGAAGTCCTGGCCAGCTTTTACGGAGCGATTAGCAACAACGGTGACGAGAATAACGGTGTCATCCAGACTAACAATAACAGCACCATCAGCTTGGCGGGCAATTTCACCCGTTTCAAGTGTTAGGGTGTGTCGCCCTAGTTGAATACTTTTACGGATAGGATTTAGCACAATAATGCCTCTTTTTCGGCTAATTAGGGTGGAGTGGAGCCTGGTGGTTCATCATCCTTAAAAGCAGAGTGTAAACTGTGTTTTTTTACTTTCGCTGAGTTGCTTAGCGTTACCATAGCTATGGCTATGATTCTTCTTCGCGCCTTGCCAATGCAAAAAAATCATCGATTTCTTTCTCCGATTTTAGGGATGATGAACCACTAAACGCACACACTAAGACGTGTATACGTTTCATGCGCCTCATGCAAAATCGCCCCGAAAATCGGGGCAGATCTTTTGATGCGTTTTATTTTACAGGTTAGCTTATTATCAGAATAAGCGAGAATAAGCATGTAAAGTAAACGCACTTTTTTTATTTGCTATTAGCTAATTACTTACGTAAACCTAAGCGCTCAATTAATTGGCGATAGGCCGCTTCATCGCGGCGTTTCAGGTAATCAAGCAGGCTACGACGTTGGCTAACAAGCTTCAACAGACCGCGACGTGAATGGTGATCTTTAGTATGTTCTTTAAAGTGACCATTCAATGTGTTAATGCGAGCGGTTAACAGTGCAACTTGCACTTCAGGTGAACCGGTGTCGCCTTGAGCACGTTGGTAATCAGCAATCAGTTGGGTTTTATTAACTTGACTAAATGACATTTTTTTTATTCTCCTTAATTTTAAATGACTCCAGCGCTCAAGAGGGAAAGCGAGGAGGTTAAAGGGAAATATCTTAGCTATTTCCAAAGTCTAATGCTTGTTATTCTAGTGATGGTATAACGGTTGCTAATAAACGACGGCTTCGCAATACCTTTGACTCTATATCTGCTAGTCCAACAAACGACTTGGGAGTGATCATACCATGAAACAGGCGATATAGTCCGTTGGTTTCATCACGATCTGTGAGGGGTTTGCCTAAATAGAGGTCGCGTACTTCTTCGGTTGAAATAGCGCAGGCAGGTAAGTGACCTACCATAGCATCACATGGAATCCATGCATCAGGCGGCGCTAACACTTCATTTCCTGGCAAAGGAGGAGTAATGGTTTCGAGTGTTAAAGCTGACTGAATATCCCAATGGCCAATCTTAGTACGTCTTAGGGCTGAGAGGGTGGCTCCGCATCCTAATGCCTCGCCGATATCTTCGGCTAAACTGCGAATATAGGTTCCGCTGCTGCAATGTACTTCAATGGTCAAGTGCTGATTTTCTAGCGATAAAAGTTGAATGGAAAAAATGGTGATGCGTCGAGTAGGGCGTTCAATTTCAATGCCTTCGCGTGCATATTCATAATATTTTTTGCCTTCAAATTTAATGGCGGCATAACGAGGAGGTACTTGATCTTGTTCGCCTACAAATTTGGGCAGTAGCGCGGTTATTTCTTCTATAGAAGCAAGTTTTCCGGTATGAGTATGTAACACTGTTCCGGCTAAATCACCCGTATCTGTAATCGTTCCTAACTGTACTGTAGCAATATACTGTTTATCTTGCGCTAAAAGGTAACTTGCAAATTTAGTGCCTTCATTTAGGCATACAGGCAATAAACCGCTGGCTAAAGGGTCTAGTGTGCCTGTATGGCCTGCTCGTTGCGCTTCACTCATTCGTTTAACGCGAGTCACTAATTGTTGAGAGCTTAATCCAAGAGGTTTATCTACTAACACCATTCCTGACCAGGCATCAATAGAAATAGGGCGTTTTTTAGCCATTGTTTTGTAAAGTTTCTAATGGCTGCTCGGCGAGCTGTTCCGCACTAGCATTTTTTTCGGCAGATTCAGAGGCTTGAGTTTTAGCCATAGCAGCAGCAATCAATGAGCTCATATGCAAGCTATGCTCCACACTTAAATCGTACTTGAAGCGTAAATTAGGCATTTTATGAAGCGAAGCAAGAGCTGGGGCTAATGCCTTTTTCCATTGCCCTATTTTGCTATTTAAAGTTTGTTCAAGTTTGGCAGCATCAGAATCAAGTTGTGTTACCCAAATGGTGGCCATACTTAAATCGTTAGCAACCTCAACCTGGGTGATCGTAGGGCCTGGTTCACGTAAATTAGAATACGCTTGAAAAAAAATCATCGATAGCTCTCGTTGGATCAGATCGCTTAATCGCTTAGCGCGCTGTGAAGCCGCGGGTTTACGTGCCATGAATATTGCTCCTGAATAATGTATGCATAATCTTTGTAGGTTTTATCTTTAGAAGTTACGCAGCTGGATTTTCTCGGCGTGTGACGCCCCGCGTTATAGTAACTTGTGCCGTACTTCGTGTGCTGTCTGCGTTGCTCTGCGGGGCATCCCATGCCTTGGCAGAACCCAACTGCATACCGTTTACTATTGTTAAACGGGAAAATGTTAAGAGATTACGCATATTATAATAATCTCTTCGTTTTTATCCTAATTTTATTTATTTCAAATACTTATTTTGTAAGATGTCATGTGAAGTGATTGAATGCGGCAGGGAAAATAGTTTAACGCTGTTTCATAATGCGTTGTTTGTCGCGATTCCACTGGCGTTCTTTTTCGCTTTCACGTTTATCGTGCTGCTTTTTCCCCTTGGCTACACCTATTTTGATCTTAACCCATCGTCCTGAATAATAGAGTGATAGGGGTATTAAAGTATAGCCTGCCCGATCAACTTTACCCATTACTCTATCAATTTCTTCACGCTTCATGAGCAATTTTCGTGTTCGGTGAGGGTCTGTTTCAACGTGTGTTGAGGCTGAGTGCAAGGGGGGAATATGCCCGCCTAACAAAAATAACTCGCCATTTTTTACTATAACATACGCTTCTTTTAAGCTAGCACGGCCTGAACGAATGGCTTTAATTTCCCATCCCATAAGCGTAATTCCAGCTTCATACTGGTCTTCAATAAAATAGTCAAAGAATGCTTTTCTGTTATCACAAATGAGTGTTGACATTTCAAACACTCCTTTTTTACTGGTTATGATTAAAGGGTATCTTAAAAGCCTGTTGTAGCCTTACGGCATAGCCATCTCTACATATTGTGTGGCTCTAATGCCCCGTTTTTATTAGCTCATAGTTCGGTTATATCTATATAAACAGGCTTTTTTGTTTAGATGTTTAGAGCTATTTAAATGTTGAAGTCTCGAAACATCGTAGTTTAAGAGAATCTGACGAGACACGTTTAATTCTAACACTCTATGGCCTATAAAGACTATATGCATGCTGTTTCATGATCTAAAAGCCGTGAAGTGGCTAGCATTTCATTATTCTTAAAATCAAAATATGTCCAAACAAAAATATTGATTTCTACTCGACTGGTTAAGTTTGAAAAAGTGCTAGCTAAAATGAGTGAGTATAAATATCAGGATAAATAGAACCCGGTGTACATAATGTGCCTGAGCGCCCAGCTAACTGGCCGTTAAAATTAATGTCGTGGCGAGGAAGACTATCGAGGTATCCGCCAGCCTGATGAACAGCGAGTTTTCCAAATTCACTTAAGGTTAGAAATCGATAGCCTTGTTTTTTCCAGCCCTCCAAAAGCTGCTCGAAGTAGTACATAAGTTTGCCGCCTTCAAGTTCAGCATGCAATGTATAGATATGGCCACACAAAGGCGTTTCTTGGGTGTAATGGAGCAATTCATCAACAACATGTTTGGCAGTTTGCCCATTCAAACCAAGTAATTCATCAAAGGTAGGCAACGTAGTTGGTAGCTGAGGGCAAAAGATAGTTTGCCCATTCACAATAGGTAGAAAAGGATACTCTCCGCGTGTATCTGAACTCCATTCAAATCCTAATTGTTCAGTAAGTCTAAACGCCTGCGCATTCATTTGCCAGCCTGCTGCGCCGTGTATTTTTGCCTGACGTTTAAATATAAGCTTAAAACGTTCTTGTGCAGCCCTCATCCATCGTTCAGTGGTAGGAACATCTGCTGCCATGACACCATCTTGCCAAGTAATATGGTCAAAGCAATGTATACCTACTTCATGCCCATTTGCTTCTGTTTCATGAAGTTGCGCTGCACACCGTAAACTAATATCAGGGGCAGGCAATAAGGTTCCATATAAAAGTGTTCGAACCCCGTAGTGTTCAACTACGGATGTACGGCTTACTTTGCTAAAAAAGCCTGGACGAAATACACGTTTAATGGCACGACCTGTACGGTCAGGCCCTAGACTAAACAAAAAAGTACTAGGTGTCTGATGCCGTTTTAGGCAGTGTACAAGCCGAGGAACGCCTTCAAGGGTGCCTCGATACGTATCTACATCTACTTTTAAAACTAAAGTTCTCATATATTTATATTTAGACTTTGCAATTAATCATTTATTTTACCTCTTTAGGTATTGAGGAAGGATGACTGAGTAGGTTTCAATAAAGTTACGCTAATTTTTATACCGTAATACCCATTAGATGCTACGAAATTGTGTTCTCTTGGTGAGTTGGCAGCGTGCTGTACGCCGTGTACTTTATGCGTTGCCATGCTTGATAGAGTTCAATTGCTTAACTTCTCATACATAATGAGTATATTTAAATACAGCAGCAGGAACTAGTTTTGTTAGATGCGTTAAGAATAGCTGCGAGCCTGTCATAAAGGCAAGCATGTTTAGCCTGAATTTATTGTATTAATATCATTAATGATAGATTATGTCGTTTTTTGATCGAATAATAGGATAATAGGATAATAAGCGTAGCATCTTATAAAAATTTGTTCATAATTGATTTGAAATAGGGCATGGTATAAATAAAAGTTAGGAAAGATTTTTTTTGTAAACCGATGGTAATTTACGCATTTTAGTCTATGCCAGGAAGTTTAAGAAAAATCTTGTGTAACGCTTATTATAAACATGCAAATTAGACTCTTTTAATAGGTCAAATTATGTCATCCTTGATTTTTTCTTCTGATCATAAGCAACGTGTTTTTGAAGATAAACCACTAGGTTTTTTATGGTTGAAAGGCGATAGCATTATTCATGCTAATCAAGGTTGCGAAAATTGGCTAGGAATCAACAAAAGCCAGCTACTCAATCAATCATTTTCTGTTATTTTTGCTAGTCGGGTAATGAGTTCTGAAGACAGCAGTTCATTTCGAGAGTGGTTTAAGCGGGTACAGTTAAGAGAACATCAAGATGAAAGTATTATTATCGTTTCAAAAGGCAGCGAAGCTGTGTGCCTTTCAGCTAGCTATTTAGAGAATACTGCTTTAGATGAAATGGGTGATATCACTATTATTGCTATTCACCCTCTGGTGAATCATCAGCAGCATCTTTCTGAAGCATTGAATGAGTTTTTAAATGGGGATCCTGTACCTACCTTTGTTCTTGGCGTCGACCACAGTATTTTGCATTGGAACCGCGCGTGCAGTTCTATTATTGGTTGTGAAAGCGCCAAGATGGTGGGTACAAAAAATCAGTGGCAGGCGTTTTACCCCGATTCAGAACCCCGCCCGACGTTAGCAGATTTGGTTTTAGATAATGATTTACAAGAGCTTGCTTATAAATGGTATGGCGAAAAAATTCGACCTTCTCCTATTTTGCCCAATGCGTATGAAGCAGAAGATTTTTTTCCTCATATGGGAGACGAGGGGAGATGGCTTTTATTCACTGCTACTCCAATACATGATAAAAACGGTAGGTTGATTGGGGCCATAGAAACATTGATTGATATTACAGAGCTAAAGCGTGTAGAAGATGAGCTTGAAGCTGCTTATCGTAGTGAGTAAAGAGAACAACTAAGAATAGTAACTAAGAGAGTGCTAGTAAAAACCGTATACAAGTGCGTTTTTATCTAATAGCATGAGCGTGGCATTACTAAAATAGAGGAAAGAAAAAGTGCGATTGCACTCTTCTAGTATCTAAGCTTGAAAAAGCCTTAGGTGTATTGTTTCGTTATTTCCATACGTACTTTTAAATGCTCAAGCTTTTTAATAGTGGTTGCATCCATGCGTCTTTCTGCTTGAGGATTGAAAAAAAGCTGAGTTTTCCATCCAATACTAGTTTCTGTTAAATGATCTCTAAAAGCAAGTATGGCTGTGATATGTTTCCATGATGGAAAAAAATCATTAACGATTTTTTCAATTTCACCAAAGGCTTGTTTTTTTCCTTGAGTATCAATGACCAACAGGGAGGAAGAAGCATAAGGAATATAGATTTCATCAAGAGATGTAGGGGGAGGGGTCATAAAAGAATTATCGTTTTCTCCGAGTCGAATAACTTTAGTTTCAATCACATGCCGATTCCAATTAATTTCAAAATCATAATTTTTATTGTCCTGTTCTTCTACAAAATATCCATTAACAACACCTAAGCGAATGAAGAGACTAAAAATAGAGATTTTTGAGAAATTTTCAGGGAGCGTTGTTTGGTATTTCATATAGTGGTTATAAAATAAGATAAACACCGGATCACTATTTAAAATAGCTTCGTTATAGGCGCTTAATATTTGCCCTTTTTGTAAAGCAAAAATAGGATCAACAGGCGGGAGTGTATTTAGGTCGCATCCATTAAGTTGAAGAAAGTTGAAGAATGCATGAATGCACTCCTGCGTAACCGCAGTCTGAGGAATGGATGAGGGATTGGCTAAATATCTAAAGTAATTTTGCACAGCATGTTCTCCTCTATGATGTGGGAGGGAATGTCTTGATAATTCAAAGATGTCTTTTATAAATATGTCTTTAGCTCGTTTTATAGCAAGATGTTTAAACAATGTTAAAGGCAAGTTTATGAACTATGAGTACCTTTAGTACGGATAAGTAAGAAGGTTTATCAAGGGTAATTGCTCCAGGTAAATTAAATTTTTTTTTGAATAGTTGGTTACATTTTTTTTGTTAAGAAATTTTTATTAAATTATTGATAATGAATGTATGGTTGATGGCTCTTTACACTATGTTTAAAGGTGTTTAAGGGGTGTTAAAGGAAAGCAAGAGAGCTGAGTTTTACAGAACCCGCTATACTTTAGTTATTCCCTTCGCTTTCACTGGTATGAGCATGAACGTTCTGATTTTAGGTATCAATGGTTTTATTGGGCATCATCTGACACGCGCTATTTTAGAGCGTACCGATTGGAACGTAACAGGCTTAGATTTAGATACTTCTCGTTTACAGGCGTTCATGAATCATCCACGTTTTACTGTTCATAAAGGTGATTTGCTAAAAGAAGGTGAATGGGTAGAAGCTCAAGTAAAAGCAAATGATGTAGTGTTGCCGTTAGTGGCAGTTGCCACCCCAGCTACTTATGTTAAAGACCCTGTTCGCGTATTTGAGTTAGATTTTGAAGCGAATTTACCTGTTGTAAGGGCGTGTGTAAAAGAGAAAAAGCGTTTGATTTTTCCTTCGACTTCTGAAGTTTATGGAATGTGCCCAGATGCGGAGTTTGACCCCTATACTTCTAATATGGTGTATGGGCCTATTGAAAAACCACGTTGGATTTATGCCTGTAGCAAACAATTAATGGACCGTTTAATTTATGGCTATGGCATGCAGGGGGGGCTGGATTACACCCTATTTCGCCCTTTTAATTGGATTGGTAGCGGTTTAGATACGCTAGATAATCCTAAGCCTGGCAGTGCCCGCGTTATTAGCCAGTTCTTGGGGCATTTTTTGAGAGGCGAACCGTTGCATCTGGTTGATGGAGGCCAGCAAAAACGAGCATTTACTGATGTGGCAGATGGAATTAATGCGCTAATGAAGATTTTAGAAAATCCTCAGCAAGTGGCATATCAAAGGATTTATAATATTGGTAACCCTACTAATGAATACTCAATTGCTGAGTTAGCGCATATGCTTCAAGAATTGGTATGTGGGCCTTACGCTCAGCATTTTCCTTTAGCAGCGCAGTCGACATTGGTAAATACTTCTTCTAAAGAGTATTATGGAGCAGGCTACCAAGATGTAAGCCGTCGTTTGCCAAGCATTGAGCATACCCAAAAAGAATTGGGCTGGACGCCAACATTAACATTACACGATTCATTAAATCATATTATTCAGGCAGTCATAAGTACACACGCCTGAAAAATAGGTTTAAAACTATAGTGCGTTTTCGAGATAGGAGTGACCTATGGATTTCATTCGAAATTACAGCGCTTTAAATGCCTCTATCAGTTTTTTGTTGTCTGTATTTTTTATCTGGTGGTTAGAGCCTCATACTCTTGGGCAAACAGGTTTTATTGTCTTAATGATAACCAGTGTTGTCGTGGTTCTTACGACTTTATTTTGTATTATCAAGCGAGTTTTTAATAAAACTGCTCCTATTCATGAAAATGATAGGCTTGAGAGCTAAAGTCTCGGAAGTTATGTAAATAAATGCGAATAGTTTAAAGCGTTATTCCAGGATGAAAAAATGATCAAGCATGTTGCAGCAAGCTTAATGTGTGTAGCGTTAGTTTCAGGTTGCTCAAGCCTAAGCAGCTATTACCCCGGTAAATCTAAAACTGATGGCTCTATTCTTAAGGAAGCGCCCAAACCTATCTCATCAGCGCCTCGGGCGATCGAGTCGTATCCTTCTCCGGTAGGAGCCGTTGGCGATGTACGATTACGGCGTCGTAAATTTTTGATTGGCGACGAGCGGATAGAGCCAGGGTATGGAGCGTATGGCTATGTGCTATTTTTAAAAGAGGCACGCAATGATGTTTCTCTTAAAGCAAAATATATAAAAATTTGCGAGTCATACCTTGATTCATTCTCAGAATTTGCAACCTCAGAAAACACACCAACAACCGCTAAGTATCTTTATTTTCCTACATTCTGGTTTTTGACGCGTCCGGTAGAAGGTACATGCCCAAAATATGTTGAAAATTATAATTATGAAAGAGCGCGAAAAATTGCTGAAGGTGCGGGATTAACCTACGAAGAGGCGCCGTATTTGTTTGCGGAAAGGTTCGCTGGAGCTAATTCAGCAAAAAATAAACGGTTTTTTATTGCCTTGCGCCGAATTAGCCCAGATCGAATAGATGAAACACTTAATATATGGGCCAACAGAATTACATCTAACACTGGTGCTTGGGAGCGAGGCTGGGATTTAGATATTATTCGATTGCAAATGGCTAGCTTTGTTTCGACGTATGGAGATAGCATTTACGGAGTCATGCGCTAAAAAAATTTCTAATCTGTTGCAGTGCGGCGTTGGAGTCTAAGAAATTTCACCTTACATATCATATATAGGCGGCGGGGAATTTTTTTAAACGTTACCTAGCCTTGCTTGAAATTTGAAGGTTTGAAAGTTTTAAGGTTTTGGTATGATTTCAAATCTGTAATCCGCCAATAAACTTTCTCCTGGGTTTAATATTTTTAATCCATTACTAAGTTCAGATGAGCGATTGATTGCATCAGGCATGTGGCTGACAGGTTCTGCACAAAAGAAGTCTTTATCAGATGGTGTATAAACCACGAAGTGTTGTAGATTAGGTGACGAAGTTACTTTTAATCCTACTGGTTGATGTGGCCAGGTGATTTGCATAACCCCTTTATAGCCATCGAAACAATGATCTAAGCGAGCATGATCTAACGATTTTGGGGCCGAAAAATCATATTCTGCGGGAGCAGAAACGCGTTGCGTGGGAATCACAGTTTCATCAATTTCCCATAAATGTTTAATCGTTGCTTGAAGCGTTGTGCCTAAAGGTTTAGGAAAATAAGGGTGTAGTCCTAAACCGGCTGGCATGGGCTGATCGCCGCTATTAGTAAGGCTTAGGCTGATAATAAGGCTTTGATCATGCAAGATAAATTCTTGGCGTGAAGTATAAGGAAAAGGCCAGATAACCGGATCATTAAATGCAAAGCTCAAGATGCAGTGAGTGGAGGTATGCGATTCTACTTTCCAGGGTCTTTCCCATCCATGCCCATGGGATGTATGAGGGTAGCCAAGATAATTAATGGGTACTTGGTAATGTTTGCCCATAAAACTAAATTTGCCTTCTTTAATTCGATTAGAAAAAGGTACTAAAGGCCATGAGGCAAAATCTGTAATTAAATAAGCACTTTCGCTCCACGTTGGGCGTAGCAAATGTTGGTGCTGAGTGCCAAGATGATAATTAAAACTGTAAATTGATCCACCGTTTTCTGGTGCTATTCGACACGTAAGTGATTCGTTTTGAAGATCAAGTAATAGCATTTAATGTTTCCTGAATAGTTTTATCTTTTTAGAAGTTACGCAGTTGGCTCTCTCAGCGTGGGACGCCCCGCGTTATATCAACTTGCCGCCATATTATGTGTACTGTCTGCGTTGCCATGCGGGGCATTCCATGCCTTGATAGTGCTCAACGGCTTAACTTCTAATCTTGTTAAATGAATAAAAAATTAACGTTTCCAGCAATAAATACTATGATTTTCTTTGGTCATCATAGTAAAGGAAGGTGGATGATTATCAATCGAAAAATGATAACTGATTAGCCATGATTCCGGCTTCATTTCTGCCTGAAATTTCTCCCATACTTTCTGCATAGGGTCGGGCGAAAGAAAAACAAAAATAACATCATAATTAGCCCAATTAAGCTGCCACAAATCTTTATGATAAATTTGAATAGATGTATTGTAGGAACGAAAGTAACTAATCAGATAAGGCATCCATGCTAGGTCTGAGCCTGCAAGTTTTAGATCAGGTCTATGCATAAAAAGATAATGTAATAATCCTGCAAAGCCACATCCTGCATCTAGTACGTGTGCTTCAGTAGGGATAAATTCAGCTACTTTTTCCCATGCTGAATGCCCTGATAAGAAAAGAGGCGCTCGCCTTAGGCTCCCAGTACCAAAGAAAATAATCAATATTAAAAATAAGATTAAGTAAACATAGCTGGGGATATCAAACGAAAGTAAAAGATAACCTAATAAAGGTAAGCTACCATGTAAAGCAATCCACCACCATGCCCTGTGCAATAGGGTTGCGATAAGTGCAGAAAGGGCTGCATAGCTGAAGACTTGAAGATAGGTATTTATTGTAATGTAGCGAGTTATCCAAAAGCTAAACAACTGAATGCCAAGATGCAGCACAATAAATAAAATACGCTGAGTAACGTTTTTAACGTTCATGTTGAGAAGAATTATAGTGAGCGGAGTAATTTTTGGGCGAGGTTAACCATATGAGCGTAGCACCATCTCCTCCCCGGTGATCAGGTGCCGGGCTATAAGCAATTACTTCGGGGCAATACATAAGCCATTGGCGCAGTGCTTGTCGTAAAACAGAATCACCGGTGGGGCTGCTTAAACCTTTACCATGAATACATAGAATCACACGTTGTTGATGGCGAAGCGCACTATATAAACATTCAGCTAATTCACGAAATGCAGAATCTAAGGTATGCCCATGTAGATCAATAATTGTTTCGGGACGTTGTTCAAGCCATTGCTTCCACTGACGCCGGCCTACAGAATGGCGGCTCCAGCGTTTATCTTCAGATGAGGGGGGAGAGGTATCACTCCAGTTAAAGACTTGCCTTAAGCTTTGTGGATGTAAAGATTGCTTTTTGATGGGAGAGTGAGATGGTTGGGTATGATGAATACGATTTTTATGGCGCAGAGCCAAGGGCGTTACCCCTTCGCTGTAAGTCATCCATTCTGTTAACGAATCAGTTGAGGAGTTTTCTGACTCAGGCGCTTGGAGAGATAATGATTTAGAAGAAGGGATTTTTTTACTCACGTCATTAGCGCTGCAGGTAGTACTGAAAATCAGCTAGCTGATGCGGTGGTGTGAGATGACGCAGAGTCAGAAGTAGTGTTTAAATCTGGCGATAAAGTGGCGGCAGGTGTTACTAAAGTTACTAAGGGCCATTCAAGCGCCTCTTCTGCTAGTAAAACAGGAATGCCATCTCGAATAGGATACGCTTTGCCGGCAGCGTCTGCAATTAATAGCTGTTGGCTGGCATCATGGCGTAGAGGTGCTTTCGTAATAGGGCAAACAAGAAGATCAAACCAAGAAGATGTCATATACGATCACGTTTAAAATGGCAAAGCTTTTAAAACTTTAAAAGTTACGCAGTTCTCTCTGCATGCTGGCAGCTTAGCCTTGTCTTAAGGTAACTTAACTGAGTAACTTCTAAAACTATATATATTCGTGCTGCTTTAAAAAAATCTAAGGTTAAGCAAAGCATATAAAATATTGATGAGTTAAGTAAGATGCAGTTTTTATTAACTTACATCTGCTTGCTCTGCACCTAGATTAAATTTCGCCAGTTGTTGCAAGATAAGTTCAGTAAGATTATCAGGTATTTCAACAGACGATGGTATCACCCACAAGGTAGCGTGATCAAACTGTTTACATTTTACAGCATCTTTTTCTGTGATAAAAATAGCATCTGCATGGGTAGGAATATCGTCTACAGAAAAAGCATAATGATCAGGAAACGCTAAAGTCTTTGTTAGATACATTCCTTTCTCTCTTAAAGAGCGATAAAAGCTTTCAGGATGAGCAATCGCGGTTAGAGCGATAAGGCGATGCGTTTTGCTCCAATGTGCCCATTGGCTCCAATCCATAGAAGAATCAGGTAAATCAGAGGAAGGAGCTACTTTATTTAACGTTAAAGGTTGATTGTTATGCAGTAAACGAGGCTGTAAAAGCTTTAATTGCGTAGTAAACACAGGCGGAGTTAAATGACTCCAGGAAGATAAACCAGGCACTTGTAAAAGTTCATTAGGTGCATTGTCATGCGTGCGGTGCAAAATAATTGCATCAACAGTATTTAAACGTTCAGGAGGTTCGCGTAACGGGCCGGCGGGTATAAGGCGACCATTACCTAGCCCCCAATCGCTGTTAAGTAATACTAGTTCTATATCGCGATGTAGGGCGGTATGTTGTAAGCCATCATCGCTAATAATCACATTAACTTCAGCGTGATGAGAGAGTAAGGCTAAAGCTACCTCATGACGCTTGCGGCCTTGCCATACAGGAAATCCTAAGCTTGCATGGAGGCGAGCTTCATCTCCAAATATTTCGCTTAAGCTAGGCGCATTAGGAGCCTTAATATCGACAGCAAGTGGCGAATGATTTGTGCTTGCCCCATCTCCTCGGCAAATAATACCGGGGTGCCAGCCGTGATGTTTTAGCAGGCGAGCCAATGCTATTACAAAGGGGGTTTTTCCACTGCCTCCCACTGTTACATTACCTACTACAATAACTGGAGCACGGTATTTTTTAACATTAAAGGGAGGGCGCTTTTGCACATGCGTTTCAGTAAGCGCACTAAGCCATTGCAATACGCGAGATGAAGAAGCCCCAGAACCATCGTACCATTGTGAGCTTAGGTAACGATGCAAATGGGTTAGGCTCCAGTGTTTTAATTTACGCCATATAGCTGTCATGATGGGATGTAAAGCGCGAATGAGGTTAGTCAGTATCGCTTAAATCACCTGCTAAGGTTGATTGTAATGTTTGAATATCCATTTCAGGCGCTAATAGAGATACAAAGTCAATTACATAGCGTCTTAAAAAGGTGCCTTGCGCTAATCCCACTTTAGTAACACTTGCAGGAAATATATGCGCTAGTGAACATGAGCCTAAGCGGGTATCGTATTCGGGGTCGTAAGCCATACTTGCAACAATACCTATACCCATTCCCATTTCTACATAGGTTTTTATAACATCAGCATCAAGCGCTGAAAGGGCAATATTAGGTGTAATATCATGCTCAACAAAAACTTGATGAATGGCAGCACCGCCAGTAATTGTATCGTCATAGGTAATAAGAGGATACTGCGCAAGCTTTTGCAGAGGAGGGTTATCTGTTTCAAGAATAGGATGCCCCAATGGCGCAATGACACAATGGTGCCAAGAATAACAAGGCAATGTGATGAGGCCATCTGTTTGCCCTATAGCATCCGTTGCAATCCCAACATCTGCTTCTCCATTGATAATCCATTGTCCTACCTGACGAGGGTTGCCTTGTTTTAAACATACTCGAACATTAGGGTAACGTTTCCGAAAGCGCTCAATAATAAGAGGGAGAACGTAGCGTGCTTGAGTATGTGTTGTAGCGATACTGATTTCACCTTCGGTTTCATTGTGAAACTCATCACTTACCCTCTTTAAGTTATCAAGTTGATGAAGGATAACTTTTATAATGGGTAAGAGCCTTTCTCCAGGAGGTGTTAGTCCTAAAAGGCGTTTGCCGCGTCGCATAAAAACTTGGAGACCTAATTCTTCTTCTAAGGCCGCAATTTGTTTACTGACTCCTGGCTGAGAGGTATCTAACTGTTGGGCTGCTTCTGAAATGTTGAGGCCACAACGCACGACTTTTGCAACATAGCGAAGTTGTTGTAGATTCATGAGGAGATTCCCGGCTAAATGAAGAAGGTTTTTTCTAACGACCTTTAATTTTATAGGCTTTTAACAAAATTGATGTAAAACAATTTTGTTAAAAAATAAAAGCTAACTCTATAAGATTAGGGTAAAAATAAGAATTTCAAGGCTGACCGCGTATAGATCAATACAAAAGATGATGTTAAAACAAAAGATTAGAATTTTACCGAGCACAGGCTCTTTGCGTAAAGCCCTAGAGTGCTCTATGGTAGATATTTTAAGGCTGTAGCTGTTGAAAAGCTTAGAAAAAACTAGGTCTCGCCTTGATTTATGTTTCAAAGAAAGACCTATGTAAAGAAATTTTAAAAATTGTAAAGAGTTAATTTAAGAAATTAGTTTGCACGTTCAATGTAGCTGCCATCATCAGTATTGATTTTGATTTTTTCTCCAATTTCAACAAAAGGAGGAACTTGAACAACTAATCCAGTTTCTGTTGTAGCAGGCTTATATGAGCTAGTAACGGTAGCCCCTTTTAAATAAGGCTCTGTATCTGTAATGGAGAGTATTACTGAAGGAGGAAGCTGAACTCCAATTGGACGCTCGTTATAAAAATTTACTTGTATTTGGGTGTTAGGAAGTAAATATTCTGCCTGACCTTCGAGGAAGTCTGCACTTAGCGTAACTTGCTCATAATTATTTTGATCCATAAAAATATACCCTGTACCTTCTTGGTACAAGAAGAGCATATCTCTAGGTTCAACATAAGCACGCTCTATTTTTTCATCTGTACGAAAGCGTTGATTGACTTTTGTTCCAACTTCAACGTCTTTCATTTCAACTTGCATATATGCACCGCCGCGGCCGCCTACATGAACATGGTGAGCTTTGGCAACACGCCATACTCGTTTATCCCATTCAACTAAGTTGCCTACGCGAATTTCTACTGCTGTTACTTTTGCCATATTAATGTCCGAGTGGTATTAAAACTAACATTTCTGTGTAACGTCTACTAATAAAAGGTATAAATATTGAGAGGGTTCTTTTATATTTAAACTCACATCATTATACAGAGGGTAGAGGGATGAGCAATGCGGAAATTATATATTTGGCATAAATAAAACCAAATAATACCTGGTAAAAAGCGCAATAGAAACTAATTGTAAGGGAATGCCAGGGTAGTGCTGAATGAATTTTTTTTTTGGAAAAATTTAGAAGCGTGGTAGGCCGTCGGGGGATCGAACCCCGGACCAACGGATTAAGAGTCCGCTGCTCTACCAGCTGAGCTAACGACCCACGATGATCATACTGAGCTGAATAAAACTTTTAAGAAACTTTGGTAGGCCGTGCGGGATTCGAACCTGCGACCAACGGATTAAAAGTCCGCTGCTCTACCAACTGAGCTAACGACCCAAAGTGAAAAGAATTTTATAGGAATATGAGCCAAGTTGCAAGGGGTTTGCTGTGCATTAGAGTAGATTAATTTTTAGGGTAAGTATTTTTAGGGGTTTAGAAGGGTTTATTAGAGCCAGGTACATTATTTAATTGTTTGTTTTTTCTACGTTATGCTTTTAGGGTAGGGTGAGTACGTGTTGCAATCATAAATTTAGCGATAGAATGCTTTATATCTTTCTAGCATAACGCTTACGCATTTTGAATAAGATTTACCCAAAATTTTTCTGGCTGCGGTAATGGCAGTGTTAAGGTCGTTTGCCGTACTGTGAATGTGTAATGTATACAGCCACGTGTATATAGCCATGTTTTACGTGAACAGTTTTGTGTAAATCCTATAACAGTAATCGGCACACGTTTTTGAAGGTTTTAATCGTGACAAATCCTTATTTTGTGAGTAGTAGCGAGCAGTTGAGGCTTGAAGTTACTGCCTGCGATGCGGCTGCAGTTGTAAAGCTAAACGGTACACAGTTACTAAAGGCTGAAAAAAAAGATATGCCACTAAAAGCAATGTTGACAAAAGGGATGAAGCGTAGCGATAAATCCATGACACATTGTTTAGAGATTTTTCTGGAAGGAAAACCGTATGAGCATACTATTGAAGCAGCTATTTATTCTTTAGACTCCTCAGGTGAAGCGCTTGCAATTAAAACATTTAAAGAAAAAAAATCGCAAGAAGCTTTGAAAGAAAAAAATATCAGTGAATACTATTTACAATTAGTTCAGCCTAAACCTTCAGAAAAAAATGTATGGACAGGAAAATTTTACTTCCAATTTGATTAAGCGAAAATGTTGTTACAGATACCGAAGTTTTATTGATAATATCATATGCTTATCTTGATTTAAATCAATCAAAGCAAGATAAGCCTCAAATAGCACACTGAATGTTGATAATTGATACGAGTCCTATTTAGGATGAGATGTGAAAAATTATGTATTCTAAAAAATTCGACCGCCTGGTAGCAGAATTAAGCCAGGAATCTTTGTTACACCCTCGTTGGTATCAACTAAAAGTAGGGTTGCTAGCATTGCTGGGCTATGGTTATGTAATTGCTATTATTATATTGCTTGTATTTATTAGCGTATTTTCGGTGTTTTGGGCTGGGCGCTATGCAAGTTATATTGTGTTCAAGGTAGTATTTGGTTGTGGTGGGTTGTTGTTTCTTACTCTTAAAGCTATGTGGGTAAAATTACCAGTACCAGAAGGCATAGCAATATCTTCAATAGAAGCGCCTGAACTGTTTTTTATAATTGAACGATTAAGATCGCAATTAAAAGTACCCAAACTCTATAAAGTATTTATTACAGAGCAATTAAACGCAGGAGTTTGCCAAATTCCACGGTTAGGTTTATTGGGTTGGTACCGACCGTATTTATTGATTGGATTACCTCTCATCAAGGCACTGAGCGCGCCGCAGCTAGAAGCAGTGTTGGCGCACGAGTTAGGGCATTTGGCGGGTAGGCATGGGGTTTTAAGTAACTGGATTTATAGACTACGGCTAGGATGGGATCGTTTAATTGAAGGGTTAGAGAAAAAAGCATCGTGGGGTAATATGGTTTTTTTACCTTTTTTTCGTTGGTATGTGCCTTTTTTTTCAGCGTATTCTTTTCCATTAGCCCGTGCAAACGAGTTTTATGCTGACAAGATTTCTGCACAGTTAACGTCGACTCAGATTGTAGGAGAGTCTTTAATTCGTGTTGAAATGATCGGGCGTTATTTAAATGAATGTTATTGGCGTGAAGTTTTTAAATCTAGTTATGAACAGCCTTTACCAACGGTGTTGCCTTATTCTGGAATGCGGCTTGAGTCATTAAAGAATATTGTAGAGTCTTCGCAACTTGAAATATGGCTAACCGATGTACTGAAACATACTACTGATAGTATCGATACGCATCCTAGTTTTTCTGATCGTTTAAAAGCTTTGCAACAATCGCTTCCTTCAGGTTTGCCTTCTATAGAGAGTAATGCAGAAGCGTTATTAGGAGCATCATTAAAAAAACTTACTCAGCAATTAGATAATGAATGGCAACGCTCTATTTCTCTTACATGGAAAAAATGGCATGAAGAAGCGCAAGCGGGTAAGAGGCGGTTAGCAGAAATTTTGAATGAATTTGAGCATCAAGCTATCTGTGATGAGGAGATAGAGTTAAGCCTAGCAGATATTGAGATGCGATTAGAGTATGTAAAGCTACTTGAGCTGTATGGTGAAGGAGAAAAGGCTGCACGAGTAGCCTTACAAGCGCTTTTTAAGCAAGTGCCTGAGAGTGCCTGGGTGAATTTTGCATGGGGGCAGCAATTATTGAGGAGCAATGACCAAGCAGGTGTTGCTATGATAGTCAGGGCAATGGCATTAGACGAAAAGCTTATTTTGGTTGGTGCTCAAAATTTATGTGATTATTTTTATAAACAGCATCAATTACTAGAAGTGGCGTATTGGCAAGAAAAATGGTTACTTAGAAGAAGTATTATTTTAGCCAGAGAGCAAGAGCGTGAGTATTTACATATTAATGACCGCTTACTTAAACCTGATTTAGCAGAAAGTAAAGCAGCGCAATTAACAGATGGTTTAAAAAAAATAGCGTATATAAATAATGTGTATTTAACTCAAAAGCCTTTAGAGCATGATATTGGAGAGTCGCTATTCGTTTTGGGATACACCGTTAAGGGATGGCCCTGGAACTCAAAAAAACACACAAAAGACATCGAACAACAAATTTTTAGTGAGCTAACTTTTTTCGATGAGATTTTATTAGTAAATCTTAGCGTAAATAGCCGTGCCTTTAGAAAAAAGTTCTTGAAAGACAGTGTTTGTCTGCTGTAAACGTTTTAAAATTAAAGGTTACGCAGTTGCGCTCTATCACGGGATGGAATGCCCCGCACGGTAATGCAGACAGTATACAGAGTATGGCAAGTTGCTATTACGTCGAGCGTGCGAAACTGCGTAACTTCTAAAAATATTTATTTTAAAAATTGTGTGATTAGAGACCAAGCTTTTACTTTTTGTGAAATGGGAACAGAGGCATTCGCCGGGCTTGTAGAAGGTAATCGATAATATTGTAGAGAGACATCTAATTTAAGAGTTGGGTGTACATATTTTAGAAAACTTGTTTCTGCTTTTGCGCCATTAAAAAAAATAAATCGAATCAAAGGATGAGCAGAAAAAAAGTTTTCAAAGTCATTGGGAATAATTGAGCGTTCATCAATATCAGAATCTAAACTGCTTGTACGATGACATGATTTTAAAACATCCCATAACGCAATGTCTTTATCATTCAACATATTTAGGCGCAAGGCATAATCTAAGTCTGCAGGAATAGCAGCAATATGTTCCATCATTGACCAAAATAAATTACGAGGGTGTGCATAATATTGACTAGCTTTTAGCGAAGCTTTACCAGGTATGCTTCCCAGTATGAGTAGTCGCGAAGTTGGTGTGCTAATTGCTTCAAAGCTAACTATGTGTGTAGCAGTCGGCATGTTCATTTCTACCTCAAGCAATAAATTTAGAAGTTACGCAGTTGAGCTATATCAAGGCATGGGATGCCCCGCATGGCAACGCAGGCAGTACACGTAGTACGGCAAGTTGGCATAACGCGGGGCGTCCCACGCCGAGAGAGCCAACTGCGTAACTTCTAAAATTAAAATAATAGGATGGGATTCCTTTAGGTTAAGAATAAGGTAAGAGAAAAATCTAGTTTTCTATCTATATTGTATAAATTTCAAAAGATTTGTTAAATGTTTATGATAAGTGCTACCTTGTGCATCTTAAATAATTTGGTAATTATTTAAGATAATAGCTTTTTAAGAGCAATGTTATGAATACCAACATTGTCTTTTTAAGTGAATACTTGATTTTACCCTTATGGGTATATCGCTAATAATGCTTGTAATTATTTCAATATTTAATACGATCAAGCGATTAAGAAAGTTTCACTTATATAAATTTGTATCGTCGGGAGGCTTCGATGAAGAAAACATGTATCTATCCAGTTAGTTTGTTATTTTTTCTTTTTAGTACAGCCGCAACTGCTAAATGGGATGGTAACTGGGTAACTACGATTTGGAACGAAATGTCGGTATGCCATAGTTCCTTAGGATACGATGTTGCTGCTGGCCCTATATGGAACAATGATGATGCCAAAAGAAAGTGCCCTGCAGTAATAGAAAAGGCAGAGCAGCAAAATATTTGTAGAAATTATGTCAATAATGCTACTCCTAACATAGAAACTCCTAGTGAGTCTCAGCCTAGTAATTCGATTAGTGCTAAAGACTACAATTTACCAGGTGATGCAGGCCGCGATAATCTATCTCAACTAAAAGAGTTTCTGACAACAGCAAAGTCGCAAGGAAAAATCGCCTGGTTTCCAGCAGGTACTTATAACCATAGTGATGTTTTGGTGATTGATGGAATGCAAGTTCAGGGAGCAGGGCATGCAACCATATTTAATGCTACAAATCCTGATAAATCAGCCATTAAACTTACGGGTTCACAAAGCTCTATTATCAATATAAAAACGACTGTGTCTGCGCCTAGCCGAAGTTCTATGCCTGATGCTGCTGCGATTCTTATTCAAAATGCAGCAGGTGCAAGAGTTGGAAATATGTTTATTCAAGGCGCTTCTTCAAATGGAGTGCGTATTGATAATTCATCAGGTGCTATGGTAGCTAACAATCTTGTTGTGGGTACTAATGCAGATGGTATCGCTATTATGAATGGCTCAACTGAAAATAAAGTTACAAAAAATATTGTTACTCAGGCTGCTGATGATAGTTATTCAGATGATTCTTATAAGGGTGATCAGCGGCAAGATGAGTTTAATGTATTTGATGGTAATGTATCTCTAAATAATGCGTATGGTCGAGGTATTTGTTTAGCAGGCTCTAAAAAGGCAACGGTTAAAAATAATATTGTCTCAGGTTCAAAATGGTATGGTATTTATGCTGATGCTGATACTGATAGCGGCACCATGCAAAGTTCAGAGCATATTATTCAAGATAATACAGTTATTAATCCGCCATCGGCAGATACACTTCCTGTTCTAGCTTCTCCTGATAAATCACCAGGTACGAGAGTAACTGGCACTAAAACAACGGGTTCATTACCTGATTTAAAATCTATTCTTGGTTGGGATCCTGGCAATATTCCTGATAGATATTCTTTTACTCGATATCAGCCAGGCACCGGCTCAGGTGCAAATAATAGTGGCGGAAATCGCTCATAATATTTATTTTAATGATAGCTAATGAGCTATGTTTATGCATGGCTCATGCTAATTTAGTAGATTATTTCAATTTATACATAAAATTAAAAATTAGTACATTAAAAATGGAAAGGCACTGTTAGAGACAAGGTTTTTATATGTCAAGTTTAGATTAATTTAAAACAACTTTATTATACTCAGCGCTAAATAATGATTTAGCTGTTTCAAAGCGTGTTAGAAAGTAATCGCTATCTAAACGATCAACTCTTACTTTACTTCTTGAATTCGGGGCATGAATAAATTTATTATTGCCAATATAAATACCTACATGAGAAAACGGTTTTCCCATCGTATTAAAAAATACTAGATCACCGGGAAGTAAGTTATCGGGTGCAATTGTTGTTCCGCGTTTGGCAAGGTCTGCGGCTGAACCTGTTAAATGAGAGCCTAATGTTTGGTTATAAACATAGGTTACCATGCCACTACAATCAAAGCCTGCGTCGGGATTTTTCCCACCGAATCGGTAGCCAATATCTAATAGTCCTAGCGCATATAAAACGGCTTCTTGAGCTTCAGGGCTTTGGTTGCGCGTTTGGCTTTCTGCAAAAATATTTTTATAGCGAGAGGGGGCATGTGTATGGGAGCTATGCGGAGGTACGCTACCGCATCCGCTAAGGATAATGGTGAGTGCTAATAAAGCTTTTTTCATGGCTCATCTCCTCATAAAGCGCAATGCATACAGTGTTGATGACGCTTGACCATTCTCCTCTGGAGGTTTGTCTAAAAAGGCGCATGGTGTGAGGGTACCACGGTGAGTCAGTTCGCTCGCGTAGCCATCGCCAGTCAGTTTTGTACGCTGGCAACATGACCCAACAAGGCTTACCAAGTGCTCCAGCAAGGTGTGCTATAGAAGTATCGACACAAATAATAAGATTCATAAGCGTAATTAAAGCAGCCGTGTCTGTAAAATCCTTGATTTTTGATCCCAGTTCTAATAATGGTTGATCGGGAGGGGGCAATATGGCCTCATCTTCTCCCTCGCCTTTTTGCAGACTAATAAGACTGATATTGGGAAGTGACCATAAAGGCGCTAATACATTAAGCTTAGGCAGTGAGCGTTGAACATCATTGCTATGATGAGGATTCCCCTTCCATACTAATCCTACACGTAAAGAATGCAGAGGTAAGCTAGAAAGCTGGGATGACCAATAGGAGATTTTTTTAGGATCTGTGAAAAGATAAGGAATCTTATTCGGTAAGGTATGAAGCTCAATATTAAGCAAGAAGGGGATACTAAGTAAAAATGACCAATAGTTATGTTCAGGTATGGTATCAGTAGGATACCTTTGTATACGTATATCGCCTTCCAATGTCTCTAAGAGCGAGGCTAATGCTTCTCGACACATCAGCGTGATGTGTTTAGCACCCATTTTTTTAAGTAAAGGCAAAAAGCGGCAAAATTGTAAAGTGTCGCCATAACCTTGTTCTACCCATACTAATAGCGTTTTATTGGCAAGTGATTCCCCTTTCCATTGAGGAAAAGGTAAAGCTGGAAACAATGTTTCTTTATCAGGAGAGTTAGGAACATAACGTGATTCATGATAGGCCCAACCTTCTTTCCATTTGCCCTGGGAAAGTTTTAAATATCCAAGATTTAGCCGGGCAAGTGAATGAGAAGGTTCTAATTCGAGTGCTTGCCTAAATGATGCTTCTGCACGTTGTTCATCGTTTGCGTTAGCCCATAAAACGCCTAGATTGCTATGTGTAATAGCGGTATTGGGTGCCAGTACTAATGAACACTCATAATAAAGCTTAGCTTCTGATTCCCGCAAAAGGTTGGTAAGTAAATTGCCTAGATTAGAATATAGCGTAGGATGTTCAGGATTTAGTTTCAGTGCGTGGCGCAGGTTTTTTTCTGCTTCGAAAGTTTTATTTTGTTTTTCAAGCAGAAGCGCTAAATTGCAATACGCTTCAATCGCCATAGGTTCAACTTCAATTGCGCGGCGATAGCAGCGTTCGGCAAGCTCATGATGGTGCTGATGGGCAAGAATAATACCTAGATTACATAATATGTGACTGTTAGTCGCGTTGAGTTTAAGGGCGTGTTGATAGCATTCAGCTGCATCATTTTCTCGGCCTTGCTTGAATAATAAATGCCCTAAGTTAATGCATGCATCTTCTAGGTCTGGATTCAATTTAAATGCTGTTTTATAGCAGTGTTCTGCTTCTAGTGCATGTTCATTTTCTAAAAGTAAGTTACCAAGATTGCAATACGCTTCAGCATAGTCAGGGGCATAGTGAATAGCTTTTCGGTAATGAAATTCTGATTGCTGATCATTTTGTAAATGGTGGTAGGCAAGGCCTAAATTAAAATGAGCAATCGCATGTCCTGGTTCGTACAGTAATGTGCTATTCCAGTATTGAATAGCTAAATCAGATTTGCCCAATTGTGCAGCACACGCTCCAGCAAAATTATAAAGCCCTGCATGGTTAGGGCATGAGCAAAGCGCCGTTTGTGCGAGTTGCAATGCTTTTTGGTAGCGACACTCAGAAAAAAGTTTTTGGGCTTTTTGAATGCTTTTTTCGATGTTTTTGAGTGCCATAGTGCGTTGTCCCTTATGTCATTTGGGATGTTGAATATCGCTTTAAACAATTGCTTTAGTTATGGATTGCGGTGCCGATAAAAGGCTATCGATCGATCGTAACGGGGTAAAGTGATTATGTCGCTCATTAATGCATTTCATATCGGAGCTACAGCGCTAACGGCACAGGG
This sequence comes from Pseudomonadota bacterium, assembly GCA_040389065.1. GTDB lineage: Bacteria > Pseudomonadota > Gammaproteobacteria > Burkholderiales > Casimicrobiaceae > JAZKAR01. Next base: position 121,444 of record JAZKAR010000012.1, on the reverse strand, counting down.
CATGAGAGAAAATACCATTGCAAGCAATTTAGCAAATGTGGATAGCGCTGCTAGCTCAACAGATAGTGTTTATAAATCGCGTCATGTTGTATTCGAGCCTTTTACCTTACCTAATGGAGGAACGGGTGTAAGAGTACGAGATGTCATTGAAAACAACGCGACTCCTCCACGTATTGTGAATGATCCAGGCCATCCTCTGGCAGATGCCCAGGGAAATGTGAGTTATCCCAATGTGAATGTTGTGCATGAATTGGCGGATATGATTTCAGCATCAAGGGCTTATCAAACTAATGTTGAAATGATGAATACCATTAAAACCATGTTGCAAAGAACATTGGCATTAGGGCAAAGCTCTTAAACAGTTTTTTAAATGTAAATTAGCCAAATTCATTATTTTGAACCATGCTTTATGTAAGAGGTTCATGCGCTATTTATAAAGGAAATGACAATGGCAGTCAGCGGCGTAAGTGGTACGACAAGTACCTCAACAGTTTCTGGAATTGGGGGTTCAAGTTCCCAAGAAGTGCAAGATCGTTTTATTACCTTGCTAGTGGAACAATTGAAAAATCAAGATCCATTGAATCCGATGGATAACGCACAAATGACCACTCAAATGTCGCAAATCAGCATGGTTAGCGGTATTCAAGAGCTTAATACAACAATGGGTACCCTTGCTCAGTCGCTCGTAACGAATCAGACAACACAAGCAGTTAGCTTAATAGGCAAAGGCGTTGCAGTGCCAGGTGAGTCGTTAAACCTTATTTCTTCTAATGGCGTAACCCATGCAGAAGGTGCCTTTTGGCTTGATTCTGCTGCCGATTCAGCAACAGCAATGATTAAAAATAGTAAGGGTGAAACGATTCGTAATCTTCAATTTACTAATCTTTCAGCAGGTTTGCAAAATGTTAGTTGGGATGGTTTATCAGATTCAGGTATTGCCCAGGCAGAAGGTACCTATACGCTTTCAGTAAATGCTTTACAAGGCAATGATGCGGTTCAAGCTCAATCCCTAGAGTGGGGTTTGGTAGATAGTGTGCAGCAAAATACCTCAAATGGCTGGAGTCTAAAGCTAAATGGCGGAACCACTTCAATACCTGTGAATAATGTTAAGTCTGTGATTACAGCAAGCTAATGAATACAAATAGGCAGTGTCTTTTAATAGAAAACCCTCTAGAGAGAGATTGTTGCCTGCATCAAAGAACAAAGGAGAAACATCATGGGTTTTGAAACGGGATTAAGTGGCTTAGATGCTAATAGCCGCTACCTTGATGCGATTGGTAATAATGTATCTAACTCTAATGTGGCTGGGTTTAAACAATCTCAGCTAGTGTTTGCTGATATTTATGCCAATGCTTTAGAGGGTGGAGGCAGTAATCAAGTAGGGCTAGGAACTCAAGTAACTGCCATACAACAGCAGTTTGCTCAAGGAGGTATCTCAGCAACAAGTAATCCATTAGATTTAGCGATTAATGGTAATGGGTTTTTTAAACTTAGCCGTTTAGATGGTTCAACCAGTTTTTCGCGTAATGGGCAGTTTTCTGTCAGCAAAGATGGCTATATTCAAAATGCTCAGGGTGATAAATTACAAGGTTACACGGCAGATAGTGCGGGTATATTGGCGACAGCTGCCACAGTGCCTCTATATGTATCTAGTGAGTCACTCGGTGCTCGTGCTACACAAACGATGGGGTTAGAGGCTAATTTAGATGCTAGTACGACAGCACCTACCGTGGGTGTGTTTGATAAAACGAATACGAATAGTTATAACAATGTTACCTCAATGAATGCCTATGATAGTTTGGGTAATTCGCATACCGTTTCTATGTATTTTATTAAAGATGCCGCCGTAACCAATGGATGGAATGTTCAGTATATTGTGGATGACGGTACTAACACGATTGCACCAGCGACATCTGCACTTCAATTTTCATCTTCAGGAACATTGGCAACACCTGCTTCAAAAACCGTATCTTTAGATTTAACGCTTCCTATTGCTACCCCGGCTGTTACACAAACTGTGTCATTAGATCTTTCAGGGTTAACTCAATTTGGTGGTCAAGAGTTTGGAGTAAGCAGTAAGACTCAAGATGGGTATACAGCAGGGCGGTTAACAGGCTTTTCGGCGGATGATGATGGCATTATCAAAGGAAGCTATTCAAATGGTAAAACCTTTACCTTAGGGCAGGTTGTTCTATCAACATTTCGTAATCCTGGTGGATTATCTCCTATCGGGAGTAATCAGTGGGTTGAAAGTAATGCCTCAGGTGAAGCCACAGCTTCAGCTCCTGGTACAGGGGTAGCAGGGCTTTTACAATCATCTGCACTTGAAGGCTCTAATGTCGATTTAACCCAAGAATTGGTAAATATGATTGTGGCTCAACGTGCCTATCAGGCCAATGCGCAAACCATTAAAACCCAGGATCAGATATTAAGCACATTAGTGAATTTACGCTAACGATAATGAGTCATCAATATAAGGTTGAGTAGAGAGTTTTGTAATTTATTCAAATCAGTACTCAAAGCGTATTTGTAAAAGTTTGAGTTGTATTAAAAATGCGCTTTATGTCCTTTTAAAAGGATACATATGGATCGTGCTTTATTTATTGCGATGACGGGTGCCGATGCAACAATGACCCGCCAAAATACTATTTCACAGAATCTGGCGAATGCTTCAAGTACCGGATATCGTAGCCAAAGCGTCGCTTTTCGAAGTTTGCCAGTTTTTTGGCAGCAATTACCGACGCGTGCTTATGCCGTGGAAACGACAACAGGCAGTAATTTCACACCTGGTGTGCTTAAAGAAACAGGGCGATCACTAGATGTGGCGTTACAAGGTAAAGGTTGGTTTGCAGTGCAAGATGTTCAAGGAGCCGAGGCCTATACGCGTGCAGGACATTTACAGCTTGATGCAACGGGAACGATTAAAACAGCAACAGGGTTGGTAGTTTTAGGAGAAACCGGTATTCCATTAACAGTACCTGAAGGGCGTGGGGTAGCCATTGGTCGTGATGGAACAGTAGAGGCGGTGAATCCTTCTAATTCGGCAGATCGACAAACGATTGGGCGAATTAAATTAACAAACCCGGCTGAGGCTTCTTTAGATCGTGGGAACGATGGCTTATTTCGTGTAAAAGATGGGCAGCCTGCTACGTCTGCAAACAATGAGGTTTCAATAACAGCGGGAAGTTTAGAAAGTAGTAATGTCAATGTGGTTGAGTCATTAGTACAAATGATTAGTGCCGCACGGCAGTTTGAAACGCAGCTAAAAGTTATGCAAGATTTAGAAGCAGATTCGCGAGCCAGTACTCAGCTTCTAACGTTAAGTTAAATCTTAAGTTTGAAGAGGCCCTAGTATGTATTTGCTCACTAAAGATGCTAAGTCAGTTGTTAGAGTGATTAATAGTACAGTAAGTATGTTTAAAAAAATCATAAAGAGCTAGAGGATACGTAATAATGATTAGATCGCTATGGGTAGCCAAAACAGGCTTAGATACCCAACAAACTAACGTAGATGTTATTTCTAATAATCTTGCTAATACATCAACCCATGGGTTTAAACGTGTACGGCCTGTATTTGAAGATTTGTTGTATCAAACCTTACGCCAGCCAGGGGCGCAAACCTCGCAACAAACTCAAGTTTCTACCGGGTTACAATTAGGGGTTGGTGCCCGTGCGGTTGCAACCTCGCGTATTTTTGTGCAGGGCACATTGCAACAAACAGATAACCCATTGAATCTTGCTATTAGCGGTGATGGTTTTTTTCAGATCGAAACGCCAGAAGGAACACGCTATACCCGCGATGGTAATTTTCAGCGTGATAACCAAGGTCGAGTGACAACTGTTAGTGGTTTTCCGCTAATTCCTGCTATTACAGTGCCTTCAGATGCTAAGGCAGTTACTGTTTCAAATGATGGGCAAGTAAGTATTACTCAAGCAAGCGGGGCTGTAAGCGTGGTTGGAAATATTCAGCTTGCTGCGTTTATTAATCCTAATGGTCTAGATTCGCTTGGGCAAAATCTTTTTGCTCAAACTCCAGCAGCAGGTGATGCGCGGGTTGATACCCCTGGAGCCAATGGTATCGGCTCGCTACAACAAAATTTTCTTGAAGCTTCTAATGTAAATGTAGCAGAAGAGCTAGTGAATTTGATTGCGGCTCAGCGCGCTTATGAAATTAACTCACGTTCGATTCAGACTTCAGATCAAATGTTGCAGAAACTTACGCAGCTTTAATACTAACTAAACCATAAAACTTTTTATGAACAAGTATTACTTTAATAGCACGCTAACTAAATAGTTAGCGTGCTTCTTTTTTTATGAAGAGCTATTTTTATCTTGATGATTTATTAAGTTAAATTTACCTCTTAATCTGCTTTATTGAGAAAAGATAAAAAGTATTTCCAAAAAATAAGTTCTAAGAAAAACTTTAACGTTAAAAAAATAATAATAGAAGTTACGCAGTTGAGCACTATCAAGGCATGGGATGCCCCGCATGGCAACGCAGACAGTATACGAAGTACGGCAAGTTGACATAACGCGGGGCGTCTCACGCCGAGAGAGCCAACTGCGTAACTTCTAATGCAATTTGATAATAGATATAGGGTACTAAAATATCTGTATCTAGACGTAATAGAAGGCATGTAGTTGCATTGTGAAGAAAGAGCGAAACATGCTAATCGCTGAACAGCACGAACAAAAGCGTTTAAGGTATATGTTGTATAGCGCCATTGTTCTGATGATTGCGGGTTGTAATTCTATGCCCCCCACAGATATTCCTCATCCTATTTCGGTTCGCCCGATAGAGCGGCCTATTACCAGTCGTCCTACCAATGGAAGTATCTTTCATAGCCAAGCCACAATGGGTTCACTTTTTGAGGATGCAAGACCAAGACATGCGGGAGATATTCTTACCGTTCAAATTTCTGAAAATATTAATGCAACGCGTAATCTTAATACGACTGCTGAGCGTCAAACATCACAAGGAACATCAGTGACGGCGTTATCGCCTCTTGCTAAAGTAGGCAGTTTGTTAGGCATTGGAAGCGTTCTTTCACCTACTGTAACGTCTTCTTCATCAAATAGCCTGAAAGGTAAAGGCAATGTAAATGCAAGCGATGTATTTACAGGAACCATTACAGTTACGGTTGTGGATGTTTATCCAAACGGAAATTTGCTGGTTAGCGGTGAAAAGCTCATGTCTTTAGGAGGGAATCGAGAATATTTACGCCTGTCGGGGGTTGTGAATCCTTCTACGATTAGTGCAACAAATACCGTATTATCAACGCAAATTGCGGATGCAAGAATTGAGTATAAAGGAACGGGTACCTTACAAGAGATGCAAGAGTTGGGGTGGCTTCAAAAATTCTTTTTATCGGTATTGCCATTTTAGGAGGCTAACGATGCGAATCTGTTGGCGTAGTCAAAAAAGTGTGGCGTGTTTTTTTTTAATAAGCGTTCTTACTGTCAGTTCTTGGGGCCAGGCTGCCCGCTTAAAAGATTTAGTGTCGATAGAAGGCATGCGCTCTAATCCTTTAGTAGGCTATGGGTTAGTGGTAGGTTTAGATGGCACAGGCGATCAAACATCGCAAGTGCCTACTGCCAGCCAAAGCGTCGTAAATATGCTTAACAAATTAGGAATTCAAGTGCCACCCGGTACGCTGCTTTCATTAAAAAATGTTGCTGTAGTATTAGTGACAGCAGAATTACCTGCGTTCGTGCAGCCTGGTCAAAATATTGATGTAACGGTTTCTTCCCTTTACAACGCAAAAAGTTTAAAGGGCGGTACACTAGTGATGACGCCATTAAAAGGTTCTGATAGCCAAACGTATGCTCAGGCACAGGGCAGTGTGCTGATTGGTTCTGGTGGCGGTAGCTTAAACGCAGGGCGTATTCCTAATGGTGGAATGGTAGAGCGGGCTGTTCCTACCACAGTGGGTGATGGAGAATTTGTAAATTTAAATTTACATGATCCTGATTTCACTACAGCGCGCCGAATGGTAGATGCAATTAATAAACAGTTTAAAATTAATGTGTCAGAAGCATTAGATGCTCGGCGTATACGTGTGCGTGCGCCACAAGATACCAATCAGCGCGTTACATTTTTAGCGATGCTAGATGCGGTACAGGTGCAGCCTGATACCCCCATGCCGAAAGTAACAGTAAATGCAAGAACAGGTTCCGTTGTAATGAACCAGCAGGTAACAATAGGGGCATGCGCTGTTTCACACGGTAATTTAAGCGTTACGATAGGTGCAACGGGGGCGCCAGTAGGTTTAAATGCGCCAGCAACTGAACCTAGAGAAAAAAGCGCTATTATTAGTGTTCCTACCGCTACATCACTGAATGAAGTGGTTAGAGCATTGACACGCTTAGGCGCTACACCTCAAGATTTAATTTCAATTTTACAGGCAATGAAGAGCGTTGGCGCATTGAATGCGGAATTAGATGTGATTTAAATAAGTTTAGTTATGCAGTGGAGTTCTCTTGGTGTGTTGGCAATTTGTCATACTATGTGTATTGTCTGTATTTCTAGGGCATTGCATATCGCAATAGAACATTAATAATATGCCTTCTAACATTATTTTAATCACTTAAACAGCCAGATAGTAGGGCCAAATGATAGGTGCAGTATTCAGATTTGCTCATAAAGTATTAATTAAATGCCTGCTAGCTTTAATCTATGGTTATCAACGATTAATATCACCGCTGTTGGGTAATAATTGTCGTTTTTCTCCCACCTGCTCTCAATATGCAATAGAAGCTATTAAGGTACATGGTGCACTATATGGTACAGGGTTATTTTGTTTGAGAATTCTAAAATGTCATCCTTGGGGTTCCAGTAAACACGACCCTGTTCCACCCGCAAAAAAAGAAATTTAATTGCGTGATTATTATTTTTAGTTCGATCATAAGTTTTATTAAATATAAAAATTACACGGTTATTTATCTTGGCGTGGGACGCCCCGCATGTTGGCAACTTGCCGTACTTTATATACAGTTTGCGTTATCCTACCTTGATAGAACAATTGCATAGCTTCTAAAAAATTTGCTAGAAAATACTGGGCTTTTCACGATTGATCGGAAACTTTATGCAGTCTTCTTTATTATCTCGTCGTTTACTCCCATTTTTGCTAACGGGATTTAGCTCAGGATTACCTTTATTGGTATTAGTTCATCAGTTGCCTGCCTGGTTAACCGATCAAGGTGTAAGTCTCAAGCTGTTAGCCGGATTTGCGCTATTACGCCTTCCCTATAGTTTTAAATACTTATGGGCACCTCTATTAGATCATACAGACCCATTAGGGTTAGGGCGGCGACGCAGTTGGATGGTGCTTAGCCAGTTGGTCCTAGTCATTTCATTGCCGTGCATGGCGTATGTATCTCCCTCATCATTGCTGAATATTAACCTGCCTTGGGGAGGTACTTTACCCATTGCAGGGCTTATGTTGATTGGAATGTGGATTGCTTTTTGGGGTGCTACGCAAGATATCGTGCTAGATGCATATCGCCAAGAAGTTTTAGAACCCGATGAAATTGGAAGTGCCACAGGCTTACATGTAGGTGCTTACCGCATGGCAGTTTTGATCCCAGGGTCACTAGCCCTTGTATTAAAAGATAATTATGCATGGTCATGGGGGCAGACATTTTATTTAAGTGCTGCTGCCTTAATACCTGGTTTGATAATGAGTTTTTTTATTCATGAACCTGTAGGAAAAGTAGGCGAACGTTCATTTCGTCATGCGGTGCTTGATCCTTTTAAAGAATTTATTCATCGCTGGGGGTGGAAAAATGCATTATTTATTATTGTACTCATTATGCTTTATAAAGTTGGCGATGGTTTGGCAAGCCAATTGATGACACCTTTTTATCGTTGGTTAGGCTATTCATTTACTGAAATCGGGGTTGCTGCTAAACAAGCTATGTTATGGGGTGGAGTGATAGGAAGCTTTGCAGCAGGAATGTGGATGAGCCGAATATCAATTGTAAAAGCATTGTTTTTTTTTGGTATTGCTCAAACACTTGCCATCGGGGGTATGTGGGCGCTAAGTATTTGGAAGGCTACATGGGGTATGCCAGGGGTTTACGTATTAATAGGAGTGCTGATACTTGATGCAATTGGTATGGCATTAGGAACAGCAGCTTTAACCACATTACTTTCACGTGTTACGCATAGGGATTATACCGCTACTCAGTTTGCATTACTGTCTAGCCTTATTACACTGCCGCAAGTATTGATTAATGTGCATGCCGACAAAGTGGTAGGAGCATGGGGCTGGTCTGCTTTTTTTCTGCTATGCATGTGTATTTCGTTACCAGCACTCATTATGGTCATTATATTTCGCCAACGTTTAAACCGATATGTAAGCAAAGCTTTTTAAGGGTATGTATAGGTAGTATTCAAGCATATGTCATCGCACGTTTTATTTTTCATACGTATGCAGTAGCTATACTTATGCTTTGAGCAAGTTATTTCAAGTATTTAGATAGTTTATCTTCGAGGAGCCTACTATGAGCAATTCAAAAGAACTTGATATTCGCACACGTTTAATTGCTCTAGGTATTTCAATTTTTATTGTTGTAGGAGGATATTATTCGTATATTTTTTTTCGTCATCGGTGGTATTCAAATAGTAGCCGGGTAGTTGCTAGAATGTATGATGAGTGCGTGGAATATAAAATGAAACAAGCAGATCGTTTGCCTAAAGATAAAAAGCCAGAAGGGCAAAATAAAGTTTTGCAAGAGTGCCATAAGGTTCGAGAGATGTGCAGCGAAAATTTTCAGCAACAGCTTTGTTTGCTTGCACAACGCCAATTTAAAGATCCTGAATAATAATTAATATCTATAACGTCATAATCACTAAAATAAAATTGTTAGTAGATATCTATTTTTATCTCCCTATTATTGTTGGCATCACTATAGCTATAAGAGTTCCTTATGTTTTGCCAGAAATTATATCCATCCATCTATATTTTTCTTGTTTCAGAGATGATTGGCTACTTGGTCTAGATAAACGCATAAAGGCCTTTTAATGTTCACTAAACGATACGATTAATAGCATGGCTTAGGTAAAACTCTTGAGTATCTTAAATTTTTGAGCATACTAAAAGGAATGCTAGGGAAGAACACTTAATTTATCTTCTATCTTAATAGCAGAGCACATATTTATACATAAAATAAGTTTATTCTACCTAACAAGTGCAATAGTGCTTAATGCCAAAGCGGAAAGTATCCATAAAAAATAGCGCTAATAACTGCTAGGTAATTCTAATAATAGATTCAGAAAGTACAGATATGCGGGTTTTAAAACACGTATTACGAATTGTTTTATTCTCAATGCTGCTATTTTCATCTATAGCGAATGCTGCCACTATTTGTTTAGTCGATTCAGGTAATGAAAACCCTCAGTTTTGTACGCCTCGAACTTGTATTAAAGATGTAACTGAAGGGTGGGCAAGAGATAATAGGGGGGACTTGGCTGGTTATGGAACTTGGAATTTAGGGTCAAATTGGCGCTCTAAGAATGAGAGAAATCAAGGGCAGTGGTATCGTATTTTGGATTCAGCTTATACTTCTGCACCTTTTATAGCCACTCGTTCAGGAAATAGCGGAGTAACACTTAAAAATGGTGAAACAATTCATTTTAATAATTGTAAAGTATCGGCTCCCGCCGATGCAGGGCCGATTACAGAGAAATGGAATCTTTTAGAAGGGGATTCACCAGGAGCAGAGTTAAAAGAGCTAGTTGATGCAGAAGTGTTAATTTACTCTGCACGAAATGGCTATAGAATTTATAGTTGTACTGGGGAAACAATAGGAAGTCACGCATGGTTAGAAAATGCAGTAAGAATATTAATAGATGGGTTTATTCGAGAGTTTAGATGTAATGTTGAGAAAGCTATTGGTCCTATACTTTTACATGTGAAAAGAATATTTTGGTTGTTATTTACAGTAGATTTTATCTATGGCACCACAGTATGGGTTCTGGGTGGTGGCCGTGATTTGCAGGCATTAATAAAAAATATAGTTAGAAAATGGATGTTTTATGGATTTTTCTTATGGTTAATTCACCTAATTAGCCCCATGAATTTTTTTGAAAATGGCAGTTGGGTTGGACAAACAATAAATTCAATGCAGGCCTTTGGCTTAGATATTATTGATCCCCAAGATGGTTCGCCTGGAATATTTGCAACCATGCCTAAAGCTCCTGGTACCGGAACAAGCGATATCGTTGATTATGTTAAAAATGGAAAGCTATATTTAAGAGGTTTCCCCAGCGCTACTACACTAACGCAGATCCAAGCGTGTACAAAGAGTGATGCACAATGTGCGAGTGATTTTAATACTACTCCTGAGGCTATTGTCGCATTAAAAGGCTGCGTAAGCGGTAGCGGGGCAGCTGACCCTGATGCATGTGGAGTAAAGCTAGGTTTAAGCCCTGCAACGATGATGATTTATGGATTCAGTTTGCAAGCAGCCGTATTATCAGCAGTAGCGCAAGGGTTTCTGTTTAATATGCCTGCAATCGTAGCGGGTATTATTGTAGGAGAAATGACAGGGGGTGTTATTACCACTTATATGGTTAGATTTCTTGCGCTTTTTGTCTATGTTGGAATCATAGTGTCTTTCCTAACCATGATGATGATGGTTGTTGTGGGAGGCCAAATGTTTGTATCGTTTCTTGAAATGTATCTGGTATGCGGTTTAGGCGTACTTATGCTTGCATTTGGCGGATCACGCTGGAGTAACGATTACGCAGTAAAGTATATGGGCTACGTGTTGGTGACTGGCTTGAAGATTTTTTCGTTAGTTATCGTTTTTATTATGAGTATTCTCCTGAGTTATGGCTGGATATCAAAGTTAATGGTATTGGCTGGCGGAGGAGCAGGAGATCCAGGTGCTGCCGTCGTAGAAGCACTTAATCCTTTGTCAGCGATCAGTAAAGTTTTTGAGGCGCTTATAGTTTATATAACGCTCTTTATTCAATCAGCAATTGGATTTGGGGTAGCTCTCAAAGCAACTGATTTTGCGGTAGGTGCAATTGGTGGTTCACCTGTAGGTTCAGGAGGAGCGCTAATGCAGGCCTCTATGGCAGGTATGAATGGTGCTTCTTCTGCTTCTAAAGGCACTGTAAAGTTGGCTTCTGGCGCTATGCAAATGGCAGGAGGGGCGGTTGGTAATTTGGCTGCAGTAGGCTCAGGGGTGAAAGCAATGTTCAAGGGCGAAATGAACGCAGCTCGCGGAGGAGGAGATCCTGAAGTAACAGGTGGTGGAGGCGTGCATCCGCCTGCAGGAGGAGTTTCTCATGGCCCAGCAGGTGCGGCATCTCCTCCAGGAGCTACTGGGGCATCTGGTGGTGCTAATAGAAATAGAGGAGGAAGCGGGGGAATAGCAGAAGCGGATGACGAACAAGCAGCGCGGCAATCACGACATCAAACAAGAGATGCAACATCCGGACAAGGTGCCGGTGGGCATGGTGCAGGTGGTAGTGGTGGGGCTTCGGGAGCTAGTGGAGAAGGGGCTTCAGGGGGTGCAGGTCATATTTTTTCAAATGTATCAGGTGTTGGTGGAGTCATAACAGCAGGTGCAGCAGGTGCAGGCTTAGCTGCGGGTGGAGCGGTAGCAGGTACAGCTGCAGCTGCGGTAGTCATGGGAACTAAAGCAGGAAAATATGCAATCGGTGGAAATATTGCCGGTGGAGTTTTAGGCCATGGAGCAATGGCTGCCGATCCTATAGCAGGCTTAGCTGTGGCGGGCGGTCTTATGGCAGCTAAACAGTTAACCAAATATAGGCCTGAAACAGCAAAGGCTGCAGGTAAAGGCGTAGGAAAAATATTAGGGCTTGGAATGGTTGCTAGATCTATTGGTAGAGCACAAGGTCGAAGTGATAGAAAGAAGGCGATAGCAAAAGGTGATGTAGATCCATCTTCAGCAAAAGGCGCAGCTAACAAAAGTGCCGATGGTTTAGCAAAAGGCAGTAGAAAGAAAGAGGAAGCGGCCCCTGAAAAACGAGGGCAAGGGCTTCAGAGTTCTCCTGCCCGGGCATTTGCAAATTTTATGACATTAGGGGGAGCTGGCATAGCTGCTAAAATTGTAGAGGCTCGTAAAAATGCAGCAGGAGATCATGGGTCTGGCGAAGCTAATAAAGGCAAGTCAATTTTAGGAAAAGTGAAATCTGCGGCAGTCACAGTAGCAGCAGCACGTAATGGGCTGATTATGGCAGGGCGAGCCAAGGTACATGGGGACTCAGGTGGAAGCGCACGATCAGGCTGGCAAAAGGGAATGGACGAAGCTAGAAAAGGAATGACAGCAAAAGGCGAAGATAGAAAAAAATCAATGCGTATGGAGCATAGTTACGGCGCTGCGTTTGGCTTGAAGACAAAAGGGCATGCTGGGCGGTATGCATCTGATCAAAAAGCGATGGGGGCTGCTTTAAGTAAGGGGTTGGGCGATAGAACGAATATTAAGGGTGTAGTCCTTAAAGGAGGAGGGCTTTCTGCTGCGGGTGCATTAGGTAAGCATTTAAGCTCAGATGAAGGGCTTTTTGGCCGAACTTCTGCAAACATAAAAGGTGTAACAGCAAAAGTTTTAGGTGCTCCTTCACTGAAAGATGCTCCACACCAAGGCTTTACATTCGGCCCTGCAAAAGGTCAAGGCCCTGACGTTGATGATTAATTTTCTAAATCTAAGTACATCCAGTCAGCACGTATAAGTGAGTGTTGTTGAAAGCCTTTAACGCGGCGATGAATAAGGCTATTTCTATAGCGGCTTACCCCAAGCTTCCAGGGAGCTAAGTATTCCATGCGAGCATTCATCCGTTTATAAAGCATGGTACGTTGAGGAGAGTCGGACATTTGCTGGCTTTCTTCATACCACTGATCATATAAAGAGTCTTTAAAGCAGGCGTTATTGCTTTGATGAATATTTTTACTGTAAAGCAACATCATAAAATTATCGCCATCTGCATAATCTGCAATCCACGCTGCACCGCGCATTTGTAATTTACATTCTTTCTCTGCTTTTAATAAATCTGGAAACTTAGCTTTAACAATGCTTAGCCGAATACTAAGCTGCCGCGCGGTACGTGTCCAAAATTCATCATAAATTCTGCTTTTGGAGTCTGGAGTCGATGATAACTTTATGATTAAAGGCGAACCATCAGGCAATGTGCGCCATCCTTGGTTATCGCGCTTATAGCCATAATGATCAAGCAGCTGATTCGCAAGGTCAGGGTTATAGCGAATGGTAGGCATGTCACTAGCCGAAAACCCAGGAATCCCCTCGGGAATAATAGATGTAGCTTCTTTTGCTTGCCCTTTTTGAAGCACATCAATATCTATTTGCGTATTGTGTGCCATCACTAAGGCGCGGCGTAAGGCAATTTTTTCAGGTGACATTCCTCCTACGATAGGGTCACGCATATTGAAATACGTATACGTAATTTCAGGATCAATACTGCGTTGTAACGTAATGCCTTCTTTCATAAGATCTTCAGCAAGTTTTTCGCCAACCAGGGCTTTGGGTACAAGATCTGAAGGAAGAGATATCATATCGAGTAACCCTTGCTTAAATGCCAACCAGCGTGCTTGCGATTCTTCAATAATCTGAATATCCACTTCATCAATGCTAATAGGCGGACGAGTGCTATTAGCGTTTTCTTTACTTTGGTACGCTGGGTTTTTACCTAATACAATACGTGCGCTACGCTGCCATTTTTTGAGCGCAAAAGCTCCCGTACCAATAGGATGAGCATTACTATCAGGGTAAGTTTCTATCACTTCGCGTGCAACTACACTCAATGCGGGCATTGCAAGAATAGATAAAAAATTAGGGTCGGGGCGTGTAAGAGTAATCATTAAGGTGTAAGGATCAGTAGCCCTTAAACCTGCAACTGGAGCGTCATAATTAAAGGCATGTTGAGGGGTAACTGCTTTTGCTTTAGCATCAAGGCCTTTTATTTTCCCCTCAATCAAAAATTGCCAAGGAGAGCGAGTGGCAGGATCAATTAATCGTTGAATTGAATATACATAATCTTTAGCTGTAAGCTCGCGGGAGCGATTTTTAAAGGCAGGATCAGGGCTAAAATAAATCCCTTTTTTAAGCACAAAGGTATAAGTAAGGGCATCGGCGCTACGTGTAAAGTTTTGGGCTGTACACGCACTAATTTTAAGCGGACGAGCGCGATAATCATAGCTTACAAGACGTTCGAATAGAGCTTCAACTACTGCGCCAGAATAAGCGTCATGAACTTTTGCGGGATCAAATCCCGTTTCAGCAACAGGAAATGAAAGTCGAAGTTGTTTAATTGCATGCGCATGGGTGGGAGCGCCTACTAAAACATACAAAAATAGAATAAAAAAACTCGAGATTTTCAAAGATTGATCGCTATAAAAATTTTTTATGTTTAGCATAATAGGCGAAAAAAACCGTTTTAACCCATTACGCAATTCTATCAAAAAATGATAAAAGGCCTGTATGACATAAGGGAGACTATAGGAGACAAGCAATAAGGAGCGAAACACAGTATGATTCTCTTCCATCAAGCTAGAACAAGGGGGCTATTGTGGAATTGACTGATAGCGGCTGTCTAGTCCCAGTCATTGCGATTGATGGTCCAACAGCGTCAGGAAAAGGCACTGTCGCACGTCGAGTCGCGAAAATACTAGGTTTTCATTACCTTGATAGTGGCGTATTGTATAGGGCTGTAGCGTATAGCTCTTTACAAGCGGGTATCGCATCTAAAAATGTTGCGCAATTAGTGAATATTGCAAAAACGCTACATTTGCGAGCGGATGATGGCGCTATTTGGCTTGACGGAGAAGAGGTCAGTGTTGTATTACGAGAACAAGCATGTGGTCAACGTGCTTCTGAAATTGCAGTATGGCCTGAATTACGTGAGGCGCTGCTTGAATATCAGCGTCGTTGCGTCGTTTTACCTGGCTTAGTGGCAGATGGGCGAGATATGGGAACAGTGGTGTTTCCATACGCAAATTTGAAGGTTTTTTTAACAGCAAGTACTGAGGTTCGAGCTTACCGACGTTTCAAGCAGTTGCTTGAGCAAGGCTTCTCTGCTAATCTTTCTCAGATTGTCCATGAAATCCGTTTGCGTGATCAACGGGATAGTGAGCGAGCAATTGCTCCGCTGCGCAGGGCGCAAGGGGCTTACTTGCTGGATACATCAGGCTTATCGGTTGATCAGGTGGTCAAAAAAATTGTCCATCGATTTACTTAAGCTAAAGGTGAAGGATGTATTTATTAAAAATAAATACCCTTCTTTTATGACTAATTTTAGTAATTTTAACTAAGAGATTATTCTTTTTATGACCCCTAATACAACACCTCTCGGTATAGAGAGTTTTGCCGCCTTATTTGAAGAGAGTCTGTTACGTCAAGAAATGCGTACAGGCGAAGTGATTACAGCTGAAGTTGTACGTATTGAACCTAATCGTGTGATTGTGAATGCAGGTTTAAAATCCGAAAGCGTAATCGCTATTGAAGAGTTTCATAATGATGCGGGTGAGGTGACTGTTAAAATTGGTGATTTCGTACAAGTTGCGATTGAAACATTGGAAGATGGCCATGGTGAGACCCGACTTTCCCGTGATCGTGCAAAACGCTTAGCTGCCTGGAATGATCTTGAAGTAGCAATGGAAAGACAAGACCTGGTAACAGGTACAATTACAGGTAAAGTAAAAGGTGGTTTAACGGTTCTTGTAAATAGCGTGCGTGCATTTTTGCCAGGTTCACTGGTCGATGTGCGTCCTATCAAAGATACAACCCCCTATGAAGGTAAAACCCTTGAATTTAAAGTTATTAAGCTTGATCGTAAGCGTAATAACGTCGTGGTATCACGCCGCGCTGTGCTTGAAGCTAGCTTAGGCGCAGAGCGCGAAGCACTTCTTGCTAACTTGCAAGAAGGCTCCGTTGTTAAAGGTGTTGTTAAAAATATTACAGATTACGGTGCGTTCGTTGATCTAGGCGGAATTGATGGCTTGTTGCACATCACTGATCTTGCTTGGAGACGAGTAAAGCATCCTTCAGAGTTATTGGCAGTTGGTGATGAAGTTACTGCAAAAGTATTGAAGTTCGATCAAGAGAAAAACCGTGTATCGTTAGGTCTTAAACAATTAGGCGATGATCCTTGGGTTGGTTTAGCACAGCGTTACCCAGCTGGTACTCGCTTGTTTGGTAAAGTAACCAACATGACCGATTACGGCGCTTTTGTTGAAATCGAGCAAGGTATTGAAGGTTTAGTTCACGTTTCAGAAATGGACTGGACAAACAAGAATGTACACCCCGGCAAAGTTGTGCAGTTAGGTGACGAAGTTGAGGTGATGATTCTTGAGATTGATGAAGAACGTCGTCGTATCTCTTTAGGTATGAAACAATGCAAACCTAATCCTTGGGAAGAGTTTGCAACGGGCCATACCAAAGGCGAGCGCGTGCGCGGTCAGATTAAATCTATTACTGATTTTGGTGTATTTATCGGATTGCCTGGCAATATCGATGGTTTAGTACATCTTTCAGACCTCTCTTGGGCACAAACAGGTGAAGATGTTGTCCGCAACTTCAAGAAAGGCGATGAAGTTGAGGCAGTTATTCTTGCCATTGATGTAGAGCGCGAGAGAATTTCTTTAGGTATCAAGCAACTTGATAATGATCCTTTTATGACCTATGTTTCGCAAAATGACAAAGGTCAGATTGTTCAAGGTGTTGTAAAAACCTTGGACGCAAAAGGTGCGGTTATTCAGTTAGCCGATGATGTAGAGGGCTACCTACGTGCTTCCGAGATTTCTCGTGAGCGTGTAGAGGATGTGCGTGAGCGCCTCAAAGAAGGTGATAGCATTGTAGCAATGATTAGCAGTGTGGATCGTAAGAGCCGTAGTATTAGTCTGTCTGTTAAAGCAAAAGACAGTGCTGATGAGCAAGAGGCTATCCAGAAGGCCTCTGGCGAGCATATCGCCGGAGCCGGAACGACCAACCTGGGTGCACTCTTGAAGGCTAAGTTGGATCAATCTCAACAAGGATAATCAAGCCGTGAACCGTTCTGATCTTGTGATTCGATTAAGTAGTCTTTCGGGGATGAGTCTTCGCAAAGCTGAAGAAGTCGTTGACATGATTCTGGGTCAAATGAGCGAAACGTTGGCCTCAGGCCAACGTATTGAAATTCGTGGATTCGGTAGCTTTGATTTAAGCTACCGTCCTCCCCGAGTTGCTCGTAACCCTCGCTCAGGAGAAACTTTTCCGATGCATGGTAAATATTTTCCTAGCTTCAAAGCAGGTAAATATTTGCGAGAATCATTACGTCCGACATCAGGTGCAGGTAAATCTGCAGCATCTGCTGCTAAGCGTGACTGATCTTTAGGAAGACTGGGTTAATTAATATGCGTAGAGTGTGGGCTGTTCTCAGGGTAGTTGTGATTTTAGTATTGGCGCTGTTATTTGTTAAAAATAAGCAGCCTCAAACACTACACCTTTATCTTGGGTATAGCCTCACCCTGCCTTTTTTTCTTTGGCTGGTTTTAGCTGGTTTCATAGGTTTGTTATTAGGTTATACAACAAGTCGTTTACAGTTTAGACATTGGAAAAGGCGGCAAACGTCAGAGTTACTTTCTTTATCTAAAACACAATCTGTTGATGCTGATAGCACGCCCCGTATTTCATCCGTAGTAGAGGCATTACGCGCAGTTCCTGCTTCTCCTAAAGGTGAAGACGAACATCGTCATTATGGTATTTAGCACTTATTTAGTGAGAGAAGATCGTTGTTAATTTTCTTTTTACTGTTCAAAATTTTTTGATCGTTCGCATCAAATGTGTATGTGCTTTGCCTATTAGTGTGCTAAAAGTCTAACTCGATTATTTCATATAGTATGTAAATGCGTGTAGTAAAATTTGTTTCAGGAGATTGTTACTTAAATAGTATATTAATATTTAAGCAGCAGTACTGTTAAAAATTTGAACAGCTATTTTATGCATGAGTGAAATATTCTTTCAGGTTTTCATTTAGATAAAGCAATTAATTTTAGCAAGCCATATAAATCATTTTATTAGCTCCTGGTGAGTATGGATAACGATTTTTCGCTTTGGCTTGTATTACCCCCTCTATTTTTTGCATTAGGATGGGCAAGCGCACGCTTAGATATTTGGTATTTAATGCGTGAGGCGGCTGAGCTACCACGCCAGTATTTCGATTCTTTAAAAGCTATTCTTGCGCACCGTACAGACGAAGCAACTTTATTTCTCTCAGAAGTATTAAAGCGCCAGCCCGATGCGGGTGAGCTTCAACTTGCTTTGGGCGAGTTGTATCGAAGGCAAGGGCGTTTTCAACAAGCTGTCTACTTGCATGAGCAATTACAGCATTCTCCCCGAGTTACCCAAACGTTAAGAAACGAAGCTTCTCTAGCATTAGCAAGAGATTACCTATCTGCAGGTTTGTGGGATCGTGCAGAAAGTGTATTGTTAACGTTAAAAGAAGATTCTGAGCAAGGTTTAGAAGCTGAAAGAGCATTGGTTGAGTTATTTGAAAAAAGTGCTCAGTGGGATCGTGCAATAGAGCATCGACGGCACTGGGCAGTAAAAGCCATGCGTTCGGAGTCAAAAGTTATTGCGCATTACCGATGCGAGCAGGCAGTACAGTATATTAGCCGTCAATTATGGGCAGAAGCAGAGGCGGTCTTATTATCTGCTTTGCTAGAAAATCCTCATAGCTTGCGTGCACAGTTATTGCGTGCAGAGTCTGCTGTACAGCAGGGTTTGCTCGAAACAGTAAGGCAAAGCTGTTTAGAGATGGAAACTTATCAGCCTGATGCTATTCTACTAGCGATCCCTTTATTGCAGCGAGCCGATGAAGTTTTAGGCACGCGTGAGGCTACCTATCATTATCTTAAAAGCTATTATGAACGGCATCGAATTCCTGCGCTTCTTGTGCCACTGAGCGAGTGGGCAATGACATATGATGATTACCCGCAAGGTTTAGTAAAGAACATTTTTGATGCATTAGCTGAATATCCTTCACCTTCATTATTAAAGGCGTTTATTCAGCTTAAGCTTGCATTAACGCGCCGCGAGCGCCATGAAGATGTTAATAATGAAGATGCGACCTTAGTGACGCATGTTTTACAAGTATACAGCCGACGCTATGAAATTTACCGATGCGAAAGTTGCGGTTTTGTGGCGCATCGGCACCATTGGCAGTGTCCGGCGTGTCGTGCTTGGGAACCTTTTCCTATCGTGCCCGAGCTTCGATCTTAAAATGTCTCACGTGTTATGAGCAATGGGCAATATTTTCAATAGAAGCAGTGCTATCACATCCTTTTTCAGCGGCAATACTTCTTTTTATCCACCAGCGCAAAGCCGGATTTTTAGCGTGTTTCAAAAATCCACAGACATATCGATTATGTTCAGTTTCCCATTCAAGTGCAGGGCAGGGTCCTTTTATACGTAAAAAACGTAGCATGCCATAGGGGCATAATTCAGCTAAGCAGCAAATGCCGCACCCATTACACGAAGTGCTGATTTGAGGTTTAGAAGGGGCTTTTGTATGAATGTAAATGATTTTCTGATGCACGGATTTCCTTCCGAAAAGTAGCCTCTAATATCTCGGTGATAGGCAGGAAGGAAGCGTGTGCTAATGAAGGTTAATTTCCCATCCTCTTTATAGTTATCGGTTATGTATTTAAAAGAGGAAGGGAAGCGTTGCTAGAGCTAGCGTAATTTTATTACGGCTGAATCAGAAACTCGTCTACTTTATGACCTTTAGCTAACAGACCTTCAAGCCAAGCTGGTTTTTTGCCATGACCAGGCCAAGTTTGTTTTTGATTTTCAGGATTACGATATTTAGGAGGAAGCTTGCTTTTTTTAGAAGCTTCTTCACCCTCTGAAAAAGAAACATCAATTCCATGCAAACGGGCAAGTTCAAGAATCTTTTTTCTTGCTGCATTATGCTCAGAGCGTTGAACACGAACAATACGCTCTTCAATTTTCTCACGAGCTGCTAGCAATTCTTGTAATGATAATGATGAGAGAAGATCATCTAATGTGGCACTCATAGTTTTTTCCTATTGTAAGAGAGGTTATTAAAAAATGATTGATTTATCCCTTTTAAGGAAACGTGAATAAGTAAAGACAAGTTATTATAAATAGCGAATAGGCATCATATTCATTTTAGCTTTTCTGTCTGCACTACAAATAGATAGATTAAACGTGCCTTGTACTTGTCGTTTCTTAATAACCAAACTATTTTTTTAAAGGGATAAAAAATTTGGTTGATTATAATGTATTTTAGAAGATAATAAGAAATTAAATATTGAATAGTACTAGAAGTTACGCAGTTGGCTCTCTCTGCGTTATAGCAACTTGCCGTACTTCTTTGTACTGTCTGCGTTGCTATGCCTTGATAGCGCTCAACTGCGTAACTTCTAAGTACATAAATAAACTACCGTATAGAATTTTCTAGCAGAGGAGGGCTAGCAATAGCTGTTTTGTGTGATTTTTTCTCTTTAATACTTAAGATCGAAAAATATATTCAACCAAAAAGACCTTCACCGTCTTTAATAATTTCTTTAATTGAGGTTTTCTTTTCTGATGTTGAAGAGGTATCTTCAAACAATAAAGTTTGCCTAAAAGGGAAGAGGGCTTCATCCATATTCCACTTACCTGAATAATATTTTAATGTGTAGGATGTGCCTAGCCGTTGAAACGCGCTTGCTCTGCGCTGTAAAAGAGCAGCGATATATTCAAAGGCTTCTTGTTCATTGCTAGGATGAAATGTTGATCGTTTTCCTCGAGCGCCTATTCTGCCATGCGTTACTTCTACTGATAATCGCTTGAAAAGATCATAGCGCGCAGTGATAAAATAGGAGCGGAATATATTTTTTGCAGGATTTCGTGCTTCTAACAGAATAGCGCATTCGATCATTATTCTGTGCTCCAGCTTTTTTCAGAAGCCAGTTCATACGTTATGTGAAAAGGCTTATGTTAGAAAGAAATAATAGTATGAGTCTGTAGAGTGCAATGGTTTTATCTGATCATTGCTAAGATCACTAATTGCAAAATAATATATTGTATGCCTGCCCTATATGCATTAATAAGGTTCAGACAGGCATAATACTTGAACATATTTAGTAAAACAAAAGATATGAAAAATATTAAGTAAACAGAATAATATGGCTATCGTTTATTTAACAGGAATTTTTTGTGTTAGCACAGGAATGGCCGCGATAGCATTATCAGGGCTGCCTTCAATGACTCTGTCTGAATACGTCAAATATGTAAGCGTATTACGCTTTACATCAACAATACGAACAACACGCACATGTTTAAAAATAAACGAAGCGCTTTCTTTAAAAACTTCTTCTGTGTTCGGCAACGGCGTTAAAAAGCGAAGCGCGCCTGTTTGCACACAAGAAATCGAATAGCGAGAAGGGTCTTTAGCAATTCCAAATGTACCTTTAATTCCACCTGTTTTTGCTCGACCAACATAACATGAAACACCCTGAACAGAAGGGTCATCAAAAGCCTCTATAACAACTTTGTGGTTGGCTCCTAATAGCTGAAACGCGGTACTGACTGCGCCAATTTCTTCTGCATGAACTACGCTTGAGCAAACTAGCGCAAAACAATAAAGGGCAATTCTTTTTTTCATTGAAGGCTTCCTCAGGGTCACAAAACGAAGTGGTTATAGTATACCTTGCAGGCTTATACCATGCGCTTTTACTGATTTTCAAACAGTAGATAACGGTAAAGATACATTTTAAGTAGGCTTGAATCGATTTATTCGACGTTGTAACGGTCGCTGGTGTAGCGTCGGTAATGATTTTGATTCACCCTCTCTTTCATTTTCAAGTGAATGATGATGACGAGGTGAAATAATAGCCCATTCTTGTTTGTGAAAGACGCGTAAGCTGTGCCGATGGGCAATAGAGATAATTGTTGTTTGCGGTATGCTTTCATGCAGCAGGGTATAAAGTGCTTGTTCTACATCGAAATCTAAAGCACTTGTAGATTCATCTAAAAAAAGCCATTTGGGTTTGATTAGTAACGCACGGGCAAATGCCAGGCGTTGTTGTTCTCCGGGGGATAAGTTTTGCGTCCAATAATGTGTTTCGTTAAGTAATGGAATCAAGTGCGGAAGATAAACGCGTGTTAAAACATCTCGAAGGATTTCTTCAGAATGCGCAGACGATGTTTCAGGGTAAGTAAGCACCATTTTTAATGAACCAATGGGTAAGTAGGGCCGTTGTGGCAAAAACAAAATTTCAGCTTCTGAGGGATGCTTGATGGTGCCGGTAGCAAACGGCCATATACCTGCCATAAGACGAAAAAGCGTGCTTTTGCCTGAGCCTGAGGCGCCTGTTAGTAAAGTATGTTGCCCCGGTTCGATAGATACATCTTCAATGTTAAGAAGCGCTTGACCATTAGGCAGCATAAGCTGAGTATTGTTAAAAGCGATATGATTTGCCTGCGTATGAGAAAGATTAACAGGGCTTTGCTCCATACTTTTAATAAACCCATTCAAACGCTCAATAGATGAGCGCCATTCTGCAATTCGAGTATAGCTATCAACAAACCACGAGAGTGCCTTTTGCAGCTCATCAAATGCATTGCTAATCTGCATGAGTCCCCCTAGCTGAATTGCTCCAGAGAAATAGCGAGGGGAGGCAATAAGAATCGGGAAAATGACTGCTAATTGACCATAAAACGATGCGAACCAGCTAAAGCGTTTTTGTTGCTTCATAATCAGCCACCAGTTTTTTACAACTTCCGCAAAGCGTAGTTGAAAAAGCTTTAATTCTTGAGGTTCTCCATGATAGAGCGCAATGCCCTCGCTGTTTTCGCGTGCTCTAACAAGAGCAAAACGAAAGTCGGCTTCGCGGTGCTGTTGGTCAACATTTAAATAAATTAAGGGGCGTCCGATTTTATGCGCTCCTAAGCTGCCAACTAATGCATAAGCTAAGGCAATCCATACCATATAACCCGGAATAGTAATTCCAAATAATGTAATAGGGCCAGAAAGTACCCATAAAATACCAACAAATGAAATAAAACTTACAATAGAGGTTATCAACCCAAAAAATAAAGAGAGAGTTGCATCTACAAATAGCTTTAAGTCTTCTGCTATACGCTGATCTGGGTTATCTGAGCTGTAAGAAGAAAATGTCATGCGATAATGTGTGGCTTTTGACATCCATCGTGCTAGATAAATATCCGTTAACCATTTTCGCCAACGTATTTGCAGTAACTGCATCAGATAGGTTTGGTATACAGAAAAAATAATAAATAAAAATGCCCAGCCAGTAAATTGCAAAATAAGCGTTTTGAAGGCCGAAAGGTTTTTATTCTGCAAGCTATTATAGAACTCGCCTTTCCAGCCGTTTAGCTCTACATTTACCCATATGATCGCTAGGCTTAAAGCAATATTAGCCACAAGTAAGCCTAAAGCAATCCAACGTTCTTCTGAGAAGAAATAAGGTTTGATCAATGCCCAAAGTGATGGTTTAAGGAATTGATCGTCTTTTGCATGATCTGGCATGTAGGTACGCTTTTATGTTATGTATTTTTTAAATCTTTAAAAGTTACGCCGTTGAATTCTCTTGGCATGTTAGCAACTTGCAGTGCGCCGTGTACTGGCTATGTTGCCATTTCTTAATAGAACTTAACTGCCTAACTTATAATGTTAATACTGTTGAGTGTAAATGTGTCATGGCAGAAGACCTTCGCAGTGTGTTGATTGTTTAGAATTGAGCAATCATGCAGATCTGTATTAGTAATAAGGAAGGATAACCACTATAAAGATCCTTATTATAAGTTTCAATACGCAGAAAGCCTTAGCGAACTCTAATAAGGATGAATGCGCAGTATAGTACGTAAATATTAAGGTATACAAAACGGTTGATGCTTAATGATGAACCATTAGCTGCTAAACTTGCTGAAGAAACAGTATGTGTAAGCTCTAAATGATAGAGGCAACAGCATCAGGTTTTTTGTAGGAGAGCACTTTTGTATACCATAGAACCTTCTTTAAGTTTATTGTAAAGTGCACTGTTTTTGACTCCAATAAAATCACGAAAAGCGGGGCGTATCCATCGTGGGACATTGGCTATAATACATTTTTCTCGATCCCCAGATAGCTTATCTAGCGAGTTTAGCACTTGAGTATTAATGTTATGGTGCTGTATCAGGGTCAGTTGAGAGTTTTTAAATTGTTGTATGACGGTTGCCATACTTTCTTTACCACGCAAGTCACACCAAGCAAAATAACCTTTTGGGCGTAATACTCGAACAATCTCATTTAAAAAGTTTTCCATAGAAGGATAACAGTGGGAAGATTCAATATTAATCACTATATCTATACTGCTATCAGCAACAGGTAAGGCATCAGCGGCTCCTTGCTTCCAGAAGGTTTGAGGCAAGGTATGCGTTTGTATGCATCGATCAATCGCCTTGGCAGATAAATCAATACCTGTAAATGAGCGCAGCTGATGGGTGCGTTTTAAATAAGAGCCGCCCCCGCCGCGTCCACATCCTACTTCGAGTATATCTTTATCAAGCAAATTAATATTTTGTAGTGTATGGACATAGAGTTGTATAGGGGTACGGAAAGGCTCATCATCAGGCGTTAGAAAAAGCTGTTGATCAATAAATTCTGGCACATACCCATAGTTCATAAACATAAATTGATTGCTTGTATCGCGTGCAGCCATTTCATTGTAAAGCCACCCCCACAGCGAAGGCATAAGTTTTTTGGAAAGCTGAGTTAGACCTAAAAATCCATGGCTGACAATGCTAGAAGGCATAGTGTTTTTCCAAAAGATGAATCTTAATTTAATCCCTTAAGATTGTGAGGGCACATAAAGTTTGTCAACATCTTATTCAAGTTCAAAAGAAGGTGCAATACGTTCTCTTATATAGTTTTCGTTCAAATTCTTAGAGCATAGCTCAATAAAGCGATACGCAAATTTATGCAAAAAATGACCGCGTCGTACCGCAATATGGGTAACATTGGTTTGAAATAAATGCTCAGTTCTTAGAAGACTTAAGTTGCTATCTCGTTTTGCATCAAAGGCCATCGATGCAATAATTCCAACACCAAGTCCTAACTCCACATAAGTTTTAATAACATCTGCATCTAAAGCAGATAATACGATGTCAGGACTTAAGCCTTCATTTTCAAATTGCTGGTCAATATTAGTGCGGCCTGTAAACCCTTCATGATAGGTAATGATAGGGAACTCAGCTAAAGCTTTTAGTGTTAGCGGTTTTATACTTTCTAGTATGTGGTCTTTAGGTACAATCACTGCATGATGCCAAGGATAATAAGGAAACGAGATTAGTTCGCTATTATTGCCAAGCGCCTCTGTTGCAATACCGATATCTGCTTCACCAGCTAGAAGTGATGCAACAATTTCTTTAGGGCTTAATTGATGCAGGCTTAAATGAACATTAGGAAATGTCTGCTTAAACTCAGTAATAACGCTAGGTAAAGCGTAACGTGCTTGTGTATGCGTAGTGGCAAGCGTTAATTGACCGCGATCGCCTGTTCGATAACTTTTCGCCTGGCGCTTAATGTTGTTAAGATCAAGTAATATGCGTTCAAAAACGACGATTAAATCTTGCCCCGGTTCAGTTAGCCCTAAAATACGTTTGCCTTTACGTATAAATAAATCAACACCTAGTTCATCTTCTAAGTCTTTGATATTTTTGCTTACGCCTGATTGCGAAGTAAATAGCGTATTAGCAACGTCTGTAAGATTAAAATTTTGCCGCACTGTTTCACGAACAATGCGTAATTGTTGGAAGTTCATAATACTAATAACCTTAATAAAATGCTTATTGAATGTCTTATTTTGAATCGATAAGCCATTACAAAACGATAAATAGATAACGGTATTTATTGAATACCTGATTTTTTGAATGATTAGAGCATACCACTGTTAAAAAATAAAAAAACCGCTCTTTAAGAGCGGTAAAAGCAAAGTAAGTTGTACTGGCTATACAGCTACTAAGTGCTTATAGCCAGAATGTATGTAAGGTTGCCTCAGAGGCGCAGTAGCATTTTGCTGACACTAACTATTGCCTGGTTTTATAGTGTCTTGGAGTATCTGTGCTTGAGTTTTAAAGTGTTGCAATAGAAACTTCGGTTGATTTTACAAGGGCGACCACATCAACCCCGGGTTTCAATTTAAGCTCATCAACTGAGCGTGTTGTAATAACAGAAGTAACGATACCAGCAGGAGTATCAACTTCAACTTCACTAACCACATCGCCTCTTAGTATTTCGCGAACTTTTCCTTTGAATTGGTTACGCACATTAATTGCTTGAATAGCCATAATATAGACCCTTTTTATTAAGAATAATTGAAATAAGAATATGGGAAAATGTATTAGTTACTGAATAAACTTTCACTAAGCAAAGCATAGCATGCGCTATTTAAAGATAGAAATAAGAAAAAGTTCAATAGGTATTCTGCTAAGCTTATCATTGTTTCTCATAATGAAAAATAATGATAATGAATATGAAAAAAAATGGTTTTAAGATGAAGTAAACATATCTATTATCTAATAAGTATAAAAACTGGATAATTAAATGAGTATTTTACTTTTAGCTGGAAGTCCATCATTAAATTCGCGCTCTTCAGGATTGTTGAAATTTATTGGCAATAAATTAAATCTTTTAGGATATTCGACTAAAACAGTAACAATAAGAGATATTCCTGCTGAGCCTCTTTTGCATGCGAATATAAAAGATGAATCGCTTTCAGAAGCATTAAATACTGTAAATGTGGTAGATGCCATTGTATTGGCTACACCTATTTATAAAGCTGCTTATAGTGGATTACTCAAAGTGTTTTTAGATGTGCTGCCGCAAAATGGTCTTGAAAATAAATATATTTTACCTGTTGGTAGTGGAGGCAGTGCTCATCATACATTGGCATTAGATTATGGATTAAGGCCCGTATTAACGTCGCTTTCAGCAAAAAATATATTGCCTAGCATTTATGCGTTAGATGCACATTTTCAAGTAGATAAAGATGGTGCGGGGGCTACGATTACCGATGATTTAACAGAGCGAATTAATAATGGCGTAGAGCGGTTGCATGAACATTTATTAGCTTTGCAGCGAAATAAGTCTATTCATTTTAATCATATTCAATTTTCAAACATTAAATATAGTGTTTAAGTTTTAGTAACTGTTTTGCAATAATAGGCAATAAATATGACATATAAAAATTATTCATTATTTAAAAAAATGTTATCAAGTATTATTTTAGCATTAACTAGTATTAGTATAAATAACGTTGTTTTCGCTGAGTCAGTAGAGCCATTAAGAATAGGCTTTCAAAAATATGGAACCTTAGTATTATTAAAAGGGCAAGGAACGTTAGATAAAAGATTAAGTGCTAAAGGTGTTGCTGTGAAGTGGACGGAGTTTCCTGCTGGCCCTCAATTGCTGGAAGGTTTAAATGTAGGGAGTATTGATTTTGGTACTGTTGGGGAGGCTCCGCCTATTTTTGCTCAGGCAGCAGGCGCCGATTTGGTTTATCTTTCAAATGAGCCTGCAGCGCCTAAAGGCGAAGCAATTATTGTTCCAAAGCTTTCAGTAATTAAAAGTGTGAAAGATTTAAAAGGGAAAAAAGTAGCATTAAATAAAGGCTCAAATGTTCATTATCTTTTAGTAAAAGCCTTAGAAAAAGAAGGTTTGAAATATAGCGATATTGAAACGATTTTTTTACCGCCAGCCGATGCCCGCGCAGCATTTGAGCGAGGAAGTGTAGATGCTTGGGTAATTTGGGATCCCTTTTATGCAGCGGCAGAACATCAATTAGAGGCACGTAAACTAGTTGATGGGCAGGGCATTGTAAGTAATCATCAGTTTTTTCTCGCTTCGCGTTCTTATGCTGAAAAACATCCCGATATTATTAAAATTATTCATGAAGAATTAAGTAAAACAGATGCTTGGGGAAAAGTACATCCTAAAGAAGTAGCTAATCTTCTTTCTAAGCAAGTAGGCATCAATGAACCGATTATAACAACAGCTGTGAATCGCCTTACGTTTGGTGTGCAACCTATTTCAAATGAAGTCTTAGTAGAACAGCAAAAAATTGCAGATGTATTTACGAACTTGAAATTAATTCCTAAAGCCATTCAAGTGAAAGACTCTACCTTAAAAAAAATAAAACCAAACAATTAAAACTAGAAGTTACGCAGTTGGCTCTCTCTGCGTTATAGCAACTTGCCGTACTTCTTTGTACTGCCTGCGTTGCTATGCCTTGATAGCGCTCAACTGCGTAACTTCTAAAATCAACAAATTAGTGAAGGAAGTATAAATGAGTGCCCCAAAAATTCTTTGGTTTTTACCTACGCATGGCGATAGTCGGTATTTAGGTACAAGTGAGGGTGCTCGTGAGGTAAGTTACGAGTATTTAAAACAAATTGCACAAGCAGCAGATAACTTAGGCTACTACGGAGTGTTAACCCCTGTTGGGCGCTCATGCGAAGACCCTTGGATTGCTACAGCCAGCTTAATTGGGGCTACACGACATCTTAAATTTTTAGTAGCTTTGCGCCCTGGTTTAACACAGCCTAGTGTAGCAGCACGTATGGCAGCTACATTTGATCGGTTATCAAATGGAAGGTTATTAATCAATTTAGTAACCGGGGGCGACTCGTTAGAGTTAGAAGGTGATGGTTTATTTTTATCTCATGAAGAGCGTTATGAAGCTTCAACAGAATTTTTAAAAATTTGGCGAGATATTCTAAAAAGCAGTCATGATCAAGGTGCTGTAGATTTTTCAGGCAAACATCTCAGCGTAAATGGCGCAAAGCTTTTATACCCACCTGTTCAAACTCCATATCCACCCATTTATTTTGGCGGCTCTTCAGAAGCTGCTCATCAGCTTGCTGCTGAGCAAGTTGATGTTTATTTAACATGGGGCGAGCCGCTTGCTGCTGTAGCAGAAAAGATTGCAGATATTCGTAGGCGAGCCTTTGAGCAAGGTCGAACAGTACGCTTTGGAATTCGTTTGCATGTCATTGTGCGTGAAACTGAAGAGCAAGCATGGGCAGCTGCCGATGATTTAATCAGCCGTTTAAGCGATGAAGTTATCGAACGTGCGCAAGCGGCTTTAGGGCGAATGGAATCAGTGGGCCAGCAAAGGATGAGAAGTTTGCATAATGGCGGCAAAAATCGTACTCGAGCAGAATTAGAGATTAGCCCAAATTTATGGGCAGGAATAGGTTTAGTGAGAGGCGGGGCAGGTACAGCATTAGTTGGGGCTGCCGAGCAGGTAGCTGAAAGAATAGCGGAATATCAGAACCTAGGGATTGAAACATTTGTGCTATCTGGTTATCCCCATTTAGAAGAGGCTTATCGTTTTGCTGAGCTTGTTTTTCCTCTCTTGAAAAAAGATGAAAATGTTGCTGAAAATCAAACACCGAAACGCACATTAACGGGGCCTTTTGGTGAGGTGATTGGTAATCATTATGTCCCTTCACCAGCTGCGTCAAATCAAGCTAACCATTGATAATTATATCAAGTGTAAAAAATATGATTCTCATTTGTTAATGATATTGTGCTGATTTTTGAGTCTCGCTGAATCAGGCTAATTTCAACCTCTAATTCAGATAAGACAGGTTTGAGTCTCTTATTTGGGCAATATTATTAAGGTTTGTTATACATGTATGAACATATCCATTTCATAATGAAAACTAAAGAAAAAGCGATTTCTTTCTCAGAGTCGGCTGCTATGTTTTCAACATTTTTTAGCGCCTTATCGCTATACGTTAAGTCAAGTATAAAACACATTATTCCGTGGGTGTTTCCATTGCTGCTTTTATTAATTTGGCAGATAGCAAGCGAGTTAGGTTGGTTATCAAGCCGAATTTTACCCGAGCCACGTGCAGTTATGGTTGCAGCGTGGTCATTATCGGTTTCGGGTGAGTTATGGACGCATATAGAAGCAAGTACGTATCGTGCAATGTTAGGTTTCATTGTGGGGGGAGGGTTAGGGCTTATCTTAGGATTAATGACAGGCAGTTTTCGTCGTGCTGAAATTATTTTAGATACAAGTTTGCAAATGCTTAGAAATATTCCTCCCTTAGCGATTATTCCATTAATTATTTTATGGTTTGGAATTGATGAAATAGCGAAGCTTTTTCTGGTGTCATTTGGTGTTTTCTTTCCAGTTTATATTAATACATTTCATGGTATTCGATCAGTCGATAGTGATTTAATTGAAATGGCTAAAAGTTATGGATTATCAGGATGGGAACTTTATCGAGAAGTTATTTTACCAGGGGCGCTACCGTCTATTTTTGTGGGCATAAGATTTGCAATGGGTTTTGTTTGGATATTGCTTATTGTTGCAGAAACTATTTCTGCAAAATCAGGCATTGGGTTTATGACTATGAACGCTCGTGAATTTTTACAAACAGATATTGTGTTAGTAGGTATTCTTCTTTATGCGCTGTTAGGAAAATGTGCTGATTTTCTTGCACGTTTATTAGAGCGGTATTTTTTAAGATGG
The DNA here is from genome assembly GCA_040389065.1 of Pseudomonadota bacterium. GTDB lineage: Bacteria > Pseudomonadota > Gammaproteobacteria > Burkholderiales > Casimicrobiaceae > JAZKAR01. Next base: position 90,926 of record JAZKAR010000012.1, on the reverse strand, counting down.
CATCCTAGTTATTTGAATAAATCATAAGTTATTACTAGAAAAAAATATTTATTGCTAATTTGTATGAGTTTTTGAGGTTGTGAAGTTATTAAAGCTAATTTAGTGAGATTAGAAAATGGCATAAATTGTAATCACTATGAAATAAAAAAAGTTAAAAAAGGTTAAAAAGATGTTGTCAAAAAATAAATTATCACAACAATTTTCATCCAATATTGATTTAAATATTGTAAATCTTAGCAAAAAATTTAATGAACGAACGGTATTAAAAAATCTTAATCTAAATATCACTCCTGGAGAGTTTGTAGCCATTGTAGGTCGCAGCGGTTGCGGTAAAAGCACTCTGTTAAAAATTATTGCAGGGTTAGAAGAGTATGAGGGTGATGTATTTTCTGATAATCAATTGTTTACTGGCTCATCAGAAGCGGTGCGAGTTATGTTTCAAGAAGCACGTTTATTGCCCTGGAAAAATGTATTTGATAATGTATTATTAGGGCTGCCACTCTCTAAAATTCATTTAGTAAAATCGTTATTAGAAAGCGTAGGGTTATCTGATCGTGCGGGTGATTGGCCTAGTTGTTTATCAGGAGGGCAACGGCAACGTGTTGCTTTAGCACGTGCTTTAGCGCATCGCCCACGATTATTGCTTTTAGATGAACCCTTAGGGGCTTTAGATGCACTAACACGCATAGAAATGCAGCGATTGATTGAGAAATTGTGGCAACAGCACAAATTCACCGCTATTTTAGTCACACATGATGTGCAAGAAGCGGTAATGTTAGCAGATAGAGTGGTGGTGATTGAAGCTGGGCATATTGTCTTAGATTATCTTGTGAAATTAGCTCGACCACGTCGGCGTGATGCGGTGGAGTTGGTACAAGCTGAGTCAATGATTTTGAATCGATTGCTTGATTCAGGTCAGCAAATGGGATCAGCATATCAAATGCAATGATAATTTATGAGCTAAATAATGGGTATGTTTTATAATGATTGAGTAGTTAAGTATTTTGAATCAGCATTTATTATCTATATAAATAAGTTATTGTTTTTTATGGATTTATTGTGCATGGATTTTACGATTTACTCATAACGAAAGGCAATTATGAATACACTATTCCGTGGTTTAACAATTGCATTAACTTTATCAGCTTCTTTTTCGACTCTTTTTGCAACATCAACATTAGCTGCTGATGCTAAGCCAGGTTTTCCTCAAGTTAAGATCGAAACCAGCGTAGGCGCAATTGTTGTAGAGCTAAATGCTCAGAAAGCTCCTCAATCGGTTGCTAATTTTCTTAAGTATGTCGATGATGGGTTTTATACAAATACGATATTTCATCGCGTCATTCGCGGTTTTATGGTGCAGGGGGGCGGGTTTACTTCTGATATGAGGCAAAAGCCTACCCGTGCTGCTATTCCTAATGAGGCAGATAATGGCTTACTGAATGATCGCGGCACAATTGCGATGGCGCGCACGGGGGATCCTCATTCAGCTACCGCTCAATTTTTTATTAATACCGTAGATAATAAGCCTTTAAATTTTCGTGCTAAATCAGGCAATGACTGGGGATATGCTGTATTTGGTAAAGTGGTTGATGGTATGAAGGTTGTAGATCAAATTGAAAGGGTTCAAACTGATTTTAGCGGGCCTATGAGTGATGTTCCACAAACACCAATTATTATAAAAAAAGTAAGCCGTATGTAAGTATATGCAGCGCTTTAAATCGAGTTTTCATTGGCATTTAATGAGAACTCGACTTGAATTTTTTTAGAGATACTGATAAATAATTAGAATAAATTCCTCAATAAGTTTCTTAAACAAAATTGATTACAGCGGTCATTCTTAATTGTTTTAGTTGATATTAACCACAATTTATACGAGATGATGCTATTTCATTTTTGTTATTAGACGCGGCTAAGCAGCGTTGTAATTCACGCGTAGCTGCTTTGGCTGAAAGCTGAGGGTTATGTATAAAATCAGAAATGATTTTATACAAAGCTTTTCGATTCATATCAGAAATAACAGTGTCAAAATGCCGAATGGCAGTATTTTGCTTAAGGGCCTTTTTAAAATCATGACTAGATTTTTGTGCGCACTCATCAAAACGTTCTAAACTTACATCCATACGCGCAGGAATAGAGCCTTTAACAAGATTAAAATCTTCTTGAAACTTTTTATCCATCATGGTTTTAATGAGTACGGTTTGTCCATCAAGTTGTTTTTGAGGCGCAATAGGAAAACCAAATAAATCAGAAATAAAAAGAAAGTTATTTTGAGTACCAGGGAACTCAAAACATAAAAAATCTTGATTAGGCTTTTTGCCTGCTTTAATAAATTCGCCTTTTACCCAATCGCCCATAATCTGCATGGCTGCTTTTTCATGAATGACCATTGCGGTAGCTAAATGCCATTCACGATTGAAGTAATCTTTATCAAAAAAACTTTGTAATTGGCGTAATTGCTCGAATACTGTTTCCATTGTTTTACTGCCTAAAGCCTCCGTATTAAAATCATAAAGCGCTTTTTTATAAAAAGCGGTGCCACCAATAGATAAAACAGTTGAATCAAATAAAATCACGTCTTGCCAAGGCTGACCGCCATGCGCAATAGGAATATAACCTGCTTTTTGAATGGTTTTTGAGACACTCATTAGTTCTGATAAGGTACGAGGTGGTTTAATATTTAATTTATCAAATATTTTTTTATTTGCCCATATCCAGTGAGAACGGTGAATATTAATAGGAATAGCTAACCAATGATTTTTGTACATTACGGTGTTTTGTAAAGGAGGAGAAAGAAGCTGTTTCCATTTTTCTTGTTGCGCAATAGCGTCTAAAGAACTCAAAAGATTATTTTCTGCATAGTTATGCATGGTGTTGCTCTGAATCATAATTGCATCAGGTGGGCTGTGTGCTTCAATGCGTGCATGTAATACCTTACGTTGCTGATCGCCCCCGCCGCCTAGCACTGAGCCAGCATCCTTCCATATATAACCTTGTTTTTGTACATTTTCTTTTAGCACATTAATGGCATTAGCCTCACCACCCGATGTCCACCAGTGTAAAACCTCTACTGATTTAGGATGGGCAAATGCCATTAACGAGGAGGCACTTAAAATAACATAAAAAAGAAAAAGTAAATTTTTCATATTTTTCTACCTATTAAATGAAGGCTTGCTTTTAAATTCTTTTTAACACCCTTCATAAGATAAAGAAATGAATCCTTGTTTTCTTGTATGATTATCTAAACAATAATTAAGTGCTTTAACAGCTTCTTCAGGGCTTTGATTATTTTTTTGGAAAAAATGAGATACAACATTAAAAATAATAGTGCGTTCTTCACTTGGAATATTAGTATCAAAACGTTGAAGTGCTGTATTGTTTTTAAGCGCCTGTTTAAAGTCAGAATATGATTTTTTTGCACAATCATCGAGGTTTTCAGGGTTAATATCTAAACGAGAAGGTATTGAGCCTTTAGCCTGATTGAATTTTTCCTGAAATGTTTTATTCATCATGGTAGTGGCTAATGTGTGTTGACTGTTTATTTGATTTTTTGGTGCATTTAGCATTCCAAAGGTATCAGAAATAAATAAAAAGTTTCCTTGCGTGCCAGGGTATTCAAAACAAAGAAAATCTTGATTAGGTTTTTTACCTGCTTTAATAAATTCGCCTTTTACCCAGTCGCCCATGATTTGCATCGCTGCTTTTTCATGAATTACCATTGCTGTCGCAAGGTTCCATTCCCGATCCATAAAATTTTTATCAATCATGCTGCGTAATTGTTTTAATTGTTCAAATACTTTTTTCATTGTTTCACTGTTTAACGCTGTTTTATCAAGGTCGACAAGAGCTTTTTTATAAAAATGAATGCCACCTACAGAAAGCACTGCGCTATCAAACAGGATTGCATCTTGCCATGACTGACCTCCATGCGCCAATGGTATATAGCCAGCTTTTTTAATTTTTTCTGAAATTTGAATAAGTTCAGAAAAAGATTTAGGAGGGGTAATATGAAGTTTATCAAATATTTTTTTATTTGCCCAAATCCAATGGGAGCGGTGAATATTAATAGGTACTGCCATCCAATGGCGATTAATTTTAACGATTTTTTGTAAAGGCTCAGGAATAATTTTTGCCCAGTTTTCCTTAGCTGCTAATGCATCTAAATTACTAAGCAGATTATTATCGGTATAGTTTTTAATAATATTGCCTTGTATAAGCATTGCATCAGGAGGAGTATGTGCATTAATGCGTGCTTTGATGACAAGACGCTGTTGTTCTCCACCCCCGCCCATAATAGAACCGCCGTTTTTCCATTGAAAACCTTGGCTTTCCATCTCTTTTTTTAAAACATCAATGGCTTGTGCTTCGCCTCCTGAAGTCCACCAATGTAAAACTTCTATAGATTTAGGCTCAGCATGGGCAATGCTGAGAAAACTTGTAAGTAAAATAAAATTTATATTTATAATAAATTTTTTCATCATATTTTGATTCCTGTTGGAATTTTATGAATAGCCATGGGCTATTTCATACTACCTTTTTATACTTAGATAGTGAATAAGAAAACTTTATTTGATTACAATAAATTATTTAAAACTATATAGTTCAGCAATGGTTAAACAAAATTAATAATGCTAATGAAATTTTTAAGTAAATTGTGCGTTAGCAACCCTCGTAAGAAAATGTGATGAAGCCTTCTTTACTAGAATGTTTGCTAAGACAGCGTTGTAATTGTTTAACGGCATCTTCAGGAGTCTGTATCCCTTTTTCCAAAAAGTTAGACACAATATTTAAAATAATGACTCTTTCTTCATTTGGAATAGCCGTATCAAACCTGCGTTGTACCGTATTGAGTTTGAGCGATTGGCTGAAATCTGAATAAGATTTTTTTCCGCAATCATCAAAATTTTCCATATTGATATCAGTTCGCGCAGGAATAGAGCCTTTAGCTAAATTGAATGATTCTTGAAATTTTTTATTCATTAAAACGCTAGCAAGCGTTGTTTGTGCTTCTAATTGTTGATGCGGGGCATTCAACATACCAAATAAATCAGAAATAAATAAAAAACTATTTTGAGTGCCTGGGTATTCAAAGCAAAGAAAGTCTTGATTTGCTTTTTTACCTGCTTTAACAAATTCTCCTTTTACCCAATCGCCCATAATCTGCATAGCAGCTTTTTCGTGAATAACCATGGCAGTAGCAAGATTCCATTCTCTATTAATAAAATCTTTATCTAGTATTCCACGTAATCGTTTTAATTGGTCAAATGCTTTTTGCATCGTTTTGCTATTGAGAGCTTTAGGATTAAGGTCAATTAAAGCTTGTTTATAAAAATTTACGCCCCCTACGGACAGTACAGCATTATCGAAAAGAATTGCATCTTGCCAAGATTGCCCACCATGAGCGAGAGGAATATAACCCGCTCTGCGTATTTTTTCAGAGATGAAAATTAACTCATCAAATGTTTTAGGTGGCGCAATTTTAAGCTTATCGAAGATTTTTTTATTAGCCCATATCCAATTAGACCGATGAATATTAATAGGTACTGCCATCCAATGATTTTGATAGGTGACAATTTTTTGAAGGGGTTCTGGAATAGCCATATTCCATTTTTCTGTTAAGGCAATAGTATCCAAATTAGTAAGTAAACCACTAGCCGCGTAATTTTGAACAATATTGCCTTGTATGAGAATTGCATCGGGTGGTTTATGCGCATTGATTCTTGCGCGTAGTACAAGGCGCTGCTGGTCGCCTCCTATAATAGAGCTATCTTTCCAGTGATAGCCGCGATCAATCATTTCTTTTTTTAGAACATTAATTGCTGTCGCTTCGCTACCTGACGTCCACCAGTGAAGCATTTCAATCGATTTATCTTGCTTCGCAGCAATAAGGGGGGTGTTAATGCATAATAGAGATCCAAGGACGATTAAAAGTTGCCTGATAGGGTTAATTATATTTTTTAAAGGCATAAAGCATACCTTCTAGTGAAGAATTTCTATAGGGTCATGTGTATAGCTTTTGAGAATAACGCGATTACGGCCTGTACGTTTAGCTTCGTATAAGGCGGCATCAGCGATGGCAATGAGTCTTGATGGCTGCTCTTCAAGGTCAGGTAACGGAGTGGTGGTTGCTGCACCGATACTGACGGTAACAAAATTGACATTGGGATTACCGGAGGGTAATTCTAATTTTTCCACAGCAGCGCGTATATTTTCTGCTACTGTTGATGCACCCTCAAGCGGGACATTGGGGAGGATAACAGCAAACTCTTCTCCACCATAACGGGCAACAAGATCAGAAGGGCGTTTTGTAACGCTGGCAATAGCAGCAGCTACTTTTCTTAAGCAATCATCACCTGCCTGATGACCATAACGATCGTTATATTGTTTGAAAAAATCGACGTCGATCATCAAAAGCGATAAAGTTAGTTGAAGGTTATTGGCATCTAAAGGGATGTCATTAACGCTAAGCGTGTTCAATGTATGGGTTTGACGTATTAGGCGCTTCCATTCAATGCCTATCGTTTTATCAAAGCTACGCCGATTCGCGACAGATGTTAAGCCATCTTGTGTGGCAAGATGATAAAGCGCATCACGTGCTTCTTTTAAGCGTAACGTCATTTCATTTAACGATGATAAAAGTTCGCCTGTTTCATCTAGAGAAGAGGGGGGGATTTGTACATCAAGATCACCTTCAGTCACACGTTTAGATAAAGATAGGGCTTGATTGAGGGGAGAGGTAATACTGCGAGTTAAATAGAGCGCAATGGCAGCGGCTAATAAAACAGTAATGCTTCCTATACCTAAAATAGCTTGGTTTGCTTTGTCGCTGGCGATATTAAATTCATATAAATTTTTGCGAATATGTTCATTTTGAATTTCTACCAAACGATCAATGGCTTCTAGCCATTTTTCTTGAATGGGAGCGGCTTGAGTAGATAAAATTTTAGCTGCTTGTCCGCCATTAAAGTTAGCAACAAGTTCTTCGGCCTGCGTTTGAAATAGCGCTACATTTCGTTTATAAGGGGCTATCTCTTTAAGAATCGCACGCTCATCTTCACTTATATTTTTTTGAAAAAGCTGTGCTTCTAAGGTGTCGTACTTATTTTTTTCATTAATGATTTGGGTCATATTGCTTTTCATGTCATCGAATTCGACAGATAAGCCAATACGGCGTGCGTAAATCCCTTGGCGTAATAAACTCTGGCGCATCGCAGATATCGATGAAAACTTTATATTTGTTGAGCTAATGGTTTCAGTCAGTTGATGACGAGGATGAAGGGAGGCAAACATGGCAATAATAGTAATAAAGGTTAGCATAAGAAGAATAAGGCTAAATCCTAGCCCTAAGCGCTGACCAATTTTCATATCTTTCAGGCGCATACATATCCTTTTTGTACGCTATATACCTTCATGATAAGCCTCCCTTTTAGGATAAGTATAGCTATTCCCGTACTAGACGCAATGCGGGAACTTTAAGTGCTTTTCCATCACTAAATTTCACATCTATCTCGGATTTAGTTGGATTAAACGCGAGGTATTTTCTAGTGCCGTTACTATTTTTAAACACCGAGTAAAAGGCGGTATTTGCACTGACTGAAAAGTCAGGTGTTCCCATTTCTTTTAAACTTAATAGCCAATGTAAGGTATGAGTGCGAGTTTCTCCTACTTCTGTTGAGCCTTTAGGCTTCCAGTTTTTAAGTGCCAATTCTGGATCAGCCAGAGCAAGGTAAGAATTTAATAGATCCTGCCATATATCATCGGGTGTTTCGTCATTCCCTGAATGAGAAACATAATGACGCTTGGCTTCATCAATCGCATTAATGTTCTTTTTAATATAGTCCGGATAGCGGCCTAAGTAAATTGAAGCAGGAGTGATAGGAAGTATGTTAATACCGTGAGTCTGGCGCGGTTCTTCTGTCCACCACGTGTTATAGGCATATTTTCCGCCAAATACCATGCTAGCGACAGCATTACCAAATTCAGGAGCAAAAACTTGATTATGCACATCAAACCAATAGTTATTGATCGATTCTGCCTCGGTAACATACAAATAAATACCTAAATCGCGTAGAGGAGTATTATTGGTTAACGCTCCCCATAAGATAAGGCTAGCCCAGGCATTCATTGATTCAGATGAAGATTCTTCATTATTTCCATCTGGCGTAAGGGCGAGTCCTGAAGCCCAGCCGTGTCCCTCATATACATCGAAGTTCCGTAAAAAGGGAAAATCAGCACGACCGCGTTCTGTAGTAGCGATATCTTTTATCAACAACTCTACCATACCGCCCCATTTTTCTTGGGAAGCCCATTCAGGGTCATATAAAGCAATTTGAGCGGCTGCTTGTATCCAATACCCATAATGAAAATGGTGATCATTCATTTCTTTCACGCTACCAAATTCATCTGGGTAACCTGCTAGCGTACCTAACTGCTTATCATACATAAAATAAGCGGTGCCATCGGTTCCGCTAAACCATGTTTCCATACGCTGCTTCATAAGTTTTAGCATATTGTCGCGCGTTTTTGTATTGCCTTGTTGGGCAGCAATATTCATTAAATGACCCAAGGCGGCTAATGCCTTACTTGTCCAGTAGGTGCCTTTACCAAATTGGCGCCCAAAAATAGAAGAAGCTTTGGCATGGTCGCCTTCCATTACGCTATTCAACCATTCGCTATCTTTCGCGTTCTCTATCGAACCCCAATAAGGCAAAATTCCTTGATAAGTAAGTGTGGTGCTAAATTCGTTGGCAGCGATTAACTTAATTTTACCTCTAACAGTAGAGTACTCATAGTTCAATGCCTGATTATTCTTTGTATTGCGCCATTGATGAGGATACAAACCAATTAAAGCGGTTTTATTGGAGCCTTCTTTAACGTCTGTTGTTACTGAATACGTGGTTTGAACAGTACTGCTATTTTCATCATACTTCCACGTTACCTTTGTATCGCGCACAAAAGCATAAGCATATTTAAAAAATTCTTTTAATGTTTCATCTTGATTATTGGGTAGAGCAGCAATAGAAAAATAATTAGCAGGTTTGGGTAGTTTTAATACAAGTTGAGTGGGCGAGACCCATTCCCACTTGCCGCCAGTGGGGGCAAAAATGGCGTAAGATTGCCCCGCAATACTAAAAGCCATCACTTTAGGGTCGATTTGCTTTATTGAGTGTGTAGCCTCATTTGAAAACTTAAAGGTAGCATCTCCATCAGAAAGCTCGTAATAGCTAAATGGGCTTCCATGAAGAATGGTGGCATTAAGCGCTTTATTTTTATTAGCTACCTGAATATCAACCGACCAATCAGTTGCATTAGCAAGCCGAGTTTCCTCAATATTAAAATCTGTAGAGCCTATGATAATAGCGGCTTGATGTGGATAACGTATTTCAGTGCGCCTTCCTTCTTTCATTGGTAAGGAAGATGTATCGCCTGCATTTATTGCATGAAAAATTTGATCTTGATTGCCCTCGGTTACTACTGCACGCTTAGTAGCTAAGCCTAGCTCAAATCCTGTAGCACTAGTACGGTAGGTGAGGGGATGCGCATGAAGAACTTCTGAATGTTGAGGCGCAAATACTATCGAAGAATACCACTGGTTCGTAGGCGTGGCGCGATTCATCATCTTTGCGCCTTTATGTTTTGCAATAGGAAGAGCGGAGTCTGCGCTTAATAATGCTCCTTTGGGTTGGCTATGATAGCCAGCAAGACCTATTTTTATAAGTGAATCTGAGGCATAAATCATGCCACTTAAAAACAACGTGCTGATAAGTGTAGTGATCTTTAAAACAGGCTGCATGGGTGATTTTCCTCATCAATATTCGTAGAGACAAATAGTATTAGGACATATGAAAAAGTTTTTTAGCAGCGTACTAACTATCTTTTTTTGTGAAAAATATCAACAAGTTATACGTTACTAAAACAATTTTGCTTAAATCCTAAATAATAGGCGCTGCCAACTTTTATGAACCTTTATTTTTGGGGGGCGGTATACAAGACGCTCGGCTATTTTTTTATTGAATGCTCGAACTAATTACGGCAGAAGGCAAGGGATGTTTGAATCGAAAGTAAAAACACCTCTGAAAATTTCTGAACGTAAATTCTTCAATTCAGAATTTTTAGAGGTGTTTATTTTTTTAAGGCGTTACACCATTCATTAAAAGACTATTTTTGCGCCTAAAATAATTGCATTAGAAGATTTATGAGCGCGTGAGTCTACAAAGTAAGCGGTATTATTAGGCATACTTAAAGGAGCAGGCCCTAATTTTGAAAACTGAATATGCTCAAATTGTGCATAAACCGTTAAATCTTTATAAATTTCAGGAATTTTACGATAAGCCCCTAAGTTTACAAAAACTGCAGAGTTATCTTGGCCCCAATTGACATCATTTTCAGTATGACCTTTACCTAAATAAACTAGCCCCCCGGTAAATGTCCAAGGCCCCATAAATCGTGCAGTACCTAGCATGGCATCAATAGAGTTAGCTTCATAAGCAGTAGTAACATTTGAACCGTAGTTAAAGCCAGGATAAGGCCATGCGCATATGGGGTCACCACTATGTGGCACAGTATTATAGTCACAAATAGAAGGAGCACCTGACCAGGAGTTTCTTCTCAGGCCATACGTTAGTCTCCAGTTTTCTTTGAAGTACCAATCACCTTCGAAAATATGAACATCTTCACTAATACTTCTGGGCGAGTTGGCTCCTGGTGTATCAGGGTTTCCAAAACCACCCACTAAAGCACCTTTGCCCCATGAGGATTGCCAAGCATTTTCTGCATGCTGAAAAGTATATTCAATTAAATGTTTATCTTTAGAAAATTGAGCAAAAAATTCAAATAATCTTGGTTTAACAGTATTTGTAGCAGCGGAAGTACGAACATCACCGCCTGCAATACCCCATGGAGCATAGGGAAGCGTAACCGTATTTAGCGGATTTTTATCATCATAGGCGTAGGTAAATTCTATATTTAACTTGCCTAGAGTTCCTTCAAATAAAGGAGATGTATAGCGAATAGATTTTGGTAATATATTATAGCCAGCACCTGATTCACTCCATTTACTAGATAGCCCCATTGGGTACGTAAATGAGTCAGCGCGTGACCATGTGCGAGACATTTGGGTGCCTAGTTTAACAGCTCCTAAATTAGGATGAGAGGCACCTATATACCGTTCAAAAAAAGGCTGATCTCCTACATCTTCATTACCATTACGCCAGCGTTTAGTGGCTTTAACTTCAAATTTAGCTGCTGAATCAAATTCATGGCTATAGCCAAGCGTTAACATTTGAATGTTGGTGTTAATGCCTGTACTAGCACTTGGCCCTGGTCGGTTTAGATTGGCAACGGTATCGGTACCTCTAACATCATAGGTACTAGGGTTTGATAAGCCTAAAGAGTGGTGTTGCCCTTTGTTTACTTCTTGAAGCAAGAAGCCGCTGATTTCAACATCACCAAATTGTTTTGCTGCTGCAGGCAGAGTTGTGCATAGTAAAAGAAAGAGCGGAGTTAGTTTTTTTGCATTCATTCGAATCTCCTGGACTAAAAAGGGCGGTGGTTGTTTTCCACGCTGCTGTCCAGTATTTCGACGAAAGAAAATTAATGCTGAAGTTGTTTTAATTTGCGTCTTTGTAAGTTGTTGTTTTTATTTAAAATTTAATGTTGTTTTTTTGCTGTTTTGCAGATGTGTATGATGTGGTTCTCTATAATGACTAAAATTAGGTCATAAATGGTGACTATTCTTATCTAACTGCGTTACTCATCGTCGGCATAGCCTTGGCTATGATTCCTCTTCGCGCCTTGCCAGATAATAAAACTCATCCATTTCTTTCCCTTATTTTAGTCATTACAGACCACTAGCTTAGATATTTTGTTATGAAAATCCAAGCTAAATTTTATAAGGATAATGGCTGGCTCATTCGCTTAAGTTATGATTTTTTTGTGTTCGTTTGGCGTCTAAATATTTTTTATTTTTAGGGTTTTCAAATTTACCGGTTGGAACACGCTCAATAACATCGAGCCCACTCTCAACGAGAGAGTGAAATTTATCTGGGTTATTAGAGAGCAGACGAAGCTTTTGTACGCCTAGCGCTTTTAACAATTCAGCGGGCAATTTAAGATCTCGAGCATCATCAGGAAAACCCAATACTTGGTTTGCCATAAAGGTATCAAGGCCTTTATCTTGCTCTTTGTAGGCGCGTAATTTTGAATTTAGCCCTATGCCTCTTCCTTCTTGGCGAAGATAAATAATATAACCACCCTCATTATGAATTTTTACAATGGCTTCTTGAAGCTGAGGTCCACAATCGCACCGTAATGACCCAAAAATATCACCCGTAGCGCATTCTGAATGTATGCGCACTAGCGGTGCTTTGTCACGATCAAGGGTACCTAATTGTATTGCAAAATGAGGGTCATCTAGCCCTGTAAACGAAATGAAAGTGGTTTCTATTTCGCCTATTGCTGATTGAATAGGAATTTGAACACTTGTTTCAATAGCAATCTTCAATGTGCTTTCCATAACTGCGCGCTTTAATTAAGTCAATCATAGACTCTACAATAAAGTTCAATTTATTGTAGAAAAAAATAGTGAAAAGAATAAAAGATATGGTTGAAACAAGTTAGTTTTGTGTTTTAACAGTATTACGAGCAGCTTTTAAAACCTGGAAAGCGATGGGTAAAAGCGAAATAATAATAATCGCCATCATAATCCATTTAAGGTTTTGCTGAATAAGTGGAATTTGCCCGAAAAAATAGCCGGCATAAAGAAAAGGGACAACCCAAGCGATAGCGCCAATAATATTGTAACGTAAAAAAGTTATATAGCGCATGTGTGCAATACCCGCTAAAAAAGGGGCAAAGGTTCTAATAATAGGAGCAAAACGTCCTATAATTAGCGCTAGCATACCGTAGCGCTCAAAATAATCTTCAGTTTGTTTAATGTATTGCGGCTTGATGAAGCGCGCCCATTTACTGCCTTCAGTAGTTAGGTGGTGTCCTAATCGTTTGCCGATAAAATAATTAACGGTATCACCTGCTATGGCAGCAAAAACCAGCATGGCTGCCATGCTATGAGGAGAATAGGCTCCTGTTGCTGCTATAGTGCCTGTAATAAAAAGTAAAGAGTCACCTGGCAAAAAAGGAAAAATTACAAGACCGGTTTCAGCAAAAATCACCAAAAATAATACTGCCCACACCCAAGTGGGATAATCTTGAGCAAGTGTGCTAAGGCATTGGTCAAGATGAAGAATACAAGGAATCCAATCGATCACGAGAAGCTCTTTCTTATTGATAATGAAACAGTAGAGTATTAAAAAATACCCTACTAAAAGGTTAAACATATAGCAGTGTAATATTTTCTTCTAGTAAGTTTATAACCATTAAAACCATTTATTTGGAACCTGAATTTAATAGTTAATTACATATAGTTCTCATATTTGCGAGAACTATATGTAATTAACCCTATTGTTTCTCATGCATAAGCAGAAATAATAGGGCTATTCAATCTGTTAGGCTAAAAAACTTACTCTAATAAAGTAGTCCAATCTTTTTCTTTATTGCGATGCCCTTTAATCATATGCTCACGTGATACCCCTAGCCACCGAGCTAACGGTGCCATCACTAACACTGAAGAGTAAATACCAAAGCAAATGCCGATCGTAAGCGCTAATGCAAAATAAAACAACGTAGTGCCGCCAAAAATAAGCATCGATGTAACCATCATTTGAGTGCACCCATGCGTAATTATGGTTCTTGACATGGTGCTGGTAATCGCATGATCCATAATCTCGCTCACAGATTTTTTAGGAAAGGCAAAAAAGTTTTCTCTAATTCGATCAGCGACCACTACAGACTCATTGACTGAGTATCCTAAAACAGCCAATATGCCTGCTAATACGGGAAGTGAAAACTCCCATTGAAACATGGCAAAAAAACCTAAAATAATGATAACGTCGTGCAGGTTAGCAATGACTGCTGCCACCGCAAAGCGCCATTCAAAACGAAACGCCAGGTAAAGGATAATACCTGTACACACAAATACCATGGCAAGAATACCTTGCTGCAGCAGTTCATCACCTACTTGAGGGCCTACTTGATCTCCACGCGTAAGTTCAATAGGCGTCTTTTGAAAGGTACATGAGCGCGGTGCTGCCGAAGTAGGCGGGCTATCACACAATTTAACAAAAGCACTCTGTGCCGAAAGTTTTTCGCGAGCCGGAAAACGCAAAATGGCTTCTTTCGATGACCCAAAGTTTTGTACAGCGACTTCGCTGCCGCCTTGTGTTAAATGTGTGCGTAACGCATCAAGCTCTAAAGGAACAGATGAGCGAATTTCAACAATGGTTCCGCCTGTAAAATCTACAGAAAGATGTAACTTTTTAGTGCTTAGAAAAAATACAGCAGCTAAAAAAGTAATGATAGAAATAAGATTAAAAATCCATGCATAACGCATGAATGGTAAATCGCGTTTAAAGCGAAAAAGTTCCATGAAAGCTTCCTTACTCTTTAAATTGAAGCGGCTTTTGTGGGGGAGGTCGCTGTGCTTTTGCCTTTCCACACATGCCCAATAGAGATGCTGCCAAGCTTGCTGCCAAAGCGCCCATAGATTAAATAAACAATGCAACGCGACACCAATACAGCACTAAACATAGAAGTAAGAATGCCTAAACAGTGAACGACTGCAAACCCCTTAATTGGCCCTGAGCCAAAAGCAAATAAGGCTAAGCCAGCAATTAATGTTGTGATATTAGAGTCAAGAATAGTTCTCCAGGCTTGGTCATAACCCACTTCAATTGCAACATGAGGTTTTGCTCCTTCACGAAGTTCTTCACGAATACGCTCATTAATCAATACGTTGGCATCAATTGCCATCCCCAATGTTAAGGCAATCGCAGCGATACCTGGAAGCGTTAAGGTGGCTTGAAGCAAAGAAAGTATGCCAACTAAAAGTGCAACGTTTGCAATCAAAGAAATGGTTGCGATAATACCCATACCGCGATAGTAAAGCATGATAAATGCAGAGAGAATGGCAAACCCGTACAGAACAGATTGAAACCCTTTTTGGATATTATCCAACCCTAGTGAAGGCCCTACTGTACGTTCTTCAATAATATCCATAGGCGCTGCTAAGGCACCTGCACGCATAAGCAGGGAGATATCTTGAGCTTCTTGGGTATTCATAGAGCCGCTAATCTGAACGCGTCCTCCACTAATACGTTCACGAATAGTGGGTGCTGTAATGACTTCGGTTTTATTTTTTTCAACAAGCAAGATAGCCATGCGCCGGCCAATATTCTCGCGAGTAAGATCTTCAAAAATGCGCGAGCCAATTTTATCAAGAGAGATATGTACCACAGGTTCTTGTGTTTGTTGATCAAAACCAGGTTGTGCATCAGAAATTTGATTTCCTGTTAGCTGACTTTGGCGCTTCACAAGAATAGGATTGCCTTGGCGATCTTTCAGTAACTCAGTGCCTACAGGAGGCATTTGCCCAGAGCGTGCTGCGGCAAGCCCTGCCTGATCATCACTCACAATTCGTAAATCGAGTGTTGCGGTACGGCCTAAAATTTCTTTAGCGCGTGCAATATCTTGTACTCCAGGTAATTCTACAACAATACGATCAGTGCCTTGGCGTTGAACGATGGGTTCGGCAATACCTAACTCATTTACACGCTTATGTAAAATCGCCATGTTTTGATCAACAGCTGCTTTGCTAAGTCGTTCAAATTCTGCAGGGGTAGGCTCAAGTGTAATGATGTTAGTTTGCGTATGTATAGCAAGTACACCTGCATATTGTTTGTTAAGCTGTTCCATTAACGTGGCTGGTGGCGTTGCTGGATTTAATGTTAAGGTTATTTTTTCATGTGTACGTTCACTGTTCGTCAAATCAATTTGTTTTTCGCGGACAAAACGGCGAATATCCGCCAACTGTGTATCAAGCGATTTACCTACTGTATCGCGTGTGTCAACTTTGAGTTGGAAGTGAACACCTCCTCGTAAATCAAGCCCTAAGAACATAGGGGACGCACCGAGCTGGCGAAGCCATGTAGGCGCATCTGATACGAGATTAAGCGCCAATGTATTATCAGCTTCAAAGCCTTTTTGTAAACTATCACGCGCTTTGAGCTGGCTTTCAACATCAGGAAAGCGAATAACGAGTTGTTTGCTTTCAAGACTTATCTGGCGAAAAGGAATTTTTGCACCTTCGAGGGTTTTTCTAATTTGATCCTCGATATCTGCGGCAAGCTGTTCATGGCGTGGAGCAACAAACACAGCAGGAACTTGAGGAAAGAAATTGGGTAAGGTGTATAGGCTGGCAAGTAATAGCGCAGCAGCAACCAAATAAATTTTCCAGCGGGCAAAGCGTTGCATGAAAATCCTCAGTTTTTAGAAAGTTTTAGAGTTGTTGTCGCAGGTAGCTTTACGGTTCCTTTAGGGAGAATATGTTGCACAGATTGTCTTTGCAGTAAAAGTTCTAGGCCTTCTGCAACTTTTAAATGAATAAAATCATCTTTTATCGCGCCTACAATTCCCATAAGGCCAGCGGTTGTCACAATTTCATCACCCAATTTTAATGCATCTACCATTTTTTTTTGTTCATTAAGTCGCTTATTTTGCGGGCGAATAATTAACATATAGATGCCCAGCATGAATAACAAGGGCAAACCCATGGATAATAAGTCAGGGCTAGGGGTCAGCGCGGATTGGGGCGCTGTTGCAGCACTTTGTGCAAAGGCTGTTGAAATCATAACTGCTATCCTTATGTAAAAAAGCGTTCTCTATGCTATTTTCCCATGCTTTTATTTAGAAGTGGAACTTATCTTGAGTTTACATGGTTGGCATTCTGTTGTGCCATGAAATATCTTGATATGAAAAAGCTTGACGCATATATCATAAAAAGCGTAAAAAGTTGGATGTACTAGACACAGTGTAGCCTCGGGGTACGCACGATTAGCGCGAAACGTTCTAGAGGCGTGTGTGTTCATCATGTGCAGTGTTACTTGTATATAGGAAATTGTATTATGGCAACCGGTATTGTAAAGTGGTTTAACGATAGCAAGGGGTTTGGATTTATTCATCCAGATGATGGTACGGATGATTTGTTTGCGCATTTCTCCGCGATTGATATGGATGGTTTCAAAACCCTTAAAGAAGGACAGCGGGTGAGTTTTGAGATTGGTCAAGGCGCTAAAGGCAAGCAAGCACTCAATATTCGTTCTGCTTAATTTTATTATAATGTTAACAATGAGGAGCATTTGGTGTGGATGTTGATGCGCTAGATGCTCTTCTACCTCAAACACAGTGCCGGCAGTGTGGTTTCGCAGGTTGTCGTCCATACGCCCAGGCTTTGGCTCAGGGCCAGGCCCCTCTTGATCGGTGTGTACCGGGAGGAGCGCCTTTAGTCATTGCCTTACAAAAGATGGTGCAGAAAAAAGAGTCTGTGACTCAACTCCTCACTCAACCTCTAGCTCAACCATTTTTTGCGAATAGCGATAACAAGGCAACTGCCCCTACTGATAAGGTTGTATACCCTGTCGCTGTTAAGCCGCCTGTTCCAAAGGTAGCCTTTATCGATGAATCACAGTGTATTGGGTGTGCCTTATGTTTAGCTGTGTGCCCTGTAGATGCTATTATTGGTGCTCCTCAATGGATGCATACCGTGCTTCAGGCTGATTGTACGGGCTGCGAGTTATGTGTAAAGCCATGCCCTGTAGAATGTATAGAAATTCGTGATCATCCTTGCCCTGACTCTGTATCTGGTTATTCAGTAGCGCCTGAGCGTTCAAAAAATGCCTTTTATCGGCAGCAACAACGTAGAACTCCTGAGCAGCGGCAAAAAGCTGAACGTCTGTTAGCTTTATATCATCCTGTACAAAATATTCCAGAAATTGTTTCTCACGATATTTCTAAAGATGAAAAGCTAAGTTTTATAGAAAAAATGCGCATACGAGCTAAAGCTAAGCGGTCTCTTGAAAAGAGCAGTGAAGCATCCTTAGGCATTTCCTTAAGTCCTTCAGAGAAAAATAATGATTGATGGCCCCCATTCTGTTGTAACCACCGTTTCTTCGTCTCAAACGACTCCTTTTTTTGATCATGAAGCTGCCGCTATTCTTATTACTTCAGGTGAGCCAGCAGGTATTGGCCCTGATATTGTATTGAAGTATTTTTCGACGGTGGCTACGGCTAATCCTTTAGCTAATTCTTTTATAGTGTTGGGTGATCCTACTGTATTTTCAGAGCGTGCGCGTTTATTGGGGCTAGATTGTCAAATTCGATGCATTGAGCATCCTCGCGATAAACCCAAGGCCATAGAGCCTGGCACTCTTTATATATGGCCTGTTAACGTGGCAGAACCTGTTCAAGCAGGAACACTAAACCCCGCTAATTCAGCTTACGTGCTTGAAATGCTTGATAAAGCAGTAGCTGCATGTATGTCAGGAGACGCTGCTGCTATCGTAACTGCTCCTGTACATAAGGGGGTGATTAATGATGCTGGCATTCTATTTACTGGGCATACTGAATATCTGCAAGTGAAAACGCATACCTCTAGGGTTGTTATGTTGCTTGCCAATGAGCATATGGCAAATGAAGCACTTCGCGTCGCCTTGGTTACTGTTCATATGCCTCTAAGCAAAGTAGCTAGCTCACTTTCTATTGAAAATATTACTGCTGTCATTGAGGTCGTCAATCAAGGGTTGAAGCAAGATTTTGGTATTGTCCAGCCTCGTATTGCCGTTTGCGGTTTAAATCCTCATGCAGGTGAAGGTGGGTATTTAGGGCATGAAGAAAAAGAAATAATCGAGCCTGCCCTGAATCGATTAAAAGAAAAAGGAATCAATGTATCTGGCCCTTGGGCAGCAGATACTATTTTTGTTCCGCGCCATGCGCAGCACTTTGATGTTATTGTTGCAATGTATCATGATCAAGGCTTAGCTGCTTTTAAGCAGGCTAGTTTTGGTGACGGTGTGAATGTCACATTAGGATTACCTTTGATTCGTACTTCAGTCGATCATGGAACAGCATTAGCTTTAGCCGGCACAGGTGAAGCTGATGCATCAAGTTTGGGTAGCGCTCATCAATTAGCAGAACAATTAGTAAGGCATCGTTATGCAGCATCTTCCCCGTCCGCGTAAGCGGTTCGGACAAAATTTTCTTCAAGATCCTTCTGTATTAGAAGGAATTGTTCACGCTATACGTCCTCAAAAAGGGGAACGAGTCATTGAAATTGGGCCAGGGCGAGGAGCGTTAACGCGTGAGCTGCTTTCATGCATTCCTTCCCTCGAAGCGATTGAGTTAGACCGTGATTTATGCGCCTATTTAAAGCAAACCTTTAAGCCTGAGCAATTAATTTTATATTCACAAGATGTATTAAGCTTTGATTTTGCTGCCCATGCGGCGAAAGTGCCTGAGACACCGCTTTTGCGATTAGTTGGCAATCTTCCCTATAACTTATCTTCTGTACTCATGCTTAAGTGGGTTCAAACCCCTGAATGTATAAAAGATATTCATATTATGTTACAAAAAGAGGTTATAGAGCGCTTAGGCGCTCAGCCTTCTACCTCTGCATATAGCCGTTTAAGCATAGCAGTACAAACCGTCTTTGAAGTGGAACCTTTGTTTGAAGTTCCCCCCACAGCGTTTTTTCCTGCACCTAAAGTAAATTCTATGGTTGCACGATTAACGCCTCATCGTCCGTCAGAAATGCTAAGGTTTCAATGCAACCGAGGTATTTTGGAACTTGTGTTACAAATGGCATTTGGTCAGCGCCGTAAAATGCTTTCTAACAGTTTAAAGGCGTTACCCGCTCCGCTTGAATGGTCTGCCTGGGGAATTGATCCGCAACGCCGCCCTGAAAGTTTGTCATTAGATGAATGGGTAGGATTGGTGCGTCAATTAGAACCTGTTTGGCCATCTGCACAGGACTCTGCTGAATGACGATGGAATCTTCTGAAAACACACTTGCTCCTTGCCTGCAAGTTAAGCAACTTAAAAAGCTTTATGGATCAGAAGTTATCGTTGATTCATTAAGTTTTGATGTGTATCCCGGAGAACTTTTTGCACTGTTAGGGCCTAATGGTGCAGGTAAAACGACAACCTTAAAAATGATTGCGGGCTTAGAGCATCCTTCAAGCGGCGAAATATGGGTTAGTGGGTACGCTCAACATCAGAATGCTCTTGAAGTTAAAAAGCGATTGGCTTATTTGCCTGATGACCCGTTGTTATACCCAAAACTTACACCCTTAGAATATTTAGAGTTTATGGCAGGGTTATGGGGAATGAAAGCGGATGTTGCTTGGAAAGAGGCAGAAGAGTTATTGCGTTATCTCGATTTATGGACAATGCGTGATCGCTATACTGAAACGCTTTCACGAGGTATGCAGCAAAAACTTGCTTTTGCTGCAGGTCTTATTCATCGACCAGAATTATTGATGCTAGATGAACCTTTAACTGGGCTAGATGCTCATGCTGCCCATGATGTCAAACAATTATTGGCTGCGCGTGCTAAAGAGGATGGCATGGCGGTAGTGTTTACGACGCATATTTTAGATATGGCAGAACGGTGGGCAGATCGGCTGGCGTTGTTACACAAAGGGCATTTAATTGCGCTGGGTAAATTTGAAGACTTAAAGCTTAAGCGTGCTGAATATGAGTCGATGACGTTAGAGCAGTTCTTTTTAGAATGTACCGCTAGAGGGGATTCTTAAACAACTAGCAAACACTCATAAACATAAAATTTACCTGGATGGTGAGGTTAAAAATGATCCGGCTCTTGCGTATGTTTCCTCCAGGTAAAACTTTATGGTTGGTCGGATGGCAGCTATTATTGATATGGCGGAATTTGGCGCATCATCGGTGGGCGCGAAGTTGGATTTTTCTTAGTGTGTTTGCGCTTTCCCAATATATGGCTTTTTCAATGGTTAAATATTGGATGCGTTTTCCTAATGTTTTCATATGGTCTGCATTGGCAGGGTTGATGCTAGTCGTTGCAGGTGCTTGTTTTTCTCGTACCATTCAAACGCTATTGCGTTATTTATCACAGCCCAACATGCTTAAACAGTATTTTCTTGCACCTCTTTCGCACAAGGTGCTTGGGCGTTCCTCCGTTTTAAATATTGCGCTTTATAGCACGCTCTATATGGGGTTTTTCTATATGCCCCTAGCCATAGCACTTATATTTTATGGTCAACCCGCAGGGTTTGCTTTTTTTATATGGCTGCCGTCTTTTGCACTTTTATTTACATTATTAGGTTTAGCGGTTGTTGTGGGAAGCTTTAAGTTGTTTGGGGCAAGTCAGGCGCGGCGGTTCTTCCAATTTTTAGGGAGCGGAGCAAGCGTTTTACTACTTTCGTTAGCTGTCATTCCTGTACTAAAACCAACCTTTGTTCAGTTAGCCTGGCAAGTGATAGAGCAAAGTATTGTATCGGAAGGGTGGTGGAAGCAAACGGGTTGGCTTCAAAGCATGATGCGCTTGGCATTGGGCGATAGAGTTTCTTTGGGGGTATTAGTAAGTATCGTAACGCTTTTTTTTATCATGACTGATTGCTATTGGGGTGAGCAACTTTTTGTTATGCAGCAGCAATTGCTCGGCAAAATGAAGTCACATAATAGAGCGTTATTAAAGCGTTTTAACGAAAACAATATCCAAGTTCTGTTTTTAAAAGAATGGCGTATGCTGCGGCGTGATCCGCGTATTAGTTCAGAAATATTGCTAGATGCTGCTCAAGTGCTGCCTCTTATCTTAGTAGGGGTATATAACACTAAAAATCTTGAAATGATTTCGCTTTTATGTTTAGGTTGGGTCGTATTGGGGAGCTTAATGGCTTCTCGTTTGTGCTGGCTATCAATGTCAGTAGAAAGTGGCGCTCCTTGGTATACGATGGCACCCTACGTGCGCTGGACGCTACGTGATAGCAAATGGGGAGTGATCGTTACACCGTTTGTGCTTGTAACGGTTATATTAGCGTTAATAACTGCCGCAGTAGCAGGTTTAAAGGTTGCCTGTAGCTTTTTGGGAATTGCGACAACTACCATTGTATTAAGTTCTCGGATACAACTATGGATGACACTTCCTTTAGCTTCTGTGCAAGGGTTTTACCAGCGATTGCCTCGTTCACCATTAGCAGAAATTATTAGTATTTTCTTTATTTATGGGTCGACGTTTTTATATGTATTAACGTTAATTTGGCGCGTAAATTGGGCCTGGTGGGGAGTCATTCCTCTAGGCATATTGGTTGGAGCTGCTTATTTTTTCCGAATTTCACTCGCACCTTCGTCAAAATCTTAGTGATCAAAAGTAAGAATATGCTTGAAATTTACGTATGCTTACACAAGATAAAAGCGTAGGTTGCCAAGAGGCTATTATAGGTTGGAAAAATTGGTTGATGCCAGTCTCGGTAAATCAAAAAATAGGGTTTTACGTGCCTAAATGTTACAATTTACGTTATGAGTTATCATGTCATTAAGGATTTAATCATTATGGATATACAAGCGCACATTCACGATCAAGTAACAGCACATCCCGTTGTATTATTTATGAAAGGAACACCCCAGTTTCCTCAATGCGGATTTTCTTCAACAGCAGTACAGTTACTAAAGAAAAATGGGATAGACAAATTCTATTCAGTAAATATACTCATGGATGCAGATATTCGCCAAGGTGCAAAAGAATACGCTCAATGGCCTACATTTCCTCAATTGTACGTAAAAGGGGAATTTATTGGAGGCTGCGATATTATGCGGGAAATGGATTCAACCGGTGAGTTGCAAACATTGCTTGAGCCTGTGCGTACAGCAGCGATATCTGCGTAATGAGTAGAATGATCGCCTGGCTTTTAAAGTTTCAAAAGGTCATAGCCTATGGTTTGTTAGCAGGGATTGTGATAGGCTCATTTTTACCGCCTAAAGATGTAAATGCCCTTCATCTGCCAGGCAATGATAAGTTTATTCATGCATCAGCTTATATGCTTCTCACATTTGCTTTCTTATTTTCTTATCGTAGAAAGCAGGTGGTTACATGGTGGCGAGTGGTAGTTTCGCTCTGGGTTATGGGTGCATTAATAGAAGTTTTTCAGCCGATAGTAAGCCCTGGTCGTGAGCGCGATGTATTGGATTTATGCGCAAATTCAGGAGGTATAGCTTTCGGTGTGCTATTAATGCTGCTATTTCAAAAGTTTCGATATTCAAGCAATTTAGATAAGCCTGCTGAATGATTCAGTACTTATTTATTAAACCCATTAATTTTCTTATTTCTATCCGTTAGGTTGCATAATATGGCGGAACAACTTGAAAAAGAACGAACAGAATCTGCGGAAAAAACAAAACCGCCTTCTTTTTATGATGTGGTCATGCTTAATGATGATTACACACCGATGGAATTTGTTGTACATGTGTTGAAATCTATTTTTTTTATGGATGAAGCACGAGCCACTACAATTATGTTAGAAGTGCATCAACGTGGTGGAGCAGTATGTGGGACTTATACGCTAGATGTCGCGCGAACAAAAGCGAATCGGGTTCAGGAATTGGCGGAGCAACAGCAATACCCTTTGCATTGTCGGGTTGAGCCTGCTGCTCCCAATAAAGGCATGGGTGGGGAATAGCTCGTATGATCGCACAGGATTTAGAAGTCTGCTTACAACTGGCCTTTGCCGATGCACGGCAGCGTCGCCATGAGTTTTTAACAGTTGAACACTTATTGCTTGCATTGCTAAGTCATAAAGTGGCAACCAATACCTTAATTGCGTGTGCAGTCGACGTTCCTAAATTACGCTATGAGTTAATCGATTTTATCGATGGACATACCCCTGTTGTTCCTGCTGAGTATGAGGCTGAAGTACAGCCTACAGAAGGATTTCAGCGGGTTATTCAACGCGCAATTTTGCAAATTCAGTCTTCTGGTCGCAAAGAGGTCACTGCTCAAAGTGTTCTTGTTGCGATTTTGAATGAAAAAGAATCTTATGCTGCCTATTTTTTACATCAGCAAGGCTTAACTAAGCTTGATGTATTGAATTATATTTCTCATGGCATTGCTAAACGACAAGATGTTAGGCCTCCTAATTTCCAACCCGAGCCAGAAGGTGCGGGGGCAGATGAAAAGTTTAATGGAACTCGCCCTGATTCTGAAGATTTAAGCCAGGCCTCTACTGCTTCAGCCTTAGCTCCCCTTACTCAGTATGCTATGAATTTGAATGCCTTAGCTGCTGAGGGTAAACTTGATCCCTTGATTGGGCGTGAAAATGAGATCGAGCGTGTTTTACAGGTATTATGCCGCCGTCGTAAGAATAATCCTTTATTAGTCGGCGAAGCGGGCGTGGGAAAAACGGCGCTTGCTGAAGGTTTAGCGCATCGTTTAGTCGCTGGCGAGGTTCCTGATGTTTTAAAAGGAATGACAGTTTACTCTCTTGATATGGGTGCCTTACTAGCAGGCACCAAGTATCGAGGTGATTTTGAGCAGCGCTTAAAACAATTACTTGATGCGTTAATGACGCATGAGGGCGGTGCTATTTTATTTATCGATGAAATTCATACGATGATAGGTGCAGGAGCAACGTCAGGCGGTGCATTAGATGCCTCTAATTTGCTTAAGCCAGCATTAAGTAGCGGTCGTCTAAAATGCATGGGAGCTACAACCTTTACAGAGCATCGGCAAGTATTTGAGCGTGATCAAGCATTGGCCCGTCGGTTTCAAAAAATAGATGTGCCTGAACCTTCTGAGAGCGAAGTATTACAAATTCTAAAGGGCATAAAGCCCCAACTTGAAACGCATCACGGCGTACGATTTCAAGAGTCGGCTTTACAAAGTGCAGTCGAGCTATCTGTGCGCTATTTACGAGAAAGACACTTGCCTGATAAAGCCATTGATGTGTTAGACGAAGCAGGCGCTATGGAGCAGTTGAAACCAACACGCAAGCGTCGTAAGCAGTTAAATGGGCATGATATTGAAACAGTAGTAGCTAAAATGTCTGGTTTACCTGTAGGACAAGTGACTTTAGATGAACGCACTCTTTTATTAAATTTAGAGCAAGATTTAAAGACTCATATTTATGGGCAAACACCTGCAATTGAAGCATTAGTAGGTGTGTTAAAACTTTCACGCAGCGGATTAGCCGACCCTCGCAAACCGACAGGAAGCTTTTTATTTGCAGGGCCAACAGGCGTAGGAAAAACAGAGTTGGCAAGGCAGTTAGCTCAATCAATGAACATGCCTTTATTGCGCTTTGATATGTCAGAGTATATGGAAAAGCATGCTGTTTCTCGGCTAATTGGTGCGCCTCCGGGTTATGTAGGATTTGAACAAGGAGGGCAATTAACAGAGCTTGTTCATAAAACACCTCATTGTGTAGTGCTGCTTGATGAAATTGAAAAAGCGCATCCAGATATTTTTAATATTCTTCTCCAGGTTATGGATGATGGAATGCTAACCGATCACAACAGCCGAAAAGTAAGCTTTCGGCATGTGGTGCTGATTATGACAACGAATGCAGGTGCAGCTTCGTGGTCACAAAAACCCATGGGCTTTGCTACTAATAAGCATGCTAGTGATCAGCAGCAAGCGATTGAAAAAACGTTTAGCCCTGAATTTAGAAATCGACTTGATCAAACTATTCAATTTCAGCCATTATCAACTGAAATTGTAATGAAGGTGGTTGATAAATATCTTGAAGAATTAGCTAGCCAGCTATTAAAAAATAATGTTAAGTTTTCAACTACCCCAGCTTTACGTGAAGCGCTGGCGCATGATGGTTTTGATGCTCTTATGGGGGCGCGTCCTATGCAACGTTTAATCCAACAGCGTCTGCGCAAGCCTTTAGCTGATGAAGTTCTATTTGGTCGACTTGCGCAGGGTGGAAGTGTACTTGCTGATTGGGATAAAGAAAGCAAGTTAGTGATATGGGAATGGGGTGTTAAAACAACTGAAGATAATAGTGAGCTAGATAAGTAAAATTTTAAATGTAAGTATAAGTAAAATAATTTTCTAATGGCGTGTAAGTAATTTTATTTACACGTCATTTTGTTTATTTATTATGTATTAAAGATTTTTCTAGCATAGAGTTTTTAATAAAAATTGCTAATATATAAAATATTATTACAATAAGTAAAAGTGATTGATAGCCAAATGCTAATGCAAGATACTCAAACCCTCCTCCTACCATTGCCCCTAGCATATTTGATGCAAATGCGATATTAGCCGCCTCTGCATTTTTAAAAGAGTGGCTAAATACAATATTAGCTAGAAAAATAGGCATGAAAAATAAAGTGCTACAGGCTACATATCGTAGTAGCGGTATAGGTATCGCTAGAAACATATGTGTAGGCATAAAATAATTAATTATTAAAAATACAAAAAGTAAACAGTAAATAAATTTAATTGGAATGGTTTTAAATTTTAAATTAACTAAAATAGCTAGAAGCACGCTAAATAGTATAGAGAAAAAGACTAAAGAATTTACTATCCACGTAGATCCAAACAATAATGAAAATGAAACTAAGCTTCGTGTTTCAAGCATCATAAATGCTGAACCTAAAAAGAAAAAATGCCAATTAAATTTTTTTAAAACATCCTTAGGAGAGCATTTTTTTATGAAAAAAAATGCTCCTAACATTAAGGTACCTAATGTAATAATATATACAATAGGTATTGTAGGGGCGCGCATATATATAAAGGGCCAGTCATCTGTGGCAAGCGGTTGATTAACATTGCCTGTCATTCTTCCTTGACCAACAATAGGTTTATAAGCGCCATATAGGTTAGTTTGGATCTGAGGTTTATTATTTTCACTATAGGGTATGTTTAATTGTGGGTTTAGTGTATTTAAAAGTGGCCCACTCATAAAGACTGCTGCTCGACCCCAGGAACCATATGTTGTTACATAAGGTTTTTCTCCAGAAATTAATTGAAGCATGCTAGCAAGTTTATAGATAAACCAATCTTTTCTATAATAATTATATAAAACTAAAATTCCTTTATTTGTTAAGCTTTCATGCGCTTTTTTGAGAGACTCTAATGTTAATAAAAAACTCTCAAGCCTTAAATTTGAAAAACTAGTAAGTAAGGTTAATGAATCAGGTAATGCAAAAATAATTAAATCATATTTAGATTGATTTGTTTGTAAAAATGCTCTCCCATCATTAATATGTACATTAACCCGGCGGTCTTGGTAAGGATGGTCAGGATGTAGGCGTTTTCCTATATTATAAATAACGGGGTCAATTTCTACAGCATCTATATGTTTTACCCCATAATGTAAAGCAATAGCAATATCAGACCCAGTACCTGCTCCAATAATAAGTACATTATTAAATTTATTTTGCGAAAATATTTCATAAACCTTATGATATAAGCTTTCTTTTTTATCATAAGGTTTTATTGCTTGATGAGGAATATTATTTACATTAATAGAGTATTCATTTGAATGAGCTAAGCCAGTGACTTTATAATAAGGCGACCAATAAGTATCGTAGGAGGAAGATTTTCCACTTATAAAAATAATAGCTAGAGTTAAGAAAATAACGAAAAAATTGGGAATAATATTTGTTTTTTTAAAGGTAAAAGAAGTTGCTATAAAAAGTATTGAAAACCAGATGATAGGAGGCAATGAGTAATAAGATAATACAAAAAAAGTTATAATACCAATCATGCTTCCTAGTATATCTATTGCATAAGCATTTAAAGGAGGTAATTTAGGCAGTAAAAATCCTAAAGGACGAGAGAGTTGAATGAAGGCACATGTTATAAGAATAAAAATAATAGGAAGCGAAATAAAGTTTTCAATTTTAAGAGCTTGGTTTTCGGTCGCATAATGTAAAATGTCATTAGAGTTTAAATTTACTTCTAATTGAGAAAAAATTATTATCGAAACAATGACAAGCACAATAGAGTGAAAATTAATTTTAATTAAATTATTTTTATTTTCACCTATTAATATTCCAATTCCTATCCCAAGAAAGGATGCTAGTAAAATATAATTTGAAAAAAAACCAAAATGAAAAACATAAGCAGGTATCCAGCGAATACATATAAGCTCAAAGAAAAGAATACAAAAGCTTGTTAGGAAAATATTGATCTCAATATGACCAATTTTTTTTAAAAAATTTGCAATCATTGTTAATATTACCCCAAAAAATTCAATTATATTTTTATATTGTTGTATGGAAACAGTAGTAATTGTTTAAATTTTCTTAAAAAGAAATTTAAACATTTTAAATGAAGCTTATCAGGTGTGTTTATACAAATGTCTTTATAAAAAGCGATTTGTATTACGAAAAAAACAACTTCTCATTGTAAAATAAGATGTTGTTTTTATATGATTTTTAGTTTTTGCAAATAATATTTATGTTGTATTAATACTCGTTATGTGGATGATATTGAAAATATTTTTAATGGTGTAAAAAATATTAAATATTTGGTTTTAAAGAATAAAATTTTGAAAATAATTGTTTTTTGCATTTTTGAAATAATAACTTGTATATGAAGTAGATACCATAAAATTCAAACAAAATTATTCAAAAACCATGCCATGCGAATTACTATCGCTACCAGGCTGCCCATCATTGCCATCTTTACCATCTTTACCATCTTTACCCGAAGTAAAAGTAATCTCTCTATTCCCGCATTTTTCTAATTTTCCTTTGCCGCCTTTCCCCCCCTTGCCGCCTTTGCCGCCTTTGCCTGCTATTCCACCTTTTTGAATAAAATGAATATCCATATCATTTTTATGCTTTGCCATATAAATATTAATGAGACCAGCATTTTGACCATTACCGCCGTTTCGCCCATTACTTCCTGAGCTGCCATCTTGACCATGAGTAAGGGTGTCACAGCTTGCATCTTGACCATTCTGCCCATCTATTCCTGGCAATCCATCAGAGCCTGAACCGCCAGAGGTTATCATGGTTAAACCTTTTATTGTGGTACGTCCCAGGCGTGCAATAATATCAACCCCTAAGGTTCCACTTTCTCCAGGTTTAGTAGCATCATTACCTTTAGCAATGATTTTAGTATTTTTGCCAAAATAAGATTTTTTTGTATTAAACTCAAATTCTTCAGTTCCAGCAGGAATAATAAGAGTCGAATTATCTTCCATGATAAATTCTTCAGCATAAATATTTTTTGTTCCTGCTGTGACAGTGACGATAGTTCCTTGCTGAATAACAACTTTGGGGATAAATGAAGCTGAGGGTGAGGGCTTTGCTCCAATAGCAGCATGACTAAGGCTAAGGCATATAAAAATAAGGTGTACATAAAAAAAAGGTTTAGTCATGCTTGTCTCCTGGCTTCTTAGCGAAACTCTCAAAAGTTTCATTATCAAAAGATAATGCAACTGCTCGCTATTAGTTTTTATCGGTCAGAAGTACAAATTTTCTATAGAATTTTTTTAACGGTAGGATGAACCCGACTTGCAGAAAGCTTAGCATGCTGACGAGCTTGCTCAATGTTTGGTGCAGCGGCTAAGGCAACTCCCATGCGACGTTTTTTGTAACTTTCAGGTTTTCCAAAAAGCCGAATATCTGTATTAGGAATGCATAATGCCTCAGCGACTCCTTCAAACATAATATCTTTGGCATCAATTCCTCCATAAATAACGGCTGATGCTCCTGGGCTTCTTAAACTTACATCTACTGGTAAACCCAAAATGGCACGGGCGTGAAGCTCGAATTCAGATAGATGTTGAGTAATAAGGGTAACAAGGCCCGTATCATGAGGGCGAGGGCTTACTTCAGAAAACCATACTTCATCACCTTTAACAAACAGTTCTACGCCAAATATGCCCCGTCCTCCAAGGCTCTCGGTAATTTTATGGGCAATATTTTGGGCTTTTTGTTTAGCTAGAACATTCATTGGTTGAGGTTGCCATGACTCTACATAGTCGCCATCAACTTGCAGATGACCAATAGGTTCACAAAAAGAGGTTTCAAGATGAGACTGTTTGTTGAGTGCACGAACAGTCAATAGTGTAATTTCATAATCAAATGCAATAAAACCTTCTATGATAACTTTATTCTGCTGAACTCTTCCGCCTGCAATTGCATGGTGCCAGGCGGTTTCAATCTCTTCTGGTTTTTTAATAACCGATTGGCCTTTTCCTGAAGATGACATTACGGGCTTTATGACGCAAGGATAGCCGATTTTAGTATCAATCGCTTCGCGTACTGATTGAAGTGAATCAGCAAATTGGTAAGGAGAGGTAGGAAGCTTTAATTCTTCAGCTGCTAACCGGCGTATACCCTCGCGATTCATCGTTAGTTTTGCAGCACGTGCATTGGGAATCACTTCTGCTAAACCTTCTTTTTCAATCTCGATGAGTACATCCGTATTAATAGCTTCTATTTCTGGTACGATTAAATGAGGTTTTTCTTGCTCAATAATGTTGCGCAGCATTGCGCTATCTGTCATTGAAATAACGTGTGAGCGGTGCGCAACTTGCATGCCGGGTGCATTGGCATAGCGATCTACAGCGATAACTTCTATACCAAAGCGTTGTAGCGCAATAATGACTTCTTTGCCTAACTCGCCTGCACCTAAAAGAAGAACACGGGTAGCTGATGCGCTGAGGGGGGTTCCAATACTCATATAAAATTCCTGGGCAAATACTTAAGAAAATAGAGAATTAAATAGCTAAATTACACCCTATAAATTCTGTGATTAGTTAAGTTTGATGTTTAAATTGTGTCTTCAAAATATAAACAGCATAAAATTATTTGGTGGAATGCTAGTGCAGTTTCATTCTCAATAGCAAGAAGAGTAAGAAATTATTTGGCTTTTAAGCAATCATGTAATTAGCTGCTGGTATCTTCTCTACGGCTTATCATCAAAGATAAAATCAGGTATTCACTCATTTTAATGGTTTGAAAAATGCATTGGAAAAATTGTATTTTCATTTATTAACGTAATTGAATTAAGCATATTTACCCTTATCAATATTATGAAATTAAACAATCGCCTCTTTCACGATGAGAGGCTTATCGCTATAATACGTCCGCACCTCCACCAAGTCTTTTTTGGAGAGTGACTACACACATCTGCTTTTGCGTTCGGGTGTTCCCTTTTATAAATGGGAATTAGCCGTGAGCAGATGGAGGTTTAACCCAGAACACAATTAGGAGAAGAAATGTCTTCAACCATGCGTAATATGCTTGAAGCCGGGGTTCACTTCGGTCATCAGACCCGTTATTGGAACCCCAAAATGGCACCTTATATTTTTGGCCATCGTAACAAAATTCACATTATTAATCTTGAAAAAACTGTTGTTATGTATGACGAAGCTATTAAATTCGTTCGTCAGTTAGCAGCGCGTGGCGGTAGAATTCTATTTGTAGGTACAAAGCGCCAGGCTCAAGAAATTATTGGAGAAGAGGCACAGCGTGCTGCAATGCCTTTTGTATCGCACCGTTGGTTAGGCGGTATGCTTACAAACTTTAAAACAGTTAAGCAATCAGTAAAACGCCTTAAAGATGTAGAAGCTACGCTATCAAATGCTGAAAATACATTTACTAAAAAAGAGCAGCTAACGTTACAAAACGATTTTAATAAATTAAATCGCAGTTTAGGCGGTATTCGTGAAATGAATAGCTTGCCTGATGCAATTTTTATGGTAGATGTAGGCTATCACAAAATTGCTGTAACAGAAGCCAATACACTTGGGATACCCGTTATTGGTGTGGTTGATACCAATCACTCTCCTGATGGTATTAATTATGTTATTCCTGGTAATGATGATTCCGCTCGTGCCATTCGTTTATATGCACGCGGTATAGTAGATGCCATTCTGGAAGGCCGTGCACTTAATGCAGCGCAATCTCAAGCAGCTGCGGCACATGTAAGTGAAGAACAAAAGCCTGAGGCTGTGGAGCCTTCTGCTACTGAAGAAGTTCAACAGTAATTTCCGCAACTAGTTGTGGAGCTGCAAAACGTTTAACAGCATAAAGCGCCGGTTTACCTGTAAAAGGTAGCTGGCGCTCTTTTTATGATTAAAGGAGTATGACATGGCTGAAATCAGCGCATCGCTGGTCAAAGAACTGCGCGAGATGACTGGCTTGGGCATGATGGAGTGTAAAAAAGCTCTAACTGAAACAAATGGCGATATCAAAGCAGCAGCTGATTTGATGCGTGTTAAAAGTGGTGCAAAGGCTGTTAAAGCAGCAGGGCGCATTGCTGCGGAAGGGTTAATTGGAGTCGCTGTTGCTCCTGATGCTAAAGTAGGTGCAATTGTTGAAGTAAATTGCGAAACTGATTTCGTTGCTAAAAACGAAGATTTTTCTGCATTTGTTAATGCTGTAGCTCAACAAGTTGTTCAGAATAACCCTGCAACAATTGAGGCATTATCTGCGTTAGAAACTAATGGCGAAACGCTTGAAAAGCAACGCCAAGAGCTAATTATGAAGCTTGGCGAGAACCTTTCAATTCGTCGTTTTGAGCGTATTGAAACTCAGGGTAAAGCAGTAACTTATGTACATAGCGGGCGAATTGGAGTGCTAGTTGATATTACTGCAACTGAACCTCAACTAGGTAAAGATGTTGCGATGCATATTGCTGCTACAAAGCCTAGCTGTGTAAGTTCTGCCGAAGTTCCTGCCGAAGCAATTGAAAACGAAAAAGCAATTTACCGTGCTCAAGCAGCTGAGTCTGGTAAACCTGCAGATATTATTGAAAAGATGATTGTAGGGCGTGTACAGAAATTTTTAGCAGAAGTTAGCTTATTAGGCCAGCCGTTTGTGAAAAATGCAGACCAAACTGTAGAGCAATTATTAAACGCACAAAAAGCAACAGTACATAGCTTTAAGTTGTTTACAGTAGGTGAAGGTATCGAGAAAAAGCAAAATGATTTTGCTGCAGAAGTCATGGCACAGATTGCAATGGCATAATTTCTGTAGGCATATTTCTATATTCTCAATACTTTTCTAGTAGTTGTGGTCGCAAAAAATTCTGATAGATCATTCTAAAGGAATTTTTTGTACCACTAAATGATAAGACACATATTTAGTTTAGTATTCGAGAATTTTGAGATGCCCCTGTAATGTAGTCTTAGGGAGTTTCAGGTAAATGAGTCATTCCTCAAAAAGTGAAGTGGCCTATAAACGTATTTTATTAAAACTAAGCGGTGAAGCTCTAATGGGCGATGATCCGTATGGAATTAATCGTGAAGTAATTGATCGAATTACTGAAGAAGTGCGTGATATTTTAAGTTTAGGTGTTGAAATTGGTGTGGTTATTGGTGGTGGTAATATTTTTAGAGGTGTAGCACCTGGTGCTGCCGGAATGGATCGCGCTACTGCTGATTATATGGGTATGTTAGCAACATTAATGAACGCTTTAGCGTTGCAAGATGCAATGCGTCGTGCTGGCGTTGTAAGCCGTGTTCAATCAGCTTTAGCCATTAATCAAGTAGCAGAGCCTTATATTCGCGGAAAAGCATTAAGATATCTTGAAGATCATAAAGTAGTCATTTTTGCTGCAGGTACCGGAAATCCATTTTTTACTACGGATACAGCAGCAGCGCTTCGAGGCAGTGAAATGGGTGCAGATATTGTTTTAAAGGCGACTAAAGTAGATGGTGTATATACTGATGATCCTTTAAAAAATCCAGAGGCGACACGTTACTCCACCCTTACCTTTGATGAAGCGATTGTGAAAAACTTAAAGGTAATGGACGCAACAGCGTTGGCGTTGTGTCGTGATCAAAAAATGTTGCTAAAAGTATTTAGTATTTTTAAAGCAGGCGCGCTTAGACGTGTTGTTTTAGGTGAAGATGAAGGAACACTTGTACATTGCTAAAAAAATATGCTTTAAAAGCTAGCTTAACCAAATGTAAGTTGTAGTTTCGATATTGTTCTCTTGATCTCTGATGTATATCATTTCATTTGCGTTGACAATTTAACGGTTCTGCGTAGTGTTTCATATGGTGCTATTAGAGAGAAAGAGACCGTTTATCGCATCTTTATAAAGAGAATCATACTTAGTTATAAATTTAATTAATTAGTTTTGATGTTGGGAAGATAGTTTTTAGAAGTGCATAAGTTGATGTATAGCAAACAAAGGGGAGACTATTAATGACAGTACCAGCTGAAGTAAAGAAAAACACTGAACAGCGTATGCAAAAAGGTATTGAGGTATTAAAAGGTAATTTGGCAAAAGTGAGAACAGGTCGTGCTCACCCTAGTTTGCTAGAGCATATACAAGTTGATTATTATGGTACAGCAACCGATTTATCTCAAATAGCTAATCTTAGTGTTCTTGATGCGCGTACATTAGGCGTGCAGCCCTGGGAATCTAAAATGGTTTCAGTCGTTGAAAAAGCTATCCGCGATGCTGATCTAGGATTAAACCCAAATTCGCAAGGTAATTTAATTCGTGTACCTATGCCTTCTTTAACAGAAGAGCGTCGAAAAGATCTTGTTAAAATTGTAAGAACAGAAGCTGAAGAGGCGAAAGTAGCTGTTCGTAATGTGCGGCGTGATGCAAACCAGCAGCTTAAAGATGCACTTAAAGATAAAACAATTTCTGAAGATGAAGAGCGTCGTGCGCAAGATGAGATTCAGAAGTTAACCGATAAATATACTGCTGAAGTCGATAAGCTCTTACAAGCGAAAGAAGCAGATTTAATGTCGGTGTAGCATGTCAGATAAAATGCCATTTTCCGTGTTACCGCAGCATATTGCTATTATTATGGATGGCAATGGTCGCTGGGCGCGTAAGCGTTTCTTACCTCGGGTTGCAGGGCATCCTGCTGGGGTAAAATCAATTCATAAAATTATTAATGCATGCTTGGATTATGGCATTCCTTACGTAACCTTATTTGCATTTAGCAGTGAGAACTGGAAGCGGCCTCAAGAAGAAGTGTCGCTTCTTATGCAATTGTTTATGAAGGTGCTTTCTAACGAAGTAGAGGAAATGCACCAAAAAGGAATACGGTTAAAGCTTGTAGGTGATCGTTCACGCTTTCAAAAAGAGTTGGTCGATTTAATCGAATTTGCAGAAGCTAAAACTGCTTCAAATTATCGTCTTACCTTAACTATCGCCGCTAATTACGGGGGTAAGTGGGATGTGTTGCAAGCTGTGCAACGTATTGCAAAAGATTGTCCAGAAAGCTTGATAGATATTGATGAGGAAGTGTTAAAGAAATATCTAGCACTTGCTTATGCTCCCGATCCAGATTTATTTATTAGAACCGGTGGCGAGCACCGTATTAGTAACTTTTTGTTATGGCAAACTGCATATAGCGAGCTTTATTTTACGGATGAGCTATGGCCTGACTTTGATCGAAAAAGCTTAGAGCAGGCATTAGATAGTTTCGCTCGAAGAGAGCGGCGCTTTGGTCAAACGAGCGAGCAAGTTCAAACACCACCAGTTTCTTCCCATGCTTAAATACCGTATTTTAACGATTGCAGTTTTAATTCCTCTTGTATGGTACTTACTATTTAATGTATCAATATCGTATAAAAGAGGAGTCATTTTACTTTTGATGTTATGGGCATGGTGGGAGTGGCGAGGTTTGGCACTTCCTTTATCGCTCCCTAAGCAGGTATTAAGCTTTAGTGCAATGGGAGTGCTAGCTGTCGTTTCTCATCATCCTACTGCTCAAATATATATATTGGGCCTCGGTACCCTTTTTTGGCTATTTGTTGCCCCTTGTTGGCTAGTAAAGCGATGGCAGCCTTCAGCGTTTTTAAATCTTATAATAGGTTCAGGCTTAATAGTCTCATTATTTTCTGCAATAGCATACTTAGTACATAAATCACCTGCATTTCTTTTGGCAAGCATGGCACTCATTTGGGTATCAGACATTATGGCTTATGTAACCGGGCGGTTATTAGGACGCCATAAACTTGCTCCAGAAATTAGCCCAGGCAAAACATGGGAAGGGGCATTAGGCGGAATTTTATTTAGTGCGCTTTATACCAGCATAATATTTCTTTATTTCGGTGCTTCCCTTAATGTGCATACTACTAATTTAACGCTAGGCCAATACCCTTTATTTTGGTTATTTCTTTTTTCCATTCTTCTCGCTGCTTATGGAATTATTGGTGATTTATTTGAGTCATTGTTAAAGCGTCAAGCAGGAAAAAAGGATAGTGGCACGTTATTACCGGGCCATGGCGGTATTTTGGATCGTATTGATGCTCTCTTCCCAGTATTGCCAATGATTGCTCTGTTATGTGTTTTAGGGATTATTCATGTTTCTTGACCAGCCCCATACTATTCAACGGCTTGCAATTTTAGGGGCAACAGGTTCAGTTGGTAAGAATACACTCGATATTGTTGCTCGTTATCCTGAACGTTTTAAGGTGGAAGTACTCGCTGCTGGTACGCAAGAAGTAAAGCTATTTGCATTGTGTCAACAGTTTAATCCTCGTTTTGCAGTAATGAACGATGAGGCAGCAGCTAAGCGTTTAAAATCGTTATGTAAAACGCATAGTGTAAATGTAGAAGTATTAAGCGGTTCTCAAGCGCTATGCGATTTAGTGGTGCTAGACACGGTTGATACCGTTGTTTCAGGCATTGTAGGAGCGGTAGGCTGTCTGCCTACGTTAGCTGCAGTAAGGGCTTCAAAAAAAATATTGCTTGCGAATAAGGAGTCACTGGTATTGGCAGGCTCGCTTATGATGGAAGCGGCAAAACAATCCGGTGCTATCTTAATGCCGGTCGATAGCGAACATAATGCGCTTTTTCAGTGTTGGGAGCATAAATGTGCAGTGCAAGGCGCATTACAGCATTCAAATAGTGTTCATGCTTTATGGTTGACTGCGTCTGGCGGGCCTTTTAGAACTACGCCTCTAGAGATATTGAAGCATGTAACACCCGAACAAGCGTGTAAGCATCCTAAATGGTCAATGGGTAAAAAAATTTCTGTTGACTCCGCAACGTTGATGAATAAAGCATTAGAAATCATTGAGGCTTACTGGTTGTTTGGATTACCTGCCGAACGTATTAAAGCAGTAGTACATCCACAAAGTATTGTGCATGCAATGGTTAGTTATAAAGATGGTTCTACGTTGGCTCAGTGTGGATATCCTGATATGCGGGTTCCTATTGCTTATGGATTAAGTTACCCAGATCGTTTAGAAACGGGGGTAGAGCATTTGGATTGCTTAACATTAAAGAGTTTAGATTTTGAAGAGCCTGATCATATTCGTTTTCCCGCTCTTAAAATGGTAGAAAAGGTATTAAATGCAGAAGGAACTGCGGCCATTTATTTTAATGCAGCCAATGAAATTGCAGTCGAGGCATTTTTAAACAATAAAATTTCCTTTTTGACTATTTATGATGTTGTAAATAAGACGCTTGATAAGATGAATATACAGCCAGTTAAATCTATAGACCACGCCATAGCTGAAGATCAATATGCAAGAGAAATAGCAAAACAAGTAATCTCTTTGCATTAGCCAGTAGCCTTGATTTATGGTGAAAAGTGTGAATTAAGCCATTTATTCATAGCGCGGCTAGGCTTTTTTTAAAGCTTAGTAAGCGGATACCCTGCTTTTCTCTGCGGGTTTGTGATAAGATTCACCATCTAGTGGGCATTGCGCCCATTTTTTTTTAGTGCCAAGAACAAGGGCGTATGCAGATGATTGATTTTGTAACACTCATTGAGCCGACTTTAGAAGGGTTGGGTTATGAGCTTGTCGAGGTAGATTACCTCGTGAAGACGCGAATGCTTCGGGTCTTTATTGATCGTCCCGAAGGCATTACGCTTG
This sequence comes from Pseudomonadota bacterium, assembly GCA_040389065.1. Classification (GTDB taxonomy): domain Bacteria; phylum Pseudomonadota; class Gammaproteobacteria; order Burkholderiales; family Casimicrobiaceae; genus JAZKAR01. The sequence goes on along the minus strand of JAZKAR010000012.1, from coordinate 53,243 downwards.
ATGATTGTACAAAGGTTAGCCATCATCTTGGTCGAGTATTTATGGTCGAAGAATTAGACTATAGCCGTCTAGAGGTTTCATCACCTGGCTTAGATCGTCCTTTAACTCGACCAGCGCATTTTAAGCGTTTTGTTGGTTCACCTGTTAAAATAAAGCTGAGGCGAGCACTTAATCAGCGTAAGTTATTTACAGGCGTGTTAGAAGCTTATGATGAAGAACATCAGCGTTTGCGATTAAATACGGAAGATTTAGGTCAGTTAGAATTTGAAATGAGTGAAATAGAGCGGGTACGTTTGATCCCGGTATTTAAAGCGGAGAAACAACGATGAATCGAGAGCTATTGCTGTTAGCTGATGCGTTAGCGCGGGAAAAGAACGTAGATAAAGAGATTGTTTTTGAGGCATTAGAGCAAGCACTTGCACAAGCAGCTCGTAAAGGAGCTGAACAAGGGATTGTTGTTCGTGCAACGATAGATCGTAATACGGGTGAATACCATTGTTATCGCCAGTGGCGTATTGTAGATGAAGCTTTTGAAGAGTATATCCAAGGTGAAACACTTGATATGGAAGAGGCTGAAGATTACGGCCCTCAATATAAAGTTGGTGATATCATAGAGCAAGAGCTCGAAGGTGTATCTTTTGGGCGTATCAGTGCCCAAGCAGCTAAGCAAGTTGTCTTGCAAAAAATTCGTGATGCTGAGCGTTTGCAGCTTTACCAAGAGTATTTGGCGCGTAAAGATACATTAGTTTCTGGCGTTGTTAAACGCTTAGAAAGAAATCAGTATATTGTTGAAATAGGAAAAGTTGAGGCAGTACTAGCCCGTGAGCACCTTATTCCTAAAGAGAACCTGCGTATAGGTGATCGTGTTCGTGCCTTACTGTACAGAATTGATCATTTGCCACGTGGCCCTAAACTTTTTTTATCTCGAACACAACCTGAATTTTTGATACGTTTGTTTGAGATGGAAGTGCCAGAAATAGAGGGTGGACTCCTTGAAATCAAGGGAGTGGCACGTGATCCTGGTATACGTTCAAAAATAGCAGTAAAAGCTAACGATATGCGCTTAGATCCTGTAGGCACATGTGTAGGAGTACGTCGTTCACGTATCACTCCTATTATGGAAGAGTTAGGGGGAGAGCGAGTCGACATTATTGTTTGGTCTCACGATCCGGTTCAATACGTGATAAATTCTCTTGCTCCCGCAGAAATTCAAAGCATCGTAGTTGATGAAGAACGCCGTAGTATGGATGTGGTTGTAGATGAAGAAAATCTAGCTATAGCTATTGGTCGCAGTGGGCAAAATGTACGGTTAGCTGCTGATTTAACAAGTTGGAATATTGATATATTAAGTGTCACTGAAGCAGCACGTAAAAATCAAGATGAGCGTCAAACAACTGTGAACTATTTTACGGGTACACTAGGCGTTGATGAAGCAGTGGCTAATATTTTGGTAGAGGCAGGCTTTACAGATTTAGAAGAGGTGGCTTATGTACCACTTTCAGAATTGTTGGAGCTAGAAGGTTTAACAGAAGAGCAAGTGCATTCCATGCGTAATATTGCACGCGATGCCTTGTCTAAGTTAGCTTCTGAGCAAGAACGGCAAACGCAATCGTTATTGGCTGAGTTAAACGGTCTGAGCATTAGTGTAGATTTAGTAAAGTGCTTGGTTGAGCATGGTGTGCATACTCGTGACGATCTCGCTGATTTAGCCGTGGATGATGTAATAGAAATAACGGGTATCGATGTGGAGTCTGCAAAAGGACTCATTTTGAAAGCACGAGCCCACTGGTTTAATGAAGCGCCTGAAGCTGTCTCAGCCCAGGTCTAACGAGGCAAAAAACGCATGAAGAAAGAAATTACGGTAACCCATAAAGAAACCACCGAAATTCAGCACGCTGAGGGGGGGGGGCGTTCCCGTACCATTCAAGTGCAAGTAAGAAAAAAGCGTGTTTTGGTTAAAGATGATATTCCAGATGCGATTGCTACGCCAACAGCTGAGCTTTCAAATGCTACAGCTTCGGCAAAAGCAGATCCTTTGGGTTCGCTTGCATCGCAAGCAACTGAAAAAAATGAATCTAGTGCTGCTTCTGCTCAGCTTCGTAATAGCGACGCATCAAAAGATAAACAATTAGCTAATGATTCCTTACATTCAGGGGCAGATAATAACTCTGCGGCTTCTGCGGCTACTGTATCAGCAACGCAACCTATAGCTAAAGAATCCGCTGAGGCTGCTCCGCCCAAAGAAGAAAGTCCAATTAATAATCTGGCGCATCAGAATGTAGTTGCCAGTAAAGAGTTGGCTTCTTCACAACAGGCGGTCGCTTCTAAAGCTCAAGCACCAATTAAGACTGAGCAGCAAAATGCTAAAGGTAAAGAGCTTTCTCAGCCTGCTACGCAATCTCCTAGTAAGCCAGACGCTAATAAAAGAGATGATAGTAAGGCAGTTGATACAAAAGTATCTCAAGATAGATCATCTGCTCATAAGAAAAATGGAGCAACTTTTTCTGATAAAAAATCTAACGTAACTGCTACAGATACGCAAAAAAAAGCTTCTTCAGCTTCCGCAGAAACGAATACAGCACCAGCTATTCCATTGACGCCTCAAGCGGTATTAGGCACTCAAGAAATAGCATTAAGAGAAGAAGAAGCGCGACGCCAAAATGCGTTACGTGAACATCAAATGGAAGAGATGCGTCAGCGTCAGCTTCAGCGTGATCGACGTAAAGAATTAGCAGAACAACAACGGCAACCTAAACCTGTAGTAGCTCCTGTCGCACCAGTTGCAGCAGTAGTAGCTCCACGTCAAACTGTTGAGCCAGGCGATCGCAAACAAGCGCCTAATTCAACAGGCGGCAGCTCTCGTGAAGGAGGTCATTCCTCTGATAGAAATGATCGTGGTCGAAATAACAATACCGGTGGTACAGGGCGTCCACCTGCACAAGGTGCGTCAGGTCGTCCGGCAGGTGGCGGTGGGGGAGCAAATAGGCCTAGTACAGGTGGAAATAATCGTTCGGCTTCGCCAGCTGGTGGAGTTCCTCGTGATCCAACATCTCAAGCTCCAGCGGCTAATAAATCTAATACGAGCCGTCCTTCTGGCAGCCGTAATACAGGTGTAAGTCAAGAGCGTGCTGATAAAAAACCTGCTCCTAAACGTGGTGCTAGAGAAGAAGCAGGAAAAGGCCCATCTACAAACAAATTACGTAGCGTAGATGTTGATGCTGTACAAAATGGAGATTTCACTTGGCATGAGCGTGGTCATAAAGGTCATCGCAAGCATGACAAACATCGCCAAGAAATGCAGCAAACTCCTCTTGAGCCTATTATTTATGAAGTTATTGTTCCTGAAACTATCGCTGTTGCTGCATTAGCACAAAAAATGTCAGTTAAAGCGGTTGATCTTATCAAGACCCTAATGAAATTAGGCATGATGGTAACGATTAACCAAATACTAGATCAAGAGACGGCAATGATTGCTGTACAGGAAATGGGCCATATAGCGAAAGCTGCTGAGCCTGATGATCCTGACGCTTTTTTAAGTGAAACAGCAAGCCATGCAGCAGTAGAAAGTTTACCAAGACCTCCTGTTGTAACAGTGATGGGACACGTTGACCATGGTAAAACTTCATTGCTTGATACTATTCGTCGTGCAAAAGTAGCTCAAGGCGAAGCCGGTGGGATAACTCAGCATATTGGGGCCTACCATGTGGAAACCCCTCGCGGTGTAGTCACATTTTTAGATACTCCAGGCCATGAGGCATTTACAGCTATGCGTGCTCGTGGCGCAAAGCATACTGATATTGTAGTTTTAGTGGTCGCTGCTGATGATGGAGTGATGCCGCAAACGGTTGAGGCTATTCATCATGCAAAAGCTGCTAAGGTTCCTATCATTGTTGCAGTAAACAAAATAGATAAACCTGATGCACGTCCTGAACGAGTTAAGCAAGAACTGGTTGCTCATGAAGTGTTACCAGAAGAGTTCGGTGGAGACACAATGTTTGTTGAAGTCTCTGCTAAAAAAGGTATTAACATTGATGGGCTGCTGGAAAGTATATTGCTGCAGGCTGAAGTTTTGGAGTTGAAAGCTCCGATTGATTTACCCGCACGAGGAATGGTAATTGAGTCACGCTTAGATAAAGGACGTGGACCTGTTGCTACTATTTTGGTGCAAAGTGGAACATTACGTCGTGGTGATATTCTGCTGGCGGGTGCTACATTTGGTCGTGTAAGAGCCATGAACGATGAAGCAGGGCGCCCTATTGACTCTGCAGGGCCTTCTATTCCAGTTGAAATTCAAGGTTTAGCAGAAGTTCCGCAAGCTGGTGAAGAAGTATTTGTGTTGCATGATGAGCGTAAAGCACGCGAAATTGCATTGTTCCGTCAAGGTAAATTCCGTGATGTACGCTTGGCAAAACAGCATGCAGCTAAACTTGAAAATCTTTTCCAAGCAGGTACAGAAGCACAAACCTTAGAAATAATTTTGAAGGCTGATGCTCAAGGTTCTTATGAAGGTCTAACGCATGCTCTTCAGAAGATTTCGACCGATGAGGTTCGCGTTAATATCGTTCATAGCGCAGTCGGTGGCATAAGTGAGTCTGATATTAATCTGGCTATTGCATCCAAAGCGATTGTGATTGGATTTAATACCAGGGCCGATGCTTCTGCGCGCAAATTAGCAGAATCCGCGGGTGTTGAAATACGTTACTATAATGTGATTTATGAAGCGGTAGATGAAATTAAAGCCGCTCTCTCTGGTATGTTAACTCCTGAGAAAAAAGAAAGCATTATTGGTTTGGCAGAAGTTCGCCAAGTATTCCGCGTTTCTAAAATTGGGACCATTGCAGGGTGTTATGTACAAGATGGTGTATTGCGCCGAAATGCGCGAGTTCGAGTATTACGCAGCAATGTAGTTATTTTTGATGGTGAATTTGATTCGCTAAAACGCTTTAAAGATGACGTTAAAGAAGTTAAGTCTAATTTTGAGTGTGGATTATCGATCAAAAACTTTAATGATTTGAATGAAGGCGATCAGCTAGAAGCGTATGAAATCTTGGAGGTAACCAGAACTCTGGCATAACATCTATATTCATTAAGTAAAAAAAGCCCTTTCTTGCTAAAAGAAAGGGCTTTTTTACGTATTTATTATTTATATTAAGCATAATATTGCATTCATCGTGTATATTAAAAGTATGTATACATGCTTAGTTTATGCTGACTTATTAGGTTAAGATCAACTAGACTTTGGCACAATTTTGATATGTTTCAGAGACTTGGAATCAAACCATGAGTCTTCACTAATAAAAAAATGATATTAACTGTTGGAGTTAGTTTTGCTAGATGGAGTTTCACTTACTTTATCAGCATGTGTATTTTTTTGAGGACTATTCATCATCCATTGTTGAAGAAGCGCATCGCTTAATCCAATACCGCGCTGACTTAAGGTGTCAGCCATCTGAGTATCCATCCATTGGGTATATTCGCCTAAAGCACCCGACTTTTCATCTCCCATAAGGCCGGTGGAAAAAGTTGTATTTCTCATGTCTTTTAAAATTTGTTTGAGAAAAAAAGCCTCGAATTGCTGTGCGACAACTTTTAGTGCTTTTGGGTCTGCATCTTTAACTTTGGCTTCTAATCCATCAAGGCGTTGGGTATCAAAGATAGCGCTACCGCTTGGAGATAAATTAATAGAAGAGCTCATAAGTTACCTTTATGCTAATAAATTTAGCGATCTGTTAGAGTAAGTATCGTCACAATCAAGCTATTTGAATAGTGCAGGGGAACTTAAAGAAAGCAATTTTTATGAGTAATTATCTATATATATGAATTATTAACGTTGCTCAATCCAAATAAGACTGGCGAATCGCCCTGATTGCGAATTACTTCGGTAAGAAAACCATTTTGCCGAATCTTGCGAGGTACAAATACCACTAGAAGTAACATTATTAATACCAGCTGCATTTAAATGCATAGTGGCTAGCAGATTTAAATCAGCCAACCACTTATCTGGATGTTTCAAGTCGGGGTGAAATGCTATGGTAGCTTCTGGTGTCTGCGAGCAAAAAGAATCATATACATCATAACCTACCTGAAAGGCTTGAGAACCAATAGCAGGGCCTATCCATGCATTTAATTCATCAGCGTTAATATCGAATGAGTCGATTGTGTTTTTTATAATACCTGCTTGTAACCCTCTCCAACCTGCATGGATGGCTGCAATATGAGTGCCTTGATGATTCCATAGCAGTATAGGCAGGCAGTCAGCAGTAAGAACTCCAATAATACTGTTAGTACGATTTGTCCAAACCGCGTCAGCAGGCTCATCAAAGCGATATTCATGTGGACTAATACAGGTAGTTGGGGAACGGTTAGTGTTAGAAAAGTCAACAACATGCGTGCCATGAACTTGTTTGCTTAGCCAATAGATAGGTTGCGTAAGTATTTGAGCTAGCTGTTCCCTTCGTACATGCACAAGCTTAGGGTCTTCATTCACAAAAAGAGAAAAATTTGCAGTTCCATTAACATGCAAAGCATCGCGAGATGTAATACAGGCTCTGATTGAAGGTGCTAAACCTAACGGCTCAATACATTCAGGCCATTGTTCTGACCACTTCCAAGAAGGGTTGTTTATTGAAGAAGCTTTAACACTCATGATTGAGGAAGAGCAAAAGGTGCAATCGCTGATTCAGAATTTGAGAAAGAAGAGGAAGATCGAGGCGAGTGTGAACTTGCCGGGGGAGGAGGAGAAGCTGAAGGTGGCGGAGAGGAAGGCGCTGATTTTTGAATAAGCGGGCCTTCTTTTAATGGTACTTCAGGTAGTTGAATATTGCTGTCTTTAGAAAGTACTGACTTAGTGTCGTCTATTAAATAACGATAGCGATCGATTGATAAGCGGGTAGTATCTTCTGCAGACCGCACGATAGTAGGCCGCATAAATATCATTAAATTGGTTTTATTATGATTTTTAGTGTTGTAGCGAAATAAAGAACCAAGAATAGGAATATCGCCAGCGATAGGAACTTTATTTGTACCATCACCTGATTTATCTTGCATCAATCCACCAAGCACAATGGTTTGGCCGTTATTGACAAGAATGGTAGATTCAATCGATCGCTTGTTGGTAATCACTCCAGCAGCATTCGTTGTATCTTGAACACTTGATACTTCTTGGTAAATAGCAAGTCGAACAGAACCACCTTCAGTTATTTGAGGTTTAACTTTTAATGTTAAGCCAACATCACGACGTTCAATTGTTTGAAAAGGAGCAGCTCCACCAGTGGTATTTTGGGTATATTGACCTGTAATAAAAGGTACGTTTTGTCCCACAACAATTCGAGCTTCTTCATTATCAAGCGTCATTAGCGTTGGAGTAGAAAGAATATTCGCTTCAGTATTCGCTTCAAGAGCGCGAGCAAGCAATCCTAAATTAAGAATAGTCGTTGCTGTACCGGGTATAGTTAGTGAACCTTTAATAACGCCAATATTCAAACCTTGACCTACAGTTGTAACATTGCTTGCTACACCCAAAATATTAGTACCAACGCCGCCAAAATTTGTGCCACCGATAGCTCTTGTTTGGTTATCATTTAAGCCGCCAAAACTTTGCCACTGGATACCAAATTCTGATGCTTTATCAGCAGACATTTCTACAACAAGGGCTTCAACAAACACCTGCGCACGGCGGATATCCATTTGTTCTATGATACGTTGAATATCTCTATATACCGTCTCGGGAGCTAATACAATTAATGCATTATTTAAAGTATCTGCATAAACATTTAGCCCGCTATTATTGCCTGAGCTATTGTTTCCATTATTTGAAGATAATTTAGGAGCGGCAGGTGTTGAAGATGTATTTGTTGCAGAGTTGCTGCCTCCCGGTTGCGCAGGTAAGGACGTAGTTTGATTCGTTTCAGGCGTGCCAGATGATATATTATCTATACCTAACACACCGCGTAATAATGTAGCTACTCGAGCAGCTTCAGCATTTTTTAAGTAAACGATATGCAAATTAGAAGGTGTTGCCATTGCAACATCTAGCTGATCAATCCACTGTTGAATTTGAATTTTACGCGCTAAGCTATCGCTTCTAATGAGAAGGCTATTTGTTCTAATATCTGGAATAATATTAACTTTTACGTTATCAGCAGGAATGCCCCCAGCTGCTGAATTATTTTCTGTTAAAAGCTTATTCAGTGTATTAGCCATTTCATAAGCAGTGGTATGCTTAAGTTTAAATATCTTAGGTTCACCAGCAGGGCGATCTAACACTTTGATAATTTGTTGAAACTTTTGAATGTTTTCAGCGTAATCTGTCACAATAATCGTATTGCTATTGGGTAAGACAGACATTGCACTATTAGCCGTCATTAACGGGCGTAAAGCAGCAATTAATGGAGTGGCTGATTCATATTCAAGAGGGTGAATATACGTATATAGATGACTTTTGCCTAAAGTAGCACGTTGTCCATTTTGCAAAATGGGTACTGGCTGAGATCGGCTATCATTTTCAAGAATGATTTTTGTAACACCGCCAGGTAGCTCAATAGCTGATAAACCTTGTTGACGTAAAGCTGCTAAAAATAAAGGATAAACTGCTTTAGGAGAAACAGGTTTAAGTGAACTAAGGCTGATGGTTGCTTTAACTTTTGGATCAAGTAAAAAATTTTTCCCCGTTAATTTGGAGACAATTTGAATCACATTATCAAGTTCAGCATTAACAAAATTTAGAACAACAGGTTCATTGTTCGATTTATAGTTTTTTTTGTTAGGTTTATTTTTTTTGGTTTTTCCAACTGCTTGTGTTTCATTACTTGTTTGGAGAGCTTGAATTGAAGCAGGATCAGCAATTGGTGAAGGCGAATTTGTAGGAAGTGATTGAGCTAAACAAGGCAAAACGCTTGAATTTAGCAACAGTAGGCATGACAACAGCGCCTTTATATAAATGCTAAGGCGCTGTTGTTTAAAGGCTACAGCGGATAAGGTTTTCATCCGTGCAGATTCCAATGCAAACTAAATATTCGCTGGAACGTAAGGAAGAATCTCAACAGTTTTCTTGTTGAGCGCTCCCTTTTGACCAAACTTTACGTAGCCATCTTTTAACGCAAATAAAGTATGATCTTTACCTACACCAACATTGGTGCCAGGATGAAAGCGTGTTCCACGTTGACGAACAATAATGCTGCCAGCAGGAATTAACTCACCGCCAAAAGCTTTAACGCCAAGCCGTTTCGAGTGAGAGTCACGGCCGTTGCGGGAACTACCGCCAGCTTTTTTATGTGCCATAGTATTTACTCCCTCAGGAAATTAAGAATTAACAGCTTGAATCAAGAGCTGCGTATAGTTTTGACGATGGCCTTGATGCTTCTGATAGTGTTTACGGCGGCGTAACTTAAAAATTCTAATTTTTTCGCCACGACCTTGTTCAATTACTTTGGCTGTAACAGTTGCACCGCTAATGAAAGGTTTACCTACAATAACGGAATCGCCTTGACCAATCATTAAAACTTGGTCTAAACGAATTTCACTATTTACATCCGCAGGTATCTGTTCTACTTTGAGTTTATCGCCAACAGCAACACGATATTGTTTGCCGCCGGTTTTTATGACCGCGTATGTCATGAAATTTACCTATTTGGAAAATAAATGATGGGGTGACCGATGGGGCTCGAACCCACGACAACCGGAATCACAATCCGGGACTCTACCAACTGAGCTACGGCCACCATAATGAACTTTTAACGTATGATTACTCTTGATGAGTGCGTCCGACAGGAATCGAACCTGTAACCCCCGGCTTAGAAGGCCGGTGCTCTATCCGGTTGAGCTACGAACGCATGTTCAATGTAACCAACTGGTCGGGGCGGAGAGATTCGAACTCCCGACATCTTGCTCCCAAAGCAAGCGCGCTACCAGGCTGCGCTACGCCCCGTATATAAAAGCAGACGCATTGTATAGGGTTTTGCTTTTCAATGCAAACATATTATGAGCAACTTGCTAAGTTTGGCTATGCTAAACTTGGTTAATCATGCTGTTTTAGAGCGGTTTTTAGCCAGTGCTACTAAGAGCTTTACGCTATAGTTTTGTGAAAAAGTTTTTAAAACAAATAATTAATGCAATATCTTTTTGAGTTTGTAAAAAGTTTTTATATCTGAAAAAGAATGGTGGAGAAAAGTGGATTTTCAAACTTTACAATCAGCACAGCCTTTGTTTAGTCACTATTCTTCAGGAAGCCTTATGCTAGGCGGAGTATTGTATAGTCATTCGATAAGTATTTTTCCTGATGAGGCGGCTGAAGAGCTTATAGTTACAGAAGGAACAACTCAGTTTGAATGGATAAAAAACAAGTGTTCTACAATTCACGAATCTAAACCAGAAGTGGTTTTGGTCGGAACTGGAAAGCAAATGAGCTTTCCAACAGTGGCACAGCGAGAATGGTTATACGAAAATGGTCTTATCCATTTAGAGTGGATGGATACAGCAGCAGCATGTCGTACCTATAATCTTTTGTGTGGAGAAGGGCGGCGTGTGGCAGGTTTGTTTTGGTTGGATACGCTTAAGTAAGTGTGGTTAAGACTTGCGCAAATTACACTAGTTTTATAGGGCATAGGGCTTATAAGTAATCTATAAGCACTGGTTGCAAACTATTTGGCTGGAAAATTTGTATGAATCCGAACTTAAATTTTTATAGTATTTATTGTTATCTATTTGATGCGGAAGGGTATGATAATGGACGAGCAAAAATCCAAAGCGCTTACAGCGGCGTTGGCAGCGATTGAAAAACAATTTGGTAAAGGCTCGGTCATGAAAATGAGCGATGCCCAGGTGGCAAATGATATACAAGTAGTGTCTACCGGTTCTTTAGGTTTAGATATTGCTTTAGGCGTGGGGGGGTTACCCAAAGGACGCGTAGTTGAAATATTTGGCCCTGAATCTTCAGGTAAAACAACATTATGCTTGGAAGTGGTTGCTGAAGTTCAAAAGCAAGGAGGCGTTGCTGCCTACATCGATGCTGAAAATGCGTTGGATCCTGTTTATGCAGGTAAGTTAGGTGTGAATGTTGGCGAAATGTTGATTTCTCAACCAGATACAGGCGAGCAAGCGCTTGAAATTGCTGATATGTTGGTAAGATCAGGTGGTGTTGATTTAATCGTAATTGATTCTGTTGCTGCGCTAACACCTCGTGCCGAAATCGAAGGCGAAATGGGCGATTCATTGCCAGGGCTACAAGCGCGTTTAATGAGCCAAGCCTTACGTAAGTTAACATCTAATATCAAACGTACAAATACATTGGTTATTTTTATTAACCAAATACGTATGAAAATTGGCGTAATGTTTGGCAGTCCTGAAACAACTACAGGTGGTAATGCATTAAAGTTTTATGCGTCTGTACGTTTAGATATTCGCCGAATTGGTTCTATTAAGCGCGGTGAAGAAATCGTAGGAAATGAAACGCGTGTTAAGGTAGTCAAAAACAAAGTAGCGCCTCCCTTCCGCGAAGCTTTATTTGAGATTTTATACGGTCAAGGAATTTCTCGCGAAGGTGAAATTATTGATTTAGGAGTAGCGCGTAAATTTATTGACAAGGCCGGTGCCTGGTATAGTTATAAAGGCGAAAAAATTGGTCAAGGTAAAGATAATGTGCGCGAATTCTTAAGACAAAATCCCGAATTAAGCAAAGATATTGAAGATAGAATTCGAGAAACCATTGCTGGCTCAAGCAGCTTTGTCGCACCGACTGCAACAGGTGAAATTGAGGATGCAGCAGATTTAGACGATGGCGTAGATTTATAGTTTATTGAAAGTAAATGTGAAATTGATATTCAGCTTCATATTCAGCTACAGGTAGTGGTTAAAAAATTAGCTGCTACCTTGTCTTTTTTTATAACAACGCTCTTTTCTATGTAAAGCCAAGTGCAGAGTGATTAGTGTAAAATAGCAGGTTATCTATTTGGCTATTTATATCGCTTTTAATAAGTTTATCACAGCATAAATAGTGCATATGAAACATCAGTTAAGCGTTTAATTTACTACTATGAAATATTCATATAAGTAAAAAGAGTGGAGCTGCTATTAAAAAAGAAGAGAAGCTGCATGCACATTTTATTAAGTAATGATGATGGATATTTTGCTCCTGGTTTAAAGGCATTAGCTGATGCAATGAAGCCCTTTGCATCTAAAGTTAGTGTGATGGCACCTGAGCGGGATCGAAGCGGAGCTAGTAATTCGTTAACGTTGGATCGTCCCTTAATGGTTCGGCAAGCGTTAAATGGTTTTTCTTTTGTAAATGGAACGCCAACCGATTGCGTACATTTAGCGTTAAGTGGATTTATTGATCCTATGCCTGATTGGGTGATTTCAGGAATAAACCGCGGCGCGAATATGGGTGATGATACCGTTTATTCAGGAACTGTTGCTGCAGCGACAGAAGGTTTTTTGTTTGGTATTCCTTCATTAGCTGTTTCTTTAGCGGGGAAAGAAGCTAAATATTTTGAAACAGCAGCAAAAGTAGTACAAGATATTTTGCCACTATTAATTAAAAACATTCGAGTTCCAGTATTGCTTAATCTTAATGTTCCTGACGTTCCCTATGAAGATATCAAAGGAATCAAAGTAGTGCGTTTAGGGCGGCGTCATAAAGCTGAACCTATGATTCCGATGCAAAACCCAAGAGGCGAAACAATTTATTGGATAGGGGCGGCAGGAGCGGCTGCAGATGCTGGTGAAGGAACTGATTTTGGTGCGGTGGAAGCAGGATATGTATCGCTGACGCCGTTGCAGCTCGATTTAACGCATTATCATGCTCTTGAGGGAGTGAGTGCTTGGTTTTCCTAGGCGGCGGGACAAATAATCACGGAAAAAGTGACATAGGGATGATTTCTGCGAGAACGCGCGCGCGGATGGTAGAGCGCCTACGTTCTCAAGGTATTCAAAACGAGCTGGTTTTGGCAGCCATGAATAAAGTGCCACGCCATCTTTTTGTTGAGGAAGCTTTAGCTTCAAGAGCGTATGACGATTGTGCATTGCCTATTGGTTTTGGACAAACGCTTTCTCATCCTTATACTGTAGCTCGGTTTTTAAGTCTGGCTATGCCAGCAACAGGTGAAAAGTTAGGCTCTGTTTTGGATGTTGGTTCAGGTTGCGGTTATCAGAGCGTTGTTTTGGCTGAATTAGCACGCGAAGTTTACGCAATTGAACGTATTAGCGGTTTAGTGGATCGCTCTAGAAAAATGTTTCGTGAGCTTAAACTTGAAGGGCGTATCAAAGTACGTTACGGCGATGGTGCACTAGGATGGTTAATGATGGCGCCTTTCGATGCCATTATTTTAGCTGCAGCTAGTACAGAAGTACCAGAGCCATTAAAACAGCAACTTAAAATAGGCGGTCGATTATTAATACCGTTTGTAGATAGTGTAACGCGCCAACAAACGCTTAGATTAATTGAAAGAAGCCCTCAAGGCTTTTATGAGCAGCGCTTAGATGCAGTAAATTTTGTTCCTTTTCTTTCTGGTATCCGGTGACACAATGAAAACGATGAAGCACGTTCAGTGGTTGGGTTGGGTTGTGGTCGGTAGCGCCCTTTTGTCAGGATGTGCAGGTACACGCGGTGATTATGATGTACCTGTTGTAGAGGGGGGAAGCTCCAATAATAACAGTTCGGTAAATGGTGGATCTTTTTCACCGCCGATACAAGTGTCTGCGCCTCGGCGTCCTACAGCGACAGTAGATATACCTGAGTCAGGTACTCACGTCGTGCGTAAAGGCGATACACTTTATAATATTGCTTCTCGTTATGGATTAACGCCACGAGAATTGGCAGATATGAATCAGCTTATTGATCCTAATCATATAAATCTAGGCCAAACATTAAAGGTTAATCGGCGCACAGGGTCAGCACGTGCAGATAGTTTTGGGAATTCTTCTCGTACATCTGAATCACGCTCGTGGGATGCTGCTAGTGATGGAAATGGGGTAGAGGTACGCCCTCTCTCTGATGCGCCTATAGCTTCAGGCGAGCTGGGTGGGGCAGATAGTGCAGGAGGTGTTGTTGTCCGGCCTTCAACAGCTCCTAAGGTACCGTATTCTGATGAGGCTTGGAAGAGCGCTCAAAAGGAAAAAGAACTAGCGCGTCAAAAAGCAGGAGAAGTGGTATCGAAACAACCTTACTCTGATGAGGCCTGGAGAAAAAGCCAGGAGCAGAAAGCAAAAAATCCTCTCACTGGGGGAGATAGTTTTGCTTCCCCTGATGGGGCAGCAGAAGAGACTACAGATTTTCTGTGGCCTACAGCAGGAAAGGTTGTACATGGTTTTGGTACAGTAAATAAAGGTATCGATATCGCGGGTAAATTAGGGCAACCTATTGTGGCAGCAGAATCGGGGAAAGTAGTTTATGTAGGCTCAGGGCTAAGAGGTTATGGCAAACTTATCATATTAAAGCATACTAAACAATTCCTTACGGCATATGCCCATAATAGAGAAAATTTCGTAAAAGAGGGTCAAGAAGTAAATCGCGGACAGAAAATTGCCGAAATGGGTAATACAGACAGTGATCAAGTTAAATTGCACTTTGAAGTCAGAAAGCTTGGTAAACCTGTTGATCCTATAAAATATTTGCCGGAGCGTTGACGTATGACTCGCAGACCTAAGAAATCTTCATCATCGCCTGAAGAACATATCCAATCAGATTTGGAACCAAGCACCTCACTCGACACTGAGGATACAGAAAACCCGGCGCTTGCAGCGGCGGATGATGACGATGAAGATGATGCTTCTTGGGTCGAAGAGGGTGTAGCGTTACCCTTTACAGAGGAAGGTGTTGCCGTTGAGGTAGCAGTTACTGATGTTGATTGGGAGATAGAATCCAAAAAAAGTGGCGCAGTTTATGATGTAGTGCAATTTTATTTGCAAGATATTCGTCGCGCTCGCCTTTTAACCGCAGAAGAAGAATTAGAGCTTTCAAAAAAAGCGCGTGATGGTGATTTCGAAGCACGTCAGCGTATGATCGAATGTAATTTGCGGTTAGTTGTTAACGTTGCAAAACACTATATGACACGAGGTATGCCCTTGGCTGATTTAATCGAAGAGGGCAATATCGGTTTAATGCGTGCGTTAGATAAATTTAATCCTGATTTAGGATATCGTTTTTCTACTTACGCCATTTGGTGGATTCGCCGGAAAATTGAACGTTCTATTATTAATCAAACGCGTACCATTCGGCTGCCTTCACATGTTATTCGTGAACTTAATATAGTCTTACGAACTGTTCGGCAGTTGGAGTCGCAAGGTAAGGGGCAAGCTAAAGATATTGATGTTGCTGAAGCAAGCGGAAAGTCTTTAGAAGAAGCACGAAATTTATTAACACTTAATGAATCAATGGCCTCATTAGATTCTGTGCTAACGGTTGATCCCAGTATCACATTAGGGGATTCAATTGCAGATATGAATGAAGTTTCTGCTGAAGAAAAAGTACAGCATCAGGAAGTAGGAACGCTTGTTCAAAAATGGCTTTTCCAATTAAATCCTAAAGAACGTTATATTATTGAGCGTCGATTCGGTTTAAGTGGGTATGAAGCGGTTACATTAGAGACTTTAGCAGGTGAAATTGGTGTTACTCGTGAAAGAATTCGCCAAGTGCAGGTAGAGGCTCTTAGTCGTTTACGTAAAGTACTTATTCGTTATAGGATTGATGCAGATACACTTTATTAGAGCTTATTTTAATCGAAGTTCGGTTTTATGAAGCTTAGCTCTAAGTATGATATTTAATGTTTATAGTAGCCTTTGTTATTTCAAAATTTGCGTAGATTTTAAAGTTTGACCTGGACTCAGTAAGTATTAAATATTACTTAGCCCAGGCTATTATGTTTAAGAATAGCTTCTTAAGCAGATGCGGGTAGATACAGCACCCCCTCAACTTCAACACGCCCTCCTTTAGGTAATGATGCTACGCCAACAGCTGCACGTGCAGGGTAAGGTTCTGTAAAACGCGCTTTCATTGCATCATTCACTGCTTGAAAATGAGCCAATTCAGTTAGGTAAATGTTTACTTTCACTAGATTATTTAAACTGCCGCCAGCAGCTTGGCATACCGCAGCCAAATTATCAAAAGCACGTGCAATTTCAGCTTCAATAGTGCTTTCTAACTCAAGTGTTTCGGGGTGTAGGCCAAGTTGCCCTGATAGAAAAATAAGATCACCTGCACGCATAGCTTGTGAATAGGTTCCAATCGCTTGAGGGGCATGAGGAGAATGAATAGCTTGACGTGTCATAAAGTTGGTTCCTGTTTAAAAGTTAGAAGTTATACAGTTGGGGTCTCTCGGCGTGTTGGCAGTTAGTAGCCGTGCTGTGCTATATGCATTGCCATGCGTGGCTAAGTGAATACAACTGTGTAACTTTTATAAAAAGTAAGATAATTATTTTGTTTCAATTCCCGTTAAAACTAATTCTTTGATTTCATTTGGGCCATCGTAATCATGCATTTTAATCGGAATAAAATGTTGGCTTGGCGCTAACCAAAGCGTCATATGTAACTTTCCTTCAGCATCGTATCGCTTCCAGACTTGAGTTTCAATGCTCTGCTTATTAAATTTTAGTTGTTCCGTTCCTGTTAGCTTAAAAGTATAAGAAGCCAGTTTTTTAGTAGTAGCGATTTTTATATTTTGCAGAGAAGATTTTGCCGAAGAGTCAGGGGGAGTCCAATAAAATTGAAATAATAAAGAGAGAGGATCATGAGTAGCTGTTTTGCCTAAAGGAAAAGTTTCTCCTGTTTTAAGTGTAACAGTATTTTTTTTCCAATCAAAATTAGCTTGTTCATCTTCTCCAAAAGGTTTATCCAGTTTAAAGAAATGGGGGCGAAGAATGCCTCCCTGCTCAATAGAACCTTCACTGGTCATTACAGCTTTACCTAACATACTCGCTATTCCGGTGCCTCGTGCATCGCTAGTAATGGTGTAATGTGTTCCATTCTGATTTAAAATATAATTTGCTTTGCCAGTTAAGCCTTTCCAATGAAGGGCATAATGCAGTATTAGCTGACGAGGAATGGTATCAGGTACATTTTGTGCGTACCCGATAGTTGCTAATAGAGATATTGCGAGTGTGATATTGATAAAACGGCGAAAAAAAAGGTATTTCATAATCTTTTGCTTTCTTCAAAACGCATGGCCTGAAAGACTTTTTAACAGGCGTTATACAATATTTTTTAGGGTATTTTTAATACTAACGCTTAGACACCCATATTCCGCTGACAGTAATGCATAACATGCCTATTAGCATCCAAAAAGAGGGTTGAAATGCCCATAAATACCAGTCCCACACAACGAAAAACGTAGTGCCAAAGTAAGAAAAAACAGACGTAATACTAATATCACCTTGTTTATAAGCGCGTGTAATGGCCCACTGCGCTACAATTCCTGTAAAGCCAATACCTAAAATATAAGGAAGGGCTGATAAAGAGAGAAAATGAAATCCCTGTGTAAATAGAAGCCAGCCGCCTGAATATAAAAGAGAAATAACAAAAAAATAAGCCATGATGCGTTCTTCTGGCTCACCAGCTTCGTGTAATTCACGAATATTAAAATAAGATAATGCAGAAAAGAAACCATTGAGTAATGCGGCAATTACACCCAACGTATTTAGCAATTGAAAGTCTGCTTTTAATACTAAACGTATTCCTAATAGCCCTAATAGAAGTGCACCAATTCGAGAAGCTTTAGGGCGTTCACCTAGAAAAAGAAATCCTAATAAGCAGAGAAAAAGCCCCGTAGTGTTTGAGAGTGTACTTGTTACCGCTAAAGGAATATTGATTAAAGCAATATAGTAAGAGGTAGTAGATAAAATACCAGAAGTGCCTCGATAAAAAAGCCTTTTTTTATGTTGGCTTTTCCAGCTTATACCCTTTTTGAACATTACTAGAGCCAGAATGCTAAAACCGATTATATAGCGATAGAAAATTAATTCTGTAATAGCAATGGTATGGCCACCTAGGCGTACTAGAACAGCATTTAGCGAGAACATAAAGCCAGCAAAAACAACCCAAAGTACTCCTGCCATGCGTTCGGATAGCAATGAATGAGAAGAATGTACAGGAGTAGGCATGCTATTAGTCTAAGATCTGAAAGTTTAATGCGATCAATTTCAAGAAGATTTCGCGACGGTAGATGCAGCTGGAGGGCGTGGATTAAACCATGTGATAATCAATCCGCTGGCAAGAATAAGGGCAATGCCTGAATAGCTCCATGCATTAAGCGCATTTTTATGGAAGAGAGTTATATCTAAGATAACAGAATATAAAATGGTAGAATAAGAAAATAAACTGGTAATGGCGGGGTCGCCGCTTTGAAATGATCGTACTAAAAACCATTGAGCACCAGCGCTTAAAGCACCTAATAAAAGAGCATATATCCACATATTACCTAGCAGTGGAGTAAAGCCTCCTTGTTGCAATACTATCATTGCGGTAATAAAGGCAGCAATGGTGCCGAAGTAGCCCATTACGCGTGCTGATGGTTCACCTAATACATTTAGTCTGTAGATAGTAAGGTTAAGAAAGCCTGCTAAAAAGCCAGAGAAAAGAGCTACGCATCCTGCAATCCATTGCTCAGAAGGAAGTGATTTCGGTTGCAAAAGAAGCACAACACCAAAAAAAGAACAGAGCAATGTTAGTTTAGTTGCAGAGGTAATCGGGAGCTTTAAAAATAGTACGCCGAATAAAGCAAGAAAAATTGGGTGTGTATAGTTGAGCGTATTGGCAAGAGAGAAGGGAAGATGAATCAGCCCATATCCATAGGTTAAATTAGAAGAGGCAGCGAGTAGCCCCAGTATGATTGCCAGTTTCCAATAGGGTGTAATGATATTATGTTTTTGCTTAAACATTAAATACCCTCCAAAAAGAGCGGTAAAAATATTTCGATAAAACATAATTTCAGGTAATGAAAAATGTTGACCAGCTTGTTTGATAGTAATAGAAAGCAAGGTATATAAAATACACGCTAATAACATCCATCCCGCACCTGCAGCAGAGCCATGGAAAAATTTTTTTTTAGGAGGCACAAGCAATGGTTGCGATTTCTTTTCATCGGAGGGTAGAGGGGGCATATTATTTTTCTATAGCAATAGGTTTAGGTTTAAATAAAGTGACAACAATGCCACTTGTTACAACAATAGCACCTCCTATTAAGCTTAAAAAATCCAAATGTTCATTAAAAAAGATGAACCCTAACATGGCGGAAAAAAGAGGCGTTGAATAAGAGAACACACTTGTAAAGGTAGCGGTACTTCTACTAAAAGCGCGAGTAATACATAATTGTCCGGCTAGCCCTGTTAAACCTAATGCTAAAATTAATTTAAGATGAATAAAACTAAGCGAATGAAAATATCCTTGTGTGAGCAGGTTGCCTATACCTGCATAGAGTGAACTAAATAATGCAAAGTAAAATACGGTACGCGATTCAGGCTCCCCTCTTTGTGAAAGTACTTGAATGTTAAGATAAGCGAGAGCAGCAAAAAATCCGGCTGCTAATCCTGAAAAACCGTAATGCCAATTATTTCCACTTAAGCCTGAGGGTCGTAGCAGTACTAGAATACCTAATAAACCTGTAATAATGCAGGTAATTAAGCCAGGATGAAGTTTTTTTTTATACCAAAATACAGTAATCAGACATAAGAAAATAGGATTGGTATAAGAAAGCGTCATAGCAAGAGATAGCGGAAGCTTTGTACTGGCAAGAAAGTTGAAAATCGTGGCGATAAACCCAATAGTAGCGCGTCGGCTTTGAGCAAAGAGAAATTTTGTTTTTAGGGAAGAGCCAGAGATAAGTGCTATAGAGCCTAGAATAAGAACAGTGGGAAGGTTTCGGTAAAAGAGAATTTCCAATAGGGAGAAGTACGTCTTGGAATATTTGACAAAACAGCCCAAAACACTAAAGAGGAGACATGCTAAAAGCATCCAAGCAATGCTAGTTAATGTTTCATGAGAAAGAGATGGGGAAGTGGCATTAGATTTTAATGGCGAGAAGCGAGAGGGACTGGGAGGCATATTTCTCCAAGATGAGGTGGCATCTCAAGCGGATGATTTTCTCAATAGTGTATGTTTACCAACAGAGGTGGTGATCCGTTAGTTAGCTTAGAGGTAAAGCTATTGAGACTTGAGTAATCAAGCCGATAGTATAACGTAGGGTGGTGTTATTGTGTTTGAAAGTTATACAGTTAGTCATAAGCGTGGGGTAGCGGGTATGCCAGAACCGTTAAAGTGTAAACAGTACATCGTCATTCAAGGCGTAACGCAGGAAGGAAAAACTTTCCGGCCGAGCGATTGGAATGAGCGTTTGTGTGGTACGCTTTCACTTTTTGGGGCTGAACACCGCTTGCGCTATTCACCAATGGTTAAGCCTTATAATCAGGAGGAATTGCACTGCGTATTAGTGGATCCTCAATTGGCTGAAATTGAGCCTCGATTATTTCGTTTTTTGATGGGGTTTGCGCTGGATAATTCGCTCCAGGTCATTCATCCGGAGACATAGTTGCAGCGAATTCAGAAGTATATAACTAATATTTATAGTTGGTTGAAACAACGCCCCGCACATTATAAACCTGCTGCTTGGCGAGAAGTAATGTGGGCAACTTGCCCTGCTATTGTATTATGGGGTACTTATGCCTCATTACCATTATTTGGCTATTTTTATATATGGACAGGTTCTTTACCAATAGGACTTTGGCGCTATAATACAGAAGGCTTAAATTCGCCTTATGTTTCTTTTTGCTTACCTGCAAGTGTATATTCGCAATTCTTCAGAAAACATGTGCTGAGTGATAATGATAAAACTAACTATCCTTGTCCTGATAATATTCCGCACTTAGTCAAACCGATCATTGCAAAAGCAGGATCAACAGTAGAGTTAACCACTGCAACAGTAAAAGTAGATGGCGTTCCTCTGCCAAATACAAATACATTGAAAAAATCAAGAGCGAAGGGTATGCCAGTTCCTCATATTGCGCGAGGTCGATATGTGGTTGCTGCTGGTACGCTATGGGTTATTTCAACGTACAATAACGCCAGTTTTGATAGCCGTTATTACGGCGCAATTCGTGAACAGTGGATTCGCTCAGGGGTGGAACCTGTTCTGGTTTATACCGATAATCCTAACTATATGATTCGAACCCATGGTTCGGTATATTGTTTATGGGGAATATGTAAGGTATCAAAGAACAATGGTGGGCGCTAATGGTGTTTGATCACTAGGCTTGTTACTGATTGATAGCAAGTGGTATTTTAATGCGCTGTTATGGAAAAAATAGATTATTTTTGTTAACACATAGTATGTGGTACACAGGCACATTTTTACGAGGCTCTCATGCAATTCGATGATGCAATCATTGATATTAATCGGCTTTCATTTTCTTACGATGACCGTATTATTTTGAGTGATATTAATTTAGTTATCCCCCGCAGAAAGCTTGTAGCGATTATGGGGGGTAGTGGTTGCGGCAAAACAACGCTTCTTAAACTGATTGGCCGTCAGCTTCAGCCTAGTAGCGGCGCAGTTAAGGTAAATGGTGTGGATATCTCCACCTTAGATCACGAAGGCTTATACGCCTTACGCCGGAAAATGGGCATGCTGTATCAATTCGGTGCCTTATTTGGCGATTTAACAGTATATGAAAATGTAGCATTCCCCTTAAGAGAGCATTTTCAGCTTCCTGAAACAATTGTTCGTAATCTAGTATTAATGAAACTGCAGGCAGTAGGTTTACGGGGAGCAGCCGCGTTGTATCCTTCAGAATTATCAGGAGGAATGGCGCGACGTGTAGCATTAGCCCGGGCGATTGCCATGGATCCTATGTTAGTCATGTATGACGAGCCGTTTGCAGGGTTAGATCCTATTTCTTTGAGTACAGTAGGGCTTTTAATTCGCGAGCTGAATGATGCTTTAAATTTAACATCTATTTTAGTAACACATGATGTTGTAGAGTCACTTGCGATTGTAGATTATATTTACTTTGTTTCTAATGGAAGAATTGTGGCACAGGGCACGCCTGAAGATATACGCCACACTGAAGATCCTTTAGTTCAGCAGTTTGTAAGGGGCGAACGTGATGGGCCTTTGCCTTTTCATTATCCAGCTGCCTCTTATCAGGAGTCTATATTAGGTGGGAATAAAATCTCGAAAATCTCAGAAAACGCTTAAAATGAGATATGGGCTCTAAGAAGGAGACGTTCAAGTGATGGTGGTGATTAGATCAGGTTTAGAGAGAATAGGCCGGGGCTTTTTTAATATTCTGATAACCTTAGGATTCGCAACGCGTTTGCTTGGGGCAATTTTAAAAGAATCAGGTATGTGTTGGCGTAGGTTTTCGATGATTCGTCGAGAGCTTTACTTTAGTGGCGTTTTGTCGTTGGTACTTATTGCAGTTTCAGGTTTATTTGTTGGAATGGTACTTGCATTACAAGGGTATGATGTTTTAAAGCGTTATGGTTCTGAAGCAGCTTTAGGTGTGTTAGTGTCACTTTCTTTAGTGCGTGAATTAGGGCCTGTGGTAGGAGGGCTTTTATTTGCAAGCCGTGCTGGCTCAGCGATTACTGCAGAAATTGGATTAATGAAAGCAACAGATCAGCTTGCTGCAATGGATATGATGGCAGTAAGTCCTATTGCGAGAATTGTGGCTCCTCGATTCTGGGGCGGCGTACTTTCAATGCCTTTACTTACCGCCTTATTCTCAATGATGGGAATTATCGGAGGGTACCTCGTTGGGGTGAAAATGATTGGTATCGATGAGGGCGCTTTTTGGGGGCAAATGCAAGCAACAATTCGATTTCAGGCTGATATTCTTAATGGCTTGATTAAAGGGTTTGTATTCGGAATCGCGATAGCATTGACCGCTGTTTTCGAGGGCTATGATGCTAAGGCAACGCCTGAAGGTGTTTCAGCTGCAACGACACGTACTGTTGTATTTAGTGCGCTGGCGGTGTTAATGCTAGATTTTATTTTGACTGTATTTATGTTTCGTGGAGTGTAAGGCATGAATCGCCGTGCAATGGATATGTGGGTAGGTTTATTTGTTGTCATTGGTTTCGCAGCTATTGTGTTTTTGGCTATGCGCGTGGGAAATCTGACCCAAGTTGGGGCGCGCCCAGGTTATATTTTGCAAGCTCACTTTGACAATATCGGAGCGTTAAAGCCACAGGCTCCTATTAGAGTAGCAGGTGTTACCGTAGGTAAGGTTGAGTCTATTCAGTTAAATTCTAAGACCTATCAAGCTGATGTAAAACTGAAAATAGAGGCTGCCTATCATTTTCCGAAAGATACCATAGCCTCAGTGTTAACTTCTGGTTTATTAGGCGAGCAATATATTGGTTTAGATGCAGGTGGTGATTCTGAAATGCTAAAAGAGTCAGATACACTAATGAAGGCAAATTCTGCAGTTGTTTTAGAAAAACTCATTAGTCAGTTTTTATTTAGTAAGGCAAGTGAAGGATCTCCTTCAACACCAGGAGCTACAAAGTGAATACTTTGAGAACTGCGAATCATAAGCGGTGTATGTTATCAGCCTTGTTGGCTGCGCTCGTTTTTTTATCAGCTGGTTGTGCCACAAAAAAAGAGAATTTACATCCTGGTGATCCATTCGAGCCTACAAATCGAGCGATGTTTAGATTTAACGAGAAACTTGATCAGGTGGTAATGAAGCCAGTTGCACAAACCTATGTAAAGGTAGTGCCTGATCATGTTCGGCAAGGTGTCAGAAATTTTCTTGGAAATGTTGATGATAGCTGGAGTTTTGTAAACGCATTATTACAAAATAAGCGAGAAGTTGCAGGGCAAAATTTAGGGCGTGTGCTTGTTAATTCTTTTATAGGCATTGGTGGAATTTTTGATGTTGCTTCAGAAGCAGGCATTGAACGCCAAAGTGAAGATTTAGGGCAAACGTTAGCAGTATGGGGTGTTCCTAGAGGCCCTTATCTGGTACTGCCATTTTTTGGCCCTTCAACAGTGCGAGATGGAGCAGGCCAAGCAGTATGGATGGTAGTGAATCCTTTACAAGCTGCTTCAGATGATGTGGGCTACACTGCATTGGGATTAAGAGCAGTAGATTCAAGAGCACAACTCTTAGATGTAGATACAATTGTCGGAGATTCTGTTTCTGATCGTTATAGCTTTTTACGAAGTGCTTATTTGCAGCGCCGCGATTACCAAATTCGAGATGGGCAGCGTGAGCCTGAAATGGAGTTTGAAGAAGATGCAGCTGATACCGCATCGCCTGTAAAGAAATAGTCGCTATCTTATAATGTTAGTGACGCTCATCATTTGCCATAAAAGTTAAATATTAATTTTCTCAAGGCATACTATTACGGCAAAATCGTTTTATTGCGGCTGTTTTACGCAGGTATGAGTTTTATTGAATGATACGCTAGTAGTTATTATTCGTTATATGTCCTAACACTAACCATTTTCAGTTAAGAAGTTTTTGAGCACTGCTAGTGTGTTGTCATAACTTGTTTTTGGTATGGCAATCGAGAGTTTTGGCTTTGCTGCGTTGCTCGGCTATAGGCACCTATAAGCAGAAGAATTGCTTTGGCAGTTATGAGGCTTCTAAGCACGCGAGCTATTCATTCTTGATTTTTAATCCCAAAACAAGGTGTGATAAAGCATTAGTGCCATAATTTAGGGGGCTAGGATGGCTAAAGTTGCAGTTTTGCGTCAAGAATACACACCATCGGCATGGCGAATTCCTCGCGTTGAGTTAAGTTTTGAGCTAGATGACGACTCAACTTATGTAACTTCTACCCTTTATCTAGAATGTACTACTCCAGATCTACAGCCTGATATTGTATTAGATGGCGATGGCTTAGAGCTGCTTTCTATCACGTTCAATGGCCTCGCGTTAGAGTCGAATCAGTACGAGGGGAGCCCTACTCAGTTGAGGGTACCTTATCAAACTAATATAGGTACATTGACGACAAAAGTGCGAATTTCTCCTAAAACCAATACACAGTTAGAGGGTTTGTATGTGTGTGGAGAAAGTTTGGCAACACAATGTGAGGCACAAGGCTTTCGGCGCATTACTTGGATAATTGATCGCCCTGATGTAATGAGTGTGT
The DNA here is from genome assembly GCA_040389065.1 of Pseudomonadota bacterium. Lineage (GTDB taxonomy): Bacteria > Pseudomonadota > Gammaproteobacteria > Burkholderiales > Casimicrobiaceae > JAZKAR01. The sequence continues at coordinate 28,159 of JAZKAR010000012.1, read as the reverse complement.
ATACAACTACACTGATAGCAGATGCTAAACGGTATCCTATTTTACTCTCAAACGGTAATGCCGCAGATGCCCAGCAACTAGACGGCGGCAAACATCGTATTACATGGCATGACCCTTTTCCAAAGCCTTGTTATTTGTTTGCCTGCGTCGCAGGTAATTTATCTGTATTGGAATCAAGCTACGTGACAGGCAGCGGGCGGCATGTTCGCCTAGCTATTTATTCTGATCCCCAATATTTAGGGTGCTTACAACATGGAATGAATTCATTAAAGCGTGCAATGCGCTGGGATGAAGAGTGTTATGGTTTGGAATATGATTTAGACCAATATTTAATTTATTGTGCCGACGATTTCAATATGGGCGCAATGGAAAATAAAGGTTTAAACATTTTTAATACAAAATGTGTGCTGGCTAGCCCTGAAACAGCTACCGATGAAGATTACATTAACGTAGAACGTGTCATTGCGCATGAGTATTTTCATAATTGGACAGGCAATCGGGTGACATGCCGCGATTGGTTTCAGCTGTCTTTTAAAGAAGGTTGGACGGTATTTCGTGAAGCTGGTTTTGCTGAAGATATGGGCGATGCTGGTTTAGTTCGTCTTCAAGATGTAGATTTTTTGCGTGTGCATCAGTTTCCTGAAGATGCTGGCCCCCATGCTCATCCGGTTCAACCTGATAAGTATTTAGAGATTGATAATTTTTATACAACGACAATTTATGAAAAAGGCGCTGAATTAATTCGTATGCTTGCCATATTAATGGGAGCACAAGCCTATCGTGAAGCATGCGATGATTTTTTTACTCAGTATGACGGGCAAGCAGTTACCTGCCAAGATTTTTTAAAAGTAATGCAGGCGCATACTTCGCTAGATGTAAACAAATTTGAGCGTTGGTATCATCAGGCAGGTACACCTGGGTTAACTGTAGAGCCAAGCTGGTCTAAAGAAACAAATACCTATACATTAAAATTTAAGCAAGCAACGCCTGCTACCCCCGGGCAGCCTCATAAGGAACCAGTAATGATTCCAGTAAAGATGGGGTTATTAGATGCGTCCGGTCGTTCTATACCTTTATTTCAGCAAAGCGATGGAGAGGCAACAGAAGAAGTTACGATCTTAATGGATGAGCCTGAGCAAGTATTCACATTTCATCACGTAAAAGAGCGGCCGATTCCTGCTTTGCTAAAAGGGTTTTCTGCGCCTGTTAACTTAGTATGTGAGTTAACTATAGACGAATGGTTACATATCGTTCGTTATGAGGCAGACGCGTGCATTCGTGATGGTGCATTAAAAACAGTGATTCGTACATTAGTTGAATCACGGTTAGCAGGCAACGTTTCGTCCTATGAGTCTTCTTGGCTAACCATAGTAGGAGAATGGCTTGTACCTGAGCGTGCATTGCGTGAGCCAGGCGTAATTGCTCATTTGCTTAGTTTACCTACAGCTGAAAATTTATCTGATCATTTTCATCCGTTTAATCCTCTCACATTGGTTGCAGTGAGAGAATCTCTAGAACAAAAAATTTGTGAAGCGCATATAGAACGGCTACAGACGTTATATAGTGTTGCTCAGCAGGAATGTGTATCGTTAGAGATGGAACCTTATGATTTTTCGGCACGCGCCACAGGTTTGCGTGCATTGAGAAGCCGAGTTTTATCCTATTTAATGATCAACACAAAACAAGATGTGCTGAATCTAGCGAAAACGCAATATGCGCACGCGCGTTGCCTAAGTGATCGAGTAGGGGTATTAAGTGCTCTAAATAAACGCCATTCTTCAGTACGTTCAGACATATTGGCTGATTTTAAACAACGTTATGCTGATCAGCCGCTAGTGCTAGATAGGGTTTGGGCATTGGAAGCAACGCTTTCAGAGGCAGATGTATTTGATCGCGTAAAAACAATTTGGGAAAGCTCTTCTTTTGATCGCAGAAACCCAAATCGAGTGCGTTCTCTACTTTATAACTTAGGGCACTATAATTGGAGTGTGTTTCATAGACCAGATCAAGAGCCTTACCGCTTTATGGTAGATGTTCTTAAAGACTTTGATAAAAGTAATCCAAATTTAGCTGCGCGGCTTGTTACCGTTTTCGCCCGCTGGAATCGTTTTGAGCAGCCTTGGAAAACAGCTCAGAAAGAAGCATTAGAAACATTACGTAGCAACATTCATTCACCAAACCTCAGCGAGTTGGTAGGTAAGTACCTAGATGCAGAAAGCGTATAACACTCTAAATTTTTTTTGTACGGAAAAAAATGAATCCTTGGGTAGATAAAGAAACATTATTTACGATAGTTCCTTTTGCTTTAGCCTACGGCGGTTTTCATGCCTGGAGGTTTTGGAAGAAAAAAATTCCTCCCTTATGCAAGGTATTACGTTATTTGCTGGGCTACTGGTTAGGAAGCACCATTTATATAATTATATGTATTGTTTTTCCACTTACATTATCTATTTGTGTGACTGTGTTATATTTTTTTCCTAATATCGTTTATAAAATAAAGTTTTAATTGTTTTTTGGAGTAAGTATGTCTCAAAGCAATCGTGATGCCACCTTAAGGTTTTTGGCTGAGCCGAGTGAAGTTAACTTTGGCGGTAAAGTACATGGTGGAACCGTTATGAAATGGATCGACCATGCTGGCTATACGTGTGCAGTAGGGTGGAGCGGCAAATATTGTGTAACGGTATACGTTGGCGGTATTCGTTTTCAGCATCCTATTCATATAGGTGATCTTGTTGAAGTACGGGCGAAAGTAATTTATACCGGAACAACCAGCTTACACATTGGAGTTGAGGTGTGGGCGGGTGATCCACGCGATAGAAATTTGCGTCGTACTACGCATTGCGTCATTGTATTTGTGGCGGTAGATCGTGATGGTCATCCTATTCCAGTACCTGTGTTTGTGCCTGACTCAGAAGATGATAAAGCATTAGAAGAATATGCAAAAAAACTAATGGAACAGCGTAAAACTATAGATAGTGCCCATCCTTTGCATGAAGAAAAAAATTAATTTCTAAAATGATTGCGTTGATGGGGGATACTAATAAGATATTTTTTAATAAATCGATAAATCAAGAGTGGTTTTCTTGCGTTTTATTCATCGTCATATTGCATGTGGGCCGAGTGTGCAAGGTTTTCAAAGCGTGTATGTTCGCCTAAAAAGGCGAGGCGTATCGTGCCAATGGGGCCATTTCTTTGTTTACCGATAATAATTTCAGCGATTCCTTTTTGCTCACTATCTTGGTTATACACTTCATCGCGATAAATAAATAAAATTAAATCGGCATCTTGTTCGATAGCGCCAGATTCACGCAAATCAGACATCACTGGGCGTTTATTCGGGCGTTGTTCAAGACCGCGATTGAGCTGAGAAAGTGCAACCACAGGCACTTGTAATTCTTTAGCAAGCGCTTTGAGTGAGCGAGAAATTTCTGAAACTTCGGTAGCGCGATTTTCGCCCGAGTTAATTGATTGCATTAACTGAAGGTAATCGATCACGATTAACCCTAAGCCGCCTTGCTGCCGATGCAAGCGTCGTGCACGCGAGCGTAACTCTAAAGCATTGAGCGCAGGTGTTTCATCAATAAACAGAGGCGCCTCATTTAACTTGCCTAAGGCGAGAGATAATCGCTCCCAGTCATTATCGCCCAATTGCCCTGTACGAAGCTTGTGTTGATCTAGCTTTCCTACAGAACCAATCATCCGCATTGCAAGCTGTTGCGCACCCATTTCCATACTAAACACAGCAACAGCTTTACGAGTTTGAATGGCAATATTTTCAGCCATATTCAATGAAAATGCAGTTTTACCCATACTAGGGCGACCAGCAACAATCACTAAGTCGCCTGCTTGTAAGCCAGAAGTACGTTGATCTAAATCTTGAAACCCAGTTGGTATACCTGTTACTTCACTTGCATTATCGCGCGAATATAATTCTTGAATGTGCTCTACGGCTTTCATTAACAGTGGTCGAATATCCTGAAAGCCTTGCGTACTGCGGGCACCATGTTCAGCTATTTGCAAAACTTTTGCTTCTGCCTGATCAAGTAATGTTTTAGCTGAAGCGCCATGAGGATTATAAGCATTTTCGCTAATTTCCACGCCTAAGGCAGTGAGTTGCCGCAAAATAGCTTTTTCACGAACAATCTCTGCGTAGCGTCGTACATTAGCGGCGCTAGGCACGCCATCAGCTAATGAGGCAAGGTAAGGTAACCCCCCGATGTTTTCAAGGCGGCCTGAGCGCTCTAAAGACTCGGCAACAGTAATAATATCAGCAGGTTTACTTTCAGCTAATAGACGTTGAGTATGTTCGAAAACTAACCGGTGTGCATCATGATAGAAATCGTTAGCGTGCAACACATCAGCAACCCTATCCAACGCATCATTATCGATTAATAATCCACCAAGTACGGCTTGTTCGGCTTCTATGGATTGCGGCGGAGCTTTAAGATGTTGGGTGCTAGGGTCATTCGTAACAAGCATGCGATAAATCCTTTAGCGAAGCTATCTACTTTTTTAGGGGGTAAAACATACCTTAAGCACACTAGCTATTCCTAATGATGAATGAGAGGAAAAAGGCATAAATTGTACTTTAGTTTAGAGCGCATCCCCTGCGTTTAATTGTGTTGAAGTGCAGCAAGGCGTGAGCGCATTGCTGTAATGGCTTGCGCATAATTAGGCGTATCAAATATTGCAGAGCCAGCCACAAATGTATCTGCTCCTGCTGCTGCAACCTCGGCAATATTATCAATTTTAATGCCACCATCTACTTCTAGTGCAATATTTTTTCCACTCAGATCAATACGCTGGCGTACCTCTCTTATTTTATTAAGCATTGCGGGAATAAACGACTGACCGCCATACCCTGGATTTACCGACATAATCAAAACGAAATCAAGGTTTTCTAATGTGTAATCAAGTATATTTAATGGGGTGGCAGGGTTAAGCGCTAACCCGGGCTGGCATCCAACAGAGCGAATAAGTTGAATAGTGCGGTCTACATGCTCACTAGCTTCAGGGTGAAAGCTAATCATACTTGCCCCGGCTTCTGCAAAGCGCTCAACCAATGCATCTACAGGTTTTACCATTAAATGAACATCCATCGGTACTGTGCTATGAGGTTTAAGAGCCTTACATACCATAGGCCCTACGGTAAGATTAGGCACATAATGGTGATCCATGACATCAAAATGAATAAGGTCAGCGCCTGCTTCAATAACTGATCGGGTTTCTTCACCTAAACGAGCAAAATCAGCAGCAAGCAGACTGGGAGCAATTCTAAATAAAGGCATACAAACGCTGTAAAGAGTAGAAAGAGTGCTAAGAGTAACAAAAATACGGCGTTTATACAAAGAGGAGGCGTGCTGCGCTTTAAATAAAAGCTGAGAGTAGAGATTAATCGCTAAATAGTTGTCTACATAAGTACTATTTAATCGTAGTTAATACCTAAGGAATATCCATTAAGGGTAAGACTGAATGTTTGTTTAAACTAGTGCTTGCTATTAAAAGAAATAGGATGGATAATTCAGTTGCTTCCTGCGGTGACGGCTGCTTGTTTGTGTGTCTTTGAACCAATACTCAGTCCATAGACTGCTGTCTCTGATGAGTTCTGGTGTGTGTGTTCCTTGTGAACGTACCTGATGAACTTGGATGGTGGTCAACCTCTTGAACTTCGGTTCAGGGTAGCGACAAGTGCCCCACAGGCGGGAAGTACCTTACCTTATAACATATATTTAAATCTTGAAATATCGTTATATGTCAATGCCGTAAAATTTTTTTGGCTACTAAATGTTTTTTGCTTGTTTTAAAATATAAAAATACAACATTTTAATAAGTCATTAAACAAAACTTCTATATTTACTGTCTGCCACGTTTTGTTGTAATACGCTTAGTCTATTGCCCAACTTTCTATGCATTTGAATGTTTTATAGATTCTGTATATTATAAGAACCTACTAAATACTTAGTAAGTAGTATGTTCAAGCGTAATGGTCTTATATTTTCTTATCGTAAAATCCCTATATTATTTCTTAAGTAGCCTCTTTTAAGCCTAGCAAGAGTAGCTTTTATAATGCTTAATTGATTAGAAGCTACGCAATTGTGTTCTCTAAGCGTATTGCAACGTGCCAACTTCTTTGTTGCTGCTTCGTTATATTCAGAGTGAACATAACTGCGTAATATTTAATTTATAAAAGTCCTGGCTAAATTTTTTGATTTTTTTAAAGTATTTTTGAAGGGTATTTCATCATAGAAAAGATTCGTTTATCCAAATTATTGTCTGAAAGAGGTTTGTGTTCACGTCGCGAAGCAGATGAGTACATTTCAAAAGGGCTTGTTTCAGTAGATGGCGAGCGTATTACTGAGTTAGGCAGTAAAGTTTTTCCTAGCCAGCATGTAACGCTACAGCGTGAGGCGCAAAATACTCAGGCACGACGTATTACAGTATTATTAAATAAGCCTATTGGTTATGTGTCAGCTCAGCCTGAAGGCCGCTATCAAGCAGCATCTGTACTCGTTCGCCGTGAAAATCATTTCCGAGGCGATCGATCTTCAATACGTTTTAATCCTAGCCATACGCGAGGATTAGCCCCAGCAGGACGTCTAGATATTGATTCTGTTGGGTTATTAATTTTGACGCAAGATGGCCGCATTGCTAAACAATTAATTGGCGAAACTTCCACCGTAGAAAAAGAATATTTAGTGCGAGTACAAGGGCGATTACGCCCCGGAGGCCTAGAGCTTTTAAATTATGGTTTGAGTTTAGATGATAAGCAGCTAAAGCCAGCAAAAGTAAGATGGCAAAATGATGATCAATTATGCTTTGTGCTTCGCGAAGGGCGAAAACGTCAAATTCGACGAATGTGCGAAATGGTTGGTTTAAAAGTCACTGGGCTAAAACGCATTCGAATTGGCCGTATCCGTTTAGGAGATTTACCCATTGGGCAATGGCGTTATTTAAGTGAAAGCGAACAATTTTAAGCGCAGTTAATGTTTGTATTCTTAAAAGTTACGCAGTGTATATCTATCATGCATGGCAATTTTGCAGGGAGTACGGCAAAATTGCCAAGACACCGAGCGCGTTCAATAGCGTAATTTTTAATTCTATTCAATATAGGGCTTAAATTCCCCTGGAACATAGGTTGCTGCTGAACTCAAACGTATAAAAGTAGCCTTGTCACTGTCATTTTCTCTAGTAGTCAAAAAAAAATTTCTTCACAGAAGTAGGCTAGTCATGTTATCAATGAGGCTGGCAGGTTTTTAGCCTGATTAAAACAAACATTTGCTGTCATTAACACGAATGTGTTACCAAGTTCATATTGTGCTATTCGCACATAAAAGAACAGCAAATAGTAAGTTGCTATAAATCCACAGTCGTTATTGACATGTCAGAGTTATTGGATTCATGCAAAATATCCCAGCAGTGTTAGGCATCGTGTCGAACTGCGTGCACTATATTGTCACGTCTTGCTGAAATGAATGATGCGTGAATCTTAAGTTATTTATTTTTTTGGGGCTGGTTATGACTTTAGTTTCTAGTTTTGCTTCTGTTTCACAAGCGTCTCTTCAAGATTTACCAGATACGATAGTGCGTTCTACTTACGATCGATCAGTACTGCGTGCCGGTATTATGCATATTGGTGTAGGAGGTTTTCATCGCGCACATCAAGCCCGTTATATTCATAATGCTATTGAGCAATGTAGCGCGAATGAATGGGCAATTGTTGGGGTAGGAATTATGCCTCAGGATGAAGCTATGAATGAGGCGCTCAAAAAGCAAGATTGCCTTTATACTTTGGTCGAGCAAAGTAGTGCTACGCCTTATCAACCAGCAAGTTGTACAGCAACCATCATAGGTTCAATTATTGAATATATTTGGGGATATCAAAACCCTGAGGCTGTATTTAAAAGAATGGCTGATTCTGCCATTAGGCTGATTACCCTCACTGCTACAGAGGGTGGTTATTATCTTGATGAAGGTACGGGCGAACTTAATGTAAATCATCCTGCTATTCAGCATGACTTGCAGAACCCTTTACAGCCGCATACTATTTTTGGTTATCTAGCAGAGGGGTTATCTCAGCGCTACCAAGCAGGTGCTGTTCCATTAACGTTATTATCATGCGATAACATGCAAGAAAATGGACATATACTTAAAAAAGCGCTGCTAGCATTTTGTAGAGTGAATCGTGCTGATTTAGCAAATTGGATTGAAAATAAATTTTCTTTTCCAAACTGTATGGTTGATCGCATTACCCCTGCAATGACAGCAGAGGCGCGACAGCGTTTTAGAGAAGATTATCAGGTTGATGATGCATGCCCAGTGGTATGCGAGCCATTTATGCAGTGGGTTGTGGAAGATGATTTTTGCAATGGTCGCCCTCCTTTAGAAAAAGTAGGCGTATTGTTAACCCATGATGTTGGGTTATACGAAAAAATGAAAATTCGTTTACTGAATGGTTCACATTCCGCGATGGCCTATTTGGGTTATTTATGCGGCTATCATACGATTCATGAAATTGCGAGAACTCCTGAGTTTGAGTCCTATTTAAAATTACTGATGGATAATGAAGTTACTCCACTACTTCCAGAAGTTCCAGGTGTTGATCTAATTCAATATAAGAAAAGCTTAATGGAGCGTTTTTCAAATGAAACGATCAAAGATCAAACCTTAAGAATTTGTATGGATGGTTCAGGAAAAATCCCGAAATATATTCTGCCAACTATTGTTGATCAGCTAAAAGTAAATGGCTCAATACGATTGTTAACGTTATGTGTAGCTTCTTGGCTACGATTTTTAAATGGAATCGATGAGCAGGGGAAACCTATTCCTTTTGCTGATCCTCAAGCAGAGCGCTTAACAAAAATTGCACAAGCAGCGCGTGAGAATCCTGTACCATTTTTAGAGCTTAAAGATATTTTTGGAGAGTTAGGTCAGTCAGAGCGTTTTGTGAAGGAATTAAGCGATTTACTTACACGCCTTTATCAACATGGGGCGCATGACACACTAGTTTATTGTTGTTCTTCTGTAAATAAATAATAAGTAAAACTAAATGTTTACCCCGATTGTATCGGGGTTTTATTATTTAACCAATCGTTAATTAAAGGCGATCTTTTGAATCGCCCTTAATTAATAATCAGGTAATCAGTCGTCATACTAATATTTACGCTATATAAGATAGATTGCTTATTTCTTTAGGCATATGTATCGCAAGAAAAGCTTCGATTTCAGATTGATTAGGTAACGCAGTCATAGCGCCTGCTTTTGTGCAGGTTAGCGCTCCACTTGCATTGGCGCGTCTAACAATAGATGTAAGTGTATTTAAATCAAGCTTACTGAGCGTTTCTCGGTGATTTGAAGATGTTTTTAAATATGGAAGTAAGCCTGTAATAACTCCTGCATTGAAACCATCGCCAGCGCCCGTAGCTTCGATAAGCTCTACTCCAAAACCAGGAATAAGCTGGCTGCCCTGTGTGCTGCTTAAGTAAGCTCCGCGTGAATCTAAAGTTACTAATAATAGCGGAATATTATGCGCTTCACGTAGTTGATCTGCAGCGTTGAGATCTCGGTTCCCAGTTAAAAAGAAAAGCTCATCATCATTAATTTTAACAACGTCAGCCCACGAAAAAGTTTCAAAAATTATCTGTTTACATGCTTCTGCGCTTGGCCATAAATTAAGACGAATATTGGGGTCATAAGAGACCAATACATTATGTTGCCGAGCTAATTTAACTGCATGCGTAGTTGCAGCAAATGAAGCAGGGGTAATTAAGCTAATAGAGCCGAAATGTAAAACTTTTGCATGCTCAAATTGTTTTTCCTGAAGGTCTTCTACTGACAGGCGTTCATCAGCACAAGAAATCCGTGAGAATTCAGCAAGTTTTCTATCGCCTGTGAGCGTGGTGACTACATAGGCCATGCGTGTTTGCGCATGTGTATCAGTAATAACCCCTTGCGTATCAATGCCTTCTTTTTCTAGTACATTGCGTAACCATAGGCCAAAACCATCATCGGCTACACGCCCAATAAAGGCTGTAGGAATGCCTTGGCGAGCTAAACCTACTGCAGTGTTTGCAGGAGCCCCTCCCGGTGCTTTAGTAAAGCAGTGAGCGTCGCTCAACTCGGCCCCGGGTATGGTGCAAATCCAATCAACTAAGATCTCTCCTAAACATAATACATCTGTCATTCTGAAGCTTTCCAATAAATATGAGTTTTTAGGGTAATTTGCGATTTTATACTATTAGTCGAAAGACGTGATCGCTTAACATGTGTCTGTTTAATTAAAAATAGAAGCTACGCAGTTGCGCTCTATCAAGGCTTGGCAATCTAGACCGTATATAAAGTACGGCAAGTTGCCTGCATGGTGAGAGAACGCAATTGCGTAACTTCTAAACATACAAGAGTCTAATGCACAAAAATTTTGAGGTGGGTAGATATAATACGCTAAGCTACTGTAATATTTAAGTGTAATGATTAACATATTATGCAAAATTTAAAGTTGGGCGAAAATATTGGTTCTGTATTAGTTTATTAAAGTAGCTGTATTTTAATCGTTTCTTGCCAAGATTTTTGCACAGTAATGTAAAGATATAAAAAACGATGTAATGTGTGAAGCAATAAACGGTGAAGAAAAAGACTTTAAGTTATATATTTAGAAAAAAGCATGAGAAAGAAGCTTGACCAGTTCTTATTTTTTATCCTAAACTCAAGCGCTATTAACAATTTGCGGGTGTCGTTCAATGGTAGGACATTAGCTTCCCAAGCTAAGAACGTGGGTTCGATTCCCATCACCCGCTCCAGTATATTCAGGTATTTGTAGATATAAAATATAATAATTTTTACAAACGTTTCGATTGCACACTAATTGTATAGCGCGCTTGAACGCGTTAAATTTTAAAGCATTAATATATTAAATATTAGCCAACGGCTTATAAAATAAACGGCTTATGATATGTGAAGCCATATCTGTTTTATTTGCACCCTTTTAGAGTTTCCTGGTTTTGAATTCAATGCAGTTGCCTCGTTTGCAGGGCAAGAGATGCAATACAAAGCTTAAAGAAATGCTTTGTAAAAATTAAATAAGGTTGAATTATTTTTACTGGTAAATCTATATCGATGTAAATGATTAATTTCGTATGTGAATATGTAAAGCCCAATGTCAGTCAACGGTTACCCCATTAACCCCATTTTTATCAAGCAGTTATATGTTGCAAAATGATGAATGAAAATACCGCTTATCATAAATGATGATGGCATCGAACTTAGAAAAAAGCTCGATGCCATCGTGAGTTCCTTAACTTCAGAACTCTATAATAAACCTAAGGTTTATTATGCAGATTTTTTACGGCGTGTAGCAGAAGCTACTAAACCGAGGCCTGCTAACATCATTGCCCAGGTTTCTGGTTCTGGAGCAGGTGTAATATTAGCGGAGTAAGCACCACCAAATGCACCAGTAACATTACCAGTAACATCTAAATGATAGTTACCAGCAGTCAAAGCGCCTGTAGTAAATGCTGTGTTGCTTCCAGCTGTACCTAAAAGGTTATTGCTTGAATCATAAAGAGATGCAGTGAAGTTATCAATATGAAGAGCAGGAGTAAACTCAAATGAAGCAGCAATAGCACTTAAAGAAGGTGCGTTAGACAACAATGTAAAGTTGATAGTATCTGATAATGCGCCATTGCCAACAAAGCCATTGTGCAATAATTGTGTTGTATTGTTAGCGGCAACAAAACCAGCATTGAAAACTGCAGCAGATGCGTTTACTGAAGCTAAAGCAGCTAATGCTAATGCAGAAGCACAAAATAAATTTTTCATGAGACCCTTATCCGAACGTTATGTAATTGTATATAAAATAAGTTTTATTAAAAACGTGATGAATCGTAACATATAAGCTTCAGACATCACAAGCTTAAAATTATTGTAAACATGTTTAATATCATATTTTTATTTTTGAGAGAATAGACGAACAGGCGGCAGGCCAAGATGCCTAAGCCTTCAAGCAAGGAATGAGTGTTAGATATGTAGTGCATAGCCTGAACTATTTTTGTAGAGAGGTTTAAACTTTGTAAGTGTTTATTTTTTATATTGCTAAAAGTTACGCAGTTGAGTTCTATGAGCGAGTTGGCAATTTGCGTACTCTGTTGTACGGTTTGTATTGCGCTGCCTTGATAAAACTTAACTGCATAGCTTCTAAGTATGTTGAGGGTCTGACAGTATTTTAGATACAAGAATCAAATTTTAACGATATCAATATTGAAATAGAGGTTATAGATGTCACTTGCACTTATTGCAGCCGTTGCAGCTAATCGTGTGGTAGGTCGTGAGAATACCTTACCTTGGTCATTGCCTGAAGACCTTCAGCATTTTAAACGGTTAACTTTAGGGCATCGTGTGATGATGGGGCGACATACTTTTTTATCACTTAAAAAGCCTCTTCCAGGTCGGCAAAATGTTGTTATTAGTAAGCAACTTGATAATGTGCCTGAAGATGTTTTGGTTTGCCATAGTATAGAAGAGGCTTTAAATCTTCCTCAATGGGGTGAGCATAGCACTGTATTTTGTATGGGGGGGGCGCAGCTTTATCAGGCTATGTTGCCTTTGGCTCAAACCTTATATTTAACAGAAATTCAACGCGATGTTGTAGGTGATGCTTATTTTCCTTTATGGAATAAAGATGAATGGCAACAGGTGTCGTGCCAAGCTGGCGAGCAGTGCCCTGATGGGTGGAAATATGATTTTATTACGTATAAACGCATGTAGCGCAGCATTAGCTAAAGAATGAACAAAGACTGCCGCTGAACAGAGTGTGCAGATGTTTTGAATACTTTTACAGTTAATGAATCATGCACGCTCATACTTATTTGCTTTAGTAAAATGTTTCAGCGAAGCTTGATGAATTAGAGTGGTTGATAGTTGATGTAAGTTCTATTTACTTTTCACTAACTTGATTCAAATGTTTTAGTGTGTTCTACCTGATCAATTTATTGTAAGTTAAAGAGCAAGATATAAAAGTTTATTTTGGTGTATGAGATACTCATAAATATTTGCGATAACATGTGTTTTCGATATGGATTATTTTATCCAGGGTCTTCAATATGAATCAAAATAGTCACGAAGATAATACTTTTCCTACACCTGATGAAATCAGCTTTTATCGTCTTTACAGAGATCTTGTTAATAGTGAAGATGCATTAATTTCAAATAGAATGTCATGGTTTTTATCGACACAAACAATGCTTTTTATCTTATGGACTTCGCTTGCTAAACCTATTGCCCCTTTTTATGCAGCTGGAATTTGTACGTTTGGTATGTTGTTTTGTATTCCCACATTTATAGGCGTATGGTCGGCACAATTAGCGGTTAAAGATGCTCTTAAACGTTATAAAGAAAATCTTCCCGGTAGACACCATCCTCGCTTACCTGATATGACAGGTAAGCTGAATTACAATACATTAGGCAACTCTACACCTCATTTAGTTAACTTACTTTGTTTCTGCGGGTGGACGCTCGTTTTAAAATTATGGGCTTAATAGATACTATTTATAGTTTAAGCAGGTTTTGCAGTAATAGCTGAAGTTTTAGTATGCCTTAAATAAAGGTGCCATTCTCCTTCATGATAAATAGGCTGCGTATATTTCTTTAGGTCACTTAGAAATGCAGAAGAAAAGGTTGAAATATTACCTTTAATAATAAAGTAATCAAATTTTAAAGCGTTTTTATCCCATTGATATTCCGAGAGTAAAAACTGGCTAGGCGGAAAGGGATTTGATACATTTGTTTTAAATTGAACAATGCTGCTAGGTATTGAAAAAAAAGAATTTCCATATCCATTTTTTTCAGTATGGTACCAATATGTTATAGAACCAAAAACTGGATAGGCATATTTTTCTCCTAAATCATCAATAATAGCTGCTACGCTATGATGAGGCTCCATTTTCGCAATAATATTTTTTAATCCTTGTGTTTCTTTATCAAATTGAAGAGTTTTATATGTAGTAGTCATTAATACAAAAAAAGAGGCAAATGCAAAAAGCAGTGAACGTTGAGTGTAAGTCAGTATTTCATTCATCCGGCTGAAATCAAAAGAAAATACATAAAATATAAAGATAAAAACATTAAATCGTTCAGCAATGAAGTTTCCGCCATTACTGCCTGTAGGTACAAATAATAAAATTAAAACAGTTATAGCAAAAGGTAAAGCGCGCCAATTTCTTAAAATTTTTGAATTAGGTAAAAATAAAAGAATAATAGCGTAAACGATACCCATTTTATAAAAATATATAAAGCCTGTTGCGCTACTTAACATGATTAAAAAGCGATAAAGATTTATAATCAAAATTGGAATCGAGTTTTGAAAGTTATATAAATGAAATAGATGAGGTTTTACATGAAAAAGCCAACAAATAATAATAGGAAAAGAAGAAAAAAAAGGCAATAAATGTAAAAAAAATTGTTTATTTATAAATTTTAATGATCTATTTTTAATCGATTTTTTTACATCTTCAGATAAAAAAATTCCAATAGATAACGCAATGAGTAAGGAAAATGCTAATGATAAAATATGAGTGAAAAATAATATATGGCTTAGAAAAACAATAGTAAATTTTGTTCTAAAATTTACTTCTGCGGTTTGAAAGTAAAGAATAGATTTTCTTAAAAATAATAAAATAAGAGGAATGCCAACAATAAAATTAAAGAGGCCTGCTTGAAAAGAAAAGCTATAGATAACAGGAAGAAAAAGCCAATCTCTAGAATTGTCATTACTAACCAGTTCACGTAAACGTGCAGCAAGCCAGGGGGTTGCGATTACCGTCAATGATAATATTATTTTAATCGCTGTTAAGATAGGCATACATAAACCTAAAAGTGCTACGCTTGCGTATCCCAACCAATAAGGGGTAAACCAATTTATTTCTAAAGAAGAGGCATTTAATTCAGTACCTGATAATAATCTTAAAAGAGTAGCTATCTGATTCCCATGCAAAGGTATATCTAACATCGGTGGATAGGTTGATAACCAAATAGGCAAAGCTGAAAATAGACAACCGAAAAAGAAGAGCCACTGTTGTGGAAGTAGAGGATTTTTTTTAGAAAAAAATAATGGAATTTCCAAAGGTATTTCTCCTAAATACTGATAAAAAATAGACCATAAATTATGGTTTAGTAGCTGTTATTCAATAATGAATTTTTATATAAATTTGTAGCATTCAGCCAATCTTTAAAGCATTGGTATTTATAAGCTGATAAATTATAGACTGCTTTAAAGGAAAGAATATTATTAAATATAATGCCTTGAAGTAAATATTTGTTTTTTAATTTCAAAATGTGCAGAGAATTTTATAAATATTTGAAATGTAAAGTTAGGAATGCAAAAATTTTTGGATACAATAGCTCGATCTTATTTGTATTAGTGAGTAAAAAAAGCTCTACAACACTTAGCATTGTAGAGCTTAATGAATTCACGATATCAATTATTTATAATTTTTTAAAATATCTTGTATTTATTGTTATCGCGTTATGTGAATAAAAATTTTAAGATTTGACAACCAGGTTATCTTTAACGTGTTTTACCCCTGCAGTAGCAGAGGTTATTTCTTTAACACGTTTTAACTGGTCTTTTGAATCTACACTTCCTGAAAGGGTAACTGTTCCATGATCAGTTTCTACATTTATTTGTAAGCTTTTTAAGTGTGGTTCGGCAAGAATGGCTGCTTTAACTTTAGCGGTAATCGAAGTATCGCCTAAAACCTCGCCTGACTTTTTATTCGCTACAGTTATATTATTCTTAACGTCTTTTACTCCAGCAACAGGCTTTGTTATTTCCTGCGCTTTATCTACTTGTTCTTGTGTCTCTAAATCGCCTGAAAGCGTGACGGTACCATTATTTGTTTCTACTTTAATATTTCTACTTTTTAGATTAGGCTCAGCGAGTAGTGCAGCTTTAACTTTTGTGGTGATAGAGGTATCACTAACAGTTTCTCCAGCATTATTAGTGGCTGTATTTGTAGATTTTACAACCAAATTGTTGCTTACACCTTTTACACCCGCTAGAGATGATGTTAATTCTTGAGCTCTAGTAAATTGCTCTTGAGAATCTACACTTCCTGAAAGAGTCACATCATGATTAGCGGTTTCTACATTTATTTGTAGGCTTTTTAAATTTGGTTCAGCAAGAATAGCTGCTTTAACTTTTGCTGTGATCGCAGTGTCATCTAAAACCGCTTCAGTTTTTTTTGAAGCATCATTTACATCTTTATTTACAGTTTCTGTGGTGCGATCTATTTTTTCACCAACGGTTTCTGTAGAAGCAGGTTGTTTATCACAGCCTGCTAGACCTAAAATAATAGACATAGCAACTGTATATTTTAATATTTTTTTCATGACTTAATCCCCATATAGCTAATAAATATAATTAAAACTACCATATTTGTATTTAAGATAATACTATAAAGTAATATTTTAAAAGGCGTAAAATTATAAATTTTTTCAATGATTGATAACGAGTTCAGTATTACATAAATTATTTTTCGCCTTTGTTGTACTAATCAATTTCCTTAATATAAACAATTGTTTTTAATGTGAAATTTAGATAATTACTATGTATGCCTATTTTGAAAAGCTAATTTAATCAATTAATCATTCTTTTTTGATGCTATGAAATATATTAAGCTTGTTTCATAGGATAAAAGTTAATGATAATTGCTTCGATTTTAAGTGCAATTAAAATGCTTTGATGGTTCTACGATTTTATCTCGTATACAAGTGAATAATGTATGCATAACGTGAAGAGTTTTTTGAAAAAAAAGCGTAACTATTGATAGTAATTTATAAAATTATTCTATGAAATTTCGTAAAGTTAGGTAACTGTATATATAATCGGCTGTAAAATAATACAGGTATTTTGAATATTTTGTAATAAAAAATAAGTAGGGCATATACAAAAATAATATTTATGCACATTACCTTTTATGGTGTATTGTTAGGCAACTATCTATAATTGAATCGCTCAATATTGTTGCTAACGAAAAGCATGAAGCATTCTAATAAGCATGCTTTGATCATAAGAGCTTTGTTAGTACTTTTTATAACAATACATACTAACAAAAATAGTGTTGAATACCCGTAAGTAGTGCTAAAGGCGATTCAAACATTAAATTGGCTTTTGCTTCTTCTAACTCGATACGTGAACCGTATCCATATAGAACACCGAAGCAGGCTAAGCCGCTTTTTTGAGCGCCAATAATATCATGTTTGCGATCACCAATCATGAGCGTATGAAGAGGGTCTAGTTTTTCCTGCGTTAATATATAAGAGATTAACTCTCCTTTATCTGATCGCGTGCCATCTAATTCACTCCCATATACATGCTGAAAATAGCGGCTTAGTGCAAAGTGTTCAATAATACGGCTGGCAAAAACATGAGGCTTTGAGGTGGCAACAAAGCATCTATAATTTTGTGCCTGAAGTGTTTGAAGTACATTAAGCATTTCAGGGTAAAGTGTATTTTCAAACAACCCTATGGTAGAAAAACGCTCACGATAAAGTGCTATAGCTTGATTAATTAACTGTTCATCTGAAGAATTCAGTAATTGCTCAAAACTTGCTTTTAGAGGAGGGCCAATACACCAAAGCAGTTGATCTGTTTCTGGTACAACAATGCCTAATTTTTCTAGAGCATATTGAATACATTTCGTAATGCCAGGTTTGGGATCAGTTAACGTGCCGTCTAAATCGAAAAGAAGCGTTATTTGTGAAGACATAAATTGATAAAGATTCTTATAGAGAAAATGTTATTAAAAATGTTTGCCTGCTGCATAAAATGTTTTCATTATTGCTTTAAATAAAGTCTCTTTTTTTGTAAGTCGGTAACGTTTCTGCACTCTCAATATGTTGCAGTATATGATGGTCTTCAGGAACATCAGTAGCTAGAAGTACTGGGTGAGGATGCAGTTTCTGTCCGTGCTCAATAATAGGATCAAAAACTGATTTGTGTATAAAGAGTTCAATCAGCGTTCCAATTAAGCGTAATCCTATCCCACCAGCAAATGCGATGAATATGATAGCAACCATGATGATGACAAATTTTAAATCCATAAAGCGCTGCCTATTGGTTTCTAGCAGTAAAAATGATAAGTAAAACTTAGTAAACAACCAGTGTCACTGCGCGTTCTAACTCTAAGCTTTTATTGCACATATTTTTCTGTAAAAAACCGTACTAAGAATAAATATTAAAATGTATTGTCATTAGAAGTTACGCACTTGGCTCTCTCGGCGTGGGACGCCCCGCGTTATGCCAACTTGCCGTAGTACGTAACTTCTAATTATTAATAACACCTTCTAGTATAGCTGTCTTTTGCTTGTAAGGCTTTGATATAAATCAAATGGGATATAAAGCTATTTAGTATGGCCTTGTTTTTATCAGCCTAAAAACAATATCTGCATTACGTATTCTATTGTTCTGGTGCGGCAGGGCAGCCTGACCAGCTTGAGTTAGCGGGTATAAATTCGCCTTTCATCACAAGCGTAAGTGAGCCTAGCTTACTATTATCTTCAATAATCGCGCCATACAAAACCGTGGTACGAGGCCCCATGTAAACGCGGTTACCAATCTGAATATGGTCAATTTTCATGATGCGATCTTCAAATAAATGCGTTTGCGGGCATGAAAGGGCATTAATTTCGCTGTGATCACCAATAGTAACGCAATCGAATTCTGTGATATCTGTCGTGTCCATATACACGCCGCGACCAATTTTGCATCCTAGAACATTAAACGCAAGGGGAAGCCACGGAGTGCCGCGTAAATAGTTCATGAAATTAGGAACCGCAATGCCTTCATACAAATTCGTTACACCTTCTGAAAGCCACACAAACGATGTCCACATAGGAATATTGCATGTTTTATAGCGACCGATTAACACCCATTTAAGCAACGCAACAAAAATAAACGTACCTAGCCCATATAACAGCCCGGCGAGTGTTAAATAAAAAATAACTTTTTGCCACTGGCCTGCCGCAGCAAAAGGCATGACATCAAGTACGATAACGTAACCTACCGCAATTACGATGGCATGAGGTGCAATAATTCGGAATGTTTCTACCAATGCACGACTGAGGCGCCTTAAAGGAGAAGGGCGAAAAGTAAGTGTTTCTGAAAACCCGTATGATTGTTCGCGTGAGGGTAAATGCAAGGGAGGAGAGCCAAGCCAGGTATCACCTTCATGAATAAGGTGATTTTCAGGCGCGCGTGACGATACACCAATGAGAACATTTGAAGGAAGAATAGTGCCATCAGGTATGTAAGCACGGTTTCCTACAAAGCTGCGATGTGAAATGACGGTAGGCTGCATCGTTATCCACCCGCCATCAATATGTTCATCGCCTAGCAACACGGCATCAGCAATAAATGTTTCATCTCCTAGCGTTAGCATATCAGGCACCACGCCTAATGCTGTGGAGATTTCAGCATCACGCCCTATTTTTGCACCTAATAAACGATACCAAAAAGGAGCAAATACGGTAGCGTATACCCCGTGTAATACGCTTAGGCTAGACTCTTGAATCTGATTAACAATCCATTTGCTGCAATACACACGGCTATGAATAGGCCAGCTACCAGGTTGAAGCCGCGGTAGTAGGCTCCAGCGTAAGGCGGCTGAAAATAACGCAGTAAATAAAATTAAGAGACCCGTAGCAGGAAAAGAAAGAATAAAATATTTAATGATTTGAAGCGCAGGCGTATTACCTTGTAACCAATGGAAATTAAGTTTTTCATCTAGCCAATCAATGAGAATAAAGCTAGGGAACACAGGCATAAAGAACAACGTAGAAACCAGTAAAATTCCTGCAACAAAAAAAAGGCTTTCTAAAAGGAGCCTTACACGTTTTACTGGCAAACGAGCGGGAAGGCTGCTGTGATCAAAAAAGTGGGAAAAGCGCGCAGGTGAGCCAATCCATACTTGATTTTCAGGAAGCGTGTTTCCATCTTTTAAGGCAGATAGCCCTTCTAAATGCCCGAAGGCTTCTACTCGGGTGTTACCTTCTAACAGGCTATAAGAACCGATACAGCTATTTTTACTAAGATGAATAGAGCCTACATGGAGTTCGCCGCGTTCTACTCGCACATTTTCAAAGTTAACTCCACTACCTATACTGCTTCCATCTTCTATAGTAATGAGATCATGAGCGCGTGCGGTAATTGACCCGACGATAACTTCATTTCCAATCTTTGCTCCTAAAGCTCTTAGCCAAATATTGTAGAGCGAGGAACCTGATAGAAGATAAACAGGGGCTGCCTCTACCAAGCGATCAACTAACCACCACCGGTAATACGTTATACCCCAAAGTGGATACCGCCCTGGCTTAAGCCGACCAATAAATAGCCATTTAGCTGCAATAGCAGCGCCAAACTGTAATAAAGTTGCGAGCAAAAATACCCACACTGAGAGAAAAGTTGCTTTCAAAATGGAGTCACCGGGTTCGCCCGTATGATAGTGATAGGCAAAAAAAGGCGCTAGCCATTGCATCATATGTAAGCCGACCAGGAGCGGAATAGCTGCGCCTTGAGCAAGGCCGCAAACCCAACGTTTGAAGCGAGGAGGGGTTTGCCAATCGGCATTTTGATTCGATGGCGTTTGTGAGGTTTGTGCTAAAACATCCGCAATTTTACCTAATGTACGATGTGTATAGATGTCACGTACTGTAATATGTGTAAACCGAGCATCATGCCGTAATGCCGAGGCAAGGCGTGCTGCAATCAGCGAATGCCCTCCCAAATCATAAAAGAAATCAACCTCTCGGCGTAATGGTTGTCCTGGGAATAAGCCTTTTACAATCGAAAATAAAGCCTCTTCTTCAGGTGTTTGAGGAATATCAAACGTTTCATCGGTAGTGTCAGGAATGCTAAGAGGTAAAGCTTTCAACGCTTTTCGGTCTATTTTTCCTGAAAGAAGTCTAGGCATTTCATTTAAAAACTCGAAGGCGCCAGGAATCATATACGCGGGTAGGCAATCTAATAGAGCTGCGCGTAGCAAGGCAACAGTTGGTGTAGTTTGAACTGATTCGGGCACTATAAAGGCAATAAGAAGATCAATGCCATCTTCTTGGCGCAATGACACTGCAACTGTACCTATACCTGGTTGCTGCGCTAAAACAGCTTCAATTTCGCCTAACTCTACTCTAAATCCACGAATTTTCACCTGATCATCTGTTCGCCCCAAACACTGTACTTCACCTTCTTCAGTAATACGCGCTAAATCTCCTGTGCGATAAAGGCGAGTGTCGTAAGAGGACGTTGACCAAGGGTTATCAATAAATTTTTCAGTCGTTAATTCAGGTCTGCCTAAGTATCCTTTAGCGATTCCTGGCCCTGTTAAACATAGTTCCCCTACATTTCCCCTTGTTTGCAAGGTAAGCCCTTGCTCAACAGTGGTTTCAATGATCACCATGCCATAATTAGGTAAGGGTTTGCCGATCGTTACGGCTTTATGGGGTTGCAGCTCAGCTAAACTTGCAGAAACGGTTGCCTCGGTAGGGCCATAGGTATTAAACAGGGTACGGCCTTCTCCTGCCCAGCGGTTTACTAGGCTTTCGGGGCACATTTCCCCCCCTAAGTTTATAATTCTTAGGCTATCGATATCTTGGTTAAATAAAGCCAGTAAAGTGGGTACAGCATGCAAAACGGTAATATTATTTTCAAGTAAAACGCTTGGCAGTACTTCAGGGTCAGTCGCAATATCTTTTGAGGCAATCCACAATGTTGCGCCTACTAAATAGCTAATCCATATTTCCTCAAAAGACATATCAAAGGCTACTGAAAAGCCTTGATAAACGCGGTCGCTAGGCCGAATACCTAATACGGTATTTTCGCTACGTAAAAAATGACAAATACTGCCCTGGCTTATCTCAATACCTTTTGGTTTGCCCGTAGAACCAGAGGTGTAAATAACATAAGCAGGATGCGAAGGATCTACTTCTTGTCGTTTTTGAAGTTCGGTAGGTTCGCGTAATTGTTTCGCATCCCATATTCGATGCGGAAAGACAGGAAGCGAAGGAGATAAGTTACTAATTAACCCTACTGCCTTGGCATCTGTAAGGCATGTTTCTATACGATCGATAGGAGTATCTGCATCAAAAGGAAGCCAAGCAGCGCCTGATTTTGCAATGCCAGCTTGCATAACCAAAAGATCAATGCCTCGCGGAAGCCATAGGCCAACAATGTCGCCTGCCCCTACGCCACTTGCTATGAGCCAGGAAGCTACATAATCTGCCTGCATGTTTAATTCATAGTAGCTAAGTGATTTTTCTTGAAAAATTAAAGCAGTGTTGTTTGGGTATAACTGCGCGGTGGCTTCAAGTAAATCTGCCAGAATTTCTTTGCGTATAAGTTCAGGCTGAGACGCGCCTGAAAGAATAGAAAAGGGCAAACTACACACAGGGGGCAGAGCATCAGACACGATAGGAGAAAGGGGAGAGGGCATGAAAACAGTATATAACAAGGTTGGTGAGGGATAATCCTAGCATAAGCGTTAGTAAAACTTTTTACAAAGATAAGCTTACTAAAGATAAAAATAAAAAGTATTTTTAAGTCAAATATTTAGATTGGATAAGAATGTTGGAAAGTTTTTAAGCTGACTTATCCGAAGGATTTAAGTATTGCTAAAATCGTTTGTTCAGTAATAGGTTTAGAGAAAAAACCAATATTTTTTTCGCGCGCACGATCACGCATCCCTTGCTGAATATTGGCAGATAGAAATGCTAATTGAACAGCAGTATAATTTTCTTGAATAGCATCAATAAGGTCTATGCCTGAGAGACCAGGCATATTGATATCAATAATCCCCATATTAACGCCACCTTGCTCAAGCACAGCTATAGCCCCAGCGCCATCTTCTGCTTCAATAATATTAAGGTCAGGTCGATGCACTTGAATGATATGTTTAATCATGGTGCGTGATAGGCGGCTGTCATCTACTATCAGAAGTGTTAAAGACACATGAACCTCTTTCGACTTTAAGGGGGAATAAAAAGCATTATTCTTTTTGTCATTATCAACCCTCTTAACCATCTTTTCATGATTTTTAAGCTGTGTTAAAAAAGCAACGGCGAGCAATAAAAAATAGCTTAGGGTTTGTATTTATAAAAATAATATGAATTTATTTTAATTTGTTTGTATTTATTAATAAAATCAATAGTTAGATGTTTTGTGGCTTGGCGGGTAATAGGCTAATAAATAATGTGAAAAAAACGCAAGCAAAAATCGTTCCATGATGGTTTTTAGTAATAAAGTTTAATTTTAGTCCGTCGTTAAAAGGCATGAGTGATTAAAAAATAAGTGTTGATTAAATTGATGATTTTTAGTGTTTTGAGAAAATCAGCACTCTTGCCTGAGAACGAAGGAGAAGTATCATGGCTAGTATGATTAATACGAACGTTGCATCGTTAAGTGCACAGCGTAGCCTAAGTAAGTCACAAGATAGTTTAAATAGCGCGTTACAAAGATTGTCCTCAGGTTTGCGGATTAATAGCGCGAAAGATGATGCGGCAGGGTTGGCAATTTCAACACGGATGACATCACAAATTAACGGTATGAATCAGGCTATTCGTAATGCGAATGATGGTATTTCGCTTGCGCAAACAGCAGATAGCTCGTTAGATGAAGTAACAAACAACTTACAGCGTATTCGAGATCTGGCACTACAAGCAGCTAACGGTACCAATTCGGCAGACGATCGTGCCGCGCTGGATGTTGAAGTTCAACAGCGTTTAGCTGAAGTGAACAGAATTGCATCACAAACAGCGTTTAACGGTATTAACCTGTTAGATGGTTCATTTAGTTCACAAGCGTTCCAGATTGGTGCAAGTGCAAATCAAACGGTAACGATTGATTCAATTGGCAGTGCTAAAGTGTCAGATCTCGGTTTAGGTGCAGGTACTGCTACCGGTACGGCACTGGCAACTAGTGTTGCAAAAGATGGTGTTGCTGCTGGCTCATTAAGTATTAATGGTACAACGGTAACGACTGACGCTACTACAAATAGTGCCAAAGCATTGGCAGCTGCCATTAATGGTAATGCGACGATTACAGCCAGTGGTGTAACGGCTACCGCAACTAATAAAATTACTAGTGATTTTACCGCTGTCGCTGCAACAAAAGCTGGCCCTCAGGGTACAGCGCTACAAGCTGCAAAACTTTCTGATGCAGTAGGCTCCGTGAAAATGTCAACTGGTGCGCTGGGGGCATTCACGACCACAACTACGAGTGCCTATACGCTTAAGGTGAACAGTGGTACTAATTCTGTCACTGTTATAAGTGCAGGGGCAGCAGGTCAAACTGCTGCTGATGTTGATACAGCATTAGCTACAGCTTCAGTAAAAGATGATTTAGCAGAAGCAGGTATTACTTTTTCAGGATCTGCAGCAGCAGGTACATTGGAGTTTTCTGGAGCGAACGTTCGTTTAAGTGAAAGCGGCGGTGATGCAGGTAATGCTGGGGTCAAAGGTTTTCATACAACCAATACGACGGGTGTGTTATCAGGCTCAATTGCAGTAGCTGCTAAATCATTAAGTATTAATGGTACAGATATTACTACTACCGCGACAGCGACTAAGAGTGCCGCAGATTTAGCGGGGGCTATTAATGCTCAAACTTCCACAACAGGAGTACATGCTAGCGCTAGCACCACAACAGCAGCACTAGGCGCTTTTACTACAACAAGTGGGGGGGGTACCTACAACTTGTCTATTACCAGTTCAACTGGAGGTACTGTTGCAATTTTAGGAGCAACAACGGCTGGTGTAACAGGGGCAAATATCGATACAGCATTAGCTACTACTGCTGTAGCTAATAATTTGCGAGATAAAGGTATTACGATGAGTGGAACAGCTGCTGCAGGCACATTGAAGTTTAGCTCTGCAGATGGCGCAACGTTAACAATTACAGAAGGTGCTTCTGCCAATACAGTAGCTGGAGGTTTTGCAACCACCGTAAATGGTGCTGCAAATGCTGCTACCGCAACTGGTGCAGCAACAACATCGTTTGTAACAGCGGGTACTATTACGCTAAGTTCTTCTAACAATATTACGGTGGGAGGAACTAAGCCTAGTGTAGTAGGCTTAGATTCAGGAACGTATGCGGGTGAAAGTAAATCAACGGTAGTGCCTAATGTAACTAGCTCAAATGTTAACTCAAACACGGCACGCTCTGGATTGGCAGATAAAGCATTTAAAATTAACGGCACTGATATCGAGGTAGGTACCCCCGCCAATACAACGTCTGCCAGCGATATTGCAAAAGCAATTAATGCTAAGGCAAGCACAACTGGGGTATATGCAACAGCGGGTTCAACCACAACTGCAAGCCTAGGTAGCTTTACAGCGATTGATACAACGAGTGGTTCGGGTTCTTATGGGCTAAGCGTTGCTACCGTTAAAAATGGAGTAACCAGCTCAGTCAATATCGTTTCGGGACTAGCTGCAGGTGCTACGGCTGCAGACATCGATAGCGCACTTGCAGGGGCAACCGTTACAGCGAATCTGGCAACAGCTGGAATCACTGTTTCAGGTACAGCGGCTTTAGGCACCTTAAAATTTAGTACCTCAGATGGTTCTAATATCAAACTAACAGAAGCATTAGACGCCACTACAACAGGGGGCTTCACAAGTACGATTAATGCAGGTTCGACTATGTCGACAGGAACTGTTAATTTAACAAGTACTAGTGCCATTACCATTGCAGATAGTACAGGCGGTACAGCCGCTAGTGCAGGGTTTACTGCAGGAACATACGGTGGTGTAGCAGCAGGTTCTTTAGTATTAAATGGAACCACGATTGATACCGACTCAACAACAGTAGGTGCAGATAAACTAGCAGCGGCGATTAATCTTAAAACAGCAACTACGGGTGTTACGGCAACAGCGCTTGCCACGGACTCAGGCTCTTTAGGTGCTTTTACAACCAGTGTGACTGCAGGCTATGGCATGGTGGTGAATGGAGTTAAAGTTGTCGACTCTTCAACTTCAACCGCAGGGGTAACAGCGGCGCAGATTGATGCAGCGTTAGCTACTACTGGGGTAGGTACAGTAGGGGCTAATTTAACCGCAGCAGGCATTACCTTTACGGGAACAGCAGCAGGGGGTGATTTGCACTTTAGAAGTGCCTCAGGCGGAGACTTGAATATCGCCGAAATTCAGGGTGGTACAGATAAAACAGGTTTCTTCAAAAAAGAGCTGACGACTGCACAGCAATTTAGCAGTACCGTAACCTTAAGCTCAAGCTCTAATGTAACCGTTGGCGGAACTAACCCAAGCTTGGTCGGGTTCACGAAAGGTACGCAAGGTGTTGTAAACCAAACAGGGTCAGCTTTATCATCTGCTGTAGCTACTAGTGGTATGGCTGCAGGGGATTTAAAGATTAACGGTACAACGATTGTTACCTCTTCTAGTACAACAAGTGCAAAAGCCCTGGCAGCAGCAATTAATGATCAAAGTGGTACTACAAGTGTTACCGCAGTAGCAAATGCGACTGAGGCAACAAATTTAGGAAACTTTAAAGAGATCACAGGTTATGGCAGCTATAGCTTAAAGGTAGGCGGTGTCACAGTAGCGGATGTAAGCGATACCCATGCTACGCATGTGAATGCAGCTTATATTGATACCCAACTAGCTGACTCAACAGTAACAAGTGCTTTATCAGGTGCGGGAATTACCGTATCAGGTACTGCGGTGGCAGGAACTCTTAAATTTACAAATGCAAATGGAGACAACATTAGCATTACGGAAGGAGGAACAGCGGCAGGAGCAAGTGAAAGCCTAGGCAGTTTTGTTGCAATTAACAGTATTCCAGCAGGTAACTACCGTTTGCAGGTATCGACGGGTACCGGAACAGCCGTTGATATTGTCGCAACAACTAATTCGAATACTACTCAAATTAATGCGGCTTATATTGATACACAGCTTGCTTCAAGTTCATTGCAGACCAGCCTAAGCAACGCAGGTATTAGTTTCACTGGTTCAGCAGCAGCAGGAACATTGAAATTCACGAGTACAAGCGGTGAAGATGTCAAGATCCTGCAAGATAATGGTTCGGGTGCAGCCCTTTCGGCTTCAAGTCTGGGTGCGTTTACGGCAATTGATAGTACGGGTGCTGGTACCTATACGTTTTCGGTGACTTCAGCTTCAGGAACAGCTGTTAATGTGATTAATGGGGTAGACAGTGCGGCTACTACTGTGAATGCTGCTTATGTGGATGCTCAGTTGGCAGCAAGTACCAGTGCATTGAATTCAGCTGGTATTTTTTACACAGGGTCTGCAGCCGGCAGTAACTTGGCGTTTTATACAACTGATGGATCAAAAGCTACTGTTCAAGAAACTGGAACAGGTAATGGTACCGGTGCAGCGGCAGTGGGTTTCGCAAACATGGTGTCTGGCACTTCTATCGAAATGAATAGTACAAGCCAGGGGTTTACTAACCTAACCGGTGGTGTAGCCCATACTGTCAACACTAAGGTTGGTTTTACGAACCTTGATACTGATACAGCAAGTGTAACAACAAGCTCAGTAACCTTAAATTCATCAAATACTATTACAGTGTCAGGTAATAATCCTGCTACCGC
This sequence comes from Pseudomonadota bacterium, assembly GCA_040389065.1. Classification (GTDB taxonomy): domain Bacteria; phylum Pseudomonadota; class Gammaproteobacteria; order Burkholderiales; family Casimicrobiaceae; genus JAZKAR01. Next base: position 551 of record JAZKAR010000012.1, on the reverse strand, counting down.
AACAGGCTTAACATCGGGTACTGTGGGTGCAGATAAAACCTACACCCTAACGGTAGGCGATGGTACAACCGATGTTGATCTAAGTTTTGATATGTCAGGCGGTGCATTTGGGGTAAGTATTAAAGCCACAGATGTTGCATCAGCAATCAATAATAGTGCGGCCTTGCAAGCACTCACTATTAGTGCTCAGATTGATGCAAACGGTAAGCTCGAAATTTCTTCTGCAGATGCGCGCAATGTCACCTTAAAAGAGTCAACGGATGATATGGTGAACTTGGGTGTATCGGGAACGAACGGGTTTTCTGATACTGATGCAGGTGCTGCGGCAGAAAATGGGTTAACGGCAACGGCTGTTGCACACATGGGCCAAATAAACTTAGCCACAACTAAAGACTTAACCGTGGCAGGTACTGCACCTTCAGCGGCAGGCTTAACCGCCGGTAGTTTTGGTGGAGCCAATGTGTTATCGGTAACAGCAGCGAATGCGACTTTAAGCGCGATTGATGCCGCACTGAAAAATATCTCCAGTACACGGGCAAGTTTAGGTGCGT
>JAZKAR010000011.1:153790-166704 GCA_040389065.1 Pseudomonadota bacterium | reverse complement strand
GATCAACTTTTTTCTGAGCACTTCGATTATGTTAATTTATAGTTGCTCGGCTATAAAACAATAGTTTTTACCAAAACAAAACCGCTCTCTATAAGCAACTTTTTAGAAAATAATAGCTTCTTTGCTACCTTTGTTAGTAAGAACCTGCTGATGAAGTGCAAGTTCAGTTTGAACATGGAAATTCTGATAAAAATATCTTTCAAAACATCAAGACTTTTCATGGTTTTTTTGAGTACCTTTAATTTAATCTCAACAATCATTGCCATTCAGCAACATAGCTACTTTTATTTATCAACGATGTATCGCTATCCCATTAGGCATGATGAATTCAGGTTAAAATAATTTATTCTTATTACTATTGATATAAAACTTATTATGGATCACTACCTTCGTCGCATTCTAACCGCCCGTGTATACGATGTAGCACATGAAACACCTTGCGACCGTGCCACGAATTTATCCCATCGGCTTAATAATCATATTTATCTTAAACGTGAAGATACTCAACCTGTTTTCTCTTTTAAAATAAGAGGTGCTTATAACAAAATGGCTCAGCTCACTGCTGAGCAACTAAAAAAAGGAGTTATTGCTGCCTCTGCTGGCAACCATGCTCAAGGAGTAGCGCTTTCAGCGCAGCATCTAGGGTGCTCTGCGACGATTGTTATGCCTACCACTACACCTGCTATCAAAATAGATGCTGTTGCTAACCGAGGTGCACATGTCGTGCTATTTGGAGACTCTTATTCCGATGCTTATGCTCATGCCTTAGAACTTGCTAAAGCGAATGAGCTCACCTTTGTTCATCCTTATGATGATCCTGATGTTATTGCTGGACAAGGTACGATTGGAATGGAAATTTTGCGGCAAGTTCCACGTGATCTTGATGCAATTTTCATAGCGGTAGGCGGCGGCGGGCTTATCAGCGGAATTGGCGCTTACATAAAATCCATTCGCCCTGACATTAAAATCATCGGCGTTGAGCCTGTTGACTCTGATGCAATGAGCCAATCTCTCGCAAAAAATGAACGTGTTGTCCTTAAACATGTTGGCTTGTTTGCAGATGGCGTTGCGGTTAAGCAAGTTGGAGAAGAAACATTCCGCTTATGCAAAAAAGTAGTGGATGAAATGATCCAAGTGGATAATGACTCTATCTGCGCCGCTATAAAAGATATTTTTGAAGATACTCGAACCGTTATGGAACCCGCTGGTGCATTATCTGTGGCAGGCCTTAAAGATTATTTAGCCAAACACCAGTGGGAAGGTAAAAAAGTTGTTGCGATTGCCTGCGGCGCTAATATTAATTTTGATAGATTACGTTTTGTTGCAGAACGTGCTGAACTAGGCGAAGCACGTGAAGCAGTACTTGCCGTTACTATTCCTGAACATCGCGGTAGCTTTAAAGAGTTTTGTAACTTACTAGGAAAACGCGCTATTACCGAATTTAACTATCGCTATGCTGATAACCAAAATGCGCATATTTTTGTAGGCTTACAAACAAAAAGTAAGCAAGAACGACATGAGATGGTGAGTTATCTTGAACAAAAGGGTCTTGGCGTTATTGACCTTACAGAAAATGAACTTGCTAAATTACATATACGACACCTTGTGGGAGGGCACTCTCCTCAACAAAGCCCCGAAATTGTGTATCGCTTTACCTTTCCTGAGCGGCCTGGTGCTTTAATGGATTTTTTGAACAGCATGAGTAATAACTGGAATATTACTTTATTTCACTATCGAAATCATGGTTCAGACTTTGCGCGCGTATTAGTGGGAATGCAAATTCCTGACAATGAGCAAGATAACTGGGAACGCTTTTTACAGCAACTTGGTTATGATTTTGTTGAAGAAACTGATAATCCTGCTTATTTAAGCTTTTTAGGCGCTAAAACATAATTGGCATTTACGTTCAACTTTATTTTTATCACTAAGCGCTTTTTAAACCATGTCAACAAACACTCCCTGAATAAGCGTTAAAGCTTCATTAAGATAAAAAACATGCTACTTTTAGCAGATGTGCCTTAGTCGTTTAACGCTTCGCAAGCGTTCTGTATCTACTCATTAGGAGATTTATATGAAACGTTACTCCGTTTTAACTGCCTTACTTTTTTCAGGCCTAGCTACCCTCGCGCATGCAGAGCGCCCTTATGATTTTACAGATACAGCTCGTGTCATTTCTGTACGTCCTATTTATGAACGAGCTGCACACCCACGCCGCGAATGCTGGGATGAAGAAGTATCAGAGCGTCAATCACGACGCAGCGGCGATCGTGATTTAGGCGGCACCGTTATTGGCGGTATAGCTGGAGGGCTTTTAGGCAGCCAAGTAGGAAAAGGAAATGGTAAAACAGCGGCGGCGGCGGTAGGCGCAGTTACTGGAGCCGTTGTAGGCGACCGAATTGCTAGCGATGATCGCGATGGAGGCGATCGTTATCGCAGCCGTTCTGTTCAGCGTTGCCGTGAAGTAGCAGAGGAGCGTGAGGAAGTAAGCGGTTATACCGTTAAATATCAATACAATGGCAGAAACTTTACAACCAGAATGGATCGTGACCCAGGCAGAACCGTTCGCCTCGGAGTTACCCTTTTAGACTAGTCTTTATAGCTCTACAGTATGGCTCTACATTAATAATGATAAACCCGTAGCCATGTAAACTTATATATTTATTGCCAGCCACTCATAAAATTCCCTTCTTATTAATATGATAGGAAGGGAATTTTACGTATAGAAATAGATTTAGAAAGCTGAGTTTTTACTAGTATTTTTCTCATTTACACTCGTATTGCGTGACTTAAGCCCTAACGTCATACGTTGCCAAAATGAAACAGGAGATGTACTTTCAGATACTACTTCGGGAAGAGGCTTCGTCACAAAACCTTCAGGAAAAATTAAAGAGCGATCATCTCCCGATAGTGTTTTTTCTTCTTTTAATGCATGTGTTAACGCCGTTTGAAACCCGCCTACGACTAATGTTGAAATCGCTAAAATACCAAACGTATCAACATTAAAAAAGGATATCATGATCTGAATTTCTTTGATGATTTCTAACATGGCTACACCTCTTATTTTTTCCTAACAAGCGCTTTAGTTATCGGCATACAAACCTATACCTAAATCAATAAAACTCCTTTCCGGTAGAGGAACTATTTTCTTAACTAACAATAAAGCTTAGAAGTATTTGTTTAACTATACTTTATTTTCTCATTATCACCATTACATAAAACCCTATTTTTTTATTATAAATTTTATTAATGACCCTAAATAATTTTAAGAGTAGTTTACAAATTTCCTTAATATTTATCCAACACGCGCTAATTTAATCCTCTCTTTATAATCTCGTGTAGCATTTACCTATCTTTACTTATTTTTTCTCAAGCCTTCGATTTTAAATAGAAAATTCCTGATAAAATAAGTTCGTGCATGTAATTGGAAATTGTGTGTTAAGTGATATTTTAGTGAGTGCTCATACTCTTGAAAAAATTATCTCTTTCATACATAAAGCTCCAGCAGCAACAATCAATCCTTATCCAGGTTGGCTAAAGCTTTATTAAGCTTAGCTCCTAGCGTCGCCAGCCTGTTTTTCTTTTCTTAATTCCCCTTTAAAAAATAATCTTCTGTTGGCAAACTACTGCACAATCGGTTAAACTGCGTTTCGCTTATGTTGCTATGTAATAAATAGAGCAACATGTGCTTTATGGCGGGTCTCCTCGCATCATTAGCTGGAACAATGGGTCAGGTTCGGAAGGAAGCAGCCCACTCCGGAAGGATGAGTGCCGGGGGTCAGGCTCGCCACCCCCTCCTTATTTCGCTGCTTTTATTGAAAAGCATTGCCAGCACTACCATTGAAACCACCATTTAATATTCAATCACCTCAAAAGCTTCAAAAAAGTATTTTCCAATACGATGCATTCTAAAATACTTGAACATGGGAGTAGCAATATATGTGCTGTTTTGAAATTTGAACTTAAGACTCTAAGAACACCAGCAAAACATATACCACGCCTATGAGAAAAAATTTAGTAAAATATTGCCATAAACCCCTAGCCCCTTCATGATGTGCCTAGTAAATTCATATGATGCTTTTTTATGACCAATTATCTTGTACTTGCCCGAAAATGGCGCCCTAAAACTTTTCAAGACTTGATTGGCCAATCTCATGTCATTGGCGCGCTTACAGGCGCATTTGAGCGCGGGCATTTACATCACGCTTACCTACTAACAGGAACACGAGGCATTGGTAAAACTACTATTGCTCGAATTCTTGCTAAATCTTTTAATTGCGAAACGGGAGTTACTGCCACACCCTGCGGCATATGCTCAGCGTGCACCCAGATTGATGCTGGGCGCTTTCCCGATATGTTTGAGATTGATGCCGCCTCACATACTGGCGTTGATAATGTTAGAGAAATTTTAGATAACGCCCATTATTTACCGACGATGGGACGCCATAAAGTTTATCTTATTGATGAAGTACATATGCTCTCAAAAGCTGCATTTAATGCGATGCTGAAAACGCTTGAAGAGCCACCGCTACATGTAAAATTTATTCTTGCAACTACTGACCCTCAAAAAATCCCCCCTACTGTTCTCTCTCGATGTTTACAATTTCATTTAAGACCGCTACAAAAAGCGCAAATTGAAACACGCTTTGACTACATTCTAAAACAAGAAAATATTAATTTTGAATCTCCGGCTCTTTCATTATTAGCGAATGCTGCACAAGGAAGTTTAAGAGATGGTCTATCACTTTTAGATCAAGCCATTGCGTATGGCGGCGGGTATGTTCAAGAGTCTGTGGTTAGAAATATGCTTGGTATAGTTAACCAAAGCATGATTTTTGATCTACTTGAAACTCTTGCGGAAAACCAAGCTGAGAAAATGGATGCTTTACTCTATCAGCTTGCCGAGGAAACGCACACCTTTGAAGCAATACTGGATGAACTCGCACAGAAGCTTCATCAAATTGCATTGATTCAGCAAGTGCCTAGTGCCTTACAGCATTATGTACAAGATGCGGCCCGGTTAGACTCGTTAAGTCAACTGCTACAGCCTGAAACCGTTCAGCTTTTTTATCAAATTGTACTGCATGGAAAACGAGACTTTTCTCTAGCCCCTGATGCATTTACTGGCCTAAGCATGACGCTTTTACGCATGTTAAGCTTTAGAACTGTTTCGCCAAACACAGTGCCTAGCGTTGCCTCTCAACCTAAATCTACAATAAATAATTCACTACGCCCCTCTTCTCAAACTCGCTCAGCCCCCGCCGCAACATTTCAGAATAATGATGAGACTGAAAATCATTCAGGCGAGCCTTCCTCCAGCCCTACATTAAAACCAGAGTTTTCAGTAAACGCGTTGAAGCCTATTCGTACTCAAGCAGCTCAGCCGATGGCAACTCCTGCGTCCATAACAGAGCCTCAGGAATTTAAATCTGTAGCCGTACCTACTACTTCGTCCACCACTTTGGCTTCGGAACCTATTGAAGCATCAAGCAATATTTCTGAGCAATCAGAAAAAAATACTGCCACCCCCATCATTCCTGCAATAAACAAAGTACCTGAAATCATTCAAGATCACGTAAACAATGCACCGCTTGAAGATGTATTGCCATCATCTGACATTAAGAACAACATACCCTCTTTATCTCGCCATAGTAATGCTCCTGACTCTAATGAGGCATGGCAAGACTTATTTCCTACGATTAAAACAAGCCCCATGGTGCGTCAACTTTTACTACAGAGCGCTTGGAGCCGTTTTGATCACACAACATCTACTCTATTCCTAACATTAGCTCAGCAACATAAACATTTATTAATTTTTCAAAAAGAATTACATGTGGCGATACAGGCAGCTAGCTCACATACTCATCATATTGAAATTAATGTACATGAAGCCACAAATGATGAGGGCACTACGCTAGACACCCCCTCTCAACGCATAAAACATGCGGAGCAAGAGCAACAATCTGCACGCGTAGAGACTTTTTCGAAGCAACCCTTTGTACAAACAATATGTGAAGCAACAGGTGCCAAAATTGATGAGCAAAGTGTTCAACCTATCATTTAAAAAACTATAGTGAACAGTTGCGCCCTTGTGTTCTATCAAAGTATAGACATGCAGGCAGTATAGCGCCAGACAAGTTGCCACATATTGAAAGTACCCAATCGCTTAACTTCTAATAATTCAAGCGAGCTGATTTATTTAGAATCTCTTGCCTCGAGATTATGGCACTTACGATTGGTCAATTCGGTATAATCTTTAGAATTCACGAAAACTTTAGATAATCTAATTTTCACTTATCCTAGCATTCTCCCTTTCAGGGAGAATGCATTAAGAGATGGCGTAGGTTAATTGTCTAAAGAAAAAGTTAATCATAAAATAGGGCAAAAGCTTAGATCTGTGCCGCCCTACTTTACTAGAACAATTTTTTGTAAGCCCTAATTTTATTAAGCAAATTTATTCTTTAACTACACAGGAGCATACCGCATGTTTAAAGGTGGAATGGCAGGGCTAATGAAACAAGCTCAAACGATGCAAGACAATCTTAAAAGAGCGCAAGAAAAATTAGGTGAAGAACTAGCAATTCATGAGGTTGTGGGTGTAGCGGCCTCAGGCGCAGTAAAAGTAACAATGACATGCCGTCACGTTGTACGTTCAGTAAAAGTTGATCCTAGCGTATTTGAAGATGCCGAGATGGCAGAAGATCTAATTGCAGCTGCCTTTAATGATGCAGCACGCCAAGCTGATCAAGTCATTAAAGAACGTACAGCCTCATTAGCTAGTGGATTTCCGCTACCCCCTGGAATGGATCAATTGTTAGGCGGTCTTTAAAAATTAAGTGGAAGCTAAAGTAGAAGTTAATATTCGAAGCGCTTTAAATATTGTTATCTTATAAGATCGCTATAGCGCTTGAATATTTCTGTTTTTCTTCTTTAATAATTCTCTACATCTGCTGCTTATATTGCCTTGAGCAATAAGTACACTACAAGCAGCAGATTGTGTTTTTTCATTTTACAAATTGCTCAATAGTATTTATGTCTAATTTAGTATTTGTATTTGGCACGCTTAAAGAAGGCTTCCCTAACTTTTCTATTAATCAAGGTATTCGTATTCCCGGAATATTTCTAACCCAGAATCGATACCCTTTTTATTTAGTAGGCGAGCGCTTTTCACCCTGGCTAATCAATGAACCAGGTAAAGGCAAGTTTGTTAAAGGTCAAGTTTTTTCAATTGATCAAACAACCCTTACTAATATGGATCAGCTCGAAAGAACGGCAGAGCCAGATGGATATAGCCGCGAAACAATCGCTGTTATAGCTGATTCGGGAGCTGAAACTTATGATGTATATGTATACTTAAAAAATGCGAACCAACTAGAAAAAGCGCACATTCAATTAGGCCCACTTTCAGACTACACCTTAGAGCATGCCTCCATGTATAAGCCACGCCGCCAGAGCGATAATAAGCTCCTTTAGCTATTATTTTGTAGGTGCATATAAGCGATCTAGGTTTTCAGGTATTAATACTTGGTTTGTTTTGCCTGCAGCAATCATTTTTCCGTCTTTTAATAATAAAACTGAATCTATATATTGCGCAGCAATATCAAGCTGATGCAAGCTTAATATTAACGTGGCATTATGCTGTTTTGCCCAATCACGCCAATAGCCAAGCATCACCTTTTGGTAATAAACATCTAAACCTTGCAAGGGTTCATCAAGCACTCCCCAAGCTGAAAAACCATAGCTTTTTTTAGTCTCTTCTTTATGCTCTTGATCTTCTTTCATTTCTTCTACTGGCTCTTCCAACGTAATATCTTCCATTACATCTTCCATTACATCTTCCATTACATCTTCCATTGCCTCTTCCTTTACATCTTGCTTACTCTCTTCGCTATGCATGCTATCAGTAATAATTTCCATATCACTTTCTGTAGAAGTTTCTATTGAACCAGCGTTATTTTCAGTTAGATCTATTGGCGTGACGGGTTCCTCTATTATAGTATCTACCTCAGAAGAAACTTTAGGTAACGAATTCCCTATGGTTTCTGATGCGGCTTCTAAACTCCATAAACTCGCTGCCTCAAGTTGCACTCGGCATCGGGCAAGGTGCACACGCTGTTGCTCGCCTCCTGACAATTCCGAATATTTAACAGTCGCATATTTTGTTAAACCCATCCATTCCATTGCTGATTCGATTAGCGCTGCTCGAGTTACTACCTCTTTACCGCAACCTAAACCAATAATTTCTTGTACGGTTAACATTGGAACATGTCGAGTAGCTGCTTGAGGCAGATAGATTCGCATTCTTGCTAATTCACGCGGCGAATAAGATGCAAGCTCCCGATCACACCACGTAACCGTTCCTGATGAAGGTATTTCCCAACCGGATAATAATCCTAACAACGTTGATTTGCCTGCGCCATTTGACCCTATGACGCCCGTTAAGCATCCTGAAGGAAACTCCCACTCCATTTTATCTAAGACATGGCCTCGGTTCGGTAAAGCGTGCCAATTAAGCCGGATATGAAGCATTCAACTATTCCTTATTAGGTAGTCTTTCATAATATAAGGATAACAAATCACCAGAGCTATGTTTTTTTACGGATAAAACTAATCTTTAGAATACATACATCTTTTATATAAAAAGAATATTAGAAGGTGATAGCGCTACTATCTAAATCTCATCTGCACTTTCGATAGTACCCGTTGTATTAACACCTCTAGCTTGAAGAGCTTTTATCCAAGCATCTTGATATCGAACCAGTAACTCTTTTGTTGCTGGATTTTCAGTCTGTAAATACCAATTTACATAGTTCTTATACACTTGAAAATTTACATAAATTAATCCCAAGGTAGATAAACTAATTTCAAATTGTGTCATCCAAGGTCGATTTTCTGGATCATTTAAAGCACTTTTACGCTGCTCTTCATCTTCTAGCTCCTCAGGGTCTAGTGGCTGTAAATGCCATTCCAATGCAACTCCTGGCAATAGCTCACCTCGCCACTGCACTGCACGCCCTTCTAAGATCCCTAATTGTTGCTCAATATTAGACACTAAACTATTAGGAATACCAAAAGCATTGCGCTCAGCATTTGTAGGGGTTACTCCACCGCCTGCTACTGACCATCGCGCTTGAGGTTGATCTAACAAAGCATCAATAGTCTTATGCCCTTGAGCCCATTGAGCCTGATGAGATTCATAAAACAATCCGCTTTTTTCAATAATGGTTTGCAGTTGCGTTGCTAATTTATCTGCCGAAGGTAAAGATTTATCAGCATTCAAAGGTGTCAACGCCTGAAGCATATTACTTTTTAAGTCTGAAGCATTACCATCATTTCCACTTAAAACAGACTCCATCAATCCGGCTAGCCACTGGCTCATTGAACTCAGCTGAACCTCACCTGGCACCTGGCTTGATGCTACCCCCGCATTCGGTGCAATATATTGCAATCGAATGGCACCTTCATTAGACACAACTTTTAATTGCACTTGTGTACCAACAGGAACAGCTTCTGTTAATGGTAAATCAAACGTATATCCCGACCATAACAAGCGTGAAACACCATTTTCACCCGTTCCCGGAACCACTCTCCCAGTTAATACCTGCCCTGGCTCAAGACGTAATAACTTTGCATCAGGTTGCTGAGAGCTAATCTGATATTGCGAAGGAATACTGCTTTGCTCAAGGCGAATAGGAACAGCCATCCCAAACCTTCCGTCTAGTTGATTTATTTACATTAATGTTTAGATGTAGAAGCTAAGCAGTTGGATTCTATCAAGGCATAGGATGCCCCGCATAGCAACGCAGACAATACAAACAATACGGCAAGTTGCTATAACGCGGGGCGTCCCACGCAGAGAGAACCAACTGCTTAACTTTTAAAGTTTATGGATCATGCAGGCAAGAACTAGGTTCTAGAGTTTGCTATAGAGATTATGAACCTATAACTCTTAAATAGGCATATTTATAGCGATAATAGATAATTCGTGATGGCTCATAACCACTAGGCTGTGCTTGATGGTTTGATCAACACAGCCTAGCTAAGGCTAACCAGTTAGAGGTATTAATGCGCTTCACTGACTAAATCAGGAGCTTGTACAGGGCGGTAAGGTGCTGAAAGCGCCTTCATAAACATCACCAAATCTTCTTTTTCTTGCTGAGTTAAAGTTAAAGGTTTCAATTGTTTAGAAATATTCTCTTTTACAATTCCTCCCTTTACATAATGCTCAACAACAGCCATTAAATCTTTGGCAGAACCATCATGAAAATAAGGCGCTGTTCTGGCAATATCTCGTATCGCTGGAGTTTTAAAAGCCCCTTTCAAGACAGCAACCTTACGCTGTTTAAATCGCCCCATATCGGGTTCTTTATCACCAAAAGAAGGGAGCCCAATGTTATGAAAACCATTATCTACAAAGTTAGGTGCTGCATGGCACGACGCGCAGTTCCCTTTTTGCGGATCAATAAATACTCTAAACCCTCTTATTGCTTGCTCACTCATTGCACTAGCATCACCACCTATCCAACGATCAAAGGGTGTATCACGAATAATTAATGTTCGCTCAAAAGACGCTAATGCTTTAGAAATAATCGGTTTTGTAATCGCCTCACCCGGATAGGCAAGTTCAAATGATTTTTTATAATCCTTATCGGTTTTTAAGAATCCTAACAATTTATCGAAATCTGCATTCATGATATCAGCTGCACCGACAGGGCCTATTGCTTGCTCATCTAATGTTTCTTTTCGACCATCCCATAATAAAGTTGTGTTATAGGCAATATTAGAAAGCGACTGAGCATTACGTGTCATTGCTTTCCCTTGAAAACCTATTGATTTAGAAATAGGCTCTGCCCAGCCAAAAGAGGGATTGTGGCACGAAACACAAGCCAAGTTACCTTCTCTGGATAAACGTGGATCAAAGAATAATTTCTTACCTAAATCTACGCGCTCCGGGGTAAGCAAGTTATCTTTTGGTGCAGATGGTTTTTCAGGCAAAACCCATTTTTTAAGTGAAGGATCGCCCGCTCTTAATACAATCGAATCTCGATCAGTATCAATAACGTGCTCGTATCGGGAATGATACTCATGATCCTGCGCCCATGATGGCAAAGCCGCAAACATTATTGAAAACGTCACTACTTTTATTAAAAGTTTTGCACGCATCTTTCCCCCTATGTCTCAACTCATATAAATAAATATGTCAAAGAATCTGTTGATTACCCAAAATTCCGTATGCAAGCTAAATAAATAGTTAAATCAATGCATACACTGTCATAACTTTAAGGCTTCAAAAAAACTTTTGCGATATCTGCGCTATTCGACTGTTAGTTATAGGTATACATCGGCACTTAATGACGCTTATATAAATAAAAATGAGTACATATACCCGTTTTATTGGTAACTACCTAGAGTTAGTCTTATTTGGTAAAAACCTACTGCTGAATTTAAAAGATGAGGAGTAGCAAGATAAGATCAATATAGACGCTTAGCTAAAAGCTTACTTATTTGCCTTTAAAATTCATTTTTAACTTTAATAATAACTAACCGATACTGTTGTTAACGTTAATGAACTTGTTAGCAAACCTTTCTTATAGATTTATTTCTCGTGAATAGAAAGGCACTGACACCTCTAAGCCCATGACAAAATTAGCATTTTAAATAACCAAATAATTATTTCGGTCACTTAGTCGGTTGATATAATTCGTTACAAAAGATTTAAACGTAAGCTTTCATGTTAGTAAATAATATTAAAGCTTAAATAAGCGCAGCTGATATTACATACTCTCATGTCATATCCAGCTTAAGTTAATCAGGTATTACGCACGACAATGTTCATCAGGAGGATTTATGGGAGCCGCACTAAGAGTTACAGTATCCCTACTTGCACTTTATGGATTATCTTCAGCAATTTATGCCGATAGTCTTCTTGTTACTCAAAAAAACAAAAGTTTTTCTACTGCTTCACTTAAAGCAAAAGTAGGAGATACTGTTGAGTTTAAGAATGAAGATACTGTTTATCACAACATATACTCTTTATCTGATACCCAAACATTTGATTTAGGATCTTTTGGCCCTGCTGAACAACGCAAAGTAAAACTCGATAAACCAGGAAAAGTAGATGTGGAATGTGCTGTTCATAAAGATATGAAAATGACCATTGAGGTTAAATAAGACGGTGTTACTTTTATAACATTTACTTTAATAAAATATTAGGTACGCAATTGGAGTCTCTTGGCGTGCTGGCAACTTGCCATACTCTATGTCTGCGGTTGCCAGGCAGGGTATCCCATGCTTTGAGTGAACCCAACTGCGTAACCTCTAAAGATAGTAAGTTCAAAATTTTGTTCTTATTTATCACCCCATAGAACCAATTAAGGTATTTATTTTGATAGTTGGTACGGTGGTTTTTTCTTAAATTGTGTAACTAAGAAATAAACATATGCTTAATTTCCTAGAAAAAAAACTTAATAACCTGCGCTGGGGATCAAAAATTCTCATGGTTCTAGGCATGCTTATCCTCGGCGTTGCGGGTGTAGGTGTTCTAGCTGGTCTTACCATCGGCAAATTAACAAATAATTTTTCACAAGCTGTTCATAATGCAAAACTCAATTTAGATTCTATTATTATTAGCCGGCTTTCAACCTTAACAATGGAACATGCATTGGCTAATTTGATCGCTGTATCAGACCCCGATGAAATTCGTTCGTCTGCAGTAGCTGCTATTCAATCAGCCTCTATATTAGATGAAAACCTCGATAAACTATCTAAACTTTATGGTAATAATCCTAAAGTTGCAGAGCTTAATCAACTCAATGCCAGCATTAAACCCTTACGCATGAAAGTTATTATTGCCGGTAAAAAAAATGATGATAACTGTTACCCGGCAACTGGAAACGGCTGTTAAACAGGTGCCCGAC
>JAZKAR010000011.1:20289-153780 GCA_040389065.1 Pseudomonadota bacterium | reverse complement strand
TAAAAAAAATGATGATATAGATGCATTAAAAAAGCTTAGGGAAATTCAACCTGCTACAAAAAAGATAAATGATTTATCTGAAGAACTCTTGCAAGACGCTCAAAATTATTTACAAACAGTTTCATCTGAAAATACTCAGCGCGGTATACAAGCAGTTTGGATGTTAGGGTATATTGTTGGAGGTATTTCATTTATTTGCTTGGTCGTCGCATTCATAGGACGTTATTTATTTACAAAACCTCTTGCTCATCTGCAACATGAAATTGAAAAAATGTCGAGCGGAAATTTACGTGTAGATATTAAAGATGCAGGAAAAGATGAAATTGGTGTCATTCTCTTCGCGTTAGAAAAAACAGCACACGGGCTAAGCAGCATTGTACAAGAAATACGTAACCGATCCAGCAATATTACGCTACGCTCAGCAGAAATTAATGGAATTGCTACCAAAGTTACGCAAATAGAAGGTGGTTTACTGAATGGCGTACAAAATGTACGGCAATTGTCAGAAATTATACGTAACGCTACACAAGAAACATCTCAACTGCTTGACCACGCATCATCAATCAGTCATAAAACTTCACAAGCCGTTCAAGTGAATGTAAATGATATGCATAAAATGGTTACTAATCTAAGTTCATACCAACAACGCATGAGTGAAATTCAAAAAATGGCTGTGTACTTAACCGAATCTGTTAATAAAATCAAAAATATTACGGAAACCATTACTCAAATCTCATCTCAAACTAATTTGCTTGCTTTAAATGCTGCTATTGAAGCAGCCCGTGCAGGCGAACAAGGACGAGGCTTTGCCGTAGTTGCTGATGAAGTACGCAAACTGGCAGAACAAACACACAATGCAACCAATGAAATTCAAGGTATTGCATCAAAAGTACATCAGTATGTTACTGAAACCAACGATGCATTAAAAGAAGCTCATCATGGAGCAGAATATAATGCAAATCATTTGCAAGAAATTGCCACGACAATCGAAGGAACCTTAAGTAGTGCTAACGATATGCAGAATGTGATGCATACCATAGGGCAATTTACGATTTCATTAAAAACCGGTGTAAATGATATAACGCAAACAGTAGATATGCTATCTGGCGTGACGCGTAGCAGTGAAGAACAAGCACGTTCACTTCGTGAATATGCTATCGCGCTTAAATCTGATGCTTCTGAAATGGAAGCAATGACATCCCAGTTTCATCTTTAGGCAGTAGCGCCCTGCTTTGCTTCTAGCACAAGCAACAATCTCTATCTCATACAAACCTTATGATTCTATTTCTTCTTGCCTGGAGAGATACAATCGTGTGAAAAAAAGTTTGAATTCTATGGAAACAATTACGATTCAACTTAAAAGAATATTTGATGTTGATAGAGGCTACTATGGAAGAAGTGCAGCTAAATGCACTACTTTTGGTTTTGAGCATGATAATGGTCGAATATTTTCTGTCGTAGTTTATGGTTGGCCTAATTTACCTGAAGGCGAAAAATTAACAGCATTATTAGACAACAAAGATGATTGGACTACATTAGCTGGTTGGGTGAACAACTCAACTGGAGAAATCTTGATTGCAAAAGCTCCTGCTAGTTTTTTCACGGTCTACGTGACTATATTAATTTTTTTTATTTGGATTTGTTTTCTTTTAAACCATATTTGGTTATTTAAAATACAAAAAACAAACATGTTTCCTTTATTATTTGGAACCATAATTTGTGGTGTAATCATTTTATATATGTATCGCAAAGCTGTTAAATACAAGAGAAGTAATGTGGCTTTATTTGAAATACAAAAACAAGTTCATTCTCGATCTACTTTCTGATCATTGCTTTTAGCGGGGACTTTAGATTGCAGTCATAAAAGACCTTAAAACGCTAACCTTCAGTCCGCTAAACTCAATGATATTGAGCGCCTCAATCAACTTAGGATAAATAATTTATTAATAGTTTAAAGCTTCCCGTAACTATGTAAGCCTGAAAGAAAAATATTAACGCCCAGAAACGCAAATAGCGTAATAAAGAAACCAAGCACTGACCAAATAGCTAATACCTTTGTTTGATTACCTTTGGTTAGTCGAAAATGCAGCCACGCAGCATAATTCAACCATACGATCAAGGCCCATACCTCTTTTGGATCCCATGACCAATAGCCGCCCCAGGCTTCAGCAGCCCATATAGCACCTAAAATTGTTGCAATGGTAAAGAAAGCAAACCCTACTGAAATAGAGCGATACATCCATTCCATTAAAATATTTTCTTCAATAATAGGTTGCTTACGCGCTCTTCCTACCAAAACGACTAAACCTGTCATTGCTGCTACAGTAAAACCACCATAGCCAATAAAATTAGCAGGTACATGAATCTTCATCCAATAAGACTGTAAGGCAGGTACCAAAGGTTGAATTTCTTGTGCCTGGCGCGACATACCATACCAAAGAAGAAATAATACCCAGGCACTTAAAACACCCATGGCCCAAGCACCCAGTTCTTTTCGATTATAACGATACTCAAAGTAGAGATAGATCCATGTCGTAAATAAGCAGAAAACCACTAATACTTCATAAAGATTACTGATGGGAATATGCCCAATTTCAGCTCCATACAAATACGACTCATGCCAGCGCACTAATAACCCTGTTAGTGCTAATGTCGCGCCTGACCATGCGAAGAAATTTCCTACTTTCCAGCTAAAGGGTGAGCGTATAAAACTTCCTAACGCATAGCTTCCCCAACTAAGAAAATACATGACCGACATCCATGACATTGCAGATTGACTAGATAAAATAAACTTTAACAAGAACTTTTGCTGGGCAGATTCAAGGTGGCCCTGATACAAAGTGGTAGCTAGCCATGCCCCTAAACAAGCAATTAATGCACTTATTGAAAACGCACGCCAGTAATGGGCAATAAACATTACTCCAGCTAATGCAGCTAACCCAATTCCTATTTCATAACTATCCATTTTGTTGCCGAATCGCCAAGCAATAAGCATAGCGATTAAACACCAAAGCACTGAATGAATTGCAGTTTTAAGCCGAACTTGAACGCTACTCTTCTCTAAAGAAGTCTCTAGAATATTTGTGCTGGTAGACATAATCATTTTTCCTTTTCAAGGGAACATTATCGCAGTCATATTTGAATATACTTAGACGTATTAAAGGAAGGTATATTTAAATACTTCTATTAATATTAATCAACTTGTTGTTAGACTTTATAAAAAGCTTTATTTAAGCTTCTTATGTATAGCCTTTTCAACTGCGGCACATATTTCTTTAAAACGTCGCTCGGTTATAGAATCTAAGCGATTACTATTCATTGCTAAATTTATTTTACCTTGGCTATACCAACACCATAAGCGTATTTCGCGCCAATAAAATAATAAAAATACACCCATGACTAGTAAGAAACAACCAAAATAAACTACCGGCTTTCCTGGTGATCGCGTAACTTGAAAACCACTTGATTGCACAGGATCAATATGCATCACTTGTAAATAGTAAGGAAGCCCGTAAAAAAATGAATCGCTAATACTTAAAATAGAATCTTTAATAAAAAAAGCTGCTTCAGGCGTATTAGGTGCAGGCATTTTATTTCGCCAAGCAGGAAACTCTTCATAAAAATCTGAATAGCTTTGCAGGCTTAACTGATCAAGTATCTTGATATATAAATCAGCAATTTTCTGCTGCTCTTGTTTAGGTACACTCTTTTCTAAAAATGTCGCAACTTGCTCATACCCACCTTTTGCGAACAAGCTTAAAACAGCTTCACCCATTTTTGAAATCGTATCCACATTCGTTAGCGGAGATTTTTTTTGATTATTCGCAAATTTTTCAGATAGAGCATGCCATTTCTCAGGATTTAGCCAATATAATCGCCACAAAAAATAAGGTTCAAGATAACCTTGAGGAGTGAGAGGCATACGGAAATATCTAAATGGCTTATCTGCCTCTTCTCGTATTCCGCTTAATACGTACCAGCGCCCTTCTATTGAAATAGGCTCTAAATAATTATGATATTCTTTTGCTTGCCCTTGAGCATCTCTTATACGATATGTCCACGTTGCTCCTAAATTAATGACTTTTGAAGAACGATCTTTCGGAACAGCTGAGAAAAAACTCTTCCACTTTTCTTCTTTCTCTGGCTTTATTTTATTAGGGTTAGCCTCAACATTAATAGGCTTATAATCATTTATTTCTAATGTATATTGATTATTTAATTTATATTTTCCAAAAACTCTTACAATAGAAGGGAGCGTGAGTGAATCTGTTTGAAATAAAGGCGCAGCTCGAACAGCAAAGCCTGTACCACCATCACCAAAACTTGATTGGTAAATAGATAAGCTTCCCCACTCAAATGGTTTGTTCACTTGAACAGATTGTTTTTTTATGCTGCCATCAGGTAATTTTACAGAAATATCGCTGATAAACGCTTTGGGCTGACCAGTTTCATGATACTCAACATGAAAAGCATCAAGCTTCAACGTTAGAGGTAAAGGCTGAAGTAAATATCCATCTTCAAAATTCTGAAATGCAAATGTTGCAGAAGATCCTTCAGGTAAATTTACTTGCGCACGATAAGAAGGATTATTGATATTTAAGCGGCTTTTTGCAGGTATTTGATCTGCCGTAATATCACGTTTTTCAGGAACTAATTGACCTGTTAATTGTTGCCATTTAAACCATAAATTACTATCTAAAACGCCTCCAAGACAAATAAATATAATGCCTACGTGAGTACAAATATAACCTAAGCGATATCCTGAACCCCAACGAATAACGCTTCCACCTTGCGGCAGTATTTTTTTTTGCCCTAGCTTGCCAAAAGAATGTATTACTTCTTCAATAACGGGATTAATATTTTCTTCGCTTGTCGCTATACTAAACGTATAAGGCATGTTCTGTAACACGCTATAGGCTGAGGCAGGACGCCAGTGCTTAATTGAACGTAACATTGAAGGTGTATAGCGATATACACATATACTTGTTGAGCTTAGCAGTAAGCCTAATAAAAAAATAAACCATGTTGTATGGTATATATCAAAAAGACCCAAGAATAAAAATTGCTTAAACCAAAAATCCCCAAACTGAAACTGGTAATTTACATACGGCTCCCCTTGAGGAATTAAAGTACCAATTACTGAGGCTAATGCAATACTTACCAACAAAGTGATTGCTAATCTCATCGATCCTAAAAGCTCTAACCAACGCCTTACAATCACTGAACTCATTTCACCTACTCAATCTCTATTATTTAGCATATTTCTTAATAGGATAATACCACTCATCTTCATAACAAGTTTAATTTATAGAAATGATTCGATAATCTTTTATCAATTGTATGCTTTTCTGTAACAAGCCTTAAAACACTCACTAGTTTTAACAATAACCACTACATTCAATCAACCATTTTATGACGCTTTGATCAGAAAAAACCGTATTAACTCTGATGGGTAA
Source organism: Pseudomonadota bacterium (assembly GCA_040389065.1). Lineage (GTDB taxonomy): Bacteria > Pseudomonadota > Gammaproteobacteria > Burkholderiales > Casimicrobiaceae > JAZKAR01. Next base: position 148,324 of record JAZKAR010000011.1, on the reverse strand, counting down.
TGCATTCATTTCACAAAAAGCAAAAGCACTGGAGATGGTGACATCTCAAGTGCTTTTGTTGATGATAACCGTCAAAAAACTATTTAAGCGCAGAAATATATTCTGCCACTGCAGTCATCTCTTCTTCTGAAAGTTTCTTAGCAACATCCACCATGATTTTTCCAGATATATCACTCTTATTAGCGCCGCGCTCACCTTTTCTAAACGACTTGAGCTGTTTAAGAATATAGCTAGCATGCTGCCCTGCTAAACGAGGATATTGTGTAGGCACACCTGCACCTGCAGGCCCATGGCATCCCATACATGCAGGAAGACCAGACTTTTCATTGCCGAAGCGAAAAATTACTTTACCTTGCTCTACAAGATCAGGTGCTTTGGATGTTTTCGCTTTTATTTTTTGCGAACCAAAGAAACCACCTAATTCCTTCATATCTTCAGGCGTTAAGCTAGCAGCCATGCCTTTCATAATTGGATTAGGACGCACATCAGACTTAAAATTCTTTAATTGACGTTCAATATACTCAGGAACTTGCCCCGCTAAAACAGGATTTTCAGGAATAACACTATTTCCATCAGCACCATGGCATGCAGCACATGTTTGGCTTACAATTTTTTCTGCCCGAGGAAAGCTGGCAGCAGAGCTATCCAGCGTAAAGAGCATTAATACAAATCCTAGCGACAAACCAAATTTATTCCTCATTTTTAACCTTTTTTCAGGAAACGAAGTACGTAACCAGGCAAACCCAAAATAGAGAAAACCAGTCCGACAATAATATAAAAAGAAAACACTTTTTCCTTGATCTCTATATATCGAGATTCAAGCAATAAACCTGAAAGCACAAAAATGACTAATGCTAATATCCAGGCTAATAAAATCCAGCGACGCTTAACTAACAATAATATGCCTGTTGATAAGCAAAAGCCAACAAACCAATAAATCCAAACTATACCATCATTTATCATATGCTTAGGGTTAGCCTTTGAAAACTACTGTACTGGAGGCATAGGGTTAACAAGTGGGTTGTTTAAGGATTTTTGTAAGGTAGGAACTTTAAGCGGAATAGCCTTCGTTGTAAACACCGCATGAGGAGAGGCCACAGGCAAACGAGCGGCTTCCTCTAAGGTTGCTGTACCTTTTCCTGTAATACGCTCACTCCAACTTAACAATGCATCAGGCGCTACTGTACTCCACAGTAATGCTATTACTACTATTGATAACGACATGCCATAAGAGAAAGATGAAGAAATTGCAGGAGTAATCTTTGAGTTAATTTCTGTGTCTTTTGCATCAACATCCTCGTACAAATACTTTACAATTCTAACGTAGTAAAATGTTCCTACTAACGTTCCAATAATGATAAATATTGCAAACCAAGGTGAGTACTGAGCAAAAAAACCTTTAAATACATGCCATTTAGCCCAAAACCCTGGCGTAATTGGCAAACCTGCAAACGAAAACATAGTAAAGGTTAATAACGCACCTTGATAAGGATGTTTTAGCGCGAAGCCTTTTATATCTTCAAGATTTATATCTAGAGCGTGGCCAAATCTTGAGAATAGAATAGAAGCCATCACCAATGTATTCAATATATAAATAGCCAAGTAAAAGGGTGCCCCTGTTCTACAAACAAGTGCTAATCCTATATACCCCATATTAGCAATAGAAGAATACGCTAAAATTCTACGCAAACTTTTTTGCTGAACACCTAAAATATTCCCAATTAAAATGGAAAGAATACTCAAAACGATAATAAATTGCGAAGCTATTACATTTGATGAAAAAACACCTGTATCGTAAAGGCGCATCATAAAGCCAATGATACCAATTTTAGATAAGCTGCTTAAGGCAACAATGGTATACCAGCGAGCTGATGCATAAACATCGCTAATCCAAAAATGAAAAGGAACCCACCCTAGCTTAAATGCAACGCCAGCCACAATAAGTATTTGCCCAATAGTATACATATTGTATAAGGGATAACGCACCAAGGCCGATGAGACAAAATTTAAATGGCCTGTTGCGCCATAGATCAAAGACACACCAAATAATAAAATGCCAGAAGCTAACGAGCTTAAAATAAAATATTTAATAGCTGCCTCTAGCTGTTCTGTTTCTAATCCCCATGCTATTAATACGACTAACGCTAAACTTAATAACTCAAGCCCTAAATAACTCATTAAATAATGTGACGCTCCTACCATAATAGAAGCACCAAGCAATCCAAACAAAACTATAATTACACCTTCTTTTGCTTTTTCTGGCGCAGATGCAAACACTATCGATTCAAGGAATATAATCACCAGCAAGGTAACAATGCCTGCAAACGTTTTCATTCCCAAAGAAGAAGCATCTAATACAAATAAAGATTTAAAATGAGCATCGCCGATGGCAATCAATTCAGATATATGATGGGTTTGATAAGTAACTGACCATAAATAGCCTAGTACTGTTGCAATACTTGCCCATCGCAAAATGCAACGTGAATTTAAAAAGGCAGCAACGAGAACCAAGAAGCATAATGACCCAAATAACAAGGCATCAGGCAACACTACAAGCAAATCTGACATTGTTACTTACCTTGTAGTAAAAAATTAACTGAAGATTGGCTATATTTTAATATGCTTGCAGGATAAAACCCTACAACTAAAACAGGAATAGCCAATGATAACAAAACACAACACTCGCCAAAAGATAAGTCTTTAACATGGTTTAAAATTGGGTTTTTAATTTCTCCCCAAAACACTTTTTTGCATAAAAGAAGCGTATAAGAAGCAGCAATAATCAATGTTAAACCTGCAATCAATGCATAACCATCGCCTACACCTGATTCTAGCACTGCTAAGATTACCCCAAACTCCCCCACAAATCCGCTCGTTCCAGGCAATGCTAAATTAGCCATGGCAAATAATATTGCTAACACTGCCAATTTAGGCATTGCAGTTGCAACTCCGCCAAAATCTTCCATTTGACGTGTATGTAAGCGATGATATAACGCACCTATACAGGCAAACATTCCTGCAGATACAAAGCCATGGGAAATCATTTGAGCCATTGCACCTTGAATACCCATTGCCGTGTGTGTTGCAATGCCCAGTGTTACAAACCCCATGTGAGAAACTGAAGAATAAGCAATCAAGCGCTTTACATCGGTTTGACGTAAAGCCACTAACCCTACATAAACAATTGCAATTAAGCTCAACACTATTATTGTTGATTGATAATAAACAAAGGCTGCAGGAAAAATAGGAACTACAAATCTAAGTAATCCATAGCCGCCAATTTTAAGCGTAATAGCCGCAAGAACCATAGAACCACCTGTAGGCGCTTCACCATGCGCATCAGGCAACCAAGTATGAAGAGGAAACATAGGAACTTTTACTGCGAATGCAACGAAAAAGCACCACATTAACCATTTTTGATCAGCAAATCCAAACCAGTTTTTTGCAACAGCTTCTTTAAAAGTACTTATATCAAAATTAGCAGATAAGGCACCGCCTGCACTAATAACACTATACATAAACAGAATAGCGACTAGCATAGGTAAAGAACCAGCAAGTGTATATAAAATGAATTTATAAGAAGCATATACTCTGTTTTTTCCACCCCAACGGCGAATTAACAGATACATGGGAACCAGCATGGCTTCAAAAAACAAATAGAAAAGAACAATATCTAATGTCACAAAACAGGCATTAACAAGCCCTGCCATAATTAACATTAACCCTTGAAATACATGGATATCTTTTTCAATGGTAAAAAAAGTATTTAATAAAACAACTAATGTAATAAATAAATTAAGCATTAATAATGGAAGAGAAATCCCATCGATGCCAAGAAAATAATGGATTTTATATTGTTTTATCCATAAGGCGCGCTCTATCAATTGATGGCTAGACAAAGAAACATCAAAATGACTTAGTATTGAACAAGCTAACGTAGCAAATAAACCCGCAGCCAGTATCATAATAAATACTTGGCCGCTACGCGAGCGCATAAAGAAAGCCAAGGCCCCTAATATAATGGGTGCCCAAATCGACACACTAAGCATCATTGATTATTATCCAAACCAATTAGAAGAATATAAGACTACGTGACATGCCAAGGATGTTACATTCTCTGATTTACTCTATCTCTAGAATTCAAAAGGGAACGATCTCTGCCACATCTCGCCACAAAAACTATATGTTTTAAACTCTAAAAACTTATATGAGAAAGCGTTTAACGAAGGAAAAATACTAAGTAGCCTAGCATTAAAACCACGCCTAATACAATAAAATAAGCATATGTTGAAATTGAACCATTAGCCCATTGCCGTAAACGACTCCCATATGCATTAACACCTCTCGGTAAAACATTTATGAGGCCATCAATTCCCCACTTATCTACTTGGCAAGCAAAACAAGCAATTGCCATTGTAAAGGAAGCTAATAATTTATAAATAAAATCAAATCCATACCCTGAAGAGAACCAGCGCATAAATATTGATTTTTTTTCTCCTGGTACATCCATTGCAAGTTTGGGGAACCGTTTTGTATAGATAAACGCTAATACAATACCACCCACTGCTAACCAAGTAGCAAGTGCTGTTAACGAATGATGTATAGCCTGCCCTACCCCATGAAACTCTTCTGTTATGTGAACCCATGCCGGATGCGTTGGTAATGCAGTTAGCGTATTTGCGAAATAATCACCATAGATAATTTTAGGCGCTAACCAAAAACCATTAATAACAGAAAATACAGCTAAAATAATAAAGGGTAATTTGATAGAAAAAAATGGTTCTGGATGATGGTTATGATGAGCAGCATCATGTGAATCATGGTGATCATGCGCATGATGGTTGTGATGTGAATCAATTTCTTCATTTTCTTCCCCATGAAATACTCTAAAAATGAGATTAAATGAGTAAAAGGGAGTGAGTGCCACACCTGCCATGAGTAAAATGTAAGCCCAGCTTGCTACAGGTTGAGTCGATAATTTAACTGCTTCAATAATAGGTTCTTTAGAGAAAAATCCTGAAAAGGGAGCAATACCGGATAATGCCAAAGAAGCGAGAAACATACAAATATAGGTGACAGGCATTTTTTTCGCTAAACCACCCATACGTCGAATATCTTGCTCATGGTGCTTAGCTAAAATAACTGCACCAGCGCCTAAAAATAGTAAGGCTTTAAAAAATGCATGCGTTAATAAATGAAATACAGCAATCTTATATGCAGAAGCACCTAATGCTGCGGTCATATATCCTAATTGTGATAAGGTTGAATAGGCAATAATTCGTTTGATGTCTTTTTGAATAATCGCCAAAAGACCCATGGAAGCAGCAGTAATTGAACCAATTGCTAACATAAAATTAAGCACGGCATCAGATTGTTCAAATATGGGAGAAAATCTTGATACCATAAATATGCCAGCTGTTACCATGGTTGCTGCATGAATTAATGCAGAAATAGGTGTTGGCCCTTCCATTGAATCAGGCAACCATGCATGTAAAGGAATTTGTGCTGATTTGCTCATTGCACCAATAAATAATAACAATGCAATTAAGGAAATTAAATGTACATTTCCTATAAAAGGAAGCATGTATTGCTTGGAAGCCAACATGGGAATTTGTTGAATAATGGAATCAAAATGTAAGGTGCCACAAAACTTAAATAACAACCCTAGACCAAGCAGAAAACCCAAATCACCCACTCTATTAACAATAAATGCCTTCATATTGGCATAAATAGCAGACTCTCGGTTATACCAAAAACCTATTAGCAGATAAGAAACTAAGCCTACGCCTTCCCAACCGAAAAAGAGTTGCAGAAAGTTATTAGCCATGACTAAAGAAAGCATTACACCTGTAAATAAAGAAATGTAAGCATAAAAACGGAAAAATCCTTCATCATGTTCCATATACTTAATGGTATAGATATGTACCATTAATGATATTGAACACACGATCAAATTCATCATCACAGATAAAGGGTCTATTAAAAACCCTACTGAAAATGCTGCTTTACCAAATACTGCCCAGGTATAAATATCTTGATTAATATGTACGCCAGCATTTACTTGATTAAGCCAGAAAACAGATAATCCTAATGTAGCAAGCATTAATAATAACGCTATTGTTACGCTGACAACTTTACCCAGAAAACGACCTAGAAAACCCGATATTAAAGCACCCAGTACCGGCAAAATGGGAATAAGAAGGTACGACTGATTCATCAGACACTTTCTTTCAATGAAACAGCTGCGCTGATATTTGCAGACTGCGTTTTTCTAAAAAAGAGTAATATCAAAGCCAATCCTATAGCTGATTCTGCTGCTGCAACAGTTAGAATAAAAAATACAGCTAAATGACCATCTATATCTGCATACTTTTTAGCAAAAACAACAAAATTTGTTGTACAGGCAAGTAATAACAGTTCTATACACATTAACAATACCACTAAGCTTTTTCTGGCAAATAGAAAACCTACTAAGCCAATTAAAAAAACAAGGGTGGATATAAACACAAAGTGAGAAATACTTAGAGAAATCATGATGATTTAACCAACGTCAGACGATCTTCTTTTTTAACACGTACCTGATCAGCTATATTCTGCCGTTTAGGCGCTTTTGGACTATTTTCTTGATCAGAGTATTTTACTAACCCAATTACCGCTACCATTGCAAATAACAGAATGGCGCCTGCCACCTCGAAAGCATAAGCATAATGATTAAAGAGTCTTAGGGCTAATTGTTGAACTGACCATTGCATTCCTGTTAGTGCATCACCACTTGATATAGACACGCTGCTCATTTTGCTATAAAGCAGTATACCCATTTCAGCCATAAATGCCGCGATGACAATACCCACTCGAAAACGATAATTTGGTGTATTTACTTCTACCTCAACAGGCTTTGCAAAATCCAACATCATCAACACGAAGAGGAACAGTACCATTACTGCACCGACGTATACCAAGACTAAAACCAATCCTAAAAACTCAGCATCTAGCATTATCCACATGCAGGCTGCTGAAAAAAATGCTAATACTAAATTGAGCGCTGCATGTACGGCTTGGCGAGAGAATACTACGCCCAATGCTGCCATTAACAAAACAATTGAAAATATACTAAATACCAGTGTTGGCAACATTAACGATACCTCGCATCCTCTAAGCGGTCTTCCGCAATTTGTTTTTCGTGCCGATCGCCTACAGCTAAAAGCATGTCTTTTGTATAGTACAAATCACCTCTTTTTTCACCGTGATACTCCAATACTCGAGTTTCAACAATTGAATCTACAGGGCATGACTCTTCACAAAAACCGCAAAATATACACTTTGTTAAATCGATATCATAACGTGTTGTTCTACGCGAACCATCATCTCTAACTTCAGATTCAATGGTAATTGCCAGCGCGGGGCAAACAGCCTCACATAATTTACAAGCAATACAACGCTCTTCACCATTAGCATAGCGGCGTAACGCGTGTAAACCGCGAAAGCGTGGACTTTGAGGTGTTTTTTCTTCAGGGAACTGTACCGTAATTTTACGATCAAAAAGGTAACGCCCTGTAAGCGCCAAGCCCTTAAGAAGTTCCACTAAAAACAAACTGCCAATAAATTCTTTTATAGATGCAAACATAGCCCGATATTATCCCAGAAAGCGTAAAACCACAGCAACTAACATGACCCAGGTCAACGTAACTGGAATAAATATCTTCCAGCCTAAACGCATAATTTGATCATAACGATACCGAGGAAAGCTCGCTCTAAACCATAAAAAAAGAAATAGTACAAAACACCCTTTTAGTAACAACCATACTACGCTATCTGGCAGTAAAGATGGTAAAGGTGACAACCAGCCACCGAGAAACAATAAGGCTGTCATAAATGCGATTAAAATCATATTCGCATATTCAGCCAGGAAAAATACTGCAAATGCAACACCTGAATATTCTACGTGAAACCCTGCAACAATTTCTGATTCGCCTTCTGCCACATCAAAAGGATGACGGTTTGTTTCAGCGACACCAGAAATAATATAGACAATAAATAAAGGTAGAAGAGGAAGGAAATACCAATGGAGTAGCCCGCCTTGCTGCCCTTTTACAATTTCTACTAAATTCAAACTACCTGCCATTAACAATACGCCTATTAAGCTTATACCCATGGCAATTTCATACGATACAATTTGAGCCGCAGAACGCAAACATCCTAAAAACGCATATTTAGAATTTGAAGCCCATCCTGCCAGCACTACACCATAAACCCCCATAGAGGTAATAGCCATAACATAAAGCAAGGCAGCATCTATGTTTGCCACATGATAGGTTTCATTAAAAGGAATAACTGCCCAAGCAGCTAAAGCAGGAGCAATAGATAATATTGGCGCAGCAATAAATAAAAATTTGCTAGAACCTGTAGGAACAATTACCTCTTTAATCATAAGCTTGATAACATCAGCAAAAGGCTGTAATAAACCTTTAGGCCCTACACGGTTAGGCCCAATACGGCATTGCATCCAGCCGATGACTTTTCGCTCAGCTAATGTTAAATAAGCGACCCCTAGTATTAAAGGTATTAAAATACTAACAATTTTCAGCAAGGTTAGTATGATGCCCCAAACAGCGGGCGGAAACCTCAAAGCAATAGCATCCATCATTAGATTTTCTCTATTTCAATACGATCCATCAATCCACCTAAAACATGCACATGATTTAAACGAATCGTTTTTGAAGGCAACGACGCATCAAAACTTACAGGTAATGTTAAAGATACTCCTGCTTGACGTAGACGTACTACATCTTTTTCTGCAGTAATACCTATATTTTTAGCATCCTCAGGATTGATCCATACCTTTTGATATTTTTTAGATTCTCTTTGTTGTAAAGCATTTGCGCGCCGTACAATTGAATCTGAACTATATTGCGCAATTTCACCAACACGGAACCAAACATCTTCTTGAGAAATGGATGCATTGGCTTGATATGGAGTTGAACCCACTTTGCTCATATCAGCTTTATTACTTAAGATGGATTGTACATCAGGTAGAACCTCTACCATTGTCTTTTGTAATGTTTCTAGCGATGTATGTACAGAACGCTCATCTTCAGCGGTTAACTGTACTAAAGCCATTAATACCTTCCACGCAGGTAATGTCATTTGATGTGGCATTGCTACCGCATGAAAAAATTGTCTTTCACCCTCAAGATTAATAAATGAACCCGCTGTTTCAGTAAATGGAGCTATTGGAAGTAAAACGTGGGCGCATTCTAATAAGCTTTCACTCTTATAACTTGTGAGCGCGATTACACATTCAGAAGAACGTAATGCTTTTAATGCTTGAGAAGGATTATAGGTATCTAAATCTGGCTCAAACCCTAATAATACATAGGCTTTTAACATGCGGTCGAGTATATCACCGGCATTAGGCTTTTGCTGGCGGCTATCATTGCCTACATTTGAATCATCTGCGCTTGCAGAATTGACCCAATGCGCGCCAATTGAATTAGCGGTATCCCCTAAGAAACCAATTTTTAAACCTAGGCGCTCGCTTAACTTGATAAGTGCAATATAAAGCTTAGAAAAAGCCGGATGATTTAATGCAATATTGCCAATTAAAACAACAGGATGATTTTTCTTTACGTATTCTAGCTGATCACGCTCTGCAGAACTCAAATTATTAAACAATAACTGATCATCTAAGGCGAGTAACCATTGTTCTAAATGTGCTGCTACATTATCTAAACGGCTTACCCATTGGGAATCAATCGGCATCAGCCAATCAGGCTTATACGGCATTAATGCGGCTATTTTTGCCCCGCGTTTAGTCGCTTTTCTTAAGCGTTGTGCAATAAGCGGATGATCTGCTCTTAAATCAGCCCCTATAATCCATGCGGCACTAATATTATCTAATTCAGCTACTTTTTGGCCTAACCAGAATGCCCCTTGCTGTGCAGCATCTAATGAAAAATCTGATCGTCTTAACCGGGTATCAATATTTTTTGTTGCTAGTGCTTGACCAAGTGTATGCAAGCTATACAATTCTTCGCAGGTACTTGCTGAAGAAGCTAATAAGCCAATTTGTGATCCGCCTGACGTTGATTTAATTTGCTTTAATGATTCACTGGCAAAAGCAATAGCTTCTTCCCAGGTAGCATCTTGCCAGTTATTTCCGCGCTTTATCATCGGATTGGCTAACCGCTCATTGCTATTTAAGCCTTCATAGGAGAAACGATCTCTATCAGACAGCCAGCACTCATTTATAGATTCATTTTCAAACGGAACCACGCGCATAACTTTGTTATGCTTTGTTTGCACAACAAGATTGCTCCCTAAACTATCATGAGGGCTTACAGATTTTCTACGCGCTAATTCCCAAGTACGTGCTGAATAGCGAAAAGGCTTGGAGGTAAGCGCCCCTACTGGGCATAAATCAATCATGTTGCCTGACACTTCAGAATCAACTGTTTTTCCTACAAAAGAAAGAATTTCAGCATGCTCACCTCGGTTAGCCATGCCTAATTCCATCACACCCGCAACCTCTTGACCAAAACGAACACAGCGTGTGCAATGAATACAGCGAGTCATATCAGTAGATATTAACGGGCCTAGATTTTTATTAAAAACAACCCGCTTAGGTTCATCATAGCGAGAGCGACCTGCTCCATACCCTACGGCTAGATCTTGCAACTGGCACTCGCCGCCTTGATCACAAATTGGACAATCTAAGGGGTGATTAATTAGCAATAGCTCCATCACCCCTTTTTGTGCAATTTTTGCAGAGGGCGATTCAGTTTTTACCTTCATACCTTGTGTAACAGGCGTTGCACAGGCAGGCAAGGGCTTAGGTGCTTTTTCAACCTCTACCAAGCACATACGACAGTTAGCAGCGATAGATAACTTTTTATGGTAGCAGAAATGAGGAACGTAAATACCTAACTTTTGTGCAGCTTCCATAACGGTACTTCCGTCTTGTACCTCTACACTTTGGCCATCTATTTCAAGCGTCAGCATGTGATCACACTTCTTTTATAAATAGGGTGAAACTAAACATTTTTTATGCTCAATATGATGCATAAATTCATCACGAAAACAGGTTACAAAACTTCTAACTGGCATTGCAGCGGCATCACCCAGTGCACAAATGGTTCGACCTTGAATATTATTACTGACAGACAATAAAGTATCTAGGTCTTCTACTCTTCCTTGCCCGTGCTCAATGCGGTTTAAAATTCTATAGAGCCAGCCTGTACCCTCTCGGCAAGGCGTACATTGACCGCATGATTCTTCATAATAAAAATAAGAAAGCCGCAATAAAGATTTAACCATGCAGCGAGTGTCATCCATAATAATGACAGCACCAGAGCCTAACATTGAACCAGCTTTTGCAATGGAATCATAATCCATGGTTAATTCCATCATGACATCCCCTGGCAGTACTGGCATTGAGGAGCCACCAGGAATACATGCCTTTAGGCTGCGACCATCTCGCATGCCTCCAGCCATTTCTAATAATGTAGCAAAAGGGGTACCTAGAGGAACTTCATAGTTGCCAGGTTTATTGACATCGCCAGATACAGAAAATAATTTTGTTCCGCCATTATTTGGCTTACCAATATTGAGGTACGCCTCACCGCCCATTTGAAAAATAAAGGGAACCGCAGCAAAGGTTTCAGTATTATTAATGGTAGTAGGCTTACCATACAAACCAAAACTTGCAGGAAATGGAGGCTTAAAGCGAGGCTGCCCTTTTTTGCCTTCTATTGACTCAAGCAATGCTGTTTCTTCACCACAAATATAAGCCCCGAAACCATGATGCGCATATAGATCAAAATGGAATTCTGACCCTTGAATAGCCTGACCTAAAAACCCTGCCTTATAGGCTTCTGCCAGCGCCTCTTCAAAACGCTCATAAATTTGCCAAATTTCGCCATGTATATAGTTATAGCCAGCTGAAATGCCCATTGCATAAGCTGCAATCGCCATCCCTTCAATCACCGCGTGGGGGTTGTAGCGTAAAATATCTCTATCTTTAAATGTTCCGGGTTCGCCTTCATCTGAATTACAGACAAGATATTTTTGCCCTGGGAACTCACGGGGCATAAAGCTCCATTTTAATCCTGTAGGGAAACCCGCGCCGCCGCGTCCTCTTAACCCAGATTTTTTAACTTCTGCAATAACATCTGCTTGAGAGATATTATCTTTTAAGATACGTGTTAAGGCTGTGTAGCCGCCACGTTTTACATAATCTTCCAGATGCCAGGAATCTTCAGTTAAACCCTTCATGATCAGGGCATGTTCTCCATACGACAAAGGGGTACTCATAAAGCCCCCTTATCATTTTTTTCTGCCGTTAGCGTCTGTAAAAATGCATCTACATTTTCTGGTTTAATGCTTGGAACCATTTTACGATCGTTAATAATAACTACTGGAGCATCGCCGCATGACCCCATACATTCAGCCTCTTTAAGCGTAAAACAGCCATCTTTGGTCGTTTGGTTAAAACCAATGCCTAACTTATTTTTTAAAGCCTCAGCCGTATGATTTGCACCTTGTAAAGCACAAGGTAAATTTGTGCAAATAGAGAGCTTGAACTGACCAACAGGGCTAAGATTATACATACTATAAAAAGAAGCTACCTCATAAACCGCCACAGGAGGCATCGATAAATACTGGGCGATATACTCCATTAAATCATTGGAGAGCCAGCCTTTATCGCGCTGCGCGATAGCAAGCGCTGCCATCACCGCAGATTGCTTTTGATCTGAGGGGTATTTGGCAACGGCCCGATCTATTTCTTGTAATGAGGTTGAAGACAGCATTAAAAACCCTTAAAAACCTTTGAACCTCTCTATTTTCCAAAATTTTTTTCGACACCATTAAAATTTTGGTTTTTAAGAAGCTTAATTATTTTTCATCAACGATCTATTTCACCAAACACAATATCTTGTGTTCCAATAATAGTCACCACATCTGCAATCATATGTCCTCGAGACATTTCATCTAAAGCTGCCAGATGCGAAAACCCAGGGGCGCGAATTTTCAGACGATAAGGCTTGTTAGCTCCATCTGACACCAGATAAATACCAAACTCACCTTTCGGATGCTCCACAGCACTATAAACTTCTCCCTCAGGAATATGCATTCCCTCAGTAAAGAGCTTAAAGTGGTGAATTAACTCTTCCATATTTTGTTTCATGTTAGCACGAGGCGGCGGCGCAACTTTACCGTTATCTGTAATGACAGGCCCAGGATTATTTCTTAGCCATTCAATACACTGCTGAACAATTCGATTTGACTGCCGCATTTCTTCAATACGAACAAGATAGCGATCATAAGAATCGCCTTCCTTGCCGATTGGAATATCGAAATCCATGCGATCATACACTTCGTAGGACTGATTTTTTCTCAAATCCCAATTTATACCTGAACCTCTTAACATCGGTCCTGTTAAACCAAGATTTTTTGCGCGCTCTGGAGTAACAACACCAATGCCTACTGTTCTTTGCTTCCATATACGATTGTCAGTTAGCAGTGTTTCATACTCATCAACACATTTTGGAAAACGACGAGCAAAATCTGCAATAAAATCTAAGAGTGAACCTGTTCTATTTTCATTTAACTGATGAATAGCTTTTTGATTCCGCAAAGCTGAAGCTTTATACTGCGGCATTTTTTCAGGCAGATCACGATATACGCCGCCAGGTCTATAATAAGCAGCATGCATACGAGCGCCTGATACAGCCTCGTAGCAATCCATTAAATCTTCACGCTCACGAAAACAATATAAAAATACGGTCATGGCACCTACATCAAGCGCATGAGCGCCTAGCCATAATAGGTGATTCAAGATTCGCGTTAACTCATCAAACAGAACACGAATATATTGCGCTCTTAATGGCACTTCTATGCCGGCCAATGATTCAATGGCCATTACATAGGCATGCTCATTGCACATCATCGAAACATAATCAAGTCTGTCCATATAAGGCAGAGATTGAATAAATGTTTTATTTTCTGCTAGTTTTTCAGTAGCTCGATGCAATAAACCAATATGAGGATCGGCTCGCTGCACAACTTCGCCGTCTAACTCTAACACTAATCGAAGCACACCATGAGCCGCAGGATGCTGAGGCCCAAAATTAATCGTATAGTTACGTATTTCAGCCGACATGATTTACCTTATTAAACGGAGCGTGCATAATGATCTTCACGCACCACACGCGGAATAATTTCTCGCGGCTCAATGGTCACAGGCTGATAGATCACTCTTTTTTGCTCAGGATCATACCGCATCTCGACGTGACCTGTAAGAGGAAAATCTTTACGGAAGGGATGCCCAACAAAACCGTAGTCGGTTAAGAGTCGACGCAAATCAGGATGACCTTCGAACAGGATTCCATAAAGATCATACGCTTCTCGCTCAAACCAATTAGCAGCAGACCATATAGTTATAATTGATGGAATAGCAGGCCATGCATCATTCTCTGCGAATACTTTAACTCTTAAGCGAAGATTATGAACAATAGATAATAATTGATAAACAGCGGCGAATCGTGCACCTGGAGCACCGACATTTTTATAAGTGGAATAATCTATTCCGGCAATATCGATAAGAATTTCAAATGCCAAAACAGGATCATCTCTAAGCTTTTGCGCAATCTGCATCCATTGAGCAGAAGACACAGAAATAATCCACTGCCCGTGCTCTTCATGCACAACAGATGGCTCTAAGCCTAATCGTTCTATTAATAGATCACGCACTCAATACACCTTGCTATTATGCTTTATCGCAAAATCACCGGAGAACGGCGAATCTTATTTTGAAGCTGTAAAATACCGTAGAGTAGAGCTTCAGCAGTTGGAGGGCAACCAGGAACATAAATATCAACCGGTACAATACGATCACATCCTCTTACAACAGAGTAAGAATAATGATAGTACCCGCCTCCATTTGCACAGGAACCCATTGAAATTACCCATCGCGGCTCTGCCATTTGATCATAGACTTTACGCAATGCTGGCGCCATTTTATTACATAACGTTCCTGCTACAATCATAACATCAGATTGTCGAGGACTAGGACGAAATACTACTCCAAAGCGATCAAGATCATAACGCGCAGCACCGGCATGCATCATTTCAACTGCACAACATGCCAAACCAAATGTCATTGGCCACATTGAGCCATTACGCGCCCAATGAACAAGCCCTTCAGCTGCTGTTGTTACAAACCCTCTTTGTTCTAGCGAGTGCATTCCCTACTCCCAATCCAAGGCACCTTTTTTCCATTCATAAGCAAAGCCTACCAATAGAACAACCACAAATACAATCATTGACCAAAAGCCAGTGGAGCTTAACGCATGATCCCTGATTACTGTTGCCCAAGGAAAAATGAATGCTATTTCCAAATCAAAGAGAATGAATAGAATTGCTACAAGATAATAGCGAACATCGAAGCGCATGCGCGCATCTTCAAAAGGCTCAAACCCACATTCATACGCGGCAAGCTTTTGATCATTTGGACGATTCGTTCCGAGAAAATAACTCAGAATGGAACCAACGGACATGAGCAGCACACCGAAGGCCACACCAACCAAAATAAATATAAGTATAGGGAGATGCTGACTCATAATAATTCTTTTTAAGAGATGGTGCCGATGAGCAGACTCGAACTGCTACGGCTTTCGCCACTGCCCCCTCAAGACAGCGTGTCTACCAATTTCACCACATCGGCACTACGGGTATTAGAATAACATAGCCTGTCAAAATCTGACAAGCCCCTTTTAAAAACGTTATAGTGCTATTATTTACCACCTTGCTTTGAATCAACAACTTGAGGCGTTACAGCATGAGGTGCAGTAACCGCTTCTTTAGCAACAGCTGGGCTGTGATTTTTGGCAGGCGGCGTTACAGGAGATACATGTGAAGGTGAGAGCTTCGCTTTATCTTCTGCTTTGATTGACTCTACTTTAGTAGAAGTAGTAGTTGTAACAGGAGCCGTTGTTGATGCAGCCGTGACAGGAATCGCGGCGGGCACTGCTTGCACAGCAGGTGCAGATAAAGGAATTGCACTAGATTTAGCAGGCGGCGCTACCGGCTCAGCCTTCGGCACATAGTTTTTCATTAAACTATTATTTACTTTGCCTCGCTGGCTGGTATACATAGCGCCTATTCCTAGCGCGCTAATAAAAAATAGAATACCTACCACACCAGTGAGTTTAGAAAGAAAATCAGCTGACCCTGAGGCTCCAAACACACTATTGGCTGAACCTCCCCCGCCGCCTATACCAGCGCCCAAATCGGCACCACGTGAATATTGCATAAATACTAAAATAATTAATACCGCAGAAATTAAAATATGCACAATTAATAATGCATTCATGTTTTATCCTTAATAACCTTTAACTACTAATGCCACCATTATGCTACGAGTCTATTCACTAGTGTAATTTCAATATGCTGAATCGACTCAAACAAAACTTAAATTGCACACTTATCTAACAGCGGCTTAAAAGTTTCAGCTTTTAATGAAGCGCCACCCACTAAAAAACCATTTACATGAGGTAAATCTATCAATATACCAGCATTATCCGCTTTTACACTTCCGCCGTACAACAAAGGAACCTCTCTGGCTAAGCTTGAGTAGAGATATTTTGCAATCCACGTATGTGTTTCTACCACTTCTGCAGGCGTTGCTACTACACCGGTACCAATTGCCCATACAGGCTCGTAGGCAACTAACGCTAGGCGATTTGGATGCAACTTTAATACCGAAATAACAGGATCTAATTGCTCAGACAAAACTGCTTCAACCTCACCATCTTGCCGCTCGCTTAAATGCTCACCGATACAAACGATAGGAACCAAACGATCATTAGGCGTTTGCATAACACGATCAAGTTTGCGTGCTACCGTACCTGATGATTCGGCGTGATATTGCCGACGCTCAGAATGACCAATAATGACGTAGCGTGTATTAAAATCTTGCAACATATCTACGGATATTTCACCCGTATAGGCACCCTCAAAATGCTCGCTTACATCTTGTGCACCCCAAAAACACTCGGTTCCTTCACACAATTGCTGCAACTGAAAAAGATAGGGGGCAGGCACACAAATACCTACTTCAACGCCTGTAGGTTTATAGGCAGCCATTGCACTGATAAACGTTTCATTATTGATTAAAGTGCCGTGCATTTTCCAATTAGCAATCACGTAGCGTAACATTCTTGCAATCTTTCAAATTAATAAATATTTAATAGGCTTTACACATACTGCCTTCAGCAAGGCTAAACTGCTCAGACTACACATGTGCGGTTGAACGATCATAGCGCTGAAAAAGGGCATGCAAAACTCCTAATAGGCTATTGTATCAAAACCCCAGCACTCTTCCCTAAAAACCTGAATGTCTGGAATCTTTGCTATCACCTACGCAAACAAAGCCCCTACTAATATGGGCTTATAAAAAATCATTCAACAACCTATTCAACAAACCATTACTGATTAGAAGTTACTTAGTTGGGTTCTATCAAGAAGGCATGGCAACGCAGACAGTATATTGAGTACTGCAAGTGATAAACATGCCGAGAGAACTCAACTGCGTAACCTCTAACTTATTTTGTTTAAGTACGTACAGCCAACTCTTTCGTAATACCTTCCCATGTCTTTTCAATGCGCTTAAAGGATATAGGATAAGGTGTTTTTAACTCTTGAGCCCAAAGTGAAACAGCCAGCTCCTCAAGCTGCCATCGAAACTCTAACAACACAGCAGGAACAGGCTCGCTTACTCTTATCCAACGCTGGCAAGAAGCCTGCCAGCGATTCCACCAGTTTTCCCAATTTTGACTATTCCGGCTATCCCTATCACGTTGCTCTGCGTAACGCTGAACGCGACGATTTAATGCTTCTAAATAACGCGACAAATGTCCCCACTGGCTCCAGGGAGTAAGCGCCATCCAATCAGCAGGAAGCAAACGATCGCGTCGTTGAACTGCCACAGTTTTAAGAGGATGGCCTGCCTGTAACGCTTGAATTGCTTGATTTAATTTTATATAAGCCTGACCGATGCTTTGCATATGCTGTAGAGCAGCTTGAACGACGGCTGGTAAACGTGTGCGTGTACGCTGTTTTAAAACATCAAATTCTGATACTTTCCATGGCAATACCTCATCTTCTCCCCAGGCTGCACGTTGTAACACTACTTGCGTAAGTGCACGCTGCCACGCCTCTACATCAGCAACTGATCGAAAAGGCAACATTAATGCAGTCGCATTTTTTAATTGCGGAATCTGTTGCTCTAGCTCTCGCTTTAGATGATATTTTAAAAGATGCAAGACACCATTTAGATGCGCTTTTTCAGCAATGAGTGAGGTTTCAAAATATTGTAGTGCTACCCCTTGGTCACCTTCTGCCTGAAGTGCTGAGAACACTGTCATTGCATTATTAGCGTTGCCCCACTGTACTGATTGCGCTAAGTCGGCAGCTGGCCAATCCCATGAAGGTACATAACGCACGGCAAAAACGTCTTGCACGGTTTCTTGAAATGCTTGGCCTGCTTGTTGCGAAAAAGCAGCTTTTGCATCATCGACAGAGCGAAAATAGCCTACTGCTTCACCCTTTTCATCTTGCACTTCTAAACCTAACGCCAAATGCTGGGGGCGAGGTTTATCCCATGGCAACATAGCTTCTGTTTTCCATTCATGAACTTGTGAACGTAAAAATTGCCATAAAGCTGTTTCAAGATTTTCTTTAAAGGGCGTTTGGTGCTCTAAGAAACGCGTTACCCACGCATCAGGCGGTAGAAAACGCTGGCGGTATAATTTAGGCAGCGCTTTAATACGATCAGCAATAATTTCCCGCCATAAACCAGGAACATTCCAACTGACAGCATCGTCACTTAACCGATTCAAATGGGGTAAGGGCACTTCGAGCGTTACGCCATCATCATTACGCTTAGGGTCATAGCAATACCGTAGATGAAAAGAAATACCATCAATCACCCATTCATCAGGAAACTGCTTCCACTCTACGCCATCGCTCTGCCAAACAACATCATCCATTGCCCATTCAAGCGCTTGCTGTGAAGCAGGTTCAAGCTGGTTGTGCCATTGCTTTAAACTTCTTAAATCAAAAATTTCGGCAGGAATTTTATCTGCATACCAGCGATATAAACGCTCTTCATCAAGCAAAGCACGATGGCTGCGGTCGCGAATCTGCCACTCCTCTAAACGCTGCAATTGCGAACGATGGTGTATCCAAAATGGTAAATCGCACTCTAAACGCCCACCCACTAGCGCATCGCGCAACATTATTTCTCGCGCCGCTTCAGGATCAATCGGCGCATAGCGTACTTTTCGACGTGCAAACAATACCAATTGCCCAAAACTTATCCGCTCAAACGCTACCGGCTGCTGCGTTTTATGTTCCCAATGTGGTTCAAGATACTGCCGACTTAAACGGTGAGCAGCAACGTGCTCAATCCAAGCAGGATCACATTCAGCCACCTCTCGCCCAAAACGTTGAGTAGTTTCAATTTGTTCTCCTGCCATAATCCAAAGCGGCTTTCGTTTCTTAAGCGCACTGGAAGGATGTATTTGAAAGCGTTGCCCCCGTGAACCTAAATAACTTTGATGCTCAGGCTGCCATTGCCCTACCCAATCGAGTACCCCTATCAATAAAGCTTGATGTAAGCGTGCGCTAAAAACATCGGCCCCTAAGGCTTGGGGAGAGGAGGAAGCTTCACGTGAGTGTTGTTTATCTTTTTTAGAAGGTGTTGATGAGCCAGTTTGATTGGGTTGCGGCTCAGAGACTATATGCCTTTTATTTAGAGACCATCCCAGTGTATCTAGCTGCTCTGCAAGTTGATCAAAAAATGCCTGCCACTCATGAACACGGCGACCATTAATGAAGTTTCGATCGAACCAATCTTGCTGCTGACGACGTGTTTTACCTTCAGTATGGGTTTCTATTGCATCCCACAGCTTTAACCACCCTAAAAAATCTGATCGTTCATCAACAAAAATTCTATGCGCTTGATCGGCTGCTTGTGCCTTTTCCAATGGTCTTTCTCGCGGGTCACCAGTTGCATGACCACTTAGGATAATTAATGCTTCCATTAAAACGTCTTGATCATGCGCTGAAAGAAGCATAGCGCCCAATCTGGGTTCTAACGGCAATTTAGATAAGGCTTTTCCTAAGGTAGTGCATTCAAGATTGTCATCTAATGCGCCAAGCTCTTGTAAACTTTGATGCGCTTCAACAATAGCGCGTGATGCAGGAGGATTTAACCAAGGAAAGCTTTCCACCGAACCCATATGCAAAGCCGCCATTTTAAGTACTACGCCTGCCAGCGACGTTCTTAAAACTTCGGGGTCAGGGTATGCAGGACGCGCCAATAAATCTTCTTCAGCGTACAGCCTGATACAAACACCTGGCATGGTTCGACCGCAGCGACCAGCACGCTGCCGAGCAGAAGATTGATCAATAGGTTCTACCTGTAACCGTTCAATTTTCTGACGAGGCAAGTACCGAGAAATACGCGCCAACCCGGTATCAACTACATAGCGAATTCCTGGAACAGTTAACGATGTTTCCGCTACGTTAGTGGCTAATATCACTCGCCGCTCGCTGCTTTTAGGATGAAAAATGCGCTCCTGAGCTGCTGCGTTTAAACGTGAGTACAGAGGCAAAATATTCATATTCGAAATTTTGCCTTCTAGATAACGTTGAGTTTCCCTAATTTCACGCTCACCAGGCAAAAACACTAAAACATCACCTGAGCCATATGTTTGCAGCTCATCAATGGCATGAAATATCCCTTCAGACATTTCCAGCTCATTCTCATAAAGCGGACGATAGCGCATTTCTATAGGATACGTTTTTCCTGGAATATTAAGAATGGGAGCGCCTTCAAAGAAGGCTGAAAAGCGATCAGAATCAAGCGTAGCAGATGTAATAATTAACTTAAGTTCAGGACGTGTTACCTGAAGCTGTTTTAAGTATCCCAACAAGAAATCAATATTGAGTGATCGTTCGTGGGCCTCATCAATAATAAGCGTATCGTATTGTTGTAAACGCCGATCTCTTATCAACTCCATTAACAACACGCCATCTGTCATAACTTTAATAAGATGATCAGGGTGGCTGTGATCTGCAAAACGCACCTTAGAGCCCACCAGCGCGTGTGGGCCACCTAACGGAGACCCTAACTCTTCTGCTAAGCGCGCAGCCACCATTCTGGCTGCCAAGCGACGCGGCTGCGTATGCCCTATCCAACCATTTAAGCCACACCCTGCAGCTAACGCAAGTTTAGGCAGTTGGGTGGTTTTTCCTGACCCTGTTTCTCCTGCAACAATGACAACTGAATGTTTGGCAATCGCTTGTTGCAGTTCATCCACAAACGCAGCAACAGGTAGATTTGCCGGCACTGAAAGTGCAGGGATGCGCGCTTGACGTGCCAATTGATGCTCGCGCTGACGTTCTAAAATTTGTTCTTTTGATAATCGTTGGGTTGAGGCATGTCCTTTATTTTCATACCGATGACGAGGCGCTTTATTATTTGAATTATTATGAGACCCTGATCTCATATGGGTTGATTCTTTTTCTTGCTTTGTCATGGCGTGCTTACATCCCCCTAAATAATAACGCTATTTTAGCTCAAGCTGCCCTTCAAATAAAAAAACAACTCACCTTATTTTCATGATGGCTCTGCAAAAAAGCGTGAACAGGTCGTTGATCATTACGTAAAAGGAAAAGTGTATTACTAAACTCAATTTTTCATGATGCTCACCACCGCAATATTTTCTGTGACTAAAACAAGAAAACTGAGAGGTGTTTAACAGCAGTTTGAGTTGCGTTTAGCAAGCAATTATCTACGAACCAAAATAATTTTCACCTTTAATTTACCTTTCAGTAGCGTAATAGATTATGACGCTGTTTATTCAGAATCTCACACCATATGAAAAATAGGGAGGAAAGTTGTGTTTATTTTCCGATCACTCAAACACCAAATTTTAGCAATGGTATTAGCAGCCGCTCTCGTCATTGCTCTCTCAAGCCTATATATCTATTTTAGAATGAGTCAAACCGCTCAAATACAAAGCGTTTTAGTAGAAGAGAATCGAAATGCGATTGAAGTAGCTGTGCGCGTAAAGCGTTCGCTGGGCAATGTTGAACGCGACCTTTATCACCTACTGGCTGAGCCTGATCCGGCTGAAATAAAAACACTAACGGTTTCTTCTATTGCAAACAGCTCTGCCCTCGAAGAGGATATGCAAAGTTTAAAACCGCTTTTTAAAGAAAATCGTTCGCTTCAAGAAATGATAAAGTTGAATGGTATTATGGCACCTAAGCGTATGAACGTCATTCGATTTGCTAAAAACAATAAAAAAGAAGAGGCGCTTGCAGAATTACGTAACTTACGCCGCGAACTAGATCGGATTGCTCAACTTTCAACCGCACTAACTGAATTTGCCCAACGAAACTTAACAAGCATTGCTACCAAAACACAAGAATCAACCCATAAAACGCTTGTCATTATTATTGCAGCAAATTTTGCCAGTATTGTGTTACTGATGCTGGGGTCGTGGCTATATGCAAGCTCTATTTCTATGTCGATCATTGATATTATGCATAGCTTACGTGCACTATCGAGAGGGGATTTAACGGTTTGGATTCCTACTTACAGCAGTACCCAGCGTAAAGATGAAGTCGGTGAAATGACGCGCTCAATGGGAAAAATGGTCACACATTTAAGTGGACTCATCCAAGCAGTGGTTAGCCGTAGCGCTTCTATGCAAAATAATATTATACAAGTGGGTAATGTAGCCAAAGGGGCAGCCGCATCAACCGAGATACTCTTTGAAGTTACCAATGAGCTTAATATTTCAGCCAGTACCGTTAGAGAACAAACGGAAACAACTCAATCGCGCTTTGAACATGCATTAACTGAAAGTGTAGAAACCACCACACGCATGCAAGGTGACGTTGAAGCACTTGGCTCCCTTCAAGAAGCATTTCGCCAGTTTAGTGAAGATTTACAACATAACATTGTTAATACACACAAACTAAACCAAACCGTTGACTCTATTGGAGTGATGACACGCACCATTTCTGATATATCAGCGCGCACTAATTTACTGGCTCTCAATGCCTCGATTGAATCTGCACGAGCAGGAGAACAAGGAAGAGGTTTTGCGGTTGTGGCAGATGAAGTACGTATGCTTGCTGAACGCACCAGTGAAGCCACAAAAGAAATTAATACGCTCGCCTCAGAAATTAAAAATCAAGTGAAAAGCTCAGTTGACTCTCTTTCAATATCAGGCACTTGGGTTGGAAGTAACTTAGATCAAATTATTATGCTGACTAACTCAGTTCAAGACACATGCGATAACGCCAATCGCCTACGCGAAATTATGCGTGAAGCTAGTATCGCCATGCAGCACCAAACCGAAGTTGTGGAACGAATTCACCATCACGCAGAAAAATTACAAGACATCACCCAAAAAAGCTCTGACCAGGTTAATATTTTAAATCAAGCAACAAGTGTGCTTACTATTTCTTCGAATGAATTAGGAAGTTTGGTGCAGTCATTTAAAGTTAGTTAAAACAACAGCTCAATCTCAAGACCCTTTACAACAGCTAGAATAAAGGGAACAGGTTAAACCAACCGTAGTAGTGCGTAATAAGCATACCCCTCACCCTACCCTCTCCCTCAAGGGGAGAGGGAATAATAAAAATAGGTTTTACCTATAGTTGCTGTAGCAAAATGTAGCGTCGCAGACAATTTGCTCGGCAAAATTCAACAATGTAACCAAACCTTTAAAGCACCGGCTTAATTTACACAAAATCAACCCAGCCTAAGCCTCAACTGCTCCAGCAAAGCGTAGAGCCACAGACAGTACACACATACAACAAAATTCCACAACACAGCCAAAGCTTTAAAGCACCATCTTAATTTAGACCAATCCAGGCCTAAACCTTCGGTTGCTCCAGCAAGCGTAGAGCTGCAGACAGTACACACATACAGCAAAATGCCACAACACAGCTAAGCTTTAAAGCGCCATTTTAATTTAAACCAACCCAGGCTTAAACCTCCGTTGCTCCAGCAAAGCGTAGAGCCGCAGACAGTACACCCATCCAACAAGTTGCCACAACACAGCCAAAGCTTTAAAGCACCATCTTAATTTAAACCAACCCAGGCCTAGCCCCCAGCTGCTCCAGCAAGGCGTGGCATCGCAGACAGTACGCAAGTACGGCAAGATGCCACAACGCCGCTGGAGCAGTTGCGGGCTAGGCCTGGTTTTATTGCCATCCGTAGCGGCGGGTATACCACCCCTTCATCCATTGCGTAAGCATCATATAACTTAATAATATTCCTACCAACCAAATAAAGTACTGAGGAGGCAATGCCTGCAATCTAAAATAATGCGCCAGAGGTGACATCACTATGCTTAAGCCAATTACGATGACGATGATTGTCATTGACATCATCGGTACAGAGGCACGACTTTGGATAAATGGAATTTTTTGAGTACGAATCATGTGAACAATTAACGTTTGCGATAACAAACCTTCAACAAACCATCCTGATTGAAAAAGGGTTTGGTTCGCTGTGCTATTAGCCCCAAATACAAACCACATTAATGCATAGGTGCTGATATCAAATAAGGAGCTAATAGGGCCAAAATACATCATAAAACGCCCAATATCAGTAGGGTTCCATTGCTGCGGCTTTTTTAAAAACTCAGTGTCAACATGATCAAAAGGAATCCCAATTTGAGAGATATCATACAAAAGATTTTGAACCAGTAAATGCAAGGGAAGCATAGGCAAAAAAGGTAAAAAGGCGCTTGCTGCTAGAATTGAAAACACATTTCCAAAATTGGAGCTTGCTGTCATTTTTATATATTTAAGCATATTAGCAAACGTTTTTCTGCCTTCTAAAACACCCGCCTCTAATACCATTAAACTTTTTTCCAAAAGAATAATATCAGCAGCTTCTTTAGCAATATCAACCGCTGTATCAACTGAGATTCCAATATCCGCAGCGCGCAAAGCAGGTGCGTCATTAATTCCATCGCCCATAAAGCCTACTACGTGCCCTTTATCGTGCAATACCTGCACAATTCGCTCTTTATGCGCAGGGCTTAGCTTAGCAAAAACCGTTGTTTTATCTACCGCTTCAATTAAATCTGTATCACTCATCGATTCAATGTCTGAGCCGAGTAACATACCTTCAACAGATAGCCCTACTTCACGACAAATTTTTGCTGTAACACGCTCATTATCGCCGGTAAGAATTTTAACCTGAATGCCATGCTCTTTCAGTGCAGCCAATGCAGGTTTTGTAGAATCTTTCGGTGGATCTAAAAAAGCAACATACCCCACCAGTATTAATTCAGATTCATCTGCAACACTATATGTTTCTTTATGGGGAGGTAAATCTTTTACCGCTACGGCTACTACACGCAGGCCCTCGGTATTTAAGTTGCCTGTAGTTTCATGAATTGTTGATAGTAATTCTTCGCTTAAAGGAACTGTTTCACCTTTATAACGTGCGTGAGTGCATACAGAAACAATTTCTTCAACAGCGCCTTTGCAAATTAGCTCGTGGTGATCCTCTCGCTCGCTAACGATAACTGACATGCGTCTTCGCTGAAAATCAAAGGGGACTTCATCTACCTTGCGATACTCAGACGAAATATTCATTTCATGCATTAACTCTGCATGCTCAAGCACCGCAACATCTAGCAAATTTTTGAGACCTGTTTGGTAATAGCTGTTTAGATACGCATACTCAAGCACCATTTCATCAGGTTGCCCCAAAATATCGGTTTGGCGCTCTAAAAAAATCTTATCTTGCGTTAATGTTCCTGTTTTATCTGTACACAATACATCCATTGCACCAAAACTTTGAATAGCATCAAGCCTTTTTACAATCACCTTTTGTCTTGATAAAAATACTGCCCCTTTTGCCAATGTTGAGGTCACAATCATCGGTAACATTTCAGGGGTTAATCCAACGGCGATAGAGAGTGCAAATAAAAACGCTTCTACCCAATTATGCTTAGTAAACCCATTCAGAAAAAAAACAATGGGTGTCATCACCAACATAAAACGAATCAATAACCAGCTGACCTGATTAACGCCCTGCTGAAACGCAGTCGCCCCCCTATCTGTAGCTGTTACACGCTCGGCTAAAGTTCCAAAATAGGTTTGATTACCGGTATTAATAACAAGAGCTGTTGCTGAACCGCTCACAACATTCGTACCCATAAAACATAAATTATCTAGTTCTAAGGGATTGCGTGTTTTTAAGCCTACATCGACCGTAAATTTTTCTACAGGTAACGACTCGCCTGTCATCGCTGACTGGCTAACGAATAGATCTTTTGCCGAAAGAATCCGCATGTCAGCGGGGATCATATCGCCTGCGGATAAATGAATAATATCTCCAGGTACTAAATCTTTAATGGGGATTTCAAGACGTTTAGCATCGAGGGGGCAAAAAATAGTATTGACTGGATGCTGAGGGGTTTCTTTAGCTTGATTATCTATCCCTTCTTGACGACGTATTACGGTTGTCGTATTACTCACCATTTCTTTTAATTGATCAGCTGCTTTATTTGACCTAGACTCTTGAATAAAACGTAAAAAGGTAGAAAGCAGCACCATCATACTAATCACGATGGTAGCTTTCATATCCTCTGTGTAATATGAAACAGCTGCAAGGGCTGTTAATAGTAAGTTAAATGGGTTTTTATAACTCAGCCAAAAATGTAACCAGGCAGACAATGGCTTTTCGTGAGCAACAATATTCATACCAACACGGGCGCGTACAACATCAGCCTGTGTTTCTGTTAAACCGCTTAAAGAACTGCCTAGCTGTTTTAAAAGTTTTTCTGGCTCAGCTTCTGAGGCAAGCAATAAGGACTCAGCTAAAATTTTAGGAACTTCTTTATCAACCGATGTGCGCTTAAAAACATCTAAAATTAACAAGCGTTTAAAGTGGCGCGACATACCATGGGTACGCACAAAATTTACAAAAACTTCTTTAAACACATCTAAATTCATAAGTGCCTCTGTACGCCATTCAAAAAACCATTTAGCCCATCTAGCTTTTAACTCTCATTATTTATTTTACGCTTTATCGTCAATGTAATTACCATCAAGTTTTAATATTTCTTTCTTTTTTGATAAAATTAGAAGTTACGCATTTGGGTTCTCTCGGTGTTGGACACCCCGTGTTATAGCAACTTGCAGTACTGCTTGTACTGTCTGCGTTGCTATGCCTGGATAGAACCCAAATGCGTAACTTCTAAATATTTAAATTATCTTTTCTTCTTTTAATGTGGCTTTCAAAAATACTCAATTATTGCACAGGTATTCTGCTGAACATTAGCCCAGTAAAAATTAGCGTATTGATGTTATACGTTGGCATAAAATCGTTGCTTAACCATTCCACTTCACATAAAAATTATTATTTTTTTGGTTTTTTTAGCATAAACTATACGATAGCTAGCTACTTAATGTTTTCATCTAACGTAAAGGAAGGTGTCTCATGGATATTGGAATCAATCAAAAAGACCGGGAAGAAATTGCCCAGGGTGTTTCAAGATTACTAGCTGACACTTACACATTATATTTAAAAACACATAATTATCATTGGAATGTTACAGGCCCCATGTTTCAAACGCTGCACCTTATGTTTGAAACTCAATACAATGAACTGGCTCTTGCGGTAGATGCAATCGCAGAACGTATTCGGGCATTAGGTTGTTTTGCGCCTGGCACTTATAAAGAATTTGCGCAATTAAGCTCAATTAAAGAATCTGAAGCACTGCCTAAGGCACAAGGCATGATTGAAGACTTAGTAAACGGGCATGAAAGTGTTATTCGTACAGCTCGCTCGCTTTATCCTGCTGCTGAACGTGCCGCAGACGAAGCAACTGCCGACTTACTCACACAGCGCATACAGCTTCATGAGAAAACTGCATGGATGTTAAGAAGTTTATTAGAAAAATAAGCAGTATGTAGCCCTCTTCAAGATGCTGATAAACACATCTCTAAAAACTACATTTAAAAGTACCCTGCGTTTTTAGAGATGGCTACCTTACTTATACATTGCATTGTCTAAAATCATTTTATGTTCACTCCGCACTGGCAACTTGCTTCATTTTCAGAACTTTCTACCTCAACGCTTTACCGCATTTTGCTAGAGCGCCAAGCTGTTTTTATTGTTGAGCAACACTGCGCCTATCCAGATATCGATACGCTTGATTATCAAGCCTTGCATCTTATCGGTTACCCGACCTCTCACTCCGACGAAATTCTTGCTTATTTGCGTATTTTGCCTCCCAATACACGCTATAGCGAACCTTCATTAGGCCGTATTTTGACACCACAAAAGTATCGCAATCGTGGGCTAGGTAAATTATTAATGGAACAGGGAATTTATTATTGCAATCAATTTCATCCGAATTTTTCGCTACGTATCAGCGCTCAAGCTTATTTAAAAAAATTCTATGAATCGTTTGATTTTAAAACGGTTTCTTCCCCCTATTTAGAAGATAATATTCCTCATATTGATATGCTAAGAACTTATTAATTTTTTTATTAACTATTATCTATTGATAATAAACAAAATTTTAACACTCTTCTTTAAACACGTATTGATTCCCTTAAAACCATTTGATACCTTCATGTTGGGGCATGAAAAGTTTATTAACTTTCTCATAAAAAAATGAAAAAGGGGTATCTTATGACTACAAAATCTTATTTTGATGAACTATCAGAAAAATCATACTTTAAACAAATATTTAATGATTTTTTTCATGACAAATCTAATGCTACCGAAACAGACCGATATTATGCAGACAATTTTAGCTACGCAAGTAAAACCTTTGAAGACGATATGAATTTTTATCAGGATAGTAGTTTTATAAAAGATAATGAGTTTTAATCTATCTCTATGTATATAAGGGTGTATTCAATCTGTGTTTAAGGGCAACTACATTAAAAAAGTTTTCAACCAAAGACTCTTTTCTTTTAATGGTTGTTACTTTTATTAAGTTAGCCAGCATAACTTACGCGGTTAAGTTCTGACGTGGAAACGTAAACAGGGCAAGAAGTAAAGTAAGTTATCAATACGCTGAAAGCGAACTTTACTGCGTAACTTCTAACTCTATAAAATATTGAATACACCCATTTAAAATGGCGTAAAACTATTCCTCACTAGTAGCATTTTCTTTCTTTTTACTTCTAACTCAACTGATGATTTTGTTAGCTGCTGAATTACCATACCTTCCCCGTAATAAAATCTCCCTAAAACCTTAATATTTCGCTATCCTGAAGACTTGAAACTACTCATTACTCTCGGATAAATATGCTAGTCGATTCCCATTGTCATTTAGATTTTCCAGAACTTACTAAAGACTTGTCAGGTATTCTTGAGCGCATGCAAGAACATCATATCGAACGTGCACTTTGTATTAGTGTGAATCTTGAAGCCGTTGAGAATGTGCTTGCCCTTGCCGAGCAACACCCACAACTTTACGCTAGCGTTGGCGTACACCCTGATTACCAAGATGTTGAAGAACCTAGTGTTGAACGGCTTGTTAGCCTTGCTGCACGCCCTAAAGTCATTGCAATTGGCGAAACTGGATTAGATTACTTTAGATTAACAGGTGATCTAGAATGGCAAAGAGAACGTTTTCGCACCCATATTCGCGCTGCACGCCAAGTAAAAAAACCATTGATTGTTCATACGCGGGAAGCACGGGAAGATACCCTGCGAATTTTACGCGAAGAGGGTGCTGAAACCGTCGGGGGCGTTTTACATTGCTTTACCGAAACCCTGGATATGGCCAAAGCTGCTATTGATTTAGGTTTTTATATATCATTCTCAGGTATTCTTACCTTTAAGAAAGCTGAAGAATTAAAACAAACAGCTAAAGCGCTACCTTTAGATAGAATATTAGTTGAAACTGACTCTCCCTATCTAGCCCCTATTCCTTTTCGCGGAAGAACAAATGAACCTTCTTTCGTTCGGCATGTAGCACAAACATTAGCCGATTTACGCCAGCAGAGCTTTGAAACGATAGCAAATGCAACGACAGAAAACTTTTATCGCTTATTTGGAATTACGCCATGAAAATCTTTGCGCGCTCCCCTTATCTATATTTATTACTTCCTCTAATCTGTTTATTCAGCGAGCTTTCTCCAACCTGGGCTGACTCACGCGCTGCTAGCACAAAACTATTTGATGCTATTCAGAGTAACGATAGTAAGAAAGTAAATGAGCAACTAGATGCAGGTGTTAATGCAAATGCAAAAAATAAAGAAGGCCAAACCCCTCTGCATTATGCTGCCCGCTTTAATGACACCATGAGTGCTCGATTACTTCTTAAATACAAAGCTAACGTTGATGGTTTAAACAACATTGGCGAAACACCTTTAATGATTGCAGCAATTCAAGGGCATCTTGAAATGGTTAAGTTGCTACATCGCTATGGCGCACAGATTAACCCTGCCACTGATTGGACACCTTTAAGCTATGCGGCATCAGGTGGATTTATTCCTGTCATTGAATACTTAATCCAAAATGGCGCTGATTTAGATAAGCGAAGTATTAATGGTATATCACCCTTAATGATGGCCATACGCCAGAACCAACCTGATGCTGCATTGTTTTTACTTAATCAAGGGGCTAGTGCTACCGATCAAAGTGCCGATGGGCGCAGCATTTGGCAATGGGCTACACAACACAAGCAAACAACTGTTTTAAAAAAACTTAAAGAACTTCATTTAGAAGAAAGTTAATCTATTAGAGATAGAAGTTATGCAGTTGGGTTCATTCAAGACATAGCAATGCAACCGTGTAAAGGATCAATTGCCAACATATTTTGGAGAATCTGCCTGCGTAAATTCTATTTATATTTTAATTTTAATACCTGGAATAATGCCTACCACCTTCTACCTGGCTGCAATAAAGGTAGGGCTTTTAAATCAGTATGTATATAACCTTTTAATACATCTATCAGCTTAAGCTCTATCAACTTATTAGCATGACCGGAAAGGCCTTCATGCTTCGTAAAGAAATACATGCCCTTTTTGAACTTGCTTGGCCTATTGTGCTTGTGCAAATTGGAATCATCAGCCTAGGTGTCGTAGATACCATTTCATCTGGATATTTAGGCCCAGATGCTACAGCTGCTGTAGGGCTAGCCCAGGCATGGCGTATTGCAGCACTTATTATTGCTCAGGGTGTTGCTGCAGGCATGGTTCCTCTTATTGCTTATGCCTGGACACAAAACAATGTTAAAGATATTGCTCAAACGTTTAAACATAGCGTAATGTTGTTCACTATTCTAGCTATTCCGATTGCTTGTTGGTATTACTGGGCTGAAAAAGGTTTATATCTATTAGGCCAACCTGTGTCATTAATTCACGAAACAGGGCAATACTGTCGAATTTTGATCTTATCGATACCCGGATTCTTAGGATTTTATTTACTTCAAAGTTTATTGCAAGGCACAGGGCGAATAAAACCTATCATCTGCGTGATATTACTTACTAATATTATTAATGCGCTAGCGAATGGTGCATTAATGTTTGGGTGGGCAGGTTTACCTGCACTAGGAATAATGGGCATCGCGTGGTCAACAGTTATCATTAGTTATAGTATGTTTGCAGCGCTTTTCGTCTTAGCGTACCCGTTGCTTAAAAAGCTTCCGATTATACATTTTGCAATTTCACAACTCGCGAAAATAACACAAAAAACGCTTCCTGTCGGGCTTCAATGGGCGCTTGAAATTGGCGTTTTTCAAAGCGTACTTCTGTTAGCAGGTCAGTTAGATAAAGACACGTTAGCAGCTCATGTCATTATTCAAAATTTGTCATCCGTAGTATTCATCATGCCGCTAGGGTTAAGTATCGCTATCGCCATTCGGGTAGCTCACCTTTGTGCCACGAAGCAATCATGGATACCCGCCGCTAAAATTGCAGTGATTCTCAGCGGTGTTATCGTATTACTTCCTGCCATCTTATTTATTACCATTCCGTTACCATTGGGAATGACATATACCCACTCACCCAGCGTATTAAAACTGATCGCTATAACCTTACCGATTGTAGGAGTTATGCAGTTATTTGATGCCATTCAAGTTACTGTACTTAGTATTTTAAGAGGCTTAGGGGATGTTGCTACCCCCTCTCTTATTCATCCGCTTGGGCTTTGGTGTATAGGATTACCGCTATCAGCTATTTTTGCATCGCATCTTGGATTAGGGTTAGCAGGGCTTTGGGGCGGGCTAACAATAGGCGTTATGAGTGTAGCAGTTATTTTAACGCTTCGGCTTATTCAACGCAGCCGCTTTCTTTTGAAAAATAAACGTATTTAATTAATTAACGCCAACCTGCTAAAGTCTGCGTTGAATAATTATCATAACTATAGCTACAATTATATTGCTGCCCTCATATTCTCCTACAGAGGGAGAAGAGCTTCAACATCAATAATGATTATTCCACATTCAAATTAGCATCAATAATATTATTTTTTCATCAGTTAATAGACCTGAACAAAAGGCTTTTATATATTTCCACCTGAAGCTTGTGACAGATATACATTAGGAATATATCAACTATCGCAATTAATAATTAGCATTCAGCTTATTTTGACTTAACAGGTAAAACTATACGAATGATACTTATATTAATATTTGGTGAAAACCTAATAATTACAGAGGTATAAAATGAAAAGCCAAGAATACTATTTAGTTTTTTTTGGGCTAATAGTTGGTATAGCATTAACTACGCAATCAGGTATTAATACTACCCTTAAAACTGCATTAGCTTCGCCTGTTCAATCAGCATTTGTTTCTTTTTTAATAGGCACACTTTTATTAGGCATAGTAGCATTTACTCAAGATACACGAAGTATTAATATTGCAAGCATATCTAAATTGCCTTGGTGGGCATGGACAGGAGGCGCATTAGGTGCTTTTTGTGTGGCTGTATCTATTTATTTAGCACCTAAAATGGGTGCATTATTATTAAGTGTATCTGTGATTACAGGGCAGCTTATTTCTTCTTTATTTTTTGATCACTTTGGCATGGTTGGTTATCCCAAAGTTGAAATTACAACGATGCGTGTTATAGGGGCTTGTTTAATCGTCAGCGGATTATATTGTGTGGCTAATAAATAAAACATACAACTAGAGTAAATATTAATTTGGTATTTATAAATAAGTATCTTTTTTTATAAGCGCCTTAAAGGATGATATAGAAAATCTTCAATTTTAGTTAGCCCCTCAACAACCAATGGATTTTCTTTAGGAACACAAAGCATATTAAATGATGCAATGCCTGGGTAATTGTTCTCTTGCTCGCGATAAAAATTTTCAGAATTATATAGAAGAGGAGTATGCCAATACATATCATAATTTAACTCTGCTATAGTTTGCATGAGTTCTGTTGATTTTTCTAAGCGATCATTCTCAACATATAAAAAGGGTCTAGCCTGCTTTATAAGCTCCTGACCGCCCTTGATAACATCGATCTCCATTCCTTCAACATCAATTTTTATTAGGCTTATGTAAGGCACGCCTACAAACTGATCTAATATGAAGCATGGAACTTCAATACCTGTTACGCCATCCGAAATAGAAACTCCGCCAAAATTATTAGAACAGGTAGGATCAATCTCAGGAACAGTAATAAATCCCTTTTCTGTACCCATCGCAGCCCAATAACAAGTTACATTTTCCAGACTATTCAACGCAATATTAGCGCATAGGGCTTGAAACACAATGCGTTGCGGCTCAAATGCTAATACACACCCGCTTTCACCTACCTGCCTTGCTAAGCCCATTGTATGAGCGCCGATATTAGCGCCCACATCAATAACGGTATCACCAAGTTTACAAAGCTGCGTTAAGAGAAATAACTCTAATTTACTAAACTCCCCATACTTTGCAATCGATTGCCCCACGTAGATATCATTTTTATTGTATAAACAATATCCATTTTCCACTTTTGCTAATTGATTAAAACCGTTAGTCTCTAACAATTCTGCTGGGTGAGGCATCTTTTTTCCCTTCATTACTTTTAATGCTTAGTGCTGCACGTTTGAAGCGTCTAACTTTACATTTAAATTATCTTCTGGGCTGAACAAATTCTCAAAATGATGTTCTCCTATTACATAGTGCTTGCCACAAAATTGACAATCAATACTAATTTCACCATCTTGCTCTTCAAAAAGATTTTTTACGTCTTCCTGCCCTAACATTTGTAGCGTATGCAGTACACGCTCTTCATTACAGCTACAGAAAAAACTCACAGGTTGAGGCGTGAGCACTCTTACTTCACCTTCTGAGCTAAACAAGCGCCATAAAAGCTCATGTCCAGAAAGTTTAATTAACTCATCAGATGTTACTGTATCAGCTAAAGCGATCGATTGATCCCAAAAAAGCTCTTGAGACTCAATTAAACTTTCATCATAAGTGCGCCCGCTATCAGCAGGTAACTTTTGTAACAATAAGCCTGCACCAGCACGCCCATCGCTGCCTAACCATACGCGTGTAGGCGATTGTGCCGAATTTTCTAAGTAGCCCTCTAACATTTTTGCTACTGTTGACTGGTCAGCAGGCACAATACCTTGATACATTTTTGAGTTAGGTTGTTGAGGGTCTAAGGTAATGACACATTTCGCACCTGGCCCTACCCAATCTTGCAAAGGAGCGCCTACATGCAGCTCATGTGACCATTCAGCAGTTGCCCTCACTTGCAAGGCCACATTCACCTCAACCACCATAAGTCTTAACGCACCCTCACCTTGAATTTGTACAATCAAACTTCCACGCTTCAATCCTGCTGCAATCATGACAGATACAGTCGCTAACTCAGCCAAAATAGGCATCAGTGCCTCAGGATACTCACGCCGCATAAATACTTCGTTTAGTGTAGCTTCTAAATGAACGTATTGTCCTCTTACCTTGCCATCGTTTAATAGCACGCGCTGTAAATGATCGCTTTTAAGCGAATTGGTTGGCATAAACCATGATCTCCTAATTTTATTTTTTTAAGCCTAACGGAAACTGTGCCCGCTACATTCTGGGCAGCGTAACGCCTTGTTGACCTTGATACTTGCCTTTACGGTCTGCATACGACGTTTCGCAAATTTCATCGCTCTCAAAAAAGAGAACCTGTGCCACACCCTCATTAGCATAAATTTTAGCAGGAAGAGGTGTAGTGTTTGAAAACTCAAGGGTGACATACCCTTCCCACTCAGGCTCAAAAGGAGTTACATTCACAATAATTCCACATCGCGCGTAGGTGCTTTTTCCTAAGCATATCGTCAACACATTGCGAGGAATACGAAAATACTCTACCGTGCGAGCTAAAGCAAAAGAATTAGGCGGAATAATACACACATCACCTTTAAAATTGACGAAATTTTTTTCATCAAAATTTTTAGGATCAACAATGGTGCTATTTATATTAGTAAAAATTTTAAATTCATCTGCACAACGAATATCATAACCATAGCTCGACGTACCATACGATATGATTCGCTGTGAATTTGCTTCTCGCACCTGCCCTGGTTCAAATGGCTCGATCATGTTACATTTTTCTGCCATGCGGCGAATCCATTTATCTGCTTTAATCATTGCTTGTTAATACCTGAATTAGTGTTTCTGAAAACTGAATATGTAATGCTGATAGTGGATCAACACAAATACCCAAATCCTTTAGCTGTGTTACTTTTAATCCCTCATAGCCGCATGGATGAATAAATGAAAATGGGGATAAATCCATATCAGCATTCAAACTAACGCCATGATAAGTACATCCGCGCCTTATTTTTAACCCTAATGACGCAATCTTTTCATTATTTACATAAACTCCAGGCGCGCCAGGAACTAAATGCCCTTGTACACCATACTGATTTAAAAAGGCAAGCACCCCTTGTTCTAATCGCGCCACTAGTTCTTTGACAGCTAGCCGCCGCCGGCGCAAATCTAATAAAAAATAAACAATGAGTTGACCCGGCCCATGATAAGTGATTTGTCCGCCCCGGTCTGTTTCAACGACAGGAATCGCTTCCGCTAATTGATTAGCTGGGCGATTTTCATTCTGAATATTCAACCCTAATGTATACACGGGTAAATGCTGTACACACCAACACTCATCTTCAGTAGTTTCTGTTCGAGTGTCAGTAAATGCCCGCATCGCACCCCATGTTTCATGATAATCGCATAAACCTTTATCAATGATTCGAATTGAATTAGTCATCTTTCTTTTTATCATCATCGCCAGTCACTACATCTACTGCCGCCTTACCCACTTTAAAAGGAATTTTCACCACTTCGATGGTGGTATCAACCACAGCGCCTACTAATGTTCCCACACAACCTTGCAAAGTAAAAGGTGCAATTAATATAAATATCATACATTTCCAACGGCATTTGAGGTGCATGCGCCCTCTCCTTATATACTATAAAAGGTAGCGGGCACCGTATGTTAGCTAGTGATGGTATAAGTGCCTTATTTAACTACTGTAACTGCTACTTATCTATACTTAGCTGTAGCCTAAACCCATTGCCTCTCTTACATCACGCATCGTTTCTTGCGCCATTTTACGAGCATGCTCGCAACCATCAGCAACAATATTGCGAACTAGAACAGGATCATCAAGGTAAGGTTGTGCCCGCTCATACATCGGCTCTTGTTCACGAATAATCGAATCAATTAACGGCTGTTTACATTCAAGACACCCTATGCCTGCTGTACGGCATCCTCGTTGCACCCACTCTTTCACATCTTGATTACTATACACTTCATGCAGAGCATATACAGGGCAACGGGTAGGCTCCCCTACATCTGTTTTACGAACACGCGCAGGATCAGTCGGCATACGTTTGATTTTATGGGTGAGTACATCTTTATCTTCACGCAATAAAATTGTATTGTTGTAAGACTTAGACATTTTCTGACCGTCTAACCCTGGCATTTTAGGTGTATCCGTTAAAAGCGCTTGAGGCTCAGGCAAAATCATTTTGCTTTGGCCTTCAAGATACCCAAATAAACGCTCGCGATCAGCCATGCTTAAATGCTGGCTTTCATCAATTAATGCACGCCCTGCTTCTAATGCTTCGCAATCTCCCTGCTCTTGGTAACGTGTTCGTAAATCTTCATAACATTTTGCACGTTTACCCCCTAGCTTCTTAACTGCTGCCTCAGCTTTTTCAGCGAACCCTGGCTCACGACCATAAATATGATTAAAACGGCGTGCCACTTCACGTGTTAACTCAAGATGCGATACCTGATCTTCACCAACAGGAACCCATGCAGAACGATAGATAAGAATATCTGCAGCCTGCATTAAGGGGTAACCCAAAAAGCCAATAGTTGATAAATCACGATCTTTAATTTTTTGCTGTTGATCTTTATAGGTCGGCACACGTTCTAGCCATCCTAACGAAGTAATCATTCCTAGCAATAACGTAAGCTCAGCATGCTCAGGTACTCGAGATTGTATAAATATGGTTGCTTGTGAAGGGTCTATACCTGCTGCCAACCAATCAATAATCATATCCCAAACACTTGCCTCAATAATTTCAGGCGTTTCATAGTGTGTAGTTAGGGCATGCCAATCTGCGACAAAAAACAGGCACTCATGCTCTTGCTGTAACCTAGTCCAGTTTTTAAGAGCGCCATGATAATGACCTATATGTAATCGGCCCGACGGCCGCATACCAGATAAGACGCGATCAGCAAACATTTAATACCTTAATCAGAATAATAAATTATTTTAAAAAGTTAGAAGTTTCCAGAAGCACTCTACAGAATATCCACAGGCCCTTTTCCAAGACGCACCACAGTAGGTGGATTCACACAGCAATCAATAACAGTGGTTGGCGTTGTATCGGTTGCGCTTCCATCATCAAGAACGATTGCAATTCTGCCATCCAACTTTTCTTGAATGATCCAACCTTCTGTTTCTGCTTCTTCCTCACCAGGCAAACGCAATGTAGTACTTAATAAAGGTGCCTCAAGATAACTTAACAACCCTTGTATTAACGTATGGTTAGAAATTCTAGCACCTATCGTCTGGCGTTTAGGATGCTGTAATTTCTTTGGAACTTCACGAGTTGCAGGCAAAATGAAGGTATATGCCCCTGGAGTCAGGCGCTTTACTGTTCGAAAAGACTGGTTATCCATCAGTGCATATTGCCCTAACTCAGCCATATCACGACACAATAAAGTAAAGTAATGCTTATCATCTAACTGGCGAATATCACGTATCTGCTGAACAGCATCAGGATATCCTAAAGCACATCCTAAGGCATAACCGGCATCGGTAGGGTAAGCAATTATTTCTCCCTTTTTAATTCGCTCTACAGCCTGCTTGAGTAAGCGGGGCTGCGGATCGTCAGGATGTATCCAAATAAGCTGTGTCATGCTATGTGTAACCTTTCACTCCTTAACTGTTTATCATTTCATACGTAGATGTTCTTATACGCGCAGGGACGCTTTAACTTACACTTTTACCCGCTTATACTTACTTATACCCGCCGTATACCCGCAGAAGCGCGTTAATAATGTCATCCTCGGCTTTTGCTGTCTCTAAGCTCTTTAGGTAAAGAGAAAATAACATTTTCTTCAATTCCTTCCATTTCCTGAACTTTTGCAGCACCCATCGCTTTAAGACGCTCAACCACTTGTTGTACCAAAATATCAGGTGCTGAAGCACCAGCCGTTACCCCAATACGCTTTTTACCCGCTAGCCATTCTGACTTTAACTGATCAGGATGATCAATTCGATATGCAGGAGTGCCTCGTTGTTCAGCCACTTCCCTTAGGCGATTCGAGTTAGAACTTGAAGGGGAACCAATGACAATTAATACATCACATTGGGGCGCAATAAACTTGACAGCATCTTGACGATTTTGGGTGGCATAGCAAATATCATCTTTTTTAGGGCCATGAATGGAAGGAAAACGCTTCCGCAAGGCCTCAATAATTGTTGCAGCATCATCCATAGAGAGAGTGGTCTGTGTAACATATGCCACTTGATCAGGATTTTTTATATTCAGCGTAGCTACATCCTCAACTGTTTCTACCAATAAAATACCAAAAGCAACTTGCCCCATTGTACCTTCTACCTCAGGGTGTCCTTTATGACCAATCATAATAATTTCGTTACCTTCAGCATGCAGTTTGGTAACTTCTAGATGTACTTTGGTCACGAGCGGGCACGTTGCATCAAATATTTTAAATCCTCGTGCAGTGGCTTCTTCACGAACAGCTTGAGAAACACCATGAGCACTAAAAATTAAGATGCTTCCTTCTGGCACTTCCTGCAATTCTTCTATAAAAATTGCACCTTTCTGTTTGAGCTCATTCACAACATGGGTGTTATGCACAACCTCATGCCGCACATAAATTGGCGCACCAAATTGTTCTAGCGCCCGATTTACAATTTCTATCGCTCGATCAACCCCTGCACAAAATCCTCGCGGATTTGCCAAAACCACATCCATTTGCCACCTCTTTTATTGACCCGCTTTTCTAAAAGCCTAATCATCATCTGTACGAATAATGAGTATCTGGCAGCTTTACAACGCATCAGAACATATCTCACAGACTTTTAGCATTCAGGATTTTTAGTGAATCGCACGCTAAAACTAAGCACAAGTTTACCACAGCAGTAAGAAAATTAAGGAAACTATGAATAAAAAAGGGCTATAAAACCATCAAATTATATATGTCTCTTCTTAAAATAAAAAAAGTGATTAATCATTATTAAATATTTTATTTAGAAGATGCGCAGTTAGAATCCATCAAAGGATGGGATGCTCCGCATAGCAACGCCAACAGTACATCGAGTACGGCAACACACCGAGAAAATTCACGTAAGTAGCTTCTATTATTATTAAATTTAAGCATTATTTATATGTGTTATTAATTTTTTATTATGCAACTTAATATTTTTATGATTATATATTCACGATAGTGTGCTTATTATCATTTACAATGAAGATAAGCACACTATAACTTTACTAGGATACTTGACCGTACATTACGAAATTCCTTGAAATCCACATTCATGCCAAAAAGCATCAGGCAACCAAGGATGATTAAAATACTCAACTGACTCAGCGGGCAACGCATTATAAAAAGGGCAACTTCCTCCCAAGGGTGAAAGCCATACTGAATCATCTAAATAAAAACTTAACTCAGAACTATGCAAATCTCTTTGGTTCATATCATTCCTCGTAAAAGTTGGTGATACCCAAACGATTTAGCTAATATCTGCTTTTTTCAAATCTTAATCTTATACCTCTTATCAGAATTAATCCTCTTACCCTCTTCTTGTATGAATATTGCATTTCAGCAGAAGAATTAGAATGACGAAAATAATTAAGATAAAGTGTAGCATCTAAAACTTCTTGTAAGATTCAAATCAAGCGTACCTCACCTATTTAGCTCATGGGTATTTTTTAAATTTATATTTACGTTACACTCAGCAGCTAATACGGCGTAAACCCCTATTTTCTAAAGCACTTTTTTTCCGATAGATACATCGTTTTTGATTAAAGTTTTATCCGCCCACTTTAATTGCCACTTATATCAAACAAATCATATATTTAATTAAATTAATAGCATTTATCTCGGCAAGAAAATAATGTTTAGATGATTCCAACAATGATCTAAAGGCTCCATTAATAGCTATTAGTTCAATTAAATAATCACTTTCTTATTTGTTAGAACTATGATCTAGCCTTAATTATTGCCTGTCTTTAACATCTTAACGCTTTATAAAAACAATAAGCGTATGCCTGTAAAAACAAGTTTTATCTAAAACAAGCAGTGTTTATATAGAATAAAACTTGATTATTTACGCTAGGAAACTTAATATTATTTTTGAATGTTTGAATGTTTGAATGTTTGAACGGTACAGCTAATTCATTTCCATCACAGAAAATTTTTATTTATGATATATATTATTTTTATAGAAATAACTAAGCGCTAACTATTAAAAATAGGTTATCTCAAAGTAACGATTCATCTGGCGATTGAAATGATTATTAATTTTTAGGCAATTCAACGCCTGCAGGTCTTTTATAGCGGTTATAGCCCCACAAATATTGTTCAGGAAAACGGCGAATAGCGGCTTCAACATGCTGGTTAATTTCTTGTACAGCACTTTCTAAAGAACTTTCCTTAGCGGTTTCTGCTAATAGCTCAAAATGTAAACAAATACCTTTACCACCAGGCAAACGCTCTGCAATCACCATTACACAATGCGCTTGAGTCACTTGACGCAACCTCGCGGCTAACGTCGCAGTGTAAGCAGGTCTGCCAAAGAACGATGCCCACATGCCCTCACCCTGGCGAGGCACTTGATCAGGCAATAAACCAACATCTCCACCTCGTTTAAGAACCTTTAATAACGCACGTACACCTTTAAGATCTGCTGGAACTAGCGTGTTCTTTCCTTGTTGGCGGCCCTTTTTCATTAAGGTATCAAGCCAGCGTTGACGTGGCGCTCGATACATAGAGGTTAAGGGCTGCTGGTGCCCTACCCACGCCGCAGCCATTTCAAAACACCCTAAATGCGGTGTTAAAAAAAGAATTCCTCGTTGAGGGGCGGCTTGCCGTGCAGCTTGCACACT
The DNA here is from genome assembly GCA_040389065.1 of Pseudomonadota bacterium. Classification (GTDB taxonomy): domain Bacteria; phylum Pseudomonadota; class Gammaproteobacteria; order Burkholderiales; family Casimicrobiaceae; genus JAZKAR01. The sequence goes on along the minus strand of JAZKAR010000011.1, from coordinate 106,658 downwards.
TTCCCATCCTTGAATGTCAGTTACCCAATCTTTACACCACTTCCAGGGAAAAAACCATAGCAATAATGTATCAAACGTGACGACTCCTGCATTAAATAGAATACGATAGGCAGAAATTTTATAAGGCGCAACGCTGTCAGAGATGCCGAGACATCCACTTTGTGCTACATTCAGTTCAGCGCGTTGGCGCAGTTCACGACGCAGTAACGCCACTAAAAAACCTAACATACCGCCCAGGACATAACTGATTAAACAGGGAATCCGGTGTATTTGATGAATGGTTTTATGCCAGCAGGATAGTAGAGGCTTAATGTGCATAGACCTATGGAGAAGAAAATGAGTGATTTTTTGTTTACATCTGAATCGGTATCTGAAGGGCATCCCGATAAAGTTGCCGATCAAATTTCAGATGCCATTCTAGATGCCATTCTAGCTGAAGATAGCAAAGGACGCGTGGCTGCCGAAACACTAGTGAGTACAGGCCTAGTGGTTCTTGCAGGAGAAATCACCACCCATGCCAACATTGATTATGCAGCGATTACGCGCCAAACGATAAAAAAAATTGGTTACGATAATACTGATTTAGGATTTGATTATAAAAGCTGTGCCGTTTTAAATGCTTACAATAAGCAATCGCCCGACATTGCTCAAGGCGTTAACGAGGGTGAGGGCCGTGATTTAGAACAAGGCGCTGGAGATCAAGGCTTAATGTTTGGGTATGCCAGCGATGAAACCCCTGCCTTAATGCCGTTACCGATTTACTACGCTCACCGCCTAATGCAACGGCAAGCTGAATTGCGCAAAGATGGTCGTCTGCCATGGTTACGCCCTGATGCTAAGTCTCAAATTACCGTTCGCTATGAAAATAACCAACCTGTTTCTATCGAAACCATCGTTCTTTCTACACAGCATGATCCCGATATTTCGCATAGTGCCATTGAAGAAGCAGTTATCGAAGAAATTATTAAACCTGTTTTACCTAGTCATTTAATCAGCAAAAATATTCGCTATTTAATTAACCCTACAGGCCGCTTTGTGATTGGCGGCCCTCAAGGTGATTGTGGCCTAACAGGCCGTAAAATTATTGTTGATAGCTACGGCGGTACAGCACCTCATGGTGGAGGAGCGTTCTCTGGAAAAGACCCTTCTAAGGTTGATCGTTCAGCCGCTTATGCCGCACGCCATGTTGCTAAAAATATCGTAGCAGCTGGGCTTGCTAAACGCTGCCAAGTTCAAGTGTCGTATGCTATTGGTGTTGCTCGCCCTGTTTCTGTGGCTGTGCAAAGTTTTGGTACAGGCAAAGTGCCTGATGAAAAATTAGCGCAATTAGTAGAAAAACATTTTGATTTACGCCCTAAAGGTATTATTCAAGAACTGAATCTTCTACGCCCTATTTATAGTAAAACATCGGCTTACGGTCATTTTGGGCGCGACGAGCCTGAATTTAGCTGGGAAGCGCTTGATAAAGTAGCTGCCTTACAAGCTGAGCTCAGTTAGGCCAAGACAGCCTGAAAAAAGTATAGACATAGATACATTTCAGGCTGTAAAAACACTTTTAATTGGTCTCTTAGTAGAATAATAAATACCTTCATGCCAATAATTGCTCTCGCACTGTTAAGGTTTCTTGTTGTTTTACTGTCGTTTTGCTACATACTGTATGCCATATTTTGCTGAAAAAACCGGATGTAAGCCTTATCTCTTTCGTTTTTCTTGATTAATAACTGGGATTGATTTGTGAAAATAGCTTCCTGGAATGTAAATTCCCTTAAAGTACGCCTTCCCCATGTTCTCGATTGGTTAACACAGCAACAGCCTGACGCTTTGGGTTTACAAGAGCTTAAAATGGATACACCGGTATTTCCTCATGCCGCTTTTGAAGCTATTGGTTATCACTGTGCAGTGATGGGTCAGAAAACTTACAACGGGGTCGCCTGGTTAGTTAAAAATGAATCTCACGAACGTGTTTTTTCTCAAGAAGAAATTGGGTTTGAAGGGTGGATTGATCCTCAAGCGCGTGCCATCGGTATTCAGCTCAATGGTATTACTTTAATGGATTGGTATGTACCTAACGGGCAAGCAGTTGGGAGTGAGAAGTATCTCTATAAATTAGAATGGCTAAATGCCGCGCAACAACATATAAAAAATACGTTGGCTAAAAATGATAAATTAATTATCGTCGGCGATTTTAATATCGCTCCAGCCGATGCTGATGTATATGACCCGGTTGCCTGGGGAGAAGGTATCTTATGTTCGCCTCCTGAACGTGCCGCCTTTCAATCTCTGTTAGCCTGCGGGTTGCACGATAGCTTCAGACTCTTTGAACAGCCTGAGAAGAGCTATACCTGGTGGGATTACCGCCAAGGCGGTTTTCGTCGAAATCAAGGGTTAAGAATTGATCATATTCTCATTTCAGAATCGCTTAAAGCCTCTGCTTTACGATGTTGGATTGACCCCTCACCTCGCGCATTAGAGCGCCCTTCTGATCATACGCCTATTATTTTAGAACTAAGCTAATATAGTCTAGATAGGCTAAGACAAAGACGCATCATGTCATCTAGCGTATTCACCCAACACCTGTAGAAAGAAACGTATGTCGATCTTTGTCATGTCAGTTGTTTTATTTGCTGCCATGATGCATGCATCATGGAACGCCATGATTAAATCAGGGTTAGATAAGCTCACAGACACTATTCTACTTTCTGTTGGTGCTGCCGTTGTTTCGATTTTAATTATTCCTTTTTTACCTTTTCCGGCAGCAGCTAGTTGGCCTTGGTTAGGTTTTTCTATTTTTATGCAGGTAGCTTATTACTGTTTGCTTGCCAGTGTTTATAAAAAAGGCGACTTTAGTTTCGCTTACCCCTTAATGCGAGGCTCTGCCCCTTTATTTACAGCTATTGCGACTACATTATTGTTAGACGAAACACTGAGCAAGCAGGGGTGGCTGGCTATTCTTATGATATGTGGCGGTATTATTTGTCTTTTTATTGATAATTTATTTAAGAAGAGCATTCAACAATCGGTTGTTTTTTTAGCGTTACTTAACGCTACTGTTATCGCTGCCTATACATTACTAGATGGAATGGGTGTTAGAGTTGCAGGCAACACGCTTAGTTATATCTTGTGGGTTTTCTTGTTAAATGGTCTAGGTATGATTGGTGTAGGCTTTTTTGTTCAACCGCAGAAGATGAAACAACTTCCTCCTAGCCTATGGTTGAAAGGGCTGATGAGTGGCTCATTAAGTTTGTGCTCGTATGGCCTTGCTTTATGGGCCATGACAAAAGCTCCCATAGCATTGGTTGCAGGCTTACGCGAAACCTCTATTTTATTTGGCATGGCGATTGCCACATTTTTTTTAAAAGAACGTTTTGGTATTGCGCGTTTTTTTGCTGTCGTTATGATTATGGCAGGAGTGATTTTGATGAAAACTCGGTGAGTTAAAAACCTGGCTAACTTCTAGAGTTAAATTTAATGTGCATATTTTATGTTAGGTGAGCAATAAAGTGAGCAGCTTGATTCTAAATACAACCTTATCGCTAGAGCAGTTGCCACACCCAACGAATGAAAGCGCCATCTTCGCCTTCGCCATGAGCTTTGATGGATACAAACATTTTGGCTCCTTTGAGGCTGCAGCAGAAAATGCCAAAGCCATGAGACGGGAGTCCTTAACAGATCTCCGTAATGAGCTTTTTATGAGTGCTCGGGCATCTAGACATAGCGACAATGATATGTTTTTAGTTAAGTATAATGAGCTTCTGCCTTTATTTAAGCAGATCATTGGGAGTGGCAGGCTCACGTAGTTTCAACATTGAAGTGCAACAGTGTTTATGAGAAGGCAAAGAATATTCAGCCCTGAATAAATATAGCTAAATTTGTATTGACTAATACACCTGTTACTCAATTAAAACTTAGTTTGATACTTTTATGATTTATCAGCAATGGCAGATTTGCCTTTAGTTTCAAACCCTTCACCTAAACACCCTATAAAAAAAGCCAACCCTTTAAAAAGGTTGGCTTTTTAGCTACTTAATGTTTTTATTAAAACAATTAAGTAGTTGTATCACCCAATACTGAAACGGTTACATCCACTACAACATCAGTGTGCAAACCAATCGATACTGTGTGGTTACCAATTTGCTTTAATAAGCCATTTGGCAAACGAATAGTACGACGCTCAATGGTATAACCTTGAGTTTTCAGTGCATCTGAAATATCAGTAGAGCCTACTGAACCGAATAAGCGACCATCTAAACCTGCTTTTTGCACGATTTGAAGAGTTAAACCACTTAACTGTTCACCTAATGCTTGAGCGGCTTGCAATTTCTTGCCATGTTCAGCTTCAAGTTCTGTACGACGCTCTTCAATTTCAGCAATGCTCTTAGCCGTTGCACGACGCGCTTTACCTTGGGGAATTAAAAAGTTACGTGCGTAACCATTTTTAACGCTTACAACGTCACCCAATGTACCTAAATTAGCGACTTTTTCTAAAAGGATAATTTGCATACTTATTACCCCTTATGGCTATCAGAATAAGGCAACAACGCTAAGAAGCGTGCGCGCTTAATTGCTGTGGTAAGCTGACGCTGATACTTTGCGCGTGTACCTGTTAAACGAGCAGGAATGATCTTACCTGTTTCAGTAACGAATTCTTTTAAAAGATCTACATCTTTATAATCGATCTCTTTTACGTTTTCAGCGGTAAAACGGCATACTTTACGACGTTTAAAAAGAGGGCTACCACGGCTCTCACGACGACGACCACCAGGTCCACCAGCACCATCACGCTTTTTGGCAGGAAATGCCATGACTAAACTCCTTAAATTCTTATGATTCCAGGCAATCTAAAATACCGTTTAAAAATATTAGCTTACGATAATAGTGTTAAACCTCATTTATTTCAGACCGACCCTCTATATCAAAATAGTGAATGTGTAATACCCAACGTGACTGCATTCCATACTGTGGTGCCAGATAACCTTCAAATAATATTAAAGTTTGCTCTGGCAAAGCACTAAGCTTTATTGCCACTGCCCCATACGCTAATGCAGGGCAATTAAATGCAATTTGGCGATTTACACCCGCTTCACCTTGTTGCGACTGGTGAGACACAAGAATTTCCTGTACAGGTAAGCCTGCTGGGGTATAACGAAGTGCTTTTTTTTCAATCAGCACTGCCTGCAATTTAATATGGTTGATGCTGTTAGAAGAGTTTTTAGGAGAGCTAGTTTGAGATGAACTATCTAGTTTTAACATCTCCCGATTACACACCTCTAAATATTAGGCGGATGCCTGTTGTGAAGAAGAAGAGGATGATGAAGATCCTCCTTTTAGCATTGAGGAAGAACCTGTAGCTGCTTCTTCACGCTGTAACGTAAAATAACGCAATACAGCATCATTAAAACGGAAAGCGCTTACCAACTCATCTAAACCAGCTTGATTGGTTTCAATGTTCATCATGACATAATGTGCCTTGTGAACTTTTTGAATTGGGTAAGATAACTGACGGCGGCCCCAGTCTTCTAGGCGATGAACAGACCCTTGCTGGCCTGCAATAATACCTTTGTAACGCTCAACCATGGCACCAACCTGTTCACTTTGGTCTGGGTGCACAATAAAAACTACTTCGTAATGACGCATTGGTCAAACTCCTTGTGATCAATAGAAGCCGTTTACAGCACATCTGCAAACGACCCTCGGCCATCCCTATCCCTAGTACATGTCGATAAAACATCGACCAGAGCATCTAAACCCAATCAATAAAACTTAGAAGTTACGCATTTGGGTTCTATCAAGGCATAGGATGCCCCGCATAGCAACGCAGACAGTACAAAGAGTACGGCAAGTTGCTATAACGCGGGGCGTCCCACGCTGAGAGAACCCAAAGGCGTAACTTCTAAAAACTTAAAGGGCGGGTATGGCAAGGAACAAGCATTATAGCGTTATTTCTATTCTCACGAAACCACTATTTTCCAATACAAAATTGGCCAAAAATAACGCCTAACAAATCATCAGCGGTAAACTCACCTGTAATACTATTTAGCGCCTGCTGCGCCGCTCGTAATGACTCTGCAATGATCTCTAAAGGGATGCCATGATTCAAATAGGCATCCCATACATTTTCAGCATCGACAATATAAGACTGCGCTAATTTTAAGGCTTCTAAATGACGATTTCTCGCCATAAAGGTATCTTCTGCCGGATTAAGCTCTACATTTAATACGTCTAACACAGCTGACTCAAAATGCTTAAGGCCTTCAGCCGTTCGGGCCGATAAATATACATGCGTAATACTATTACAATCTTTTTCGCATCGGGGAGCTTGCTGTACTACATCAACTTTATTATGAACCCATAACTGCGGAATATCAGGAGGCAGCTGTTCTAAGCATGATTCAATCTCTCTTGCAGAATCAACATCGCCACAGGCTTGCATTAGTACAATAAGGTCAGCTCGGTTGGCTTCTTTCCAACTGCGATCGATTCCCATTTGTTCAACAATATCACTTGTTTTTCTTACGCCTGCGGTATCAACCACATGCACAGGAATACCTTTAATCTGTAGGCTATGCCGAACAGGATCACGCGTTGTTCCAGCAATTGGGGTAACGATAGCCACTTCATCGCCAATTAAACTATTCAGTAAACTCGACTTCCCTACATTTGGCGCGCCTAGCAAAACAATATTCATGCCTCGTTGTAACCAAACACCCGCATGTGCTTTTTTTATAAGGGCAGCAACAGCGCTATGTAGAGAAGATAAAGGTTCACGAATAGGATAGCGCTCAAGAAAATCAAGCTCTTCTTCAGGAAAATCAATTAAGGCTTCTACAAGCATTCTTAACTCAATAAGCTCTTGTACAATGGCATTCACTGCTTTAGAAAAAACACCGCTCATACTTCGTGTTGCTGCGCGCGCAGCTTGAGAGGTGGTTGCAGCAATAACATCTGCAATCGCTTCAGCTTGGGCTAAATCAATTTTATTATTTAAAAAAGCTCGATGGGTAAATTCGCCAGGCGCTGCCAAACGTGCACCACACTGCATACAACGCTGAAGCGTAAGATCAAGTACAGCAGACCCACCATGCCCTTGAAGCTCTAATACGTGCTCACCCGTAAATGAATGAGGGGCTGGAAAATAAAGGGAAATGCCTTTATCAATCACTTCACCTTGATCATCAAGAAAAGAGTGATATAAGGCTTGGCGAGGTTCAGGCAGTTTACCTAACACTGCCTGCGCCACTGTTTGAATCTCAGCAAAACTACCAGATAGCCTTACAATTCCTACCCCACCCTGCCCTGGCGCTGTTGCAATCGCTGCAATAAGAGGACGCATGGTAATACTGGTAGGATTCATGCTTTGGCTTCTTCGTTATTTATTAGGTAGCGCTCAAGCTGCTTTAACGTTCAGCCCTCTACGCTCAATACCACGATTCACATGCCATTGCTGCAAAATTGTTAAGGTATTATTTAATACCCAATACAGCAACATGCCTGAAGGAAAAAATATAAACATCACGCTAAATGCCACTGGCATGTATTGCAGAATTAACGCATCAGATTCATTACCTGTTGGGCTGGCAGGTTTAGGGCTTACCTTCACTTGAATAAACGACGTTAAACCATAGAGTATTGGCAATATATAGTAAGGATCTGCTGCAGATAAATCTTGAATCCAACCTATCCAAGGTGCATGGCGTAATTCAACTGCTGATAACAACACCCAATACAATGCAATAAAAATAGGAATTTGTATAAGAATGGGTAAACAGCCACCAGCTGGATTTACTTTTTCCTTCTTATACAACGTAATAATTTCTTTTTGCATACGTACAGGGTCTTCTTTATATTGCGCCCTGATTTGTTCTATACGAGGTGTTAATAACTTAGTTTTTGCCATTGAATATGCGCTGGAGCGGTTGAGCGGAAAAAATACAAGTTTTAACAAAAAGGTCATTGCTAAAATTGCCCATCCCCAATTTCCTAATACACCATGCAGCAATTTCAGAAATTTAAAAATAGGAACAGCCACTACTGTAAAAATTCCATAATCAACAGTTAAATCTAGCCCTGGTGCAATCAGTGCCATTTTCTCTTGTTCTTGAGGCCCCACATATAACGGTACCCGTATATTAGCTTGCTGCTGAGGTTGAATAGTTTGAGTTAAAACCAAACCAGCTGCAACACGATCTGCCGTAGTAGCACGAGCAAAAAACTCAGGGGTGCCTAAATGTGCATTAGGGTTAACTAACCAAGCTGCGACAAAATAATGCTCGACCATACCAATCCAACCACTTGAAGGATGCGTGTTGAAGGTAGCTTTTTGCTTGTGTATATCCTCAAAACTTAACTTATGATATTTATCAGCTTCATTGTATACACCCACTCCCGTGAAGCTAGAAACAAAACGGGCTTGCCCTGCAGGCGGCTTATTATCACGCTCTAATTGAAAGTACGCGTTTGCTACCCAAGGAAGCGCTGTTTTATTTTGAAGCGTGTAAGCAGAATCAATCACGTAAGAATCTCTATGAAAGATCCATTGCTGTTGAATCACTGCCCCGGGCGAAGGTACAGCAGGGGTCAGCGTTAAAATCATTTCATTTTGATTTTGCTGCAGCGTCAATGATTTTGCAGAGGGTATATATTGCGTATTGTGATTCGGTAAACCCTGCCCAGTTAACCCTGTTTGTGCAATATGCACATGATCAGCATCTTGTTTTAAATAGTGAAATAGCTTCGATTTATCTTGGCTGCTACGGTGAGCTTTAAATTCAATCGATTCAAGAACACCGCCTAAGGTATTCACGTAAGCAATATAAAGATCAGTTTCTATTTTAATACGCTCAGGATTGATATGAGGTGCTGGCGCAGCAGGTAATGCGGGTGATGGCGTGGCGGCGCTATTTACAACAGGCACTCCATTGGTAGTAGAGGTAGTAGTAACCGTAGCAGGAGCTGGAGATGCCACAACAGGAATACTATTAGCGCTTTTAGCAGCTACCGATGCTGTTGCAATGGTTGCAGGAGAAGAGGCTGAGACTGCCAAAGCTTTTTCTGCTTGTTCCTTTTGCCAGGCACTGAACAAAAGTGCTATTGAAATGATAAACGAAAACAGAAACAAATAACGCTGACGATCCATCAAGATGATGCTTTCTTAAAGGAAAAGAAAAGATAAATACGATTATTAATTAGCTAATATGCCGACTTAAAGATGCAAACCTAAAGCGACTTAAAGACTTAATTCTACCCAACGTGCTGCACATTATAGCCCTAACAAACAAGGTCAATGTGGCACTAGATATTAAGAACGTAATGATTGCTCATAAGAATTTTAGAGTATGTTCAACTAAAACTTAGTTAAATAAGCAATTCAGCTAAATTTTTTAGGTACAACGGCAATATTATTCGGCTTTGATAAACCGAACAATATTTTGATACGTCTGACCATTTCAAATTCTAATTAAGTTTTTGAAGTAACCGGACGCACTCTCACAAGCAACGTTTGTATATATGAAGATATAGATTGTAAAGTCAACGGTTTTAAAGGCTGCTTTAATCTGAGTACAGCATCCATAGGCGGCAAGGCCCGAAAATATATCCGGGCATACTCTCGAAACAGTCGTTTCGCGCGATTTCTGTCAACAGCTCTAGGATAACATCGCTTACTGACTATTAATCCTAAACGATATCCCTCACTTCGAGGATGAAAAAATAAATCCATATGCATAGAACGAACACGCTGGGTCTTTGCATTTTGCAAAACACCCTGATACTCACTCGCATTTTTTAAGGAACTAATGCGTTGATTAGAACCTGATATGCGATGGTTATCTAAACCATTAGCGCTTACGGCCTTTAGCACGACGTGCATTAATAACTTTACGACCACCAGCAGTCTTCATACGAGCACGAAAACCATGAGTACGCTTGCGGGACACGACAGAAGGTTGAAAAGTACGTTTCATGAAAAATCCAAAAGTAAAATATAGAAAGACGGCATATTAGAAAACACCTAGCATGTCTTGTCAAGGTTCACTTACAAATACCGCACTTACTCTTTGCTTGCGAGGAGGATAGAAACATTATCTTGCCCCCCTAAGGTTTTAGCTTGACCTAGCAATAAACGCCCTACAAGCGCTAAGGAATGCTCTTTCAGTACATGGGTCATTAATGATTCGCTAACCACATCGGTTAAGCCGTCTGAACAGAGTAAAAAAACTTGTTGATCTGAGAAAGATTCAACACTTACATCAGCAACCATATTTTCACCCACTCCTAATGCACGGGTAAGCTCATGCTTTCGTGCTGAGCGCCGGGCAACATTTTCGCTCATAAACCCCGCATCAATATGTTGTTGCACAGCAGAGTGATCATGCGTTACACGCTTTAAAGAGCTCTCACTTTTATCATAAAGATATACGCGTGAATCACCCACATGAATCACCCAGGCTAGTTGCCCCCAAAATAGCACTGCACATAACGTTGAACCCATTCCTTTACATTCAGGCAGTAAATTTGCGGCATCACAAATACTGTCATGAATAGACTGTATCTGCATTTTTATCCACGACTGAATATAGTTTGCTTGCTGTTCTGTTGATTTTTGAACTAACTGACTACCCATCTCATCGAGCCAGCATTTAAATCCATTCACAAATAGCCCTACAGCCATAGCACTTGCAACTTCTCCCGCCTGCTGCCTTCCCATTCCATCTGCTAACGCTATAACTCCGACTTGTTGATCCCATGCCATCGAATCTTGATTACAGCTATCATTGCCTGCATCAGTAAAGCCTAATATTGAAAGATCAGGAATATAACTTCGCCATGAATCAGAAGAATAAGCAATACTTAAAGCTCGTTTTTTTCGAAGCCGTGACGCTAAAATCATAACGCTATCCTTCTTCTTACACCCTCTTACCGCAACGCTATGCTGGGTCTTGCTTGTGGCCTTGCTTATACTGGTGCAGTGTTATAAAGCTAACTAAACCCACATGCCAGCCCACACACATAATTGCCTTATCTGCTACTACCCACTACCTTACCCATCTTACTCAACCCTTTTTGCGTAATCCTAATCGTGTCGTACTAATATGACCTGATTGAGACTCAACAATTTGTATAATCGCATGCGCTACCGCCACATCTAAAATACCTAAACCGTGCGACTCAAAAACACTATATTGCATTGGATGATTTGGTTTCACTTTATAGCCTTCAAGCACCTCGCCTAATTCAGGTAACGATTGCCACGTAAAAAACCCTTTTTCAGTTAAAGATAAAAGATCACCGCACTCTTTTTGCGCTGTTTCTCGCTGATCAACCACACACCAAGCGTTACGTATTACATTTTCAGGAATCTCACAGCGATTAAGGGCATTAGCCCCCACTGCATTGATATGAACATTTTCTTTTAAGCAAGTTTTATTGATAACAGGCACAGAAGAAGTGGTCGCGGTAACAATAACATCAGCCTCACGCGTTACTTCATCTACGGTGGGCCTCGCTGATAAATGAGAAATTTGCAACTCTTGGCTTAGCGTGCGGCACCAATCAATACATCGATTCATATTTCGACTGTAAACACGAAACTCTGCATGGGGATAACAATAGTTCAGAAATCGGATTTGGCCTTCTGCCTGCCAACCAGCGCCTATCACTCCAATAATATTAGGCGTTGTATGAAGCATGCACTTTGTTGCTATTGCGCTTGCTGCCCCTGTGCGCCATTGGCCTAACGCGTTAGCCTCTACGATTGCTTTCAGCGCTCCTGTATGAGCATCTGACAAAAACACATTAAAATAATTGCCTTGCCGGCTAGAAGTATAGGCTTTATAACCAACCACGCCTTCATCTAGTAAAGCCCCTTGAAGGATATGCTGCGCGACGCCTGTAGGCAATCGCAACCGATCTCTTGGCAGATTAATAGCACGCTGCTTGGCAAGTGCTCTAAACGCTTTTTCTACTGCATCTATCACTAATGAAGGCGACATATACGCTTTAACCTGGGCTTCATTCAGGTTATGAACCATAAAATTCCTTTATCGGATTTTCATCAATGGGTTCCCAGACAAGGATAGCAGCGAAAATTATACGGCGCTTATACAACGCATAATACGTTAATAGCCAGTGTTAACATTGTTAATAGCCAGCGTAATAGCCAATTTAGCTAAGAACAATTAACTAAGCCCTACTCTACCCCTTTTTGAGCCTGGGGCTTATTTTTAACACAGTAATGATCGTAATACCATTTTGCAAACATAACCGCTAGTGTTAACACCAATGTAATCACGTTAATAAAAATTATTACTGGGTCTTTTCGAATAACCCCATAACATATCCAAAGAAAAATCCCTGCTGCAAAAATAGAAGACATTCCCCATGAAACTGAATGCGCTGATTTATGCTTAATAATATGAAGTATTTGAGGAATCCAAGAAACTGTGGTTAACGCTCCAGCTAACCACCCTACCAGTTCATTCATTGCTTTTCCTCTCTGCAAACTATCCCATTCACACCTTTGCCTTTTTCAGAAAAGGTTTTGTTATCTATAAAAAATGTATCTACACTTTAAATATTTAAAATATTACACAACTGAACGCCATCAAGGCATGAGATGCCCCGCATGACAACGCAAACAGTACAAGTATTACGGTAAGTTACCCACCGCGAGAGTCTTACTGCCTCACTTCACTATTTTTAAACTCTCTACATGGTAGGTATTTATGAAATATCTTAGGCTCACAAACCGATAATACAGCTACAGGTAAATTAATAGGTATAAATAATTGACTTAAAGAGTTTATATCTCATATGAACTGTTGCATGAAATCAACTTTTCTCTTCATGGCATTTCGGCAAAATAAATTTAAATGGTTATATCTATACAATTTAAGCAACTATTTCCGCCACCATACTCTTTTTTTGTTAGCCTTTATTAGATAACAACTATGCAACTTATTAATAAATCACGATTAAAAGAAGGAAAAATTCGTTTCCTAGGAGGATATTTAGCCGATTTTCAGCGCCCAGGCACTTTATTTCAAATTCTTCTATTTATACATGCAGGTATACTGCTTTGGTTTTTAGGATTTAGGCACTTTAGTCTTGATGAGGTACTGCCTTATTTGCCTGGCTTAGAAATGGTCATTCTTGTAGATACCGCCATTCTTTTTTTAGCCTCTAAAAATCTTCATCAACGCCAGCCTCGCACGCTTAAAATCTTACGTTATGGTTTGAATCTATTACTTCCGCTTATTAATGTTTTATGCTTCAAAATTTTAACGCTTACCTTACCTTTTTTACCGCTTGCTTCTATTCGCGATATCACTTTATTCAGCGGTGTTTCACTATGGGTAATCTTTTTAGTAGTAGAGTGCCAATATTGGCGCCTGACGCCTTCTCTGGCAGAGGCTCGGCTGCAAGCATTACAAAACCGTATTCATCCGCATTTTTTATTTAATAGTTTAAACAGTGTGCTTGCGTTAATTCGCCACCAGCCCAAGCAAGCGGAAACACTCTTAGAAAATATGTGTGAACTGTTTCGTGCTGTACTACATGACCATCACGCTACTGTATTACTTGAAGAAGAACTTAATTGGTGTCAGTGCTATCTAGATATTGAATATTTACGCCTTGGCGACCGCCTTCAAGTGGTATGGGATCGCCCTGTAACGCTTCCTGCGTTACGAGTGCCGCCCTTACTTGTTCAACCGCTTATTGAAAATGCTATTCATCATGGCATTAGTGTTTCAGTAACCCCTGGCACACTCACTATTGAAGTGCGGTGTGACGAAAACTATGTTTATTTAAAAATTAAAAATCCGTTACCTGATCGGCCTGCTGCACGAAAAGGGCAACGAATTGCTCTAGACAATATTCAACAGCGCATTGCCTTATGCTTTGGAGGAAATGCGTATCTAAATACCCACGCAACCTCTCATGACTTTACTGCCGAGCTAGTATTGCCACTTTTCGGCGGAACCATTATTTAGAGGATTAACGTTTGCATTGGCTTAGGCACTGCCATTGATGTTCGCACTAGGCATAACCCTTAAAATGTTGCTGAAAAATGACGTCATACCTCTATACTCACTTAATTAGCGCTATAACATGCCTCTCTCTTTTGAGCATCCCTTGCAAATACTGGTTGCTGATGATGAAGTTCTGGCTCGGCAGCGAGTTGCTTATTTGCTAGATGATCTTCAAAAAACACACCCAACACAAATTTTAGCCGAAGCGACTAACGGTCTAGAGCTGCTTCAGCTTTGCCAGCACCATGCTGCTGATGCCATCATTTTAGATATTGATATGCCAGGCCTCACGGGATTAGAGTTTTCACGCCAACTTGCGCTCAATTTTCCTTTGCACCGTCCTGCGCTTATTTTTACTACTGCACATCGTGACTATGCCTGCGAAGCGTTTGAGGTTGATGCAAGCGACTATCTTGTTAAGCCCATTCGCTTAGAACGGCTTGCTCATGCGCTTGAAAAAGTTTATTTACGAAAATTATCAGCACCTGCTGCCTCTTCAACAACCATGAAATCAGCGATTAAATTCAGTATTCCGGGGCGGCAACAAACGCAATGGATTGAATTTGAAAATCTATTATTTTTAAAAGCTGAAAATAAATACACAACCGTCGTCAATCGGCTTGGCGAACATCTTATTGAAACTTCCCTAACAGATTTAGAAGCAAAGTATCCCGCTCATCTCATTCGCATCCATCGTAACTGCCTTGCTGTTCGGCAGCATATTCTCGAATTACGGCACACTTCTCAAGGTTGGTATATTCGCCTAAATAACTGGCCTCACTTACTTGAAGTCAGCCGCAGACAATTAAGCGCTATTAAAGAACTTTTGATGGTTAAATAAGTAAAATAAAGTACAATACTGTAACGTGAACGTTTTAGTCATGACAGCTTTTTACGATTACATACTGATTAACCATGAACTGTTTTATTAAAAGCCTATGTGCAAGTAGCGCATTTATTGTGGTTGCCTTACTGATCAGTATTATCAGTATATTAGCCTATGGCTCCTGGCCCGCCTGGAAGCACTTTGGATTCGACTTCTTAAAACAAAGTACCTGGAACCCTGTTACATTGGTATTTGGTGCTGTTGCCCCCCTATGGGGAACACTTGTTAGCTCATGTATAGCAATGATCATTGCTGTGCCATTAAGCTTTGGGTTAGCATTATTTATTGAAGAACAAGCGCCAGCTTGGCTTCGCCCCCTTCTTGCTAGCCTTTCCGAACTCATGGCGGGCATTCCCAGTATTATTTACGGTATGTGGGGATTATTCAGTTTCGCCCCATTATTTGCTGATTATGTGCAAGCCCCTTTACAAAAATATCTTACAAATACTCCTCTTGCACCACTGGTAGCTGGAAGCGTCAGCGGTATTGGTTTATTGACAGCAGGATTCATTTTGGCATTTATGATTCTGCCGTTTATGACAGCCATGATTAGAGATATTCTTACCAGTGTTCCCCCTTTACTCAAAGAATCTGCCTATGGCTTAGGAGCCACCCGTTGGGAAGTTTTCTCTAAAGTGATGGTGCCTTCTACACGCGCTCCCTTAATGGGCGCTTTACTGCTAGGATTAGGTCGCGCACTTGGCGAAACGATGGCGGTAACGTTTGTGATTGGAAACGCTTACACACTAAGCCCCTCTTTATTTGATGCCAGCAATACCATTACCTCAGCGCTTGCTAATGAATTCAATGAGGCGCAAGAAAGTCTTCACCTTGCATCACTCACTGCATTAGGTTTGCTGCTCTTTGCTATTACACTCATCATTCTCTTTATTTCTAAACGCTGGACGCGAGCTATAGCATGATGCCATCTGCTTCCAATCCACCCCTTTCATTAATATCTAGGCGCTTACACAAAAAAAGACGCGCTGTAGACCATATGGCAACGGCTTTTACATGGCTAGCTACTTTCATTGTATTAGGCCTTTTAACCTCTATTTTGTGGCAAGTGGTGGGGCAAGGAATAAAAGGCTTTTCACTCTTATTATTTACCCAAGATACCCCAGGCCCTGGCAGCGCAGGGGGATTACGTAACGCTATTGCTGGCAGCTTAATCATGGTGATAGGAGCCACGTTTATTGCAACACCTTTAGGGGTTTTAACCGGTATTTTTATTGTGGAATACGGAAAAAACAATCGCTGGGCGCAAGCTGTTCGCTCTGCGAATGATTTACTTCTTTCTACGCCTTCAATAGTTGCTGGATTGGTTGTCTATACCCTTATTGTGGCTCCACTTCATCACTTTGCAGCTTGGGCAGGCTCTATTGCATTATCGATGCTTGCGATTCCCGTGATTGTTCGCGCCACCGATAATATGCTTTCCCTGGTACCTCAAGCACTTCGTGAAGCGGCTATAGCATTAGGTGCGCCCTACTGGAAAATGATTGTTTACATTAGCTTGCGTTCGGCTCGAACAGGTATTTTTACAGGCATCATATTGGCGGTTGCGCGTATAACAGGTGAAACTGCACCGCTACTCTTTACCGCTCTCAATAATCAGTTTTTTAGCTTAGATATTAATCAACCGATTGCTAATCTTCCTGTGGTCATTTTTCAATTTGCGATGAGTCCTTTTCCTGAATGGCAACAGCTTGCCTGGTCGGGCGCATTATTAATTACTGCACTTGTATTAGGTTTAAGCTTGCTCACGCGAGCCCTTCTTCGTTTAACGGAACGCTTATGACCTCTACGCCTCCTATTGATTTAGATATTCAACAGCTTAATTTTTTTTATGGGGCTACCCATACGCTTAAAAATATATCGCTTCCGGTTTATGAAAAGCAAGTAACAGCATTTATTGGCCCTTCTGGTTGCGGTAAGTCTACGTTACTACGCACCTTTAATCGTATGTACTCGCTTTACCCCGCACAACGTGCTACGGGTGAAATTCAGTTTCGCAATCAAAATATTCTTGACGAGCAAACTGATTTTCAATGGTTACGTTCACAAATCGGCATGGTGTTTCAAAAACCAACGCCGTTTCCTATGTCAATTTATGACAATATCGCTTTTGGCGTTAAACTCCATGAGCGCTTAACAAAAAGTGAAATGAATGACCGCGTAGAGTGGGCGCTCAGAGAAGCTGCCTTATGGGAAGAAGTGAAAGATAAGCTAGGTAAAAATGGACTTAGCCTATCAGGCGGTCAGCAGCAACGCCTATGTATTGCTCGCGGCATTGCAGTTAAACCTCAGGTTTTACTGCTAGATGAACCCACCTCTGCGCTTGATCCTATTTCAACCACTCGTATTGAAGAACTGATTACCGGATTAAAAAAAGACTATTCCATTGTTATCGTTACACACAATATGCAGCAAGCTGCACGTATCTCTGACTATACAGCCTATATGTATTTAGGCGAACTTATTGAGTTTGATATCACTGATAAAATCTTTATGAACCCCGCGCGTAAAGAAACTGAAGACTATATTACGGGGCGCTTCGGATAAGTTTACTTTAAGAATATTAGACATGTTGCAATTGAAGGTTTCGGCTTGCTGTAAAAAGGAATGGTTGCGCGAGGCACCTTTTGCTTCCACTGTTCATTCACCTCAGTAAACTCTGCCCGGCTCTTGCCCTTCTCCTTTTAGCGAATAAACATCAACCCGAACATGTCTATTAAAGATACCGTAGCGTACAATGCTTTATTATTCGTACTTGTTTCAAGGATCGTTTCATGATTCCACGCTGGCTTCCTGCAAAATATATAGCCTCTGCCCATAATTGGACACAAATGCCTCCCGAAACGGGAGCAGAAATTGCCTTTGTGGGCCGCTCTAATGCAGGAAAATCTACCGCTATTAATGCGCTGCTGAACCACAACCGGTTAGCCTTTGTTTCTAAACATCCAGGGCGTACTCAAATGATTAATTTCTTTGAATTACGAAATGGATTAATTTTTGCAGATTTACCTGGCTATGGTTTTGCTAAAGTAAATGCCGAATTAAGACACCACTGGAAAGAATTTCTTACCCGTTACCTTGTAGAACGCAGAACGCTAAAAGGCCTCATGTTGATTATGGATATTCGCCATGCGCTACAAGACAGTGATATACAAATGCTCGAATGGTTTTCTGGCACAGGCAAACCCGTTCATCTGATTTTAACAAAGGCAGATAAACTCTCACGCATGCAAGCCATGAAACACTTGCAGGTTGTACAACAATGGTGCAAAGATAACTACCCTCAAGGTTCCGCTCAACTTCTATCAGGATTACGCAAAGAAGGGGTTGAAGATACTTATAAAGTGATTCAATCGTGGCTAAAATAAACAATCACCCTTATTAGTTCGCCATGAGCGCCTGTCTATGCCCTCTGTCTGTATGATTAGCTCTAAAAAGAACACTGCTGAAACCACCCTGATTGTAGGAGGCGGGCCAGCTGGATGCCTGCTCGCATTAGAACTTCATCATCGCGGACTACCTTCACTTCTTTTAGATGCACGGGCTGCAGGCGCTCCTCTACCCGAGCGCACCCTAGCGTTATCGTGGCTCACTATACAGACGCTGCTACGGCATCAGGTGATTCAGCACGATGTACTAACACCTATAGAACATATCCAGATTACCCAACATAACAGCTTTGGCAATCTACGACTTACAGCACAAGAAGCAGGCGTAGAAGCGCTCGGGTATACCATGCGCTACTCAACCCTATTGAATGCCCTTGAGAATGCTTTAAAAGAGCGCGATATACCTCTTCGGCAAGGTATTCGTATCCGAGATATCGGATGTAGTGCCTCCTGGGGGATTGCCTTCGATGATAGTGATCAACTATGGTCATCGCATGCGTTGGTATTAGCAGAAGGAGGCACACTTAAACCTAAAGGCTGGAAGTACCATGATTACCACTACTCTCAATCAGCCTGGATGGCAACTCTACCTATCAGCACACATGGCGTTGCCTATGAACGCTTTACTGAACGCGGCGTATTAGCGTTATTGCCTGCTGAAGTTGGTTGTACATTAATTTTTAGTCTCGATAAAACTCACGAAGAGCAGTGGCTAACCTTAAGCAAACAAGAACAAGACCAGTGGCTGGCAAAACAATGCCCGCCTGCTATTGAATGGTCGTCTAATTGGAAACATACTGTTCTTGTTCCTTTACGCTTTCAGGCATTGCGTAGTGAGGTTAAACCGCCCTTATGGGTAATTGGTAATGCTGCACAAATTTTGCATCCTGTTGCAGGCTTAGGTTTTAACTTAGGCGTTAGAGATGTGCTTGATACCGCCAGTTCGCTTCATCAATTCTTCAGACCCTCTATTACGCTTTCGGGTAGCCACGCTAACACCGTGAAACCCATTGGTCGAGAACTTGACCGCCGCTGGATTCAATCGTTAAGCCATAACCTGGCTCGATGGGGGCATTACGATACCCCCGCATGGAAGTGTTTAAGAACCTTGGGGCTTGCTACTGTACAGGTAACGCCACCGCTTAAATCTGCTTTGCTGCAATCGCTAATTTGGGGATTTTAAATTACAATCCAATCTTTAAAACAACTATTTAATTAACAAATAGAATAAATTTGCTGATTAAATAGTTGTTTATTCAATATTTTCATAACAAAATCACTAAAAGAAACTGCCATTACCAATAAAATGTCATATGTTTATTTTTTAATCATAATAGTTTCTTAAAAAAGCAGTCACACTGTTCTTCGAGTCTTGTTTACCACCAACTTTAAAAAAGGAAATAACAATAATGAAACTCAATCTTTTAAAAAACTCTTTGGTAGCTTTAGGCCTTTTTTCTATCAGTACCGCCAGTTTTTCAGCGCCTATTTTTACTGATAATTTTGATTCTTATGCATTAGGTGTTAACGCTACAAATTTTAGTGGAAACTGGAATGTTAGTGCAGGAACCATTGACGTTGTTGGAACTGGTTTTTTTGATTTTTATCCTGGTAATGGCAACTATATTGATCTTGATGGAAGCACTGCACAAGCAGGAATATTCAGCAGCAAAACGCTTAATTTAGCTGCAGGAAACTATACCCTTGAATTTTCACTAGGCGGCAGCCAGCGCGGAGATACCAATACTGTTAATGTAAGCTTTGGCTCTTACAATGAAGCTTTTACGTTAAACTCTGGCGATGCATTAAACACGTTTACTCGGAATGTTAATCTCGCTATTCCTTCTACCGTAAGTTTAGCATTTCAAAATAGCGGTGGAGACAATCTGGGTGCCATATTAGGTCATGCAAGCATTACTCCAGCGCCAGAGCCTGAAACCTATGCTATGTTGCTTGCTGGGTTAGGCATTGTTGGAAAAGCTGTTAGACGCAAAAAACGCGCCACATGCTAAAACTCTAAACACAGTTGTTGTTCCAGTAAAATAAAAACCCCTTAACTATTACAGATAAGGGGTTTTTAACATCTACTCATTCAACTCATCAGGGCTGCGCATTAAAAATGCAAAGGTCTCTTATCTACAGCCAAAGCCGCCTCATGAACAACCTCAGATAAAGTAGGATGCGCATGACAAATACGTGCGATATCTTCGCTTGAAGCTCCAAACTCCATTGCCACAACCGCTTCAGAAATTAATTCTGATGCGCTTGGGCCAACAATATGCACACCTAAAATACGATCACTCTTTGCACAAGCCAACATTTTAACAAAACCAGTAGTATCGCCCTGCCCTAATGCACGACCATTCGCTGCAAAAGGAATTTTACCTGCACGATACTCAATACCAGCTTCTTTAAGTTGCTGCTCTGTTTTACCTACCCAAGCAATTTCAGGAGAAGTGTAAATTACCCAAGGGATAGTATCAAAGTTGCAATGGCCTGCTTGCCCTGCGATTAACTCAGCAACCATCACAGCTTCTTCCATTGCTTTATGCGCTAACATAGGGCCACGCACCACATCACCCACGGCCCAAACATTGGCAAGATTCGTTTTGCAATGGTCATCCACTTCAATAAAACCGCGACCATCAATTTTTAAACCAACAGCTTGAGCATTTAAACCTTCTGTATTGGGCACACGGCCTACTGAAACAATTAAACGATCAAATTCAGCACTCACTACTCCGTCTTTAGCTTCGTAATTAACGGCTACACTATCGGCTTTAGGTGTTACTTGCCCAACCTTAACACCTAACTTAATATCTAAACCTTGTTTAGCGAATACCTTTAAAGTTTCTTTTTGAATATCAGCATCAGCTGCTGCTAAAAAGGTATCCATAGCTTCTAGAATAGTAACTTCTGAACCTAAACGCTTCCAGACACTGCCCATTTCTAAACCAATAACGCCAGAACCGATAATTCCTAATTTTTTAGGAACAGCTTGGATATCTAACGCACCGATGTTATCGCAGATAAGTTTATTATCAACGGCAATACCGGGTAAATGTCTGGCACTTGAACCTGTTGCTACGATCACGTGTTTCGCTTCAACAGTTTCGCTGCCAATTTTCAACGTCCAGCCTTGTGCATTTTGCGAAACAAAAGAACCATGACCGTTTAATTGGGTCACTTTATTCTTTTTGAATAGCCCTTTGATACCTTGCGTAAGTTGATTCACAATCGTTGTTTTACGTGCAATCATTTTAGGTACATCAATGGAAGGAGTACCTACATTAATACCTTGTGCAGCAAAACTGTGGCCTGCTTCTTCAAACATATGCGATGTATGTAATAACGCTTTAGAAGGAATACATCCTACATTCAAACAGGTACCTCCTAAGCGAGGCTCCCCTTTGGGATCAGCATAAGGATTCGACTCACAACATGCTGTTTTAAAACCTAGTTGTGCTGCACGAATAGCAGCCACATAGCCTCCAGGGCCTCCACCGATTACCACTACATCAAACTGCTGACTCATATACATTCCTTGAAACGACTTTAATTATTTTCGTAAATTAAATAGTTTTAATTGCAACCACGAAAAGAAAAAGGGCTGGAATTTCTCCCAACCCTTCATCATTTACTGCATTTTTAATAGCAGTAGCTCTAATGTGTTAGTGCTACTAAAAAACTACAGGTCTAACAGCAGGCGGGATGGATCTTCTAATGCCTCTTTAATCGCTACCAAGAAAAGAACGCCTTCACGACCATCAATAATTCTATGATCATAAGAAAGAGCCAAGTAATTCATAGGACGAATCACAACTTGACCATTCTCTGCAACAGGACGATCTTTGGTAGCGTGTACGCCCAAAATTCCTGATTGTGGAGGATTAATAATGGGGGTAGAAAGCATAGAACCAAATGTACCGCCATTAGAAATGGTAAAGGTTCCACCGCTTAACTCTTCTACTGTTAACTTACCATCTTGTGCACGCTTACCGAATTCAACAATTGTTTTTTCGATTTGCGCCATTGATAGCTGGTCAGCATCACGAATAATTGGCACCACTAAACCACGAGGGCTACCCACTGCAACACCAATATCATAATAGCCGTGATACACAATATCTGTGCCATCAATAGAAGCATTTACGATAGGGAATTTTTTCAGTGCAGCAACTACAGCTTTTACAAAAAACGACATAAAACCTAATTTAACGCCGTGAGCCTTTTCAAAGCTATCTTTATAACGAGCCCGTAAATCCATCACAGGCTTCATGTTCACTTCGTTAAATGTTGAAAGAATGGCAGCTGTCGATTGAGATTGCACTAAACGCTCAGCCACGCGCTGACGCAAACGCGACATAGGAACGCGCTGTTCAATACGCTCGCCTGCTGCAACAGGAGCAATCACAGGTGCTGCTGTTGCAGTTTTAGGTTTAGCTCCACCGCCGCTTACGTGCTCAATAACATCGCCCTTCGTTACACGACCGCCACGGCCTGAGCCTTCAACATCAGAAGCATTGATATTATTTTCTGCCAATAACTTTCTGGCAGCAGGTAAGGCTGAGCTAGCATCTGTTGAAACTGAAGCTGCTGCTTTAGTGTCTGCCGAATTTGCAGAAGCCGCTGGTGCAGCTTTTGTTTCAGCAGGAGCACTGGTTTCAGCTTTCTTAGAGGTATCAATAACAGCAATAACCTCTTGGCTGGTTACAGTAGCACCGCTAGTACTTTTAATAGAAACCAATACACCGGCTTCAGGTGCAGGGGTTTCAAGAATAACTTTATCGGTTTCAATATCAATCAGGTTTTCATCACGTTGAACGAAATCACCTTCTTTTTTATGCCAGGAACCAAGCGTTGCTTCGGCTACTGACTCTGATAGAACAGGAACTTTTACTTCTACTAAAGACATGAATTATCTCCAAACCAATTGGTGCTGTGCTAAATCGGGTGAAAAGGCATCTTCTACCAAGCTCTTTTGTTGTGTAGCATGCTTAGACGCATATCCTACAGCAGGTGAAGCTGAAGCAGCACGCCCTGCATATAAAAGCACTTGATTTGCCTGAATATGCTGACGCATATAGGTCAACATATGTGACCAGGCACCTTGGTTTTGTGGCTCTTCTTGACACCATACAACTTCTTTAAGCTGAGGATACTGCGCTAATATCTCTTTCAACACATTATCAGGGAAAGGATAAAGCTGCTCAACGCGAACAATAGCGGTATCTTTTATAGCCTTTTCACGACTATGGGCTAACAAATCAAAATAAACCTTACCACTACATAAAACAACACGTGTTACAGCGCCTTTATCTAAGCCTTCTGTATCATCAATCACCGCATTGAATTGACCATTAATTAAATCATCTAGCGGAGATACAGATTCTTTATGACGCAGAAGACTTTTCGGTGTCATCACAATAAGCGGTTTACGGAACTGACGCAGCATCTGACGACGAATCATATGAAACATCTGGGCAGGTGTGCTGGGTACAACCACTTGCATATTATTTTCTGCACATAATTGTAAATAACGCTCTAAACGTGCAGAAGAATGCTCAGGGCCTTGGCCTTCATACCCATGAGGTAAGAACATCGCTAAGCCACATACACGACCCCACTTTACTTCGCCAGAGCTAATAAACTGATCAATAACAACTTGGGCACCATTTGCAAAATCACCAAACTGGCCTTCCCAAATCACTAGCTCATTGGGGTCAGTAATAGCGTAACCATATTCAAACCCCAATACGGCCTCTTCTGAAAGTACAGAGTCAATAACCGTAAACTCGCGTGGAGTATCTTTTTTAATATGCTGCAAAGGTATATAAGCACCCGTATTCCATATTTCACGATTTTGATCGTGCCATACAGCATGACGGTGAAAAAATGTACCCCGACCGCAATCTTGGCCTGAAATACGAATACCAAAACCATCATTTAACAAGCCAGCGTAAGCCAAGTTTTCTGCCATTCCCCAATCAAGAGAGGCTTTACCTGCTGCCATTGATTGACGATCTGCCACAATTTTTTCAACGCGGGAATGCAACTTAAAGTTTTCGGGAACAGTAGTTAATACCGTTGAAAAACGCGCTATCTCATCTTTACTCAGACTTGTTTTTACTGGTTCATCCCAAGAGCGATTTTTATACTGCGACCAATCAACTACAAACTTAGGAATATAAGATTGAAGAATGTATTTATTGGTATGCGAACCTTTGTCTAAGAGGGCGCGAAAATCTGCAACCATCTTATCGCCTTCGCCATCACTTAACACGCCATCAGACGTTAAACGATCAGCATATAACTTACGCGTCCCAGGATGCTTGCTAATGGTGCGATACATTAAGGGCTGCGTTACCATTGGTTCATCTTGCTCGTTATGCCCTAAACGACGGAAGCAAACTAAGTCAATAAACACATCTTTTTTAAAGGTTTGTCTAAAATCTAGCGCAATTTGCCCTATAAGAACTACAGCTTCAGGATCATCGCCATTCACATGAAATATAGGCGCCTCGACCATTTTAGCGACATCGGTACAGTAAATAGTAGAGCGCG
Source organism: Pseudomonadota bacterium (assembly GCA_040389065.1). Taxonomy (GTDB): domain Bacteria; phylum Pseudomonadota; class Gammaproteobacteria; order Burkholderiales; family Casimicrobiaceae; genus JAZKAR01. Next base: position 81,774 of record JAZKAR010000011.1, on the reverse strand, counting down.
TATCACGGGGATCAGATGTGGTAAACCCAATTTGGTTATTAATCACAACATGCAATGTACCACCCGTGCGGTAATAACGAGTTTGCGACATATTCAAGGTTTCCATCACAACACCTTGACCTGCCACCGCAGCATCACCATGAATCAGAATAGGCATAACTTTACTGCCATCTTCATCGTTATGACGCAATTGGCGCGCACGGCATGAACCCTCTACTACAGGGTTCACAATTTCCAAATGAGATGGATTAAACGCTAATGTTAAATGTAAAGGGCCGCCTGGTGTTTGAATATCTGATGAAAACCCATTATGGTATTTCACGTCACCAGCTGATAAATCGGTAGGATATTTACCTTCAAACTCCATGAATAAATCAGCTGGCTGTTTACCCAAGGTATTCACTAATACATTTAAACGACCGCGGTGAGCCATACCTAGCACACATTCTCTAATACCCTTTTCGCCAGAACGCTGAAGGATATCATCGAGCAAAGCAATAACACTTTCACTGCCTTCGCCAGAGAAACGTTTTTGACCTACATATTTTGTATGCAAATACTTTTCTAAGGTTTCACCTGCTGTGACACGCTCAAGAATATGTTTCTTTTGTTCAGCCGTAAATGTTGGCTTACTTTGAATCGATTCTAATCGGTCTTGTAACCATTGCTTTTGGGCTGTATCTGAAATATAGGTATATTCCACGCCAATAGAACCACAATACGTCGCTTTTAATGCTTCTACTAAATCATTTAATGTAGCATTTTTGGCTATTGGAAAATCAGTAGCGCATTTCAACGGAGCTTTAAGATCTGCATCTGTAAAGCCATACGTTGCAGGTTCTAGCTCAGTTAACTTTTCACGCTCAAACCTATTTAGAGGATCAACGTGAGCCTGATGTACCCCCAAGGCTCTATAGGCATTTACTAATGACTGCACTTGGGCAGCTTTAGTACCGCCCCCTCCTTCGGAAGCAGCAATAACCACTGGACGCGACTGTTTGCCCAGGGCTTCAAAGTAGGCAATAACAGGCGTATGCGCTACATCTTTAGTTTGCTGCCGGATGCTATCAAAATACTGTTTCCAGTGAGCATCTACCGACTGAGGGTCTTCCAAATAACGTTCGTATTGCTCTTCCACAAACGCCATATTTCCACCAAATAAGGCAGAATTGGCGCGGAATACTTCCATCATGATCTTTTTACTCCATAAGTCAGGGCTATCCGCGCTGATGGATAGGTACAACATCCCGATGAGCCGGCCCTTGGTAAAGCTGGCGTGGGCGACCGATTTTCTGCTCAGGATCACTGATCATTTCACTCCATTGAGCAATCCAGCCCACTGTACGCGCAAGCGCAAAAATTGCAGTGAACAGGCTTGTTGGAATGCCAATCGCTCGCTGAACGATTCCCGAATAGAAGTCAACATTCGGATATAGTTTCTTCTCAATAAAGTACTCGTCTTCCAGCGCAATTTGTTCTAGCTTCAACGCTAATTTAAATAAAGGGTCATCTTGCAACCCTAATTCATTTAACACTTCATGACAGGTTTCACGCATTAATTTAGCGCGGGGATCGTGATTTTTGTAGACACGATGTCCAAAACCCATCAGTTTAAAACTATCATTTTTATCTTTGGCTCGTTTAATATACTCGCCAATGCGTGAAATATCACCAATTTCATATAACATATTTAAACAGGCTTCATTCGCTCCTCCATGAGCTGGCCCCCATAAACATGCAATACCGGAGGCAATACAAGCAAATGGATTAGCGCCTGATGAACCTGCCATGCGCACGGTCGATGTTGAAGCATTCTGCTCATGATCAGCATGCAATATGAAAATGCGATCCATCGCCCGTACTAATACTTCATTCACTACATATTCTTCTGAAGGTACCGAAAACATCATTCGCATAAAATTGGCGGTATACGATAGGTCATTTTTAGGATACACAAAAGGTTGACCAATTGAATACTTATACGTCATCGCCACCAGTGTTGGCATTTTCGCAATGAGTCTTAATGCTGAAATGCTTCTATGCTCAGGATTATTAATATCGAGTGAGTCATGATAAAAAGCAGATAGCGCCCCTACCACTCCCACCATAATTGCCATCGGATGTGCATCACGACGGAAACCACTAAAAAATTTATATAACTGCTCATGTACCATCGTATGACGTGTAATTTGCCATACGAACTCATCATATTGAGCTTTATTAGGAAGTTCGCCATTTAATAAAAGGTAAGAACTTTCTAAAAAATCACAGTGCCCAGCCAGCTGATCAATAGGATAGCCGCGATACAATAACTCACCTTTATCACCATCAATATAGGTAATTGAGGAACGGCAAGAGGCTGTAGAAAGAAATCCCGGATCATAAGTAAAAACCCCGCCCTTAGATTGAAGGGTTCGTATATCTACTACTGAAGGCCCTATCGTTCCTTCTAGTACAGGTAACTGAAGCGAGGTTGCTCCATCATCTAAGGTTAAAACGGCATTGCGCTGGGTCATGCTACATACTCCTGTCAGAGTCAAGAAGACGAAAGGCGGATATTCCGTAACGCATCAACAAGCTCATTCAGATGCGGCAATGAACACTCTTGGCGACCCGAAAAAATATCCCACAGCTCGTTATCGCTCAATTCCATAAGTTGATAAAGGCCATCTATCATTTCTCTTGTTAATCTATGCTCATTCTCATCCAAATACCGTGTAATAATAAGATCATTTTCGAGCATGCCGCGACGACAACGCCAACGAAGTTTAGATGATTCAGCAATAAGATGTTCAGGAGGTAAATGGCTCATAAGAATACGAAACGCTATCAAGAAGAGGGGGTAGAATTAATATTCTACTTTAGATATAAAAAAACAACGCGTTGGAATATTCTTTATTCCAACGCGCTTAACAGATAAATCAAACAGCTCTTTTGATCATCATATCTTTGATTTTTCCGATGGCTTGAGTAGGATTCAAGCCCTTAGGGCAAACATCAACACAATTCATAATCGTATGACATCGGAAAAGTCGGTAAGGATCTTCTAAATTATCTAATCGCTCAGCAGTTGCTTCATCTCGCGTATCTGCAATAAAACGATAAGCAGCAAGTAATCCTGCAGGCCCTACGAATTTATCAGGATTCCACCAGAATGAGGGGCACGCTGTTGAACAGCATGCGCATAAAATACACTCATATAAACCATCGAGTTCTTCTCGATCTTCTGGTGATTGCAAACGCTCTTTTTCAGGAGCTGGTGTTTCATTCACTAGATAAGGTTTAATCGAATGATACTGCTTAAAAAACTGCGACATATCAACAATTAAATCGCGAATAACAGGCAACCCTGGTAAAGGACGTAAATCAACAGGCTCACTAATTTCTTTCAAATTAGTAATACATGCCAAGCCATTTTTACCATTAATATTCATTGCGTCAGAACCACATACCCCTTCACGGCATGACCGGCGAAACGAAAGTGTATCATCTACCATCTTCAAGCGCATTAAAGCATCTAACAACATTCTATCTGTTGCTTCAAGCTTAACATCATACTCTTGCATGTAGGGCTGAGCATCTTTCTCAGGATTGTAACGATAAACTCGAAAACGCATCTTTGTACTCTCCTATTCCCTATGCTTAGTAGGTTCGTGCTTTCGGTGGGAATGAATCCACCGTTAGTGGCTTAAGGTTAACAGGTTTATATTCAAGCCTATTGCCTTCTGAATGCCACAAGGTATGCTTTAACCAATCCTCATCATTTCGCTTATCAAAGTCACTACGCGCATGCGCACCACGACTCTCTTTGCGTGCCTCAGCAGAAACTATGGTCGCTTTTGCTGCTTCTATCAAGTTATCAAGCTCTAATGCTTCAACGCGTGCTGTATTAAACGTTTTACTCTTATCTGCAATAGCGGTACGTTTAACACGCTCAGCTACTTCTGCAATTTTACTTACGCCACCTTCCAGCAATTGCTGATTTCTAAATACTCCGCAATGCTGCTGCATTACACGACGCATTTCATTTCCTACATCTTGTACACGTTCGCCGCTAGCATTACCAGCTTGAGAATCAATACGCGCCATGCGTGAAACTGAACGTTCAGTTGCATCAGCAGGCAAAGGTTTATGCTGGCGGTTTTTAAGATTAAATTCAACTATATGGTTACCTGCAGCGCGACCAAATACGATTAAATCGAGTAGCGAATTGGTACCTAAACGATTAGCACCATGTACTGATACACAAGCACACTCACCAATTGCATATAAACCATTCACTATTTTTTGACCATCACTGCTTGGCGCCACTACCTGACCATAAAAATTGGTAGGTATACCACCCATTTGATAATGAATAGTAGGAACAACAGGAATAGGTTCTTTTATAGGATCAACGTTGGCAAATTTCAGAGCAATTTCACGTATCGATGGAAGTTTTTTAATAATTTTATCTGCACCCAAATGATCTAATTTGAGTAGCACATGATCTTTATTAGGCCCACAACCGCGTCCCTCTTTAATTTCCTGATCCATTGAACGCGATACAACATCACGCGATGCTAAATCTTTAAGTTTCGGGGCATAACGCTCCATAAAGCGCTCACCGTTACTATTTAATAAGTAACCGCCCTCTCCACGAACCCCTTCAGTAATCAGTACACCAGCCCCGGCAACCCCTGTAGGGTGAAACTGCCAAAACTCCATATCTTCTAATGGAATTCCTGCTCGGGCAACCATTCCTAAGCCATCACCGGTATTAATGAAAGCATTGGTACTAGCTGCAAAAATTCGCCCAGCACCGCCTGTTGCTAACAATGTTGTTTTGGCATGAAACAAGGTTAACTCGCCTGTCTCCATCTCTAAAGCCACTACCCCAACTACATCGCCATCTTGATCACGAATAAGATCTAACGCCATCCACTCAACATAAAATTGCGTTTTGGCCCGAACATTTCTTTGATACAAGGTATGTAATAATGCATGACCGGTACGATCTGCCGCAGCGCAAGCACGCTGCACAGGTTTTTCACCAAATTGCGCGGAGTGCCCACCAAACGGACGCTGATAAATCGTTCCATCAGCATTTCTATCAAATGGCATTCCAAAATGCTCTAATTCATAGACAACTTTTGGAGCTTCACGGCACATAAACTCGATAGCATCTTGATCGCCTAACCAGTCAGAGCCTTTAATTGTGTCATACATATGCCACAACCAATTATCTTCTTCCATGTTACCCAAAGAGGCTCCAACGCCTCCTTGTGCAGCAACAGTATGCGACCGCGTAGGAAACACTTTTGATAATACAGCCACAGACATTCCTGATTCAGCTAACTGCAACGCAGCTCGCATTCCTGCACCACCCGCTCCAACCACTACAGCATCAACGGTTTTCTTAGCGATCCCCATTAATTTACTCCCCACAGAATCTTAACTGCCCAACCTGCATAAACGATTAATAGTAGCGCGGTTATACAATGCAAAACCAACCTTACAGCCACGGGCTTGATGTAATCCATCCAGATATCCCGCATTCCAATCCAGGCATGATAAAACAAGGAGAGCAATGTGATAAAGGTAAATCCCTTGAAAAAAGGGATAGCAAACAAGGCATGCCAACCCTCATAACCTTGAGGATTATTCACTACAAACATGACAAGAAAGACTAATGTATATAGCGCCATAACAACTGCAGTAACACGCTGTAGTAACCAGTCGCGCAAACCGTAATGAGCTCCTACAACAATTCGTTTTATAGCCATAAACGCCACCATACACTTAGCGTGAGTAAAATACTGATTACTAAAACCAGTACACTCGAAGAACGGGCGGACTTGAGGTCAATGCCACAATGCAAATCTAGCAACAAATAGCGCACACCTGCGCAAAAATGGTGCAAATAACCCCAAATCAAACCGCTTAAAATAATTTTATTCAAGGGGTATGAAATATAGCTATGAATCGCATCATACGAATATTGCGATTCTAAACTTCCTTGCAACAGACACAAAAGAACGGGCAGAAAAAGAAATAATATCGCACCGCTCACACGATGCATGATTGAAACAATACCAGGCAAAGGCAACCGTATTTTTACCAAATTAAGATAAACTGGTCGCTTTTTCTTGACCGTAGCGGACATTCAAATACCCCTCGATACAAAAGCTTGTAGCGTATTTTACTCCATAAATACCCTAGCCGTCACGTAGACTTAAACATATAAGTCTAGCTCATACCAATTATTAGGGTTAATCGCTATTCTCTTACTGCATTTGCATTGATTTGCTTAAGGAAAACTAAAAATTTCAAAAACAAAAAGGGCGTTTTCTAAAAAGAAAGCGCCCTTTTTGTTTTCATATCTTAATTAGCTAATAAATTAGACTCTAAATAAGATTAGTTACTCCACTCGCGTCTACGTGCACCGCTATTGTAGCTAGCACCCGTTGCTGGAACTTTTGCTTCAGCTCCGGCGCCATAAGATTTAGTACGGGCACCATAAGAAGATGATCTACCTTCTGACCTGCCGCCGCCAGCACCTTCGGGACGACGCTCGCCGCTACCGGCATAACCTGAGCCACCGCCGCCATAACCTGAGGATGATGAACGGTAAGAACTATTTCTTTGTGAAGGAGCTGAACGACGCTGACCCTCGTAACCGCCTCTTTCTTCAGACTGTGGCTGACGATCGTTACCGCCTTCACGCCCACCAAAATCACGACCTCTTTCACGGGATGCGGGATGCGCATATCCAGAACTAGAAGGAGCACCTGAGGAACGGCCTCCAAAACCACCGCCGCCGCCGCGGTATTCACGCTGACGATCATCAGACCCACCGCCGAAACGAGGACGGCCTGAACCAGAAGAGCCAGAACCAAAACGTGAATCGCTACCGCTACGTGAACGACCGCCGCCGCCACCACCGCCATTACCGCGCCCAGCAGAGCCTTTTGGCATTTCCGTAGGAATAGGTGCCAAACCTTCAATGCCGTGCACTGGAATATTTTGGGTCGTAAAGCGTTCAATGCGCTGTACGTGACGTCTCTCGTTAATATCTGCCAATGTTAAAGCAACACCTTGACGGCCTGCACGCCCGGTACGACCGATACGATGCACATAATCTTCAGCCATTTTAGGCAAATCAAAATTAATAACGTGGCTAATACCTTGCACATCTAATCCACGCGCTGCCACATCTGTAGCTACTAACACGCGCAAACGGCCTTGGCGCATTTCTTGCAATGTACGATTACGCTGACGCTGATTCATTCCACCATGAAGAGGAGCACTTACGAAACCTTGATCTAACAATGTATCAGATAAGCTATCAGCTTCACGTTGAGTTGCTGTAAATACAATGGCTTGATTGAGAGTTTCATCTTTTAAAAGATGCTCTAATACACTCACTTTATTGGAATAGCCGCGCGTATAGTGCAACCGTTGTTCAATGTTAGCATGTGTATCGGAATGGGATGCTACAGTAATAGGAAGCGGATCATTCAGCCACTGCTGTGCTACACGCCCAACACTGCCACCGAAGGTTGCTGAAAACATCAGTGTTTGACGCTTTTTAGGCATTTTTGAAACAATATGCTCTATATCTTCAATAAAGCCCATATCTAACATACGATCGGCTTCATCTAGCACTAGCATTTCAACACGAGAAAAATCAACCATCCCGCGTTGTATATAATCAATCAGGCGCCCTGGCGTTGCAACCATTACATCAATAAATTGACGCAACATACGTTGCTGATGCGCATAGGGAACCCCTCCCAATACACTCAAAGTACGTAAGTTTGGCAATACTTTGCCGTATACTTCGCATGCTTTTGTTACTTGCATTGCCAGTTCACGTGTAGGTGTTAAAACCACTACGCGAGGGCCTTTGCCAGGTAAAGTAGTTGGTGTAGTTAAGGCATGAAGAGCAGGCAACATGAAAGCAGCTGTTTTTCCGCTTCCGGTTTCTGATGAAACCATTAAATCACGACCTGCAATAGCTTCTGGAATAGCTTGCTTTTGAACAGGAGTAGGAATTTCGTAACCAGCTTTAGCAACAGTTTGTACTAATAAGGGATGCAATCCCAATGTTTCAAATGACATTTAATCCTCGATCTGAATAACACCCTCGCTGGAATACCCCAAGCGAAGGGCCAACGAAACAGACGAAAGCAAGGCATAGACAACGCACAGGGTGCGAAAATTCTCGATGCAGGGTCAATCACGGTGGCTATATATACACATTTTTTATTTCGCTGCTTAATACAGCGCACATCGGAGCCAACCGGATACCCATAAACGACACCGACGTAAATACACGTTATATTATATTAATGTATATTTACCCGGCAAAATCAGGACAAGGTCAGAGACGATGAAACTATTCTTAACATGCTTTTTTCATATGCATAAGGAACAGTGGCACTATTATCGCATACCCTATTTAAAATAGAAAGCCCTGAATATTAGAATTATTTTTAGTAACTGCCTGCGATAGCTTAATAAGCTTTATATAAAAAATGCTCTTTCAGTGTGAAAAATAAAAAATGAAGAAAGCAAAACGCTGAAATGGCGTAAATAATTCTATAAAAAATGCAAATTACTCAGGCCATCATACATTTAACATGCCACAGATTTTTAGCCAACGTAATTATAGGCAAACAGGAGAAAATTTAAATCAAGTTGGAGTTCATCTTGCATCATTCTTTCAATAATAAAAAGTGACTATTTCACTACCACCAACAGTACAATGACTTTTAAAGCAGTTTTGTACGCACTCTATTGAAAAAGGAGTTTGCAGGGTACTTAGTACCTCATGTACTCTATACAACGCAGAAGCGATTCTCTATGACTATCGCCTTGAGTGCTTTTTAAAAACAACGTGATAGAACACACGTTTTGATACGCCCTAGTGGTCTATAATTCATCATTTCACGGATAAGCAATATTTTGCAGCTATTTTATGCTTATGCGGCTATTAACGCTGAAGCGTCATAAGTTAGCCCAATTTCTGACGCTTCAATCCGTAGAAGACTCATTTTCATGATGAAATCACGAATTATAGACCACTTGATTGCAGCCAGATCTAAAGGAATTTCCCATAATGAATGCTCCTCTTCCCTTTTCTGCAGAAGGTGCGGTTGTTGATTCAGCAGCAACGCAACCTTTCTCTAACTCAAAAAAGATATTTGTAAGTGGTTCCCGCTCTGATATCCGCGTGCCTATGCGTCAAATTGAGCAAGCGGATACCCCAACTTCATTTGGAGGAGAAACAAATCCTGCCGTATTTGTTTACGATACAAGTGGCCCTTATACAGATCCCAATGCTGATATTGATGTGCGCAAAGGGCTTCCTGCTATTAGATCAACTTGGATTGAAGAACGTAACGATACGGTTGCACTAGAATCTTTAACCAGCGAATACGGACAACAACGCGCTACTGACTCTTCATTAGATGAATTGCGCTTTCCTGGATTGCATCGCACTCCTCGTAAAGCAAAGCCCGGGCATAACGTAACGCAAATGCACTATGCGCGCCAAGGGATTATTACGCCTGAAATGGAATACATTGCTTTACGTGAAAACTTGTGCCGTGAAGAGTATCTTGAAAATCTTAGGCTCAGTGGGCCTAACGGTGAAAAAATAGCAAAAATGATGGGCCGGCAACATCGCGGCGAATCGTTTGGCGCTGCTATTCCTGAAAAAATTACGCCTGAGTTTGTACGAAGTGAAGTCGCCTGCGGTCGTGCGATTATTCCTTTAAATATTAACCACCCTGAAATTGAACCCATGATTATTGGGCGTAATTTTCTTGTCAAAATCAATGCAAATATTGGAAATAGCTCCTTAACATCGAGCATTGGTGAAGAAGTTGAAAAGATGACATGGTCTATCCGCTGGGGAGGCGATACAGTAATGGATCTTTCTACGGGTAAAAACATTCATGAAACTCGTGAATGGATTATTCGTAACTCTCCCGTACCTATTGGTACTGTGCCTATTTATCAGGCTCTGGAAAAAGTGGATGGTAAAGCTGAAGATCTTACTTGGGAAATTTTTCGTGATACGTTAATTGAGCAAGCTGAGCAAGGCGTTGATTATTTCACGATTCATGCAGGTGTTTTATTACGTTATGTTCCACTTACCGCGAATCGTATGACAGGTATTGTGTCGCGCGGCGGCTCGATTATGGCAAAGTGGTGTTTAGCGCATCATAAAGAGAATTTTTTATATACGCACTTTGAAGACATTTGCGAAATCATGAAAGCCTATGATGTCAGCTTTAGCTTAGGCGATGGATTACGTCCTGGCTCTATCTGGGATGCAAATGATGATGCTCAGTTAGGCGAATTACGTACTCTTGGTGAACTTACCCAGATTGCGTGGAAACATGATGTGCAGACCATGATTGAGGGGCCTGGGCATGTTCCTATGCAACTTATTAAAGAGAATATGGAGATTCAACTCAAAGAATGTTTTGAGGCCCCATTTTATACCTTAGGCCCTCTTACCACCGACATTGCACCTGGCTATGACCATATTACAAGTGCTATTGGAGCCGCTCAAATTGGCTGGTATGGTACCGCTATGCTTTGTTATGTAACCCCTAAAGAGCATTTAGGTTTACCTAACAAGCAAGATGTTAAAGACGGTATTATGGCGTATAAGATTGCTGCTCATGCTGCGGATCTGGCTAAGGGGCATCCTGGTGCGCAGATTCGCGATAACGCGTTGTCAAAAGCCCGATTTGAATTTAGATGGGAAGATCAATTTAATTTGGGATTAGACCCTGATACGGCCCGCGCTTATCATGATGAAACTTTGCCTCAGCATGGCGCAAAAGTCGCTCATTTCTGTTCTATGTGCGGCCCGCATTTTTGCTCAATGAAAATTACTCAAGATGTGCGCGATTACGCTGCGCAACAAGGTCTTTCTGACAATGACGCCCTCAAAAAGGGAATGGAAATTAAATCTGTTGAGTTTGTAAAACAAGGCTCGCAAATTTACCATACGCTTTAATAATTTTTCAAACCTGTAAAAAAACCCTTTAAGTTGGAAAGCATTCCAGCTTAAAGGGTTTAATTTAATAAGAAGTTTTAAAGTGCCTGATTAATCTGGCGTCAATGCTCCAGTAATCATTGTTCCTACACCCTCACTGGTCAAAACTTCCAGCAGTAAGGCGTGCTCTACCCTACCATCAATAATATGGGATGAACGAACGCCATTGCGAACAGCATCTAACGCTGAACTCATTTTAGGCAACATTCCTCCTGTTAACGTACCGTCTTCAAATAAAGCATCTACATCACGAATACTTAAGCGTCTTAACAGTTTTCCTTCTTTATCGAGCACTCCAGAAATATTGGTCATCATGACCAATTTTTCTGCACCCAATGTTTCTGCCAATTTGCCTGCGACTAAATCGGCATTAATATTGTAAGCTTCGCCGTTGCGCCCCACTCCGATAGGAGCAATCACAGGAATAAAACCATTACGTTCAAGCAAATGAATGAGTTCGCTATTAATTTCCTCAACTTCGCCTACATACCCAATATCAATGGCTTCATTATTGCCTTGATTTTTAAGAAATAATTTACGCGCCCGGATAGATCCTGCATCTTGACCAGTTAAACCAACTGCTTTGCCTCCATGCTGATTAATTAAACCAACAATTTCTTGATTTAACTCACCCAAAACCATTTCAACCACATTCATGGTTTCTTCATCGGTAACACGCATTCCTTGCACAAATTCGCTATTCTTACCTACTTTATGCAGTAGATCGCCAATTTGAGGGCCTCCTCCATGTACAACAACAGGATTCAACCCTACTAATTTGAGCATAACAACATCACGCGCGAAACCAGATTTTAAATGCGTTTCTGTCATAGCATTACCACCGTATTTAATCACGATAGTTTTATTATGAAAGCGCTGTATATAGGGTAAAGCTTCCGCCAAAATTTTGGCTTTTTCAATCGCTGTAACAGATACAAGACTCACTGTGCGTGCTCCTCAGAATCAATGAGAGAAAATTTAACCCCCGCTGAGTGCCACTGTCGAGACTCTTCTTCGAGCAGCCACGTGGTCATGGGGTAATGTTGACGACAATCATCTGGCCAAACTAAAAAAATTCGCTGATTAGATGAATATAATTTCCATGCCGGACGAACCTCATCCGAACGATTTAAATACTTAATAACCGCTAAACGCAATGCCATCACTTGAGCACAAAACACTGGCTCTTGCAATCGAACTTTAAATGGTGCTAAATCACCGCGTTGCAATAACACTAATGACGATAGCATATATTGATTACGCCACGAGAACCCCGGCAACTCTGCATATTGAGCAATATACGCAGCATGTCTTTCAGATTGATTCCGCTGCAAAGCTTGAGCAATATCATGTAACCAGGCTGCCCATACCAACATGCGCTCTGCCTCAAGACAAGGGCTTTGGATAAGCTGCCCAAACAATATGATAACCTCAACAGCAATAAGATTAACATAGGTTTGATCGACACCAAAACGCCTTGCAACCCTTAATACAGACTCGCCACGCAAATCATAAGTACGTGGTATTTGTACTAGATCATATAATACACCTAGTTGCAAAGCACCATCAGCAGGAGCAATAGATTGGATATGTAAAGCTTTAAAAATGCCTATCATAACCGCTAATCCGCCCGCTAATATTGAGACCCGATCTTTTAACAAACCAGGAATTTTTAATTGCTCTATGGAGCCTGCTACAAGAAGTATTTGTTTAAGCCGCTCAAGCAATGGTAAGGATAACACTCCTCGCGCCCATCCGTTGGCTTCGATAACACCCATCAAAATATGTGCTGTGCCGGATGAAGCATACACAGCATCCCATCCCACTGTAAGCAATCCATGCTTTACAGGCTCTAATAAACTTTGAGCAGCCAACTCTGCATGACGAAAATGCTCTTCACTAAATATGCCATCTGGAAAAAACTTAGTTATCCAGCTTAAACAACCCATTTCTAGAGAGCATAATTGCTGTAATCCGCTTTGATCACCAATAATACATTCCGTAGAACCGCCACCAATATCAATAATTAAACGACGCTCTTCGCTGATGGGCAAACTATGCATGACGCCTTGAAAAATTAACCTGGCCTCTTCTTCTCCAGAGATAATATTAATCGGCAATCCCAAAATGGCTTCAGCCTTGGGTAAAATTAAATGAATATTTCTTGCCTGCCTAAACGCATGTGTGGCAACCACTCGAACTGCATCGGTGGGAACCGCTCGCAGCGCTTCTGCAAAACGTTTAAGGCAATCGAATATCTTTACTTGTGCAGCTTCTGTTAAACATTTTTGATTATCGAAACATACACCAAGTTGAAGTGTTTCTTTAAATACTTGTACCGGGCATACACATGAACCTTGAACTTCTCCAATCATCATTCTAAAACTATTTGTTCCCAAGTCGACTGCTGCCAAAAGATGGGAAGGCGGCTGGGCATTAAGCGGTACAGAAACATCCATTACTAACCAGCCTGTGATAACACATGATCCAGGTTCTGATGTCTGACGTCTTTACCTTTCACCATATAAATAACATCTTCAGCAATATTTTTAGCGTGATCGCCAATGCGCTCTATCGCTTTTGCAATGAGAATAACACGCACGCCTGGAGTAACAGGCCTTGTGTGTTCCTCCATGATATTAATAACATCCATCGTTACAGATTGCACTAAGGCATCAACGGTTGCGTCTTTAGCCATCACTTGCCCTGCTGAATGCGAATCAAGACGAGCATATGCATCTAAAGCGTCTCTAAGCATTAGCCGGGCTAACTCTGAGGCCTCAAAAAGCTTTGCGCATTTAAAAACAGGGTCTACCCCTTCTAAAATTAATTTCTCAGCTAATCTTGCTATCTTGCTAGCCTCATCGCCGACACGCTCTATATCTGTTGTTAGTTTCATTACTGTGGTTAGCACACGCAGATCGCCAGCAATGGGTTGCCGACGTGCAATGATGTGCCGACACAAATCATCTAGCTCTACTTCAAGCCGATTTACTTCAGCATCACTTGCAAATACAGTACTTAGAACTTCGGTATCTGCACGCTCCCATCCATTCATAGCCTGCAAAATCTGATGTTCAACCAATCCACCCATTCGTAGCACTTGATTACGCACATGCTCAAGCTCTTTGTTAAAAGGCTTGTAGGTATGTAGATCATGGTTACTCATCTATTGCTCTCCTTACCCTTCCCAATACTATTTTAGAATTGGCTGCGCTAGCAGTGTATCAATACCTTTTTCGGATGATATTAATGCAATATCAGCTCGCCGCTTTGCAAAAATACCGCAACACACAACGCCTGGCAAAGCTTCTATAGCACTTTCAAGCGCAAATGGATCAACAATATCAAGCCCTTTGACATCTAAAATAACGTTTCCGTTATCCGTAAAAACGCCTTGCCGCCATGTGGGTTGCCCCCCTAGACCAATCAATTTTCGCGCAACATAACTCCGCGCAAACGGAATAACCTCTACGGGTATTGGAAAAGCCCCCAAACGATTAACACGCTTGCGTATATCAACCATACATATAAATTGACGAGCAGCGGTTGCTAAAATTTTCTCGCGCGTTAACGCAGCGCCACCGCCTTTAGTAAGGCATAAGAAATCGGTTGTTTCATCTGCTCCATCAATATAGATATCTAGAGAATCAACCCAATTAAAATCTAGAACCTCAATACCTGCACTTTTAAGACGCCGCTCTGATTCTAACGACGCAGCCACTGCACCCTTTAAAGGAATTTGAGCAGCAGTTAAAGCATCAATAAAGGCGTTAACTGTGCTTCCGCTTCCTACTCCCAATACGGTATCTGGGCGAACATATTTTAATGCAGCCTGAGCCACCTCGATTTTTAGACGTTGAATTGTATCTGTATCTAAATTATCTACCATATGTAAACTCCCTGATTTTTTATAAATGACTTATATACAGTGCCTGAATTAAGTGGTCTATACCTTTGTAGCAGATTAAATGATCCATTAAAAAACAAAAGCGCTCTTTAGTTTTATTTAGCACATAAATGGCTTATAAACTACATCTCACCATTAAACAATACTATCAAAATCGATTATTTGTTAGCTTAATTAGCGCAGTACCATAACTTATTAAGCGTATAGAAGCTAACGCTATACTAAAATATTTGTTAACGCATCATAAATGTCTGGCGTGCTTATTAATATATCTTCGCCATAAATACAAGGTTCGATACCAAATGGAACTGGAGTAAAATGTCCGCAACGCGCACCAGCTTCTTCTGCAATTAATCTTGCTGCTGCAAAATCCCAAGGTTTTATAGACTCATAGTAACCATCTAGCCTTCCACATGCGACCCAGCAAATATCTAAAGAAGCAGCACCTATTCTTCTTATATCAGCACAATGCACCAAAATACTCATTACTCGCTCTACTAGCGGTCTAAGATTAGATTTATCGTAAGGAAACCCAGTGCCGATTAAGGCTTTTTTTAATTCTGTTAAATGACTTACTTCAATCGGTGCATGATTTAAAAAACTGCCTTCTCCTCGAATAGCGGTAAATGTTTCATTCTGGAAAGGGCTATGAACCACACCTACTTTTGCCTCTTTTCCTTCTAAGTACGCAATAGAAATAGCAACTTGATGATGGCGATGCGCATAATTTACTGTACCGTCTATCGGATCAATAATCCATAATGGCGAATCGAGATTTTCTGTGATGGTTAAATCGTTAAATGTTTCTTCAGAAAGAATTCTATGGGTAGGATAGCGCTTCTGAATGGCATCAATAATAAGCTTGTCTGATTTAAGATCAGCAGAGGTAATAAGCTCATCTAGCGACTTATAATTTTGTGTAACACGATTATTATCTCGCTCATCCCTAATGAGTTTTCCCGCCTGAAATGAAAGATCGAGCGCAAAATCATGCAAGCTTTTAAAGTCTGTATTGTAGCTACTATGTGTCAATTGTTATCTCATATATATTTTAAATGTTACAAAATATGAACCGGGTATATGCTTGCTCTAGCTTGGCTTGAAAGCACGTTGTCTGGCTTTCGCTAACCTTTTTGTATCTTCATGCGCCATATTATTAAAAAAATTAGAAGTTACACAGTCAGATTCTATTGAGGCATGGAATGCCACCCATAGCAACACAGACAGTACACACAGTACGGCAAGTTGCTATGTGGGGCGTCCCACGCAAAGAGAATCAACAGCATAACTTCTAAAAATACTAATATGAAAAATTTTCTCCTAAATATACACTCCTAACACTAGGATGATCTACAAGATGTGAAGGCTCACCTTCAGCTAATACTTCGCCATCATAGAGTATAGAAGCACGATCACAAATTCCTAAGGTTTCGCGCACATTGTGATCTGTTATTAATACCCCTAACCCTCGTGTTTTTAGGTATCGAATAATATTTTGAATATCTTGTACAGCTAAAGGATCTACGCCTGCAAAAGGTTCATCAAGTAACACAATTTTAGGACTCATCGCTAATGCTCGTGCAATCTCAACACGCCGACGTTCGCCTCCGGATAAACTTCGTCCCTTTTGTTTACGAATACCTTGTATGTGCAACTCATTTAACAAGGTATCCATTTTTTCTTCATGTTCCTTTACAGGAACCTTCCGCAGCTCAAGCACTACTTTTAAGTTATCTTCTACAGTTAAGTCGCGAAATACAGAGGCTTCTTGAGGCAAGTAAGCCATTCCTGCATCTCCTCTCGCATCGATTGACCAATGGGTAATCACTTTTCCTTGCAAGCTGACTTCCCCAACCTGTACTGGCAAAAGTCCTGCTATCAAATAAAAACATGTTGTCTTACCAGCACCATTAGGGCCTAATAGCCCTACGACTTCTCCCTCACGCACTGTTAAAGAAATATTCTTTAAAATAGTGCGATCACCATAGCGCTGGGCAAGATTCTCTACATTAAGAACCACTGGGGCAAGCGTACTCATAAAGCTCCTGATGAAGGCTTAACCTCAGGTGCAGATGATGGTGCAGGCTGTGATGAAGAACTATCCCCCTCTGGCAACCAACGCATTCTAACGCGCCCCTTAGAGGGCGAAGAAGCATTTCCTCCGTCTGCAATTACTGCCCGGGTTATTAATGAATAACGTAAGCTTTCACTATCTAAAAGATTGCCTTTTTGATCAAGATGCACTTTACCGTTCAAGCGTAATTCGCCTGTTGCTTGCTGATACTCGACCTTTTGAGCACTCGCCTTGATGCCTTCACTAGGCCATAAAACAAGTACGGGAGAACCCACGGCACGTACTTTTTGGTGCCCCGCATCACCTTCTACCCATGCTTGGTCAGCTTCAACAGAAAAATCCGCCTGTTTTAATTGCACTTTACCCTCAAAATGATGCGCTTTAGCTTTAAGATCAAATGAACCACGATCTGCTTCAATATTAATCGCACCTTGAGGTTTAGACGCTGCATATGCAAGCGTTGTTAATAGATAACCGCATACTATGCCTACTGAAGCAAAGCGCATTATTTTTTTTAGTGTCATATCATTCCATAACGTTTGCAATTAAATCCTCACTTAAAACAGCAGCGGCGTACTATCACTTCAGGAAGCATGCAAGTACAAACAGCGCTTAGAACAGTCACAGTACATGCAAGATGCTATAACGCTGCTAGAGAACCATTTCACGTACCTATTAGCGAGGAGGGGAAGTGTCTTGCCAATGAAGGTGGGCTTTAAGCTGTACACGACCCGCTGCTAAATCCCAATATAAACCTTTAGCTTGCAATATTTGTGATCCATAAACCAAACTAAAAGGCTGCTCTGTCATGATGATACGCTCTTTAGTTTTCCAAATTAACTCTCGGGTTTTTAATCTTGCCTCTGGTTGACCAGGTTGTTGATAAATAACCTCTACCTGCGAAGGAAAATAACCTTGCTGTTTATGATTATCCCACTGCGCAGTAGGGCTCTTTACCGTTACCTGCTTGCCATTATCTTCAATTCCAGTAAAAATCGGAACCTCTACCAGCCACCGGCTGCCTGCCTCATCCATTGCTAACAAACGCTGGGCACTAAAATGAAGATGACGGCGTGGCAATGCTAATTGGCCATTAGAAGCATTTCCCGTAGCAGGGGTATCGTAAATTTCTGCTTGCACCCCTTCTACCAAATAATGGGATTCAAATATTGAATGTTGCGTTGACAGTGGCTCTGAAGAAAAACGGTTTCCCCATTTCCAAACCACTAAGCTTGAAAGAAGCACTAAAAGCAATAAACTCGACAACCCATAAAGACTTGTCTTATTCAAACCTTTTAGAAAAACATGAACGTCCTTCTTATTTTTTCTCCAAGGTAGAACAAACCTCACTGACCCACACCCCCTCCTTTAACCGCTAGTTGCCATAAAGGCTCTAACTTTTCTTGAGCCTCAAGAATTAATTCAGCAACCTCTGCTACCGCTCCTTTTCCCCCTGCACGCTGTGTAATATAGTGCGTAAATGATTTTACGCGCCCAGGCGCTTCGGGCACTGCTATTGCAAGGCCAGAACGTACCAAAGCTGGCACATCGATCCAATCGTCTCCAATAAATGCACTTTCTGCCTGCGTTACACCTAGACCAGCTTGCAGGGCATCCCACGTTGCCCCTTTATCATGCAAGCCCAAATAAAGATGCTTTACACCTAAGTCGCCTAATCGACGACGCAACATAGGAGAGTCGCGCCCACTAAGAATCGCTACTTCAATTCCTGCTTGTATCAAAAGTTTTATCCTAAATCCATCTAGTGTATGGAAAGCCTTCAAAAACTCACCATTTTCGGTGTAATACAAGTAACCATCTGTTAATACACCGTCAGCATCAATTCCTAAAAGCTTTATTTGCTTAGCGCGACTCCATACATCTTCAGACAAGGTTACACTCTTTAACATAGGATTATCCTTATTCAAAGATCAGTTTACAGTTTTACTTAATTCCATGTACTCAACTAAATACAGTCAAAAACGAATACCATTGTCCTTAATGGACTATATCTAATGTTACCTCTAACAAACACTGCCATGTAGGGTCTGATAGAAAGCGCACTGCTCATTTATGTTTAACAATTTGTATACGATATTATTTTTAATATTTGATATAAGTCTTAAAAGTAATGGTATAAAATAACTTTTTCACATCTTGATAGTGTTATGACGATTATTGTAGCAGATACGCTTGAAACCCTTCACCGTCTTCGCCCGCCATCACAAAAAATTGCATTGGTTCCTACTATGGGGAATTTGCACAAAGGGCATTTATACTTGGTAGAGCGTGCTCTGGAACATGCCGAGCATGTGATTGTTAGCATATTTGTTAATCGCTTGCAGTTTGCCCCCCATGAAGACTTTGATCGCTATCCAAGAACGTTAATGAATGACTGTGCGTTATTAGAAACGTTAAAACAGTCGGGCCGTATTACCGTATTTGCTCCTGAAGAAAAAATACTTTTCCCTGTACCTCAAAACTTTCATATACAACCACCGCCTATGGCAAATACGCTCGAAGGTTATTTTCGCCCAGGTTTTTTTGGCGGGGTATGTACAATTGTGATGAAGTTATTTCAAATTACGGCGCCTCACCTTGCATTTTTTGGGCAAAAAGATCGGCAACAACTTACGCTCATACGCCAAATGATTGAGCAGTTTTCCTTACCGATTGAGCTGATAGAAGCCATCACCATTCGCGGCGAAAACAAACTGGCTTTATCTTCGAGAAATACGTATCTTACCGAGCAGCAACTTCAACAAGCGCCTGAACTCTATCAAACTCTTGAAGAAGTTGGTGAGCAAATTCGTAAGGGTGATTTTATTCCAACCCCTCATCACTATCAAATGCTTGAGCAAAAAGCTCAAAAAGACTTAAGCGAAAAAGGCTGGGTAGTAGACTATATCGCCATACGCGACACTCATACACTCAATGGCTATCCTGCAACGTCACAAACGCCTACAGTGATATTAGGGGCTGCAAAACTTGGGCAAACACGGCTGATTGATAACATAGACGTTTAAATTCTATACGCTACTGTTGTCATTACCTTTGCTGCTATACGCATTCCCCATTTAATGGGCAATGGCAACGTGGTAGCGCCTTTTTCATGGGCCATTTGAGCATGCTTTGCTTCATCTTCACACATACGCTCTATAATGGCCCGACTCTTAGTATCTTGTTCGGGCAAGCGTTCCAAATGGCCTTTTAAATGCGCCTCAACTTGTCGCTCTGTTTCTTCAAGAAAACCTAAATTCCACTTATCTCCTAATGCTCCCGCTAAACATCCCAATGTTAAAGCCCCGCTGTACCATAATGGATTTAACAAGCTAGTATGACCATTTAGCTCTGTTAAGCGTGTTGCAGTCCAATTTAAATGATCTTCCTCTTCTCGCCCTGCTTCGCATAAAGCCTCATGCAGATCTGAAGTTTTAGAGCTTAATGCTTGCCCTGTATAGAGGGCCTGAGCGCATACCTCTCCCGTATGATTCACTCGCATCATACCGATGACATCTGCCTGCTCTTTTTCTGTTAACACAGGATCTTTATAGTGAGAGCCTGGAACGCAATGGCGGCTACGTGGAGTAAAACAGCTTAATATGCCATTAAAAAACACATCTACTCGGTGAACAATATGATCTTGCTTTGAATAATTGCGCATCATGCAGCCTCTTAGTCATGCTATCAATTTATAAGTCGTTTTATCCATACAATAAAAAACTATCAGCTTCTAGTACTTTTGCTTACAGAAATACTAAGCAATAAAGTAAGCGAAAAGGACTCAACTCATACTTCCCAATTACGAAGCGACAACGCATTAGTCTCTATCTGAGCGTTTGCTTTATTTATAAAAAAAAGGTTTTGTTATTTTAATTTTAGTAAACAAATAAAAGATAGAGGCAAAAAAAAAGCACCCTATAGGGTGCTTTTTTTCAACTTAAATCAAGATTAGAAATTGTGGCGAACGCCCAATACTACACCTTGATTGTCTTTTCCAACTGGAGTAGCAGAAACGAAGCTATAAGTAGCAGCATTTTTGTTATCCAATTTTGTGTAGTAACCATATACTTGGGTACGGTTAGAAAGATCGTACTGCGCACCTAAGATATATTGTATTGCATTGCTGTCATTAACACTTGTACCAGCAACTTTAGCTTTACCAGCCCAACCTAAAGAACCTACTAAAGCAGCATTACCCATATTGTACTGACCAGATAAAAATGCTTTATTGATTTTTGTGTCGGTAGATTTATAGTCATCACGCTCATAAGCAGCACTGACATCAAATAAATCTTGCTTGAACTTACCAGCTAAAACATAGATATTGTCGTTCTTTTCGTTACCGCCAATAGTTTTTGCTGAACGAACAGCCAAACCAGCAGTAATAGGCGTAGCGCCATTACCGTAAGTAATGCTTCCATCCCACAAACGCTTGTAAGTAGTAGTTGCATCAGCTGCTTGAACAGAAGCCACAATACCACCAAAATCAGGAGTACGGTAAATAACTGATTTGCTAAAACGGGAACCCAAATCACCTACTGCACTCAAAGAACCAGCACGAGGTGTACCGCCAGTACCTGTCGCTGTTACATCTGCAATACCAGCATGGTGAAATTTAGCAACTGTGGTATCAAATAATGTCCAGGTTGGTGTTTCGTTTTTACCTAAACGAACACGACCGAAATCACCTTTTAAACCAACAAAAGTATCACGAGAAGCTAAACCATCACCGCCAGTTGTTGAATCAAAACCATTTTCAATTTGGAATTCTGCGGTCAAGGAACCGATTTTTTCTTCGCCCTTTAAACCGAAACGGGAATTCTGGTTGGCAACAGTTGTATCTTTTGCACCATCCTGAATTTTTGTGTATTGGCCGGCGGTATTCAAGCGACCATAAATAACAACATTATCCGCCTGAGCAACTGGGGCAACTACACCAGCTACTGCTAACGCAACAAGCGCCTTTTTCATCGAAACTCTCCTTAAGTGACTCACATTGAGACACGCAACGTGTCACAAACACAGCTTCTCTTTGTGAGAAGTTGATTGGATTGTGCCAAACGCACAGTACTATTGGCAAGCTAGTAAGCTATTTAGCGAATGAGGGCTGTTGTTTTGACACAACAGACTAAATGGCACCTTCCCAGTAACCAGGTGAAGGCTTATACTCTTTGTCCATTCATTCATTCGAAATGTAAGGTATTTACACAACGTTGCCTTGCTGCAAGAAGTTGCCTATTAATAAAGCCACATGAAGTACGCCTTATTAATAAAACCACTTTGTGTACCTCCCTTACGTAATTAAAAGGAAAAGTCCACGATTATGAGCCGTCGTATTCATTGCGTTAAACTTAATACCGAAGCCGAAGGTTTAGATTTCCCACCGTACCCAGGTGAACTTGGCAAGCGCATTTATGAAAATGTATCTAAAGAAGCTTGGGCTGCATGGTTAAAGCACCAAACGATGTTGGTTAATGAAAATCGATTGAGCCTTGCCGATGCGCGTGCCAGGCAATACCTTGCCAAACAAATGGAAAACCATTTTTTTGGTGAAGGAGCCGATTCGGTCAGCGGTTTTGTTCCGCCTTCTGCGTAATTTTGTATATATCTAGTGTCTTCCCCTTGTGTACGTAGTTAATCTACACACATCACCTTAACTTTCTCCCTCGAAGGGAGAAAGTTAAGGTGATGGGGAGTCTGAAGGATCTAAAATTTTTTTAGATCCGAGAATTTATAGCCCAAAAATAAGAACTATCTTAAGTGGCTTACCAACCAACCCCTCGCCATCAACAGAAGAGGGAAAGCAGCCTAAATAATGATTGAGATGTTTGTATAAAAATGCTTCTCTAAAAAAGCTATTTACTTATTACTTGGCAGGCATCATCAACTGAAGAAACCCATCACAATAAGCGCCATAGAGCCATGCTTCTAATCCTTCGGGTGACTTGCTTAACGAAAAAGGCTTAAGTTCTTTCTGATTTGCCAACTTACAGACCACATCGCGCAACCCTTCAGCAACATCTTTCCACGCTGTTGCTTCCCCATTCAAATAGAACCATTGCTGATCATATAAAAGCTGTGTTTTCTGATCTAGCTTTATTCCATTACTGAGCACTTGCGCGACGAAGCGCTTTAGGCTCATAGGGCTCTCAGGCGCATCGAAAAACACAGTAGCCTTAGGCTCAGTTAAGTAACACCCTACAAAGCGCGCCACGTCACTTTTAGACCATGGCATTCGTTGAAGCACCTCATCCACATGCTGGTTAATTTCTCCAGGAATACATGCTGGCGTATCAGTGGCTTTTAACCCTTGATCATGATAACGACCGCTAATTTGTGATTGATCATGCCAATAATTTAAAAAACCCTGAACCCATTCTTGATTATCTGGCGCTCGAAACCCAATAGAATAGGTAATACACTCCCCTTGCGCGACACCATCATGCGCATAACGCGGAGGTAAATACAACATATCACCTGCGCTTAGTACCCAAGATTGCTCTGCTTGGAAATTTTGTAAAATCTTTAAAGGTAGGTCTGGTACTAAACGTAAATCTTCTTGCGCACTAATTGCCCACCGTCGTTGCCCCATTCCTTGCAGCAAAAACACATCATAAGAATCAAAATGAGGGCCTACACCACCGCCATCTACTGCATAACTAACCATCACATCATCAAGGCGGGCATACGGTATAAAAGCAAATCGCTTTAACAATGCATCAGCTTCTAGCGCATGGTGATTTAAGCCTTGAATCAGAATAGTCCAACCCGTTGCTGGCAATTTTTTAAAGCGCCGAGTAGTAAAGGGGCCGTACTCGATATCCCATGAAGCTTCACCTGTTCTTATAATAAGGCGCGACTCTACTTCTTCTCGTGTTGCTAATTGAAGAATGTCATCACGCCCTAAAAAAGATTGAAATTCAGGCAACGCTTGCTTGGCTAAATAAGCCTCACGCTGCCAAAACGTTGCCATAAAATCGGCAACGGTATACTCACTAATACGCTCAAAAACCATTAAATAGACTTTATATTAAACAGAAAAAGAAGATCCACATCCGCAGGTTGTTGTTGCATTAGGATTTTTAATAACAAACTGTGCACCTTCCAACCCTTCTGTATAGTCAATTTCTGCTCCCACTAAATACTGGTAGCTCATTGCATCAATCAGTAGGGTTACTCCATCTTTGGTCATTTGTGAATCATCTTCATTAATCACTTCATCAAATGTAAATCCATATTGAAAGCCTGAACATCCACCGCCGCTTACAAAAACGCGAAGTTTTAATTCAGGGTTATTTTCTTCTTCAATTAGCTCTTGAACTTTTTTTACAGCATTATCTGTAAAATTCAGAGGAGCTGGTAACTCAGTTACAGCATTCATTTGGCTCTCCTTCTTATATAACAACTCAACTTCGATACATCTATTATGGCATGACAGGTAATGTTAATAACCCAAGCGACTCATCAAAACCACACATTAAATTAAAATTTTGTACCGCTTGCCCTGCAGCACCTTTGACCAGATTATCGATCACCGATAAAACAACAACGGTATCTCCTCCTTGAGGACGATGTACAGCAATTCTGCATATATTACTTGCCCGAACTGAACGAGTTTCAGGGTGGCTGCCTAAAGGTAGCACATCAACAAAGCGTTCATGCTGATATCTTTTTTCATATAATGCCTGCAATTCTATTAAATCATTTTCCTTTTGACCCCCTTGCCCCTTCATCAGCACGCCATATAAAGTTGCATGGATACCTCTAATCAAGGGTAACAAGTGAGGAACAAAGGTCAACCCAATATTTTTAGCCGCTATCGTTGAAAGACCCTGGCGAATTTCTGGTAAATGACGGTGACCAGGCGCTCCGTAGGCTTTAAAGCTATCTGAAGCCTCTGCAAATAAGATATGGGTTTCTGCTTTTCTACCTGCACCACTCACACCCGATTTAGCATCAGCAATAAGATGGGAAGGATCGATAAGCCCTGCTTCAAGCAAAGGTAAAAATCCTAATTGAACAGCAGTAGGATAACAGCCCGGATTCGCCACTAAACGTGCACCTCTCACTGCCTCACGATTGATTTCAGGCAACCCATACACTGCCTCTGATAACAATTCGGGACAAGCATGAGGCATTCCATACCATCGCTCCCACTCTGCTGCATCTTTCAGGCGAAAATCAGCAGCCAGGTCAATTACTTTGACACCAGCTTCAAGCAATGAAGGCACTTGTTTCATTGCTACACCATTAGGGGTAGCAAAAAACACTACATCACATGAGCTTAGCATTGCTTCATCAGGCGAGCTAAACGCTAGATCAACTGCTCCACGTAAACTTGGGAACAGACGTGAGACTGGCATTCCAGCTTCTTGGCGCGATGTAATCGCTTTTAGGTTAACATGAGGGTGCTGTGCAAGAATTCTAAGTAGCTCTACTCCTGTATACCCCGTTCCCCCTACAATTCCTACTTGAACTTTATTCATGTATGTATTTCTCCCCTCACATCATTATTATTAGAACTTACAAAAAGTCGCTTTATCAATGGCAGCCCAGGCTAATGGTTACATAACCCGTACTGTAAAGCTCTTTAACGTTGCTAAAATGATTTTATGTAAATTCTAATGATTGCTAACACGCTCTAACATCCTCATACCTACCCACTCTACCTGAGAAGGCTCAATTAATTCAAGACACTTTTTATGCCCTAATGGGCACTCACGCTGCTTGCAAGGCCGGCACTCTAAATTTACTTCCATCACTTTTGTTTGCCCTTCCCAACGCGCAATAGGCGGCGCATATTCACTTGGTGTAGAACCATACAAACCAATCGTTGCCCTCCCTAGTGCAGCAGCTATATGCAACAAGCCTGAATCATTCGCTACTACCAAATGGGCAAACGCCAAAAGATCAATTGCTTCACCTAAAGTAGTTAACCCGCAAAAACTGAGAACTCCTGGTACAGTTTCTACCAAGGTATTCCCTATTTCAACTTCCTTAGGCCCTCCCATCACCCAAACCGTATACTGCTTCTTGATAAAAGAACGTGCTAATGTTTGCCAATGATGAAGAGGCCATTGTTTAGCTGAACCGAACTCTGCTCCTGGGCAAATCGCAACGATAAAGTGTCCATTACTCAAAGCATCAGTTAAAAAAAACTTCTCTATTAACATCTTCTGTATAGCATGATTTGCTATAAGGCGTGGAGCCACTAAGGGCTGCTCAATATTTTTTTCTATTGAAACGCCTTCAATCTGCTTACTCGAAACCAAGGCATAACAACGGTCAACCCATTTTGGTAATTTTTCTTTATCTAGATGATGCCAGTCATTGAGTAATCCATAACGAAACTCACCAACATAACCAGTACGCAAAGGAATGTTGGCTAACCAAGGAATAAGTGCTGATTTAAAACTATTAGGCAAAATAACAGCGTGATCATAACAACCGCGAAACCGTCTTCCCCACTCTAAAATTTCACGTACATATAACTTACTATGCTTCAAGCCATGCACAAACACTTGATGAATACCTGCAATATGCTGCCAAACTGCTTCACATGTTATAGGCGTTAATATATCAATCTGTACATTACACTGATCTGCTTTAGCATATTTCTTAATTAATCCTTGAACAACCACGCTTGCCATAGCTGCATCCCCCACCCAATTCGGTGAAATAATTAAGATGCGATAAACAGAAGAAGTAGCCAGTAAAGGATTAGACATCAAAAACCATGCTCCAAATTTAACAAACTTTTAGTGAGGCTAAAATAATATCCTATTAAACTCACATTAATGTGTACTGAAAACCATGAAAATAAATATGTTTAATAATGAAAAACGCCGCTTTCAACAACAAGCGGCGTTAAATCTTTTTTAATTTTATAAAATGCTACTAATTTTTTGAATAATACATTTTACTCACGGGCTGAAACCAGAGGAGCACCCGCTAAAGCTGCTGCCAACTGAGCTTCATTTTCAAGAAATGTTCTTAATCGATCAGCTCTTGAAGGATGTCTTAACTTACGTAAGGCCTTAGCTTCAATCTGACGAATACGCTCACGCGTTACATCAAATTGTCTGCCCACTTCTTCAAGTGTATGGTCAGTATCCATTTCAATCCCAAAGCGCATTCTCAATACTTTGGCCTCTCTAGGAGTCAAACTATCGAGCACATCTTTGCAAGCTTCACGCAAAGAAGATGTCATTGCAGAATCAGCAGGATTAATTGCATGCGTATCTTCAATAAAATCGCCCAAATGAGAATCATCTTCTCCGATAGGTGTTTCCATTGAAATAGGTTCTTTAGAAATCTTCAGAATCTTACGAATTTTATCTTCTGGAATTTCCATCTTTACAGAAAGCGTTGCAGGATCTGGCTCTAAACCTGTTTCTTGAAGAATTTGCCGCGAGATACGGTTCATCTTGTTAATCGTTTCTATCATATGAACAGGGATACGAATAGTACGTGCCTGATCAGCAATAGAACGTGTAATTGCCTGACGAATCCACCATGTTGCATAGGTAGAAAACTTGTAGCCTCGGCGATATTCAAATTTATCTACTGCTTTCATCAAACCGATATTACCCTCTTGAATTAAATCAAGAAATTGCAAGCCTCGATTGGTATACTTTTTAGCAATAGAAATTACTAACCGCAAATTTGCTTCAATCATCTCGCGCTTAGCTTCCATTGTTTTGCGCTCGCCAATATCCATCTGACGATAAATATTTTTAAAATCTACAATAGAAACTAAAATACGTTTTTGGATGGCCAGTAATTTATGCTGTTCTTCCACAATAGCTTGGTGATAACGCTTCAAACCTAAACTATGTGGCTTACCAGCAGAAATTTCTTCATCAATCCAATCACTATCTAAACAACGCTCAGGAAATACTTGAAGGAAATACTTACGATCCATTTGTGAACGTTGAACACACAGAAGCTGAATTTTGCGCTCATGTTCCTGAATATGCTTCACTTCTTGACGAACACTTTGACATAATGCATCAATATGGCGTACTGAAAAACGCAATGCCATCATTTCTTCAAGAATACTATCTTGAAGCTGCTTTAAACCTTTAGTAGAGCGACCACGCTTAAGCATAGGCTCCATTTTGCCATAGAGATCACGAATCTTGGCAAAACGCACAAAAGCTGCATCTTTTAATTTTTGCAATGTCTCTGCATTCATTCCTCCACCAGCAAATGAATCATCATCCTCATCGGATTGTAAAGCCACATCGCTTTCATCAACAATAGGCTCTTCAGCCAAAGCCTCAACGGGCGCTGCATCATCATCAACGATACCGTCAATTAACTCATCAATTCTTAGCTCATCTCGCTCAACTTGATCAACTAACTCTAGAATTGTTTGAATCGTCATAGGCGAAGCGGAAATCGCCTGAATCATATGCTTGAAACCTTCTTCGATTCGTTTAGCAATTTCTATTTCGCCATCACGAGTCAAAAGCTCTACGGTTCCCATTTCACGCATATACATACGAACTGGATCAGTGGTACGACCAAAGTCAGCATCAACGGAGGACAAAGCAGCTTCAGCCTCTTCTACAGCGTCATCATCAGCTACAGGAGGTGTATGCTCTGCCATTAATAGCGTTTCAGCATCGGGCGTTTCGTCGTAAACTGAAATACCCATATCGTTAATCATGCTAACAATACCCTCGATTTGATCGCTATCGAGAATATCACTAGGTAAATGATCGTTAATTTCTGCGTAAGTTAAATAGCCTCGCTCCTTGCCTAAAGAAATCAAAGATTTAAGACGCGCTCGGCGTACGTCTGAATCTGAAGCAGTAGCTCCACCATTTTGCATCTTTGACAGAGCTTTCTCGTTCAATACCTTAGAGGAATTTGTCGAAGATAATTTGTCATTGAGGGTTGTCTTTGTCATCTCAATTCCTGAAACCAAAACTACACACGGTTCAACACAGTGAAGCGGGACATGGTAGAGCCTATTCCTAAACACGTCAACTTACCTCACGACTCATTCTATTATAAACAATAACTTAAACACTTTGTCCAATTTTATTTAAAAAATCTGATACACTCTCCAACGAATAAAGCTTTATTGATGTGACTGATTACCAGTTTTTATCAAGCATCAAACCGCTTATAATCCTTTTTGAATCAAGGCCCATAAGATTTTTATTTATCTTTCGAAGTTTAAAAATTTATGTAATATTAATTGTTCTTTTTCAAGCACAATTAAAGTTGAAACTTTATAAGATTTACAAAAAACTTATAGACTAACTCTTAAAACTTATAGACTAACTCTTGTTCCTTGGTGGAGTAGAACTGATGACTTACGTTGTAACCGAAAGTTGCATACAATGTAAATACACTGATTGTGTAGATGTATGCCCTGTAGATTGCTTTCGTGAAGGTCCAAACTTTCTGGCAATTGACCCCGATGAATGTATCGATTGTACGCTATGTGTAGCAGAATGCCCTGTTGAAGCTATTTATGCTGAAGACGATGTGCCTGAAGATCAGAAACACTTTATCGTACTTAACGCAGAACTTGCCAAACAGTGGACACCCATCATCGAGCGCAAAGATGCTTTACCTGTTGCAGAAGAATTTGCAAATGTTAAAGACAAACTTGAACTTCTGGAACGTTAGATTATGAATCGGTCTTTAATACTATTTTCAGGTTTTATCCTGGCTTTCCTCACTATAGATATAGCCCATGCGGCAGAAAATCAAGAGGCAATTAAGCGAGGGAAAGAAAAAATTCAGATGTGCATTGGTTGTCATGGCATTGACGGATGGCATACCGCTTTTCCACGCATGTATCACGTGCCGCGTCTTAATGGTCAGCATGAAGCGTATCTTAAAAGTGCCTTAGAGGCTTATAAAAATGGTGAACGCTCTCATCCTACCATGCGTGCTATTACCGCCAGCCTTTCTGATCAGGATATAGCTGATCTTGCTGCCTACTACGCAAGCCAAAAACCCTAGCGTGATACTTACGAAAACCTTTACTTTTTCTATACACCTATTCAATACTTATACTTGCATGTAGTAAACGAGCTAAAAACGCAGCAAAACCTAGTTTATAGATTTATAAACTTGCGTAAAAACCTCGAAAAATACGGCAAGTTAAATTCTTTGGTGTATTAAAACTTGAAACAGACCCTGAAATACCCCTTTATCGGAATGCTCACATGAAGAAATTTCTTATGGCTGGCTTGGTTAGTTTAGCCTTAAGCGCGGCATCTTTTCAAACATATGCTCAAGATGCTGCCTTACAACGTGGGGCTGAAAAAGCCAAAGCAATTTGTGCATCATGCCACGAAGCAAATGGCATTAGCAAAATACCTAGCTTTCCAAAACTTGCCGGACAACATCAAGATTATTTGCGGGAAGCATTATTAAGTTATCAACGAGGCAGTCGGAAAAATGTCATCATGAAAGGGCAAGCTGCTGCTTTATCTAAACAAGATATTGATGATTTAGCTGCCTATTATAGCCATCAACCAAATGGCCTTTCACATGAATAGTTTCATTTTTTATTACTAAAGTAAACATGCCTTTAGATTATATTGAACATTTAAGCACATCTAATCACGCGCCTGAGTCACATATTATTTGGCTTCACGGACTAGGTGATACAGGCAATGGTTGGTTATCAGCAGTTCAACATTTACACCCTCAAAAACCGACTCGCTTTATTTTACCTCACGCTCCAATAAAAAAAATCACCATTAATGGTGGCTATGCTATGCCTGGCTGGTACGATATTGCGAGCATGGATTTTCGAGATCGAGGTGATGAACCAGGCATTCGCGAAAGTGCTCATGAAATTCAAAACATTATTGATTCTCTTGTCAAACAAGGCATTTTGAGTCATAAAATTTTTATTGCAGGGTTTTCACAAGGCGGAGCCATTGCACTTCATACAGCGTTAAGGTGCCCTTATAAACTAGGTGGCATCTTAGCGCTATCTACCTATTTACCTTTACAAGATGTTTTACCTAAAGAAGCTCATGTAGCGAATAAAGAGTTACCCATTGCGATGATGCATGGGCTTTATGATAATGTGATTCCATTAGCGATTGCGGAAGCATCTTATGCTTACTTAAAGCAACTAGGATATAAAGTTGAATGGAAAACATATCCTATGGCACACGAGGCTTCTGCCATAGAACTTAATGATATTGAGCAATGGCTTAATAAACAAACTTACTCAATAACCGCCTAACATATTTCGATCTAGTTAAATTTACTCCAAATTTAGCTAGTGAAGCGCCTACGTACACGGCATTACACAAAATACGCTAACGTTATAAAGGCTATTTTGCGTAAGCGCTGTTACAGATACTGGTATAATTCTTCTGTTTTTTACTATAGATTGCGTTTACTTATGAAACTGGTGGGCTCACTTACCAGCCCCTTTGTACGCAAAGTACGAATGGTGCTTGCTGAAAAACATATTAACTATACATTTATAGAAGATTCTCCTTGGCTAGAAGAAACCGCAGTACCTACACATAACCCTTTAGGTAAAGTGCCTGTACTTCTTTTAGAAGACAATACTACACTGTTCGATTCGCGTGTAATTGTGGAATACTTAGACATGAGCAGCCCTGTTGCTCATCTCATCCCTGAAGATAAAAAACAGCGCATTGCTGTTAAACGATTAGAAGCGCTTGCTGATGGCATAGCAGATGCTGCAGCCACTATTTTTATTGAAAAAAAATTGCGCCCTTTAGAGCAGCAAAGCCCTCAATGGATTGAACGGCAATTCAAAAAAATTGATTTAGGATGCCTTGCACTAGCCAGTGAGCTAGAAAAAAACCATCAATGGTTTAATCAAAATACATATGGACTTGCAGACATTGCAATAGGAGCAACCTTAGGCTATCTTGATTTACGATTTCCTGAAAGGGATTGGAAAACCTTACATCCAAATTTAGCTCAGTTTATGGAACGATTATCCCAAAAAGCTTCTTTTCGAAATACCTGCCCCCCACTAGCTTAAGAAAATATTTCTAGTAACGATCCTAATAATTTTTTTGTGATTATTTATTTTTAAACACTTAGAAGTTACGCAGTTGAGCCATATCAAGGCATGCTAACGCGGACAATACAGCTAGTACGGCAAGTTGGCATAACGCGGAGCGTCCCACGCCGAGAAAGCCAACTGCGTAACTTCTAACACTTTGTTTTTAGGAAAAATTGTGTCTATAGTTAAAGAATTTCGTGATTTTGCGGTAAAAGGTAGTGTTGTTGATATGGCTGTAGGGGTAATTATTGGCGCGGCGTTTGGAAGCATTGTTAAATCATTAGTTGAAGATGTTTTAATGCCGCCTTTAGGCTTATTAGTGGGTAACGTAGATTTCAGTAACTTGTTCGTTGTACTTAAAGAAGGTACTAAAGCTGCTGCACCGTATCATAGTTTGCCTGAGGCAATTCAGGCTGGCGCAACGGTTCTAAAGTATGGGGTATTTATAAATACTATCGTTAATTTTATGATCGTTGCTTTTGCTATTTTTATAGCCATTAAGCAAATTAATCGCCTTAAGAAAAAAGATGCTGATGACCCTGCTACACCAACAGCACCCAGTGAAGAAATTTTACTGCTTCGCGATATTAGAAATGCATTACAGAAAAGCGCCTGACCAAACATCAATCCTCGATGTATAAAATTATCATCTTAGAAGTTACGCAATTCGGTTCGTTCAAGACATGAGATGCTCCGTATAGCAACGCAAGCAGTGCAAAGAACGCGACAAGGTACCAACACGCTAAGAGTACTTAACTGCGTAACTTCTAAATCTTCAAATATGCAATTTGCGTTTGCGTTTGCGTTTGCGTTTGCGTTTGCGTTTGCGTTTGCGTTTGCGTGTTTAGATTAAATGATTATTTAATAAAGTGCTTTAAATCTATTTCTTGATGCTAACTTAGCTCATGAATTTAAAAACTTTAAAGAATTTGACATCAAAATCTTTAATCCAATCCAAATCTCCCCCATATTAGCTTTAGTCTTATGATGAATAGCCTGCTGTGCTATTTCATGCCTAGTATGTATTAATAAAGCTCAACACTAAGTCTTAAATGAGAATTGATTTAGTCAGATAACGGATGCTTAGGTATGCCTGTATTTTAGTAGAGTTATTGCGTGTATTGCCGTACTACTAGGTAGCACCTTACCCTCTTTCTCTTCAATAATTTTACGTAACACTTGCCGCAGTAAATATATGAGTTTTTATCACCATTTAACTTTTATTTAAAGTAGCCTGATGTCATAATTCAGTATACAAGTAGCTACTCACACTTATCTTGACCATTATCTATTCAACCTTTCTAATGCATATTTAACTCGCCCCTATTTTGCCGAATGGTGTATTTGGCCCTTTTTAAAAAAGGTATTCTAATGTCAATGCTCGATATTGCCAGTAAAACTCTCCTTAGCCCTACAGGTTTAGGAATTCCAGACCTTCAAAAACTGCTTGCTCGTATTCATGAACATTCTGTCGATTATGCAGATGTTTATGCAGAGTATGTGCGCCAAGAAAGTTGGGCCTTAGAAGAAGGCATTGTAAAATCAGGTAGTTTTCATATTGAACAAGGCTTAGGATTAAGAGCTATTCAAGGCGAAAAATCAGCTTTAGCATATGTAGAAACACTTAACTGGGATGATTTAAGCAAAGCCGCAGATACGGTACGCAGCATGACGCATCGTGGTCAAACAGGGTGTGCTCCTATTCTTCAATCGAAATCAGTACCTGCTTATTATGCAGGCACTGATCCTCTGCCTAGCTTATCAGAAGCAGAAAAAGTTGCCTTACTTGAAAAACTAGAAAGCTATGCACGCCAACGTGATCCAAGGGTTACGCAGGTAATGGCTTCTTTATCTGGCAGCTACCAAATTATGTTGGTAGCAGGCAGTGATGGGCGCTTAGGAACAGATATACGCCCTCTCGTGCGCGTATCTATTCAAGTTATTGCAGAATCTAATGGACGTCGAGAACAAGGCAGCTCTGGCGGCGGCGGGCGTTTCGACTATGCTTACTTTTCTTCTGAACGCTTGCAGCAATACGCTAAAGAAGCTGTAGATCAAGCCTTACTTAACTTAGAAGCACGCCCAGCGCCTGCCGGTATCATGAGCGTTGTTTTGGGGGCTGGATGGCCAGGGGTATTACTTCATGAGGCTGTAGGCCATGGATTAGAAGGTGATTTTAACCGTAAAGGCTCTTCTGCCTTTGCTGGACGAATCGGAGAGCAGGTTGCCAGCAAAGGCGTAACCGTTGTCGATGATGGTACCTTACCTGACCGCAGAGGCTCTTTAAGTATCGATGATGAAGGTAATGCTTCACAGCGAAATATATTGATTGAAGATGGGGTTTTAAAGTCTTATCTGCAAGATGAGTTAAACTCTCGACTCATGAAAACCAAACCTACTGGAAATGGAAGAAGAGAGTCTTTTGCCCATTTACCTATGCCTCGTATGACTAACACACTCATGTTAGGAGGCGATTTATCCCCTGAAGAAATTATTGCTTCAGTAGATAAAGGGCTATATGCAGTTAATTTTGGCGGTGGTCAAGTAGATATCACTAGCGGTAAATTTGTATTTTCTGCTTCTGAAGCCTGGTGGGTTGAAGGAGGAAAATTACAATACCCAGTGAAGGGTGCTACATTGATAGGAAATGGCCCTGATGCCCTTACCCGTATTACCCATATTGGTAATAACTCTACACTTGATAGCGGCGTAGGAGTGTGTGGTAAAGAAGGGCAAAGCGTTCCTGTGGGAGTAGGACAACCTACCCTACGTATCGAAGGATTAACGGTTGGGGGTACAGCAGGATAGAATTCAATATCTAAGCAGCTTGATACAAGCAAATAAGAGCAAATAAAAAGGCGCCTAAAGCGCCTTTTTATTATTTACAAATTAACTAATACTATTTTGAGTTAATTGCATCTTTCAATTTGGCACCAGGGGTAAACCTGGCAACAGTTGAAGCTGCGATTGTTAAGGCTGCACCTGTTTGAGGATTACGCCCCTGACGCTCAGCTCTTGAGCTAACAGCAAAGGTTCCAAAACCTATCAATTGGATAGGCTCACCTTTTTTAAGCGTCTCAGTAACGACTTCGATCAGTGCGTTCAGTGATTGCTCACTGGCCGTCTTAGTCAAACCACTTTTCTCTGCCAGTGCCGCAATCAGTTCCGCTTTATTCATAGCAACTCGCTCCTAAATAATCAAAAAGGCCGTGACGAGGAAAAAACCTCAATGACACAGCTTACTCTCTCTATCGGCCTTAAGTTAAGCTAAGACAGATTGAATACGCTGAATTACTGCGTCTTTTCCGATGAGGTATAATACCTGATCTATCGACGGTGTATTTACCACCCCGCACACAGCTACTCTGAGGGGCATAGCCAATTGTGGCATCTTAACTTGCCACTTTGCAACCGTCTCTTTCATGCATCGGCTAATTTCTGCAACACTCCAGTCAGAATGTTCTATTTCTGCCACAAAATCTTTTAAGCGCGCCTTCGCATCGCCTGCAAGATGCTGATTTACCACAGCCTCTTCTGTAACGACTGGAAGGAAAAAATAATGCATATTTTCAGCCAACTGAATCAAGGTAGCAGAGCGATCTTTTAATAACTCGACGATAGCTGTCTGTTGCACTTCTGCAACAGCTGAGACATCAATGCCTCTATCAACCAAAAAAGGTGTAACTAAAACACGTAAACGACTTGAATCTGCCCGTTTGAGATGTTGGTGATTTACCCAATCAAGTTTTTCTAAATCAAATTTAGCAGGAGAAGCGCTTACGTGATCAAGATCAAACCACTCAACAAATTCTTCCATTGAAAACACTTCATGATCACCATGGCCCCACCCTAAGCGAGCTAGGTAATTCAAAAGGCCTTCGGGAAGTATTCCCTTTTGTTGAAACTGTAATACTCCTACTGCATCTGTACGTTTAGAGAGTTTTTGACCATCCTCTCTTAAAATCAGCGGTAAATGAGCATAAACAGGAATGGGGGCATTGAGAGCAGCTAGGATATTAATTTGTCGAGGAGTATTGTTAATATGCTCTTCTCCGCGAATAACATGGGTTATTCCCATATCCCAATCATCTACAACAACACAAAAATTATAAGTCGGCGTACCATCTGAACGCGCAATAATGAGATCATCGAGTTCTTTATTGCCAACCTCGATACGCCCTTTTACACGATCCTCCCAAATAACAGAGCCTTCTATAGGATTTTTGAAACGAATAACTGGTTCACGATCTGATGGAGGAGTTTGAGTGTTATCACGCCAACGCCCATCGTAACGTGGCTTTTCACCTTTTGCCCATTGAGTGTCACGCATCTCATCAAGCTCTTCTTTAGAGCAATAACATTTATAAGCTAGATCACGTGCCATTAACTCATCAATAACCTGTTTATAACGCTCGATACGTTGCATTTGATAAACTGGTTCTTCATCAATCTCTAAACCTAACCACGCCATACCATCTAAAATAGCATCCACTGATTCTTGAGTAGAGCGTACAACATCAGTATCTTCTATTCGTAAAATAAACTTACCTTGGTGATGCTTTGCATAAGCCCATGAAAACAAGGCCGTGCGAACGCCGCCAATATGTAATAAACCCGTAGGACTCGGCGCAAAACGGGTACGAATCATTTTTCTCTCCATAACAAAGCTAATGCCTCATAAGCCGATTAAATATATGTGATGCAATTTCGCCCTTTCTCTCTTTTCTCTTAAAAAGAAAAGACATTGCTAAAATATGGTTATTTCAACGAATAACTTGTTTGAGGCGACTCACTACAGCGCATATCAATTATCAAATTGAGCGTGCAAATTGTACCTGTCTTGACCTTATGTTACTTATCAATCAAGTCAAGACAGGATAGATATCTAACTCTAAATACTAACGAAACGAATGAAACAAGTAGTAGCAGCTAGCAATCACTAACGCTTAATGTTGGTATACCGGAAATTGTTTGACCAAAGTCTTTACTTGTTCACGGATAGATGCTTGCTTCGCTTCATCTTCTTTAGCTTCAATCGTATCAGCAATCAAATTCGCTAATAGATTGCTTTCTGTTTCTTTAAAACCTCGTGTCGTCATTGCAGGCGTTCCAATACGAATGCCGCTTGTTACCATAGGTTTTTCTGGATCATTAGGAATCGCATTTTTATTTACTGTAATATGAACAGCACCCAGCAAATCACTTGCCACTTTACCCGTAATTTGTTTAGCCCGTAAATCAACTAAAAATAGATGGCTATCGGTTCCGCCTGATACTATTCTAAATCCACGTTCGACTAATACATCAGCCATCACGCGCGCATTTTTCATTACCTGCTGTTGATAAACTTTAAACTCAGGCGTTAGTGCTTCTTTGAAAGCTACAGCTTTACCGGCAATAACATGCATTAATGGGCCACCTTGCAGACCAGGAAATACGGCTGAATTAATAACTTTTGCAAACTCAGCTTTAGCCATGATAATACCGCCACGGGGGCCTCTTAACGTTTTATGGGTAGTCGTTGTAACAAAATCTGCAATACCAACAGGGGTAGGATACTGCCCTGCTGCTACTAGCCCGGCGTAATGGGCCATATCGACCATTAAATAAGCACCTACTGAATCAGCAATAGCACGAAAACGTTGCCAATCAATCACTCGAGAATACGCAGAAGCACCTGCAATAATCAATTTTGGACGATGCGCTTTTGCTAAAGCTTCGGCAGCATCATAATCAATTTCTTCATTATCTTCACGCAAACCATATTGAATTGCATGATAAAGCTTACCACTTGCATTCACACCCGACCCATGGGTTAAATGACCTCCATGCGCTAAAGACATACCTAATAGCGTATCGCCAGGTTTAAGCATTGCCAACATCACTGCGGCATTTGCCTGTGCTCCAGAATGAGGCTGAACATTAACGTATTCAGCATTAAACAGCGCTTTAGCACGATCAATGGCTAACCGTTCTATTTCATCCACATATTCACAACCGCCATAATAGCGGGCACCAGGATAACCTTCTGCGTATTTATTTGTAAGTTGAGATCCTTGAGCCATCATCACCGCAGGACTTGTATAATTTTCAGAAGCGATTAGCTCAATATGGTCTTCTTGACGTTGAACCTCCTGGGTAATTGCTGCGGCAATTTCGGGATCATGTTGAGATAAAGGCTCACTCCAGGCAAACATAATACTCTCTCTTAAACTAATTAAAATACAAATAAAAAAAGCCGACCAAAGTCGGCTTTTCACATCTAAACACGCTGAATTAGTGTTTTTCTTCAGCAGGTTTAGCAGCATCAGCTGCAGGAGCTGTTGCTGTTGCAGAAGCTGCAGGAGCTGTTGCATCAGCAGGTGCTGTCGTCGTTGTAGACGTTGTAGATGATGTCGTACTACCAGTAGCAGGTGCTGTTGCATCAGCTGCAGGCGCTGCGGGAGCAGTTGCATCAGCTGGCTTAACATCAGTAGTAGTTGTGGTAGTAGAGGTTGTGCTAGTTGCAGGCGCAGCATCAGTAGCTGGCTTAGCAGGTTCAGCGGTGTTAGAAGCTTGCTGTCCGCAAGCAGCAAGAAGCAGAGCAATAGCAGCTGCTACGAGAGGTTTCTTCATAGTGTTCCCTAAGCTTAAACGAGATTCATACAGTGAAGCACCCTAACACAGGCTGCTTCAGCCAACCCCATTATCATAGCACCAAAGCTCTTTAGCAGCCAAGGCTAGCCGACTTTGCCGCCATAAATGGTAGGGGCGCGTTGCACAAATGCAACACATTCTATTTATTTTGCGCAAGCCTAATTAAATGGTTTAACACAGCAGGCACTTTTTCAGGCCCTCCTGCCATTTGCACATCTGTTTGATATTTATTAGCCACAATCAATAAGGGCACGCCTTCAACTTGATAGTACTGAGCAAGTGTTTTAGCCTGTGACACACGAGTATTCACTGTGAATGACTCAAACATGGTACGTGCATTTTTTTCATCAACTTTTTGTTTTTTTGCCCACTTTAGAAAAATTTCTTCGCTTGTTAAATCTTCATTACTCTCATGAATTGCTTTAAATACGAGAGGCTCCAATTGTGATAATTTTAAAGCATCTAAAGTGTAATAAACTTTTGCTAAATTTTCCCATTGAGGACGAAACACTACAGGAACACGTCGAAAACTAACATTTGCGGGTAATGTTTTCCTCCAAGCCTGAAGCGTAGGCTCTAAATGAGCACAATGCGGACACCCAAAGGAAAAAAACTCGATAACTTCTATTTGAGTAGAAGGTAAAGGCGCTTGCTTCAGTTGAATAACTTTATACTGCTGATTTTCTTTTATCGCTTCGGTTGAGGTCGCCGTTGATGCCGCATAAGAGAAAGGCATAAAAAATAAACTTGCAGCAACCAATAAAGCAGATACGGCCGTTTTCATGGAAATACTCCTTAATGAAGGGGAATTGAAGTAGATTTTATACCTTGCTGTTTTAAATCGGAGCGAACACGATTTAATTCATCTTCGCCGCTTACAGGGCCTAAACGCACACGATAAATCACCCGATCTTTTGCATCTTTACTACGATGCACGCGCGCCTCTAAACCAGCCATCGCCAAATCAGCTTTTAACCGATCAGCGTCATCTTCATTCTCAAATGCACCCACTTGCACCAACCAACGCTGTGGCTTAGAAGCACGAGGTGCTTCACGGTCATTAACCTCACCCTCCTCTTGCAGCTTCTTCATTACCGAATTAAGCTGATCTTCATCTTGCGGAGTACGCTTTGATTTTGCTGACTCTTTATTATCTTTATTTTTGCCTTGGGCTTGACGATTTTCTATCAAATCTTCTTTAGAATCACCACTCGTACCAGACTTTCCGCTTTCCTTTTTATTATCCTCTTCTGTCATAGGGCGAGCTTCTTCAATACCAGGCAGGATTTTGTAAAAGTCAAAGCGTTCCCTATCTTGCGGAGATAAATCTTCTTTCGTTTTTTTAGGGTTTTGCGCCGTCGTAGCCGTTTTATTGCCTTCCTTAGTAGCATCACCTTTTGTTGCATCAGAACCTATTTGCTCAGAAGGAGCTGATGCTGGCTTATCTCCCGATTGAGGAGTACGCCCTTCCCGCTCTCGCTCTGCTCGAACGCGCTCCATATCAGAGCGTACTTTTTCGTTATAACTTGGCTCACGGTTCCATGTCCACGCAATAAACGCCGCAACAGCCAAGCCGATGACCAAACCTAATATCACGCCAGGAACGATAGTTCCCTTCTGCGAAAATTGACGTAGACGCATAGCCCTTCCCTTTATTTCACATGGATTCGGGTGTTGAAACACCCATTAAACCCAATCCATTTTTTAAGACCTGAGCTGTGGCTTGTAGAAGTGCTAAACGTGCCAAACGAAGCTCAGTTTCCTCAACTAAAACCTTTTGATCGTTGTAGTAGCTATGAAATGCTGCTGCTACATCTTTTAAATAAAACGCCACTAAATGCGGGAGCGACTGCTCAGCTGCATGTTCAAGAAGAATAGGAAAATCTTCTAGCAGCAACAGTAACCGACGCTCAGTTTCTTGCACTAACGGGCTTAAATCTATACCAAACAAAATCTTTTGAGTACCGCTATTGCGTAAAACGCTGCAAATACGCGCATAAGCATACTGTACATAGTAAACGGGATTCTCTTCACTTTTGGATACAGCAAGATCAATATCAAAAATTAATTGAGAATCATGTTTACGCATCAAGAAGAAAAAACGCACTGCATCGCGCCCTACTTCATCAATTAAATCTCTTACCGTAACGTATCCACCCGCACGCTTAGAAATTTTGACTTCTTCTCCACCTCGCAACACAGTAACCATTTGGTGAAGAACATAATCAGGATACCCCTCAGCAATTCCTAATCCCATTGCTTGCAAGCCGGCACGAACACGCTGAATTGAGCCATGATGATCGGCACCTAACTCAGTAATCGCCCGTGTATACCCACGCTCCCATTTAGTAACATGATAAGCAATATCAGGTACGAAATACGTATAGGTTCCATCAGACTTACGCATAACGCGATCTTTATCGTCACCCCATTGCGTTGTTTTAAGCCACAAAGCACCGTCATGCTCATAGGTGTGACCTTGCTCTGCTAAACGGGCAATTGTTGCCTCAACTTTACCATCTGTATATAAGGATGACTCTAAATAGTAATGATCAAAGCGAATGCCAAATACTTTTAAATCTTGATCCTGCTCTTTTCTCAATGCAGCTACTGCATAATTTTTAATATTAGTAAATGCATTAGCCTCGGCATCGCTAGGATTATCCTTAAGATAACTTTCTGCAATCTCTTTAATATAGTCGCCATGATAGCCATCTTCAGGGAAAGCAAGCGATTGATCGGCTAACTGACGAACACGCGCTTGTACTGAACGTGCTAAATTTTCTATCTGTACGCCAGCATCGTTATAATAAAACTCACGGCATACCGAATAGCCTTGCCACTCGAGCAATGTTGCAATGCCTTCACCTACCGCAGCAGCACGCCCATGCCCAACATGTAAAGGCCCTGTGGGGTTTGCTGAAACATACTCGACAATTACCTTAGTGGGCTGAACTGCCAAGTCACCTGATGCCTCAAAACGACGCCCGTAGTTTTCGCCTTGCTTGAGCACACGGGTAATGACATTTTGGCGCTCAGTAGGCGATAAACGAATATTGATAAAGCCTGGCCCTGCCATACTTACATCACTTAACCGAGCATCAGCCGCTATTCCGTCAATGATGCGTTGCGCAATTATCTGAGGTTTTTGCTTAAGCTCACGCGCCAATAACATTGCGATATTCGTTGCATAATCACCATGCTCAATATGCTTGGGCCGCTCAATTGCTACAATATTCAAAAAATCCGGAGCCAGTGGCTCTACAGCTGTTTTGAGCAAATCGATTAACCAATGAGCGGGGTGCATGCCTATCCTTTTTAAAAATCCTAACATAGCATTATAGAATGAGCTTCTATCTTAAGGTAATTTGTTTTTAATCACAGCGCTTCTACTACCTTTTTGACTAAATTTAGAAATAATGTTGTAACTCATATTTTTATACGCTATTTACTCCTTAGCTCATCGCCTAATTTTTCAAATAACCATCAAATAAACATTTATACGGTTTACCCACCAAACATCGCGTATAAGATAAACTGAATTTTATTAGACTAAAAATTTGATTTTGTGTATTTTTTAATCAAAAAAATACTTTAATTAACTGCAAATAGCGCAAGATTTAGAATAATGGGGTATCTTTTAAAAATCGCCGTTATTTTTTTAGAAATTACGCAGTTGAACTCTCTCAGTGTGTTGGCAACTTGCCATACTCTGTGTACAGTCTGCGTTGCCATGCGGGGCATCCCATGTCTTGATAGAGTTGAACTACGTAACTTCTAATAAATGTATTATCGATAATACATTTATTATGCCGCCTTACATCAAACAGGAGACGCGCAATGAATAGTCTGCTTATCTTAATTAAGCAGGGATACCAACCTATACGCACGCTCGCACATGCTTCATATATAGCATTCTATTTTGTTATGATGCCCTTGCTTTGCCTAACTTTTATCAATACTGCTTTCGCGCAAGAAACAAGAAACATTAAAGATATAAAAACTATTTACCCCCTACAACCCCCCCCCACAATGAATGAGTGCGAAAATGGCATGTGTAGCACTTGGACATTTGAGGCAAGTGGAAAAGCAGGTACAGCCACTTGGCAAAATGGTACAGTTGCCTCCCTTAAAGTAGAGCGCTTTACTGAAGAATCTATTATCATCTACAGAACAGATACAGTAGGATCTATTGGTTTAGTAGGAACATATGCAGGAAGAATAGATAACAACAAAATAACGGGTACTGTTGCCTGGATATGGCCAGAGCAATGGGGAGGGCAGGTTCGCACAGGCACCTGGACAGCGACATTTCAATCACTAAGAAATATTACGCATGACCCTTCTGAAGATGCAGGAAAACCAATCAATCTTTCTGACCCAAGTGTGTATCTGCAAAGCGGCTGTATATCGCCAGAAAGTGCTCAACGGCTTATTTCTTCGATCAAAAAAATACCTATGCGTAAATTACCTGATATGGATGAAAAATCCTCAGATACTGAAAACCATGTTGTGCCTGCAATTAAGCCAGGATTAGTACACTAAAGACTTTCCTAATTAGCTAGCCTATTGCTTTACTTATTTAGCTATAACTTTAATATTTTTAATTTTGAAAATGATACCGTATGCCACATCGTTCAGACGAACCTATTCTACACGCGGGTACAATCGCCATTATCGGTCGCCCAAACGTAGGAAAATCTACCTTATTAAATCATCTTGTTGGTGAAAAAATTAGTATCACCTCAGACAAACCGCAAACAACGCGACTCGTTGTTCAAGGCATTCGCACTCGAGGCGATACCCAATTTGTATTTGTTGACACCCCAGGCTTTCAAAAACGACACAATACTTCGTTATTAAACCGCTCTATGAATCGGCTTGTCTCTAGTTATGCTCAATCTGTCTCAGTTATAGTATGGGTTTTAGAAGCAGAGCGATTTGGTGAAGGCGATGAAGCGCTTATAGAATTATTACCGCCAGATATTCCACTCATTTTAGTCATCAACAAAATGGATCGTGTAAAGCCGCGAGAGCGTATTGCTCCTTGGCTTAAAGCAACTGCTGAGCGCCTAACGCCTACCGAAATTGTGCCCGTTAGCGCTAAACACAACTGGCAACTTGACACACTGCTTGATGTAATAGAAAAATATTTACCTGAGTCGCCCTTTTACTACGACCCTTCAGAATTTACTCAATGCAGCGAACGCTTTTTAATTGCCGAGCGTTTACGAGAAAAAATTTTCCGTTCCTTAGGCGATGAATTACCTTACTCGACTTCTGTTACTGTTGATCAATACCTAACAGAAGGAAAACTAAGAAAAATATTTATGACTATCTGGGTAGATAGAGCCAGTCAAAAAGGAATTTTACTAGGTAAAGATGGCGAAAAAATGAAGCGAATCGCCACACAAACTAGAGAAGAATGTGAAAAATTACTCGGTCA
This sequence comes from Pseudomonadota bacterium, assembly GCA_040389065.1. Lineage (GTDB taxonomy): Bacteria > Pseudomonadota > Gammaproteobacteria > Burkholderiales > Casimicrobiaceae > JAZKAR01. Next base: position 37,612 of record JAZKAR010000011.1, on the reverse strand, counting down.
TAAACTTTATATGAATGTTTGGGTTAAAGTAAAAGAAGGTTGGGCAAACCGCCAGGACTTACTGCGTGAACTTGGCTTTGATATGGAACTCACCTCCCCTCTTCTAAAGGAGAATGATGATGCTACACACTAAATTTCCTGTACAGCTCGGTTTCAACATTGATCATATAGCCACTCTGCGCCAGGTTCGCGGCACACGCTATCCTAGCCCTCTTGAAGCTGCCTTAGTAGCAGAAACAGCAGGTGCTGATCAAATCACATTGCATTTAAGAGAAGATCGGCGCCACATTCAGGATAGTGATGTACGCGTTATTCGCAGTGAACTTAAAACCCGCATGAATTTTGAAATGGCTGCCGTATCAGATATGGTAGATTTCGCAATAGAGATTCGCCCCCACGAAGTATGCTTAGTGCCTGAAAAGCGCGAAGAGCTTACGACTGAAGGCGGGCTTGATGTACTAAAGCATTGGAATACGCTTGAAGATACTATTCAGCGGTTAAAAAAAGAGCACATTGATGTTTCGTTATTTGTTGACCCTGATCTTAAGCAAATTGAAGCTGCAAAAGAAACCGGGGTACAGATTATAGAAATTCATACAGGAGCTTATGCTGAAGCCAACACAGATAAACAACAAAATCGTGAACTTAGCCGTATTCGTGAAGCCGTAGAGTTTGGTATTCATATTGGCGTACAAGTGAATGTTGGGCATGGCTTAACCTATCATAATACACCTGCTGTTGCGGCTATTCCCGGCATTTCTGTATTCAATATAGGTCATGCAATTGTTGCTCAGGCTTTGTTTGTTGGATTACCCGAAGCTGTGCGCAGTATGAAAAGAATTATTACTCAGCGATAGACAATATTTGGCAAAATTTTATTTTAAAATTTATGAAACCAGGCTCTCTAATCATATTGGCAAGTCATTGTATTCCTTGCACAGTTTGCCATACCTTGAGAACTCAGCGACCTAACTTTTATTATCTATTCATTTTTTAAGCTAGTTGCTATCACTATGATTTACGGAACAGGCATCGATATTTTAGACGTAAAACGAATGGATCGTGCTTGGAAAAAACATGGTTTACGTTTAGCTAGGCGATTTCTTGCTTCTCAAGAGTTACCACAATTTGAGAGCATTGAGGAGCGGCATAAATCGCGATGGCTAGCTAAACGCTGGGCGGCGAAAGAAGCCTTGGCTAAAGCCACAGGATTAGGGATACGCGCCCCTGTGAGCTGGGAATCCATGACCATTACACATAATAAAGATGGCAAGCCTGAATGGATGTTTAGTGGCAGGCTTGCTGAATGGATGACCCAGCGAAATATTAAGGCACATGTAAGCTTATCTGACGAACGAGAGTGGGTAGTAGCACACGTTATTTTAGAACAATTACCTTAAAATGACTCCCACTCATCTTCTTGGGGAGTAGGATTTAAAGATTTATTCGATTTACTTTTTGAGGGTAAAGCCTTTGCTTTTGGCTTACTGGAAATAGCAGATTGCGATACCATGCGATCATGAGAGTTATTAAGCTTATAAATACCCACTGAGCGATTCAAGCTCAGCGTTTGCTCTCCCATCGATTCAGCTGCCGCTGCAGCCTCCTCAACTAATGCTGCATTTTGTTGAGTCGTTTTTTCGATCTCAGTGATAGCTTTGTTAACGAGTTCAATGCCGCTCGTTTGCTGCTGCGATGCCACTGAAATTTGAGCAATCATCCCTGTTACACTTTCTACTGACTGCACAATCTCTTGCATCGTTTTGCCAGCAGCCGACACTAGCCTAGAGCCTGTTTCTACTTTTCCAGTTGAATCAGAGATAAGCCCTTTAATTTCTTTTGCCGCATTTGCGCTACGTTGCGCTAGGCTTCTTACCTCACTGGCAACTACTGCAAATCCACGCCCTTGCTCCCCTGCTCTTGCTGCTTCTACTGCCGCATTCAATGCAAGAATATTGGTTTGGAATGCAATGCTATCAATCACAGAAATAATTTCTGAAATTTCGCGGCTTGATTCTGTAATCATGCGCATAGTGCCTACCACTTCTTCTACAGCTTTTCCACCCTTAGTTGCAATATCAGCTGTCGTTGTTGCTAACTGGTTCGCTAGTAACGCATTTTTTGCATTTTCTTGTACCGTGGTAGTCAGTTCTTCCATCGTTGCGGCAGTCTTTTCTACACTAGCTGCTTGTTCCTCTGTACGGCGAGATAAATCGGTATTGCCTGTTGCGATTTCTTGTGCAGAAGTATTAATAGAATCACTAGCTTCACGCACCACTGAAATCACTTCTACAAAACCATCGATTAAATCATTCACACCCGCACAGAGACTAGCAAACGAGCCTGTTTTGTTTTCTAAAGAAACTCTTTGCCTTAAATCATGATTTTTTGCTGAAGTCACCACACTATCAATGTCTTTTATAACTTCTTCTAATTGCATACGCTCAAGATGTTGTGCGGTAACATCTGTCGCATACTTTACGACTTTAAAGGGTTTTCCATTTAAATCTAAAATTGGGTTATAGCTGGCTTGTATCCAAACCTCTCTCCCCCCTTTTCCAATACGCTTATATTGTGACGCCATATATTCACCGCGCCCTAGTTTTTCCCAAAACTGCCGATAGTCTACACTTTGTCGGTAAGCTGCCTCTACGAATAAGCTATGATGCTGACCTTTTATTTCATCAAGCGAGTAACCCAACACATTTAAAAAATTGTCATTCGCCATTAAAACCTTGCCGCTCATATCAAACTCAATCACCGCTTGCGATTTATGAATGGCGTTGAGTTGGCCTTCATAATTAGAATTTTTATTGATTTGCTCAGTAATATCAGTTGCGTATTTAACTACTTTTTTGATCTTACCTTCGGCATCATAAATGGGGTTATAACTTGCTTGTATCCAGACTTCACTTCCGCTTTTGGTAAGCCTTTTAAATTGCCCAGCATTATATTCGCCTTGTCTTAGCTTTTCCCAAAACAAACGATACTCCATGCTTTGGCGATAAGCAGGCTCTACAAACACGCTATGATGTTGACCTTTTACTTCTTCTTGCGTGTAACCTAGAACCTTTAAAAAATTATCGTTTGCCAACAAAATATTACCATTCAGATCAAACTCGATGACTGCCTGGGATTTGCTAATAGCCTTAAGCTGGCTTTCGTAATCTGCATTTTTAACTTTTTGCTCTGTAATATCTGTGGCATATTTAACTACTTTAAAGGGCTTTCCACTCCCATCAAAAATAGGACTATAGCTTGCCTGAATCCAGACAACCGTGCCTCCTTTGCCTATACGCTTATAGACTCCAGAATCATATTCGCCTCGACCCAACTTACTCCAAAACAATTGATAATCAGCACTTTTTTTAGTGTCAGGATCGACAAATAAACTATGGTGTTGCCCTATTATTTCACTTAGGGAATACCCCATCACATGTAGAAAATTTTCATTTGCATGGAGGATATTTCCCTCTAAAGAAAATTCAATCACCGCTTGAGCTTTATGAATAGCAGCTATTTGGCCTTTCATATTCTGCAATGCAAGTAATTCAGCTTGTTTTTTTTCTTCTGCAATCGCTGTCTGCTCGGGAGAATGTAATCCAAAAATTTTTGATAGCAAAGACATAAATCCCTCACAAGTTACATAATTTATTTTTTGCAAAAGTTATTCATTAAAAAATAATGAACAATTTCCACCTCTTAAGGGGGCTATCGGATTAAAATCTAACATTCTGTAACTCTTATTCTTTCTCTAAAACTTCCTTTTTTTACTCTTTTTAATAGCCGCTTTCTCTTAGCAAATTAAATGTATTGAGCGCCTATATTTTTAGCAAAATTTGTTATCTTTTCTGTAAGAACTATATTCTGCTGGGTAATTTGGCTTAACTTGAGAAGTAGTGGGTTAAGATGCTTAGCCTTTACCGTAGAAATTGACGCATGCCAAGCATAAATACGTTTATTAAAGTTAGATGGGTTTAATGAGTTTTATGCGAGTTATACAAAAGCGATCTGCTCCACCATACGCAAGAAGCTATCCATTATGGTCGTAACATGACTAACGTGGCTTCAAGCCTAAAGCTTAGAGTAAAAACAGATAGATTTTCTTGTACGAAAAGACACAGCGCTATGGTTGAGCAACGCATTCAAACAACAAGGCCGTTGCTTACAACCTAAATCTCTTAGCTTAAAAAAACAGCAGCCAATAATACGACATTGGCAGTCGTATAAAAAATGGAAAAATAACTATGCATAAACATAAAACAATATTTTTACAACTCTATGCACGCCCTCGCTTAGTTGCAAGTGTCATTATTGGTTTTTGTAGCCTTTTAATGATACGTTTTTGTTTTACTTCGATTGATAAATCGACAGGCTCATTGATTGCCTGGAATATTGGCACATGGCTTTATTTGATATGGGCATGGACAACCATGTTAAAAAGTACGGTTGACCATATGAAATATAATGCGTTAAAACAAGATGATGGAGAAGAAGTTGTTTTAGCGCTTACATTAATTGCAGCAACAGCCAGCATAGCCTCAATATTACTAGAATTAGCAGCCATTAAACATTACCCCGCTACTCAGCAACCTTGGCATTTAGGACTCGCCGCACTTACGATTATTTGTTCATGGTTTCTTGTTCATACATCATTTGCTTTACATTACGCGCATGAATATTATGACCCCAAGGCTAATCTCGATTGCCCTTGCATTGATTTTCCTGGGTGCACGCATCCTGTTTACTTCGATTTTCTTTATTTTTCTTTTATCATTGGTATGGCTTGTCAAACTGCTGATATTGCGATCAAATCTAAAAAAATGCGCAAATTAGGATTCTTGCACGGGGTCATCTCATTCTTCTTTAATACTATATTGATTGCTATCACTATTAATATAGCAGCAAGCTTAACAAGCTAGTGCTTACACTTAAAAAAATCCGTAACTTCTATCTTTATCAAATATGGATGCGCTAGCGTAAACCATAGTTATAAATGATTCATTAAAGAATATCTTTAAGTACAGTGATGTGACAAAATCTAACTTAAGCACTAACCCAGTGCCTTCTCAAAATTTTATGCACATACATCTTATACATTTTGAATAACTTATCACTAGTGCTAAAGGGATTCTAACAATGACTGTATTGATTGTACCTAACCTGTATTATACACAAGCTAGCTCACCTAAAGAACATTGGCAGTCATGGCTAGAAAACACAGTAGAAGATGCTCTCAGTATTACTCATCCGCAGCGAAAACCCCTTGATCTAGAAGGCTGGTCAAAAGAGATTATTCAAACCTTGGAGCAAGCCAAGAAGCCTACTTGGATTATTGCAAATGGAGAAGGATGCCTTGCGGTTGCACATGCCAGCGCTTCGCATGCATATCTCATTGAAGGGGCAATGCTAGTCATGCCTTCCCCCTACTCACATATTAATGATTTACCTACACCAGCCAATTACCCTTTAGAACTATGTTCACAAACTCTTCCTTTTCCTTCTGTAGTTGTGCTTCGAAAAGATGAAAAACAATCTCTCGCTGCAGAGCAACAACATTGGGCAAAACAATGGGAAAGCAAAATTGTGCATATTGCGCCTAACCATCCGACGCATCCTACTCCAAGCTCACAAACATGGCCCTGGGCACTTGAATTTTTCGAGCATTTTCGCGCGCATCATGAAAGCTTAAATTTTCTTCAAACTATGCGAAAAAATACGTCTTCACGCCTTCGGTCTAGAAAACAATATGATGAAAATGTAATGAACAAACAACATTCATTTATGGTGCACTAACCTGTAACAAATGGTTTTTTACAGCATGCAAACTTTCTGCAATAGTAATGCATTTTTCATGCATTTCTGGAGTAGCTGGCAAGGTGTCGGGTACCATAATGGGCATCATGCCAGCAGCATGTGCTGCACGAATTCCATGATAAGAATCTTCTAGCGCCAAACACTCTGAAGCCTCAACACCCAACCTGTTAGCTGCCTCAAGATAAACATCAGGATGAGGCTTACTTTTTGCAACATCATCACGCGTTATCACTACCTGAAAATAAGAAATAATATTAGTTTTACTTAAATGATGAAAAGCAGTTTCACGGCTTGCAGAAGTTGCTACTGCACATGGCAATTGAATGCTTTTTAAAAAATCGAGCAGCTCTATACTGCCTTCTTTTAAGGGTGCGCCTTGCTCCATACGCTCGTTAAAGTACTCGTTTACCTGCTTATAATAAAGTTCTAAAGGAAATTGAGCGCCAAAATTTTCTATAAGCCGTTTCTTAAGCTCAAAACCCATTAAGCCTACCCATTGTGCACTATCAGGAATGTTATAACCTAGCTGCTTTGCTACATTTACTAAAGCCTCGGTATAGGCACGTGCAGAGTCAATTAGCAAACCATCCATGTCAAACACAACTGCCGCAAGATGACGAGGTAACTGCATACAACTTCTCCCTATTCATACACTATCAATGTGGGAATCTCATGAGTCCTTTTATACTATGGCTGAAGCCTTATATGCTCCCAACTTTGATTGTCAGAGTGGCGGTTATACAAAATTCGATCATGTAAACGAGAAGGTCTACCTTGCCAAAATTCAATGGTATCAGGCAATAAACGATAGCCCCCCCAATGAGGAGGACGAGAAGGTGAATGATCTGCATATTCGATTTGTAATTGAGCAAAACGGCTCTCTAATATTGCTCGGTCTTCAATAGGCTGACTTTGCTCAGAGGCATACGCCCCTAAGCGGCTATTGAAAGGACGGCTTTGAAAATAAGCATCGCTTTCTGCGGCAGACATTTTTTCAACGCGCCCTTCGATTCGAACTTGGCGCTCTATCTCTGGCCAGAAAAATAAAAGCGCCGCATACGGATTAATATCTAACTCTTTACCTTTTCGACTCTCATAATTTGTAAACCAGCTAAAGCCTTTAGCATCAGCTCCTTTTACCAATACAATTCGTGAAGAAGGACGCCCCAGCGCATTCACTGTTGAAACGCTTGCTGCACTTGGCTCTTGTACATCTGCTTGCAATGCCTCACTAAACCACTGTTCAAATTGAACAATTGGGTCTACATGGAGGTGGGACTCAACCAAGGTTGCCAACCGATACTCCTTACGCAAATCAGCTAGCGTTTTCATATATCACACTCTCCTTTTATAAAATTTTTTACGTTACGTTCAGCATTTTTCTTACTTAATTTTACTTTTAAATACAATATTTAAGATAAGCATTATTAGCCTCCCATCTTAAACTTAACATTGGTGCAAAAAGATCCTAACGACGTTTTTTTTGCTTGATGCCTTACAAAAATTTGCCGTTACATTAAGTATAGAAGTTACGCAGGTGGGTTCTATCAAGGCATAGGATGCCCTGCATAGCAACGCAGACAATACAAGCAGTACGGCAAGTTGCTAACACGCGGGGCATCCCACGCCGAGAGACCCCAACTGCGTAATTTTTAAAGAATCATTTTATCACTCTCCGTGATCGCATCTCAGATAACTACTCCTCTAACAACAAATGAATTTAGAGTATTTTTGTCACCAAATGTTAAAAAATATCGCCCGATATAAGGCAAGTATTAGCATGAAAAAATCAACTCAACACCCCTTTCCAAGCATAATGTTAGTCTTGTTTATAACAGGATGTGGTGGTGGGCAAAGCACAAATACCAGCCAACCCTATGTACCGCCCATAATACCGCCTGCATCTTCAAGCTCCACCACCAGCAGTACTTCTAGTTCCTCAAGCGGCTCGACCTCCTCGACTACATCCTCAACTAGCTCCAGCTCTAGTTCAACCTCAAGCACTTCCAGTAGTTCTTCTACCTCTACATCTTCTGGAAGCTCTACCAGCAGCTCTTCTTCAAGTACATCATCAACCAGCTCGAGCTCTTCGGGAGCCAGCACAACTAGCATTGTTGGAGGTTACTGGCCTAACTGGACAACCTCTCCTGTACGTATTCGTGATGTACATAGTGGATACAATCTTATTTATCTTTTTAGTGCTCAACCTGTAGGCGGCGCACCTGGCACAACCGGAGCCGTATTTTTTAATACCCCAGATAACACACGTGGTGCTGCAAGTAATTTTGCCAATGATATTCAATACGCTCGTACTGTACAAAACAGAAAAGTGATACTTTCTGTAGGCGGTGCCGGAAATGGTATGAGTTTTCCTAACCGTACAAAATCACAGACGTTCGTAAATAGTATTGTCGCGCTTTACAATCAATTTGGAGGATTTGATGGTTTAGATTGGAATACGTTTGAAGCTGATCAAGACCCCGATACCGCTGAAATGATGTGGATAAGTCTGGAACTTAAACGTAGGTATCCTGGTTTTTTGATTACATCGCCTCCTGCCCCTTGGAATAATCGAGATAAAACGTTCTGCCAAACCATGATCCAAGCAGGAGCAATGGATTATGCTGCCCCTCAATATTACGATGGCCCAGGATTAAATGAGCCTAGTTATATTATTAATAGTGTAAATGAATGGGTGACGCTTGTTGGTGCCAACCACCTTGTTGTTGGATTTGGCATATGGAATCAACCTAACTACTCAACTCTCACTCAAGCAACCACAGCATGGAATCAAATAAAAACAAATCACCCCGCTATTCTTGGCGCCTTTAATTGGCAAATTCATACGGATGAAAGCTTTAATTGGCAATTTGGAATCACGTTTGATAATTTACTGAATCTTCAATAAAATATTGACATCAAGAATGATTCTCATTTACAATTAATTTGATTGTAAGCGCTATATACCTTTTGTTGATAAAATAGATTTTGTTCCCTCTCCTCTTAATCTATTTAATTAACAAAAGGTATACCCTCAATTACTTACTTAATAGGTGCCCCCTCAGGTATCTCTTTCTCAAAAATTGTTTAAGCCTCATTTGATTTTCGTATAAAAAATAAGATTTACTCAGAATTTTGCCATCAAAGAACAGCATGCTATACAAACCAGCGTGATATTGAGTCAATGATATAAAATATTATTTTTGAGAGACAATTTACTTTAGAATACTATTCATGCAAATCTTCGTTGTTATTTTAATCTTACTTGCTATTCTTATAGGGCTTATTTACTTAAACGCTCAAAAGAAAAATAATGCAGTTAACCAGATAAAACTTCATAAAAAATCCTCTCAAACATTTCAAGACCCTCAAAAAATAAGCGAATGGCTTATTGGATTTGCTAGCCAGGCAGGCTTCGCTGAGCAATTAGCCACTCAAACTGCACAGATGCTTAAACAGCTAGGCATATCTGTCACCCTGCAACCTTTACACACCTTAAGTTCTGATCGCTTAGCGCACTTTCAACATGCTTTGTTTGTAGTAAGTACATTTGGTGAAGGTGAACCGCCAGATCATGCACGCACTTTTTTAAAACGTATGAATAATACTGAGAACTTACAAAACTTACAGTTTGGCTTACTAGCATTAGGTGATAAGCAATATGAAACTTTTTGCGGTTTCGGTCGCACGCTAGATGCATGGCTGCAAAAACAAGGTGCTCAACCTCTATTTAAGAGCATTGAAGTTGATAATGGAGATCAAACAGCCCTTAATACTTGGAAAACCCAACTGACTGCATTTGGTTCATCTTCTCAAATCGCTATGCAGACCACTATAAATTTTGAGCCAGTTTATGAGCGTTGGCACTTGGTAGAACGCCGTTTGCTAAACCCTGGCAGCTGCGGAAACCCTGTTTTTCATATTGAGCTTGAACCTGCTGAGGCTTTATCGCGCTCTTGGAAATCAGGAGACTTAATTGATATAAAACCTCGTTATGCAAACGATGCAACTCCTTTAAAACCCTTACCTTCACGTCAATATTCTATTAGTTCTATTGCTGAAGAAGGTCGTATCCATTTACTGGTACGCCAAGTTAAGCATGGCGGCACATTAGGCTTAGGATCAGGCTGGTTAACGGAATATCTTAAACCAGGCGATGCATTTGATTTAACGCTTCGCTCTAATAAAGCATTTCACTTACCCTCAGGCGATTACCCTCTTATTTTGATTGGCAATGGCACAGGTATTGCTGGATTACGCAGTCATTTAAAAGCACGTATACACGCAGGCTATAAACGAAACTGGCTCTTTTTTGGGGAGCGCAATCAAGCTTGCGATTTTTATTACCGTGACGAGATTGAAGCATGGTACACGCAAGGCATGTTAGAAAATCTTGATCTTGCTTTCTCTCGTGACCAGCCTGAGCGCATATATGTACAAGACCGTTTACGTACAGCAAGCGATAGAGTAAAAACATGGATAGCTGAAGGAGCCGTTATTTTAGTATGCGGGAGTTTAGAAGGCATGGCCCCTGCTGTTGAAAACGTATTAGCCGACATACTTGGCTCTTCTGCAAATATTGAACAGCTTAGTGAAGAAGGCCGATACTTGCGGGATGTTTATTAGCGTGTGTAACACACTTTAAATAAGGTTTGCGCAAACAGAACCATATTTAAACATACTCATAAGAACACTATCATGCTGCACAAGTGATTTTGTGTAAGAGTTGCTTAAGATATCCATAAGGCGCCTTACTCTATACCAATCAAAATAATAGCAATATCACTTTCTTATTGACAACAATAATCATTCTTATTTATATTCACCTACCCCTTAATCTATCAGCAGATAGCATTTAGCGCGTCTTTATTTTTAGCGGATCAGACACTTATTCTCCTCTAAAACGTTGTCACAACCATTTTTGATATTAAAGAATTAATATGATACTCACGAAAAATCGGCGCCCCATTCATTTTCAGCCTCTTGCAGCCGTTTTGCTCACCACAACATTAGCTGCACCTGGCAGTCTTTTAGCCGCTGAAAATTCATCAGTCGCTTCAGACACTTCTTTACCTGAAATTACAGTTCACAGCACCAAAGAAAAAAATGACTATGCGCCGTATGTGAGTACGGTTGGCGGAAAAACTCCAACAGCGATTCGTGATATCCCTCAATCAGTGACCGTTGTAAACCGTGCAGTGCTTGATTCTCAAGGAGTAGCCTCGTTATCAGATGCTTTACGCAATGTACCAGGTATCACGTTGGGGGGAGCTGAAGGCGGGCAAATCGGAAATAACATAAACTTACGAGGATTTTCAGCGCGTACTGATTTATATGTAGATGGTATGCGTGATCGCGGGCAATATTATCGCGATACGTTTGCTCTTGAATCTGTTGAGGTGCTTAAAGGTCCCTCTTCTATGCTGTTTGGTCGCGGCTCCACAGGAGGCGTGATTAATCAGGCTACTAAGCAGCCTGAACTCAAAAACCATAACGAAATTTCTGCTACGGTAGGCACCAATAGCTATGCACGCAGTACGCTTGATGTAAATCGCCGCCTTTCAGAAACGTCTGCATTTCGCGTTAACGTAATGGCACAACATGTAGAATCGACACGCGATGTGATGGAAAATCGCGATTTTGCGATTGCTCCTTCTCTAAAGCTAGGAATTGGAACGCCTACGCAAATTACGCTATCGGCACTCTTCCAACACAATCACGATATGCCTGATTATGGTATTAATGCCATTAATGGTCGCCCTGCCAATGTACGTAGAGACAACTATTATGGCCTAACAGATGACCGTACTATTCAAGATGTCACTGCACTCAATGCAAAAATTGAACATAAGTTTAATTCTAATGTTACGTTTCGCAATCAAACACAATTTAATCATTACAAAACCGATGCGCGGGAAACGTATATTACCAATATAGGATTATTGGGAACCGCTACTGCTTTGAAAACAGGGATAGGAAGTGCCAACCCAAGTGTTGTTTCTGGAGCGTTAGCAACTGCTTCAGGCAATCCAACGCTCATTCCTTTAAATTTACTTTACGGAAAACTAGCCAGCCATGACCGTATTATTCATGATCAATCTATCAATAACCAAAGTGATTTGATTACAAAATTCACGACAGGCTCATTAAAGCATGAATTAATTACAGGACTTGAAATAGGCCATGATACCTATGAAAATCAAGTTTATACACGCCGCGCCGACAGTTTGCCGATTATTTCGCTTACCAATCCAGCGTATTTATCAACACCCTCTGGTACGACAACGACTGCAGCTAACCTTGCACAAAGCAGTGCCAACACACTTGCTCTTTATGCAAATGATACCGTAGAGCTTAACAAGCAATGGAAAGTGGTTGGTGGTTTGCGTTGGGATCGTTACAGCGCGGGAATTACGAATACAGTTAGTTTACCTAGCTCAGCAAACAAGGTTGTAAAGTTTACAAGTGTGCGAGGCGGTTTAATTTATCAGCCAACAGATACCCAATCTTATTATGTATCTTATGGAACTTCTTTTAATCCCTCATTGGAACAGCTTACTGTCACTTCTGGGCAACAAGATTTAGGCCCTGAAAAGAGTCGATCTTACGAAGTGGGAGGAAAATGGGATCTTATAAATGGAGCGCTTTCACTAAACTCTGCACTATTCCGCATTGAAAAAGATAATGCACGCTCTTTTGCAGGAGCAAACCTATACAGCTTAGATGGCAATATTAAAGTTGATGGTTTTGAGTTTGGCGCAACAGGCCACATTACACCGCAATGGCAAATCATCGGCGGCTATACCTATCTAAATGCTAAAATCGTCAAATCTTTAGATAACTCACCAGGCTCTATTCCTACCGAAGGAAAAACACTCGCGAATACCCCTCGCCATAGTGCTACCTTATGGTCTACTTACAATGTAACAAAAGAATGGGAAGTTGGCGGCGGCGCTACTTATATGTCTGATCGTTATGCAAGCAATACTAACGTTGTTTCAATCGGCAACTATAAACGCTTAGACGCTACTGTGGCCTACCATCAGCCTAAATATGATCTTCGCCTAAATGTAATTAATTTAACCAATAGCCAAGATTATATTTCTACCATTCCATCAGATGGCGGGCGCTCAGTACCTAGCGCGGGTCGCACTGCACTTGTAACAGCAACCTACAAGTTCTAACTGGAGCTATCCACCTATGCTAATTCGTATTCCTGCTGTATTAAGCGCTGAACAATTACGATGGATGCGAGAAAAGCTTACTAAAGCAGGTGAAGCATGGGTGGATGGGCGCGCTACCGCAGGGCATCAAGGTACTCGCGTAAAGCATAATCTCCAATTAAATGAACAGTCTGAGTGCGCTCACGAACTCGGCGATATCATTTTAAGTGAACTCGAACGCAACGCACTTTTTATTAGCGCTGTACTTCCCAATCGGGTGTATCCCCCCATGTTTAATTGCTATGAATCTTCTATGCAATTTGGCAATCATGTTGATGGGGCAGTACGTTTAATACCAGGAGGCGGATCACAAATTCGAACCGATGTATCTGCAACACTATTTCTAACCGAACCCGATGAATATGAAGGTGGCGAATTAGTGATTGAAGATACTTATGGTGCGCATGCAGTTAAGTTACCGGCGGGTGATATGATTGTGTACCCTTCCACCGCCTTACACCGTGTCAATGCAGTTACACAAGGCACACGGCTCGCGTCTTTTTTTTGGATTCAAAGCATGGTACGTGATGATGCACAACGTATGATGCTTTTTGAAATGGATTCAGCTATTCAACGCCTCACGGCTACGGGAGCTGATGAAACCGCTTGTGTACAGCTTACGGGTTGTTATCATAATCTACTTCGAAAATGGGCAGATGTATAGTAGCAATAAGCAGCAATAAGCAAACAGCACCATCAAGTTATCTACTTTAACAAGCGATCAAAACAAACAATTTTCATCTATATCTTGCAACGTCGCATGGCCTGTTACTGCCATAATCACTTCTAGTTCTTCACGCAAAATACGTAGAGTATGCGCTACACCTAAGGCGCCCGCAGCAGCTAGCGCATAAATATAAGGCCGCCCTATTAATATGGCAGAAGCACCTAGTGCAATTGCCTTAAAAATATCACTTCCTCTTCTGATTCCTCCATCTAGTAATATCGGAATACGTTTACCTAAGGCCTCTGCTATCGGCGGCAATGCTTCTAGAGTTGACGGCAGTGTATCTATCACGCGTCCGCCATGATTTGAAACAATAATACCTGCTGCACCGCATTTTTCTGCCACGAGAGCATCATCACGATCTAAAATTCCTTTGACGACAACGGGCAAAGTCGTTGCAGTAACTAACCATTCAATATCATTCCATGTAGGAGAAGTTGCCATCAGATGATCAAAAACGATACTTTTATGAGCATTCATAACTTCATTTGGAGAACTACTTTTAAGATTGATGGCACTTATGTCAGAAGGCACTTGAAAATGCGCCCGATGCTCGCGATTTCTGATGCCTGCTAACGGCGCATCAACGGTGACAACAATTACTTTAAAACCTGCTGCCTCAGCACGCTTCACCAATTCAAGTGTATCTGCACGGTTTCGCTGAAAATATAGCTGGAACCAAGAAGGATATGCAGTTGAGGAAACAATATCTTCCCATTTGATAGAAGCTAACGTACTTACTACGCTGCCAGCCTCCATAATGCTGGCACCTAATGCACTGGCACGCTCCCCTTCTGGATGAAATAATCGTTGATACGCTACAGGGGCTAACAATACAGGGTGAGCGTAGGTATGACCAAATAAAGTAACGAGCGTATTCCCCCCCGCAACGCTTCTCAATACCCTACCTTTTAAGCGAATGCTCTCAAATATTTTTTCATTTTCGTGCAGGGTAATTTCGTCTGCTGCACCACCTGTTAAATACGCCCAGGCATTAGCGTTAAGCCGTTCTTTTGCAAATTGCTCATAGTCTTTCACTGCGGCGATTTCTCTGGGAATCATGGTTAAGCACTCTGGGCTTGTTGGTAATGCTGTCATGCCTCAATCCATTGGCGCAGTAGATTATGATAATGACTTGTTAAGGCTACAACTTCTGCTGTATCACCTAATTGCTGACGCAGTTTTATAATCGTCATATCTAAATTAAATAGCATGGTACGTCTCCAATCGTCGCGTACTAGGCTTTGTGTCCATAAACATGATGCTAGTCGCACACCCTGTGTTACTGGCTCTACTCTATGTAAACTCGTAGCAGGATAAATAATGGCATCACCGGCAGGTAACTTGACCTCGTGAACACCATACACATCTTCTATAACAAGCTCTCCGCCCTCATACTCTTCAGGGTTACTTAAAAAAAGGGTTGTTGATACATCGGTGCGCACTTGAACATCATTTAATACATCATTGCGCAAGGCATTATCAACATGGTTACCATACTGCCCCCCTCCCTGATAACAGTTAAAAAGAGGAGGCAATATATGTTTAGGCAATACAGAGGATACAAAAAGAGGATGTGCTTTCAACGCACGCAAAACATGAACGCCTAGCTCCTCTGATACTGATGATGATGCTGATAATTGCAGATTTTTTTTAACTTGCGTTGCTTGAGACCCTGCTGTTTTACTTCCATCGACCCATGAAGCTCCCTCTAATGCGCGACGAAATTCAGCCACCTGCTGTTGGGTTAATACCCCAGGAGTATGTAGCATCATGGTAATTTACCTTTAAAAACTTGGCCTCTCATTAAAAAATCTCAGACAAACAGTATTTTCGTAGAGAGACCATATGGCTAGATGGCATCAAAACTGAATATTAGCACTTAAAACACCAGAACGAGGTGCTCCAACCGTAAGGCGCGCGCCGCTATTATTCAATGAATTGATATAAAACTTATCAAATAAATTGTATACGTTCAGGCGAACAGATACATTTTTATTGATTTTATAACTTGCCATCGCATCAGCAACCCAATAAGCAGGAATACTCGGCACGTTGTTCTGACTCGCTAAACTTACATTAGGATCAACCACGCGTTTTTGTTCAGATACATAGCGCGCGCCGCCTCCTAATGTTAAGGTATTATTTAAAGCGTAAGTGCTCCATAACGTTGCGGTTAACTTGGGTGACCAACGTGTAGAAGCGCCTGAAACATTATTGCTTGCAGTAGTGGTGCTAGTAGATGTTGTTCCTTCAAGAAACTTGGTATTCATCGTGGCTAGCCCTGCAGAAATTTGCCAGGCATTAGTTATATTTCCAATCGCTCCTAACTCAAGTCCTTCAATGCGACGTTTACCAATTTGATCATAGACACCGGGTGATACTTCTTGAGGAATTTCATTTTTGTTTTCTGTACGATACAACGCGGCAGTTAACATAAGCCTTTTATGCAATAGATCCCATTTCGTACCTATTTCAATATTAGACGTTTTTTGAGCATCCATCGCTCCGCTATCCAAACTGCTTCTTTGCGCAGTGAGTGCGAAATTAGCACTGCCAGGAGGCGTAAACGAATTGGCGATAGCCGCATAAATACTGCCGTTATGTGCAGGCTTATAAACAGCGCCTAGCTTCCAGCTCGTTAACTCATCTGCCTTCGCAATTTTAGAGGGCGCTTGCTGGCCGACTATGTAACCCGGATAAAACAGTTGATTGTTAGCCGTTACCGCAGTACTGGCATCTGCCTCTGTTTTGTAATGCTCAAATCTTAAACCACCCATTAACTGAAAGCGCTCATTCAGCTTTAGCGTATCAAACGCATATAACGCCAATGTTGTGGTGCTTCCATCGGAATACACTCCATTAGGTTGAGGATTCAACCCTGTAATTACATCATTAGGATTAGGATTATATAAATTAGCTACACTAGCATTTGCGCCAGTGCCTAAACCGCCTCGCGTTGTTGAAAGCTGCTTCTCGTAGAGCATTTCAGCACCCGTTGATAAGGTATGCTGAATAGAAGCAGTTGCAAACTCAACATTTAAATTGGTTTGATTCGCTAAAATTTCATTTTCTTGTAATGTACTCTGGCGACTGCGAGATACCGTCCAGGTTGAAGGGTCTGAAACATTTACAGGGGCTATGGTATTAATTCCCGTCATCACACGATCCATTTTTGAACGACCGTAGCGGGAAATATTGGTTAATTTAAAGCCTTTGCCAAAATCATGCTCGATTCTAGCAGTTGCCATATCAGCATCAATCTTTTCGTAATCACTGCTTAAACCATAATAATTTTCGCGATTCACGCGCGGAGCTGCCATTAACGCAGTACGCTCACCTGTAGTTAGTGTTGTAGGTGCATTATAGCCAGCGATACCAATGCTTGGGATACCGCCATCTGGCACATTATCCTGACGAATATGCTGCGAATACAAATATAAGCGTGTAGGTGTCCCTAAGCCAAAAGCAAGTGAAGGAGCAATTCCATACCGTTTATTTTCAACCACATTGCGCTCAGCTACCCCGCCATCTTGCGTCATTATATTCAAACGAA
>JAZKAR010000011.1:0-20279 GCA_040389065.1 Pseudomonadota bacterium | reverse complement strand
CAGATGTTTCGCCTAGCTTTTTATTAAAATCTCCTACCAAACGCTTAGTATTGCCACTATACCAACTTGCTTCAGCGCTATTAGCATCTCCCAGTGAAGGTAATTTAGTCACCAAATTAATATATCCAGCACCAGCGCCACGACCAATATCAGACCCTGAAGGCCCTTTAACTACCTCAATTTGATCAAAATTATAGGTATCACGCGTTACAGCGCCTAAATCGCGAACACCATCAACAAATACTGAAGATTGTGCTGCGAACCCTCGCAACTGAAATGTATCGCCTGCACTGGTATTTCCATTTTCACCCAATTGAACAGTAATACCGGGGGTATTACGTAACGCTTCCGCAAGCGATGTTGCGCCTTGCTCTTGAAGCACTTCTTTTTTGATAACCGAAATCACTTGAGGAGTATCTAAAATAGGCTGGGTTGCTTTTGGTGAGGATAAAACATCGGCTTTGTAAGGCACTTCTTTTTTAGATTTCACTCGTATTTCTGGCAATGTCTGGTCTGCCTGTGAAGCAGTTTGCGCCTGCCCTGCTAAAGGTGAAGCCAAAACAGCAAAAGCAAACAGTGATTGAGAGCCTAAAGATTGGGCAGGTTTTGCATGCTTACGACTACGAATGAAATCCACAACTGTTCTCCATTAAAAATACTGAAAATTGAGCGACTATAATTTTCAAGTCAACTAATTACACGCAACAACAAGAACGGTAATGATAATGATTATCAATTAGATTTTCAATATGTTTTAATGAATAGTTAAAAATAATATTTAACGATAAGGAAACTGATAAGATGCTTAGCGCTAACTGCCTGGCTTTGGGAGGAATTCCTGTTGCATGTCTTTTGCCAACTTACTTGGTTAATCCATCAATCTGATAGGCATAATCTGATAGAAAAATGAAATACGTTAGAAAAAAAGGTAGCGCAGCGTGTGTGAAAGCACTAGTTAGAGTAATTTATGTGTGCCGTGAGCAAATATTTTTCAGCCAGGCTAAGAATAATTTGAAGTAAACCTATAAAAAAGGAGATGCTTTGATCTCCTTTTTAAAATCATTATTAGAAGTTACAACCGCAGTTACAACCTTTGAGTTTTATTATGATTAACGCGCTACTTCAAAGGTCAGCGTATAACTATAGCTTCGTGCAGCAGGCTTTTCGGTAATAGGGCCTTTACCGACTGAAGGATACCGTGCCTTCATCATATACACTCCAGGGCGGTCGAATTTTAAGGTTAGATGCCCTGCTGCATCAGTTTTTACTTCACTGCTAATTTTTTTATCTTCATACGAATTACCGCCACGATATAATGTAAAGAGCAAATCTTTTACAGGCTTACCATCGCTTAGTACTTCAAATGAAGCGCCTTGATCTAAAAAAATTTCATTTGGATTGATCAAAGGTTTTACTTCAAAACCTTGCCCAGTAATTTTCAGCGCACCATTAGAAGGTGCCCCTTTCGTCAGGTAAGTTTCGAGCTTATTAATAGTCTCTGTAGTAATTACCTCGGCATCTTTAGGAACCTTGGCTTCTTCAATAAATCGTGGCGCTGCTTCAGGAGCCGCATTTTTAACAGCAGGAGCTTCGGCTCGCGGCTTTGTGTTGCCTTCTTTTTCTGCATCAGGGCGCGGCGTACGTATCATTAACCAACGTCCATCAATTTTAGCCATTTTTGTAATACGCCCTGCTTTTTCTCCTGTTGTAATCTTATAAGTACCATTTTCTGGCAACTCGATATCTATCGCGGCAAAGTTTTTTAGGCTGACTACTTTATCAAGCTTTACGCGCTCCCCAGAAGGGCTGACTTTGTAGTATTCCCCTTCTTTGATAGGCATTTCTGGAGCCAAAATATCATCTTCGGTTAAGGCAGCTAGCAAAGTAACCGCATTTTTAGTTAACCCAAATGTGCTAGGAAGCAAATACTGCGTATGCGCCAAAACGGATGAGGTGGTTACTGCCAGAACACTGGCACCTAGTAACATTGCTATTTTTTTCTGTAACTTCATATCAAAAATCTTTCTATACCAATTGTTAAACATGAATATGTGATGTGCTTTCTAGGCTCAGTACTTTAGTGCTTACATTACTTTGCAGAACTCTCATTAGGCTGATTGAGTAGTAATAACAATGAACATTGACATACTCTCAAACAATTTTCTTTTAAATTAGCGAGAATCATATTGCAAATAATTCTTATTTACAAGACAATATTGATCATAAAAATTACGCTTTAGATAAAAACACTTAGACCACACATTTAGGTACTCAGTACTACCAGAACATAACAATTGACTCGTACATACTAGGAGAATACTCATGAAGCAGAAAGCCCCAAAAGTGCTACCGCACCTGCTTTCTAAAGCCACACAACTTATGATAGTTACAGGATTTTTTTTGCCTGTAATGTTGCATGCACATGAGACCTCACTCATTACCTTAACCTCAAATCCTTTAATACTTAAAGACTCAGGTAGTATCAGTGGCGCTCCCCTAAGTGCTCCCTTGCTTAGCAGCACACATCAACCTACACAAACCGCCCTCTATTCTCAGCCTCTTCAACCTTATCGATTTCATGAAGATCATGTACTAGGTACATCATTTGATATGATTGCTATGGCTACTCACCAAGATATTAGCAATAAAGCGCTTCAAGCCGCACAAGCTGAAATTGCACGCTTAGATAAAATCTTAAGTCAGTACCGCAGTGATAGCGAATTAACGCTTTTAAATAACTCCAACACACTTAAGGTTTCAAAAGATTTATTTAACGTTATACAAGCCAGTGAGACATGGCAGCAAAAGACGGCACATGGGTTTAATGGGCGTTTAGGTCTCCCTTTACGTACATGGCATCATGCCACGGCTAGTAATCAACTGCCTGATACTGCTGAACTTCACGCGCTCACTGAACAGGCAAGCATCGCTACCGTACAGCTTGATAAGCCAACGCATACTATTCACCGCCCTGATAGCGTAGTATTTGCTGTAGATGCTATCGCTAAAGGCTATATTATTGATGCAGCTTTACATGCTGCTCGTAATGCTGCCCCTGAGCTAGCGGGGTTGATGATTGATATTGGCGGTGATTTACGCTGCTGGGGCCAAGCACCGCGTTGTGAAGGCTGGCAGATTGGGGTTGCTGATGCCAAACACCATGAAGACAATGCGCCAACCTCAATGGTAATTCATGTTAAAGATAAAGCTGTGGCAACCAGCGGCAAAGGCGCACGAGATGTATGTATTGATGGCTGCAATTATGCTCATATCTTATTGCCCCATACTGGAGCTTCCGCTGAACATATCATTCGCGCTACAGTCGTTGCTGATACAGCAGCCGATGCCGATGCTCTTTCGACTGCATTCATTGCGCTTACTCCAGAGAAAAGTCTTGAACTTATTCATCAACTGCCTGGCGTTGAAGCTTTACTAGTTACAAAAGAAGGACAGCAACTTGCATCAAATGGGTGGCATGCTTTACTAGATACGATTAGCTTATCTCCCTCTAATCGTAGCTCTAATCAACCTGCTGCACGCCCCCTTCAATTTGCTCAAGCACCATCTGCTACCCTAACCGATGCATCTTCTGCAGCTAGCAAGCCTTGGCCCGCCGGATTCAATGCAACCATAGATTATGAAGTACCAAAAATTGAATCTGATCAGTACCGTGCTCCTTACGTTGCCATTTGGATAACAAATGAGAAAAAAGAACTAGTGAAGACGCTACTTCTTTTAGGTAATGATTCAAAATATTTGAATGAAAATTATATTTGGTGGCGTCGTTTCGGTCGTAAAGCGGCCTCGCTAGATACCATTACTAAGCCTACTCGCCAGCCAGGAAAATATAACGTTAGCTGGAATGGCTTAGATGAGGCAGGCAATAAAGTGGCACAAGGGCGTTATCTTTTGCATATTGAAGCTGCACGCGAACATGGCGGACACAGCTATGAATCACTCGAGCTTGATTTAAATACAACGAATCTTAAAAAGACATTACCGGCTAAAGATGAAATTGGCATAATCAATGTTAAATATGGAAAGTAGGGCGTGCTATCAATTACGCTATGGGTTAGCGAAAGCTAGTTTTTACGAGAACCGCACCGGAATATACATAAGTATATGAGGAGTGGAAGCCCAGTAATCCTTGCTTGTAGCAAGCCATAGTTAGTAATTGATGACACGCCCTAGTAGCTGTTATTAATAGTTTGGAGTTCTATCTTGTTCAGTAAACGTGATCTTTATGCTTATAGCCGTATGCTTCATGCCTATATATCGGCTTTTGCATTTTTAGCCCTTATCTTCTTTTCTCTTACAGGTTTATTTTTGAATAATCCTCAATGGTTCGAGAAAATAAAATCCCACCCGAAAGAAGAATCGCTCACGCTTCCTGTTCAAGATATTTCTTCAGCGCTCAAAACCAGCACACCGCCCCAGGCATTAGCGAATGTCATCAAAGCACATTTTGCATTACAGGGCGCTTTTAAAAGTGGAGAAATTATTGAAGATGAGGCTCATATCCACTTTGAAGGCACAAAAGGAAAAAGTGATGCCATCATTAACTTAAAAAGCGGCGTGACAGAAATAGAACAAGAACATGCTTCTGTAATATCT
Organism: Pseudomonadota bacterium; assembly: GCA_040389065.1. Taxonomy (GTDB): domain Bacteria; phylum Pseudomonadota; class Gammaproteobacteria; order Burkholderiales; family Casimicrobiaceae; genus JAZKAR01. The sequence goes on along the minus strand of JAZKAR010000011.1, from coordinate 15,665 downwards.
ATTATTCAAGATTTACATCGCGGTAAAAATAGCGGTCAAGTATGGAAAATAGTCATCGATATGACTGCTTATCTTGTTTTAGCGTTATCACTGATTGGATACATTCTGTTTTTTAGTCTACGCTTCAGGCTTATTACAAGCCTTACGTTAACGGGGGCAAGCTTGCTCGTACTAGGCATTATCTTTTATTGGTTTGTGCCATAAAAACTTACGTTCAGGATAATAATTGAAATAGAGCAAAAGCAAATACGTGTAAAGATGTATAGATACAGTAGCTTAATAAAATAAAAGCAAATACAATCAATTAGTTTATAACCATTTTTCAGCACTTCATGATCGATAAAAAAAATGAATAAAAGATGTGAACACAACATTCAGCATTAATCTGCCACACTCAAAACAATCTCTCACTAGCAAAGCGTGGTAAGAAACAATAAAAAATACTCCGTCTTTTTTCATTTAACTTAACCTTCTACCAGATGCCTACCTCCTATGACCCACTCTTCTGCCTCTCCTTCTTCCCCTTCTAAAAAAAGCAACGCTTGGCGTAATGTTTTATTCAATAGATATACTGCAATTCTTATTGTGATCATGGCAGGGTGCTATATAGCGTGGCGCACCTACTATCCTGATAACGATATTCAAGAACGTTATACATTTGCAACAGTAAAGCGCGATACGATTGAAGATTTGGTCACTGCAACAGGAACTCTTCAGCCACGCGATTATGTTGATGTCGGTACGCAAGTGTCAGGGCAGCTTAAAAAACTGAATGTTGAAATAGGCTCTATTGTGAAAGAAGGTGATCTGTTAGCATTAATAGACCCCACTGTTTATCAAACGCAGGTTGATTCTGATCGTGCCCAATTGCTCAACCAACAGGCGCAGCTGGCAGATAAAAAATCACAACTAACTCTCGCGCAGCAACAATACACACGTCAAAAAAATTTGCTGCAAGATCAAGCAACTACGACTGAGCTATTCCAAAATGCTGAAGCAACGCTCCGATCGGCAAAAGCACAGATCAACGTTTTATTAGCACAGCTCCAGCAAACGCAATCTACGCTACGCCGTGATGAGGCCAATTTAAATTACACCAAAATTTATGCACCTATGTCAGGTACAGTAGTTTCTATTGCAACCAAGCAAGGGCAGACACTTAACGCTAATCAACAAGCTCCTATTTTGCTTCGCATTGCTGACCTTACTACCATGACTGTACAAACGCAGGTCTCTGAAGCAGATGTCAGCAAACTACATATTGGAATGGATATTTATTTTACAACCTTAGGCAATCAGAATCGCCGCTGGACAGGCACATTAAGAAAAATTGAACCTACCCCTGTCGTTCAAAATAATGTTGTTTTATATAACGCTCTCTTTGATGTATTAAATACCAATCAGAATCTCATGACTCAAATGACCGCTCAGGTATTTTTTGTGCTTGCCTCTGCAAAAGACACTTTGGTGATTCCTGCTTCTGCTATTAATTTAGAACCCCGTACACATCGACGAGAGCGAAATCAAGATCAACGAAAAAATGAAAACACCTCGTCTGCTCAACCTGCGACGCAATTAGCAGATAACTCAGCCTCTTCTCAAACAGAGAAGGCAGACGACAACACCAAACGTTGGAAAAAACATGAGCGGGGTGAAGGCAGAGAAGGCAGAGAAGGCAGAGAAGGCAGAGAAGGCAGAGAAGGCAGAGAAGGCAGAATACAACGAGGCTCCAGACCTCGCAAGGCTAAAGTTCAAGTTCTTAATGCGAATGAGCAGCTTGAAGATCGTCAAATTGAAGTAGGTGTTAGCAATCGTGTTCAGGTTCAAGTAATTTCTGGCTTACAGGAAGGCGAACAAGTCGTTTCAGGTTTGCGCCAAAAAGACGTTTCACAAAAGCGTGACGCTGGTGATAAAAAAGGCGTTGCGCAAAATCATGCAATGCCTATGGGTGGAGGAATGGGCCAGAGGATGCCTCGATAATGCATAACGAACCTGCTGTCGAACCTGTTGTAGTGATTGAAACGCTATCAGGCAATCCATCCGAAACATCTCTGCCTACTCTACCTATCAAACCATTGATTGAGCTAATTGATATTCGTAAAAGCTTTCAAAATGGTGAGTTATCTGCAGAAATTCTGCATGGCATTAACCTCACCATTTATCCTGGTGAGTTTGTAGCCATCATGGGTGCTTCTGGCTCGGGAAAATCAACCCTTATGTACCTCTTAGGCTGCCTTGATCGCCCCACTAGCGGAATCTATCGCTTTATGGGTCAAGATGTTTCTCAGTTTGAACCTGATGAACTGGCGCTATTAAGAAGAGATGAGTTTGGTTTTGTTTTTCAAAGCTATCATTTGATTGCCACCGCAACAGCAGCAGAGAATGTAGAAATCCCTGCTATCTACTCAGGTATTCCCGCTGAAGAACGGCATGCACGCGCACGTTCATTACTTGCAAATTTAGGGCTTGAAAATCGCTTAGACCATAAACCTAGCCAATTATCAGGAGGGCAACAACAACGTGTTTCGATTGCACGCGCCCTGATGAATGGTGGGCGCATTATCTTAGCCGATGAACCTACAGGCGCTTTAGATAGTAAAAGCGGTCAAGATGTTATGAAACTGTTGAAGGATTTATCCGCACAAGGGCATACTATTATCTTAATTACACATGCTCGCGAAGTAGCAGATGAAGCGCATCGTGTCATTGAAATTAAAGATGGCAATATACTCTCTGACCCAGGACCTTCTTCTGCTTTCTTATCAACGAACACGGTGCTTAAATCTTCTCCTACTCATCGATTGCCCTCACTTCTCAGTGATGCCTTAGAGTCAGCTAAAACTGCTATTCGCGCGCTTCGTGCAAATGTATTTCGCTCAGCACTTACGCTACTAGGTATTGTTATTGGTGTAGGCTCAGTGATTTCAATGCTTGCTATTGGTGATGGAGCCAAACAGCAAGTGGTAGATAGCATTAGTTCAATGGGTTCTAATTTGCTGCTGGTTCGCCCTGGTTCTTCTAATCAGCGAGGGCGAGGCTCTGCCTCTACGCTGATTAAAAGTGATGCCGACGCAGCAGCAGAGCTACCTAATATTTTAGCGGCCATTCCTGAACAAACAGGCAGCGTAACGCTTCGAGCAGGCGGTAACGATCAGCAGACTGAAGCAAATGCTACTGCCTATAATTTTCCTATCGCTAGAAATTGGCAGGTAAATAAAGGCACCTTTTTTAGCGCCGAAGACGAGCGCAGTTATGCTACCGTGATGGTATTAGGCCAAACGGTAGCAGATGCACTTTTCCCCAATGGGCAAGATCCTTTAGGAAAATATGTGCTCGTTAATAATATTCTGTTTCAAGTCATTGGCACTATGTCACCTCGTGGCGCCTCACCGATGGGGCAAGATCAAGATGATGTTGTACTGATCCCTTACTCGACAGGTAGTTTGCGCTTATTTGGTCAAAAATTTCTTCGCAATATTACAGTGGCTGTTAAAGATGTTAATGACATCGACGATGCGCAAGAAGCTTTAGAAAAACTGCTTCGAGAACGGCATGGCACCACCGATTTTCAGATTCGTAATATGGCTTCATTGCTTGAATCAGCCTCTGAAACTCAAAATACGTTAACCATTCTTTTAGGCTCCATTGCCGCTATTTCTCTATTAGTGGGCGGTATTGGTGTTATGAATATTATGCTGGTGAGTGTTACAGAGCGTACACGAGAAATTGGTATTCGTATGGCAACAGGCGCTCGCATGCGCAACATCCGCCAACAGTTTTTAATCGAGGCGCTGGTGGTTTCTGCATTAGGAGGAGCCATTGGCGTTGTAGGCGGCTTAGCTACAGCAGCACTTATTAAAAGCTTAGGAACACCCGTAAAATTTTCTCTTTTCCCCGTGTTATTAGCCTTTGGATGTGCTTTTGGTACAGGCTTAATTTTTGGATATTTCCCTGCAAAAAAAGCCTCTCAGTTAGACCCCGTTGTTGCCTTAGCCGCAGAATGAGTATACGCATGATATATAAACAGGTTTATTTCTCTCCTTTCCTCGCGGTTCTAATAAGCATTCTGCCTGGCTGTGCTACGTATCATCATTCGTCTACTACCCTATCACCCTCCTCTTCTGATATCGCTGTACCTTCTGCATGGAATCAAACACTACTAGGTCAAGCCTCTATCGAGATGGATTGGTGGCAAAATTTTAATACCCCTGAATTAGTCGAACTTGTTAATCGTGCAATTGAACATAATCCTGATTTAGCTATTTCTACTGAACGTATACGCCAGGCAGAACTGCAAATGCGCATCAGTCAGGCCTCTTTATTCCCTAGCGCAAATGTAGGTGGAAATACCGCATGGCAGCGTTCAGATGGTGCAAACCGTTCCTCTTCGATCGATAAATCCTCTGGCATATCATTAGGGGTAAGTTATGAAATTGATCTTTGGGGGCGGCTTGCTGCCGGTGCAGAAGGCGCTCAAGCTACATTAAAAGCAAGCCAGTTTGATCAGCAAACAGTTCGCCTTACATTAATTAGCGGGGTAGCTACGGCTTATTTTCAAATATTAGCCTTGCGTGAACGGCTCACAATTGCTCAAGAAAATTTAGCTAGTGCAGAGCGAATTTCTGCGTTAGTCAACTCACGCTTTCGCTACGGCTCTGCTTCTGGGCTTGATGTATCACGCCAAAATACGGCTGTTCTTTCTCAACGGGCAACGCTTCAATCTTTAAAGCTTCAAGAACAGCAAACCTTGAACGCACTTGCCGTTTTATTAGGTACAGCGCCTCAAGGCTTTATACTAAAAGGACAAACACTTCATGCGTTACAGGTACCTCAGGCATCGCCCGGTTTACCTGCACAATTACTTACTCGACGCCCTGATCTGGCAAGCCAAGAAGCATTACTGTTAGCAGCTGGTGCTAATATTAAGGCCGCCCAAGCTGCTTTACTGCCTAGTATTCAACTTACTGGCTCAGCGGGCTTAGCCAGCAATGCTTTATTATCGTTAGCTAACCCTTCAAATAGTATTAATTTAGCCGCCTCAATTGCTCAAACCATTTTTGATGGGGGCAGGCTCAGAAATCAGGTTAAAATTTCTGAATCTCGCCAGCGCGAAACCTTAGAAAATTACCGTAAGTCTATCTATACTGCTCTTAAAGAAGTTGAAGATGCCTTAAGTGCCGTTAATTTCAATGATCGTCAAGAAGCATTACAAACCCAAATCTATCAAGAAGCGCAACGCTCTTTTTCACTGTCAGAACGTCGTTACAAAGAAGGTGCAGATGATCTTTTAAGCTTGCTCGATACGCAGCGCACGTTATTTCAGGCAAAAGATCAGGTTTCACAATTGCGTTTGACTCGCCTATCAAACGCTATCGACTTATTTAAAGCATTAGGGGGAGGATGGAAACGTCCATCATAAAACTACAATTACGTTTCCCATTAAAAAACCAATAAAAATAGCGCAATGCATTCATTATTTTAGTTGAATGAACACAAAAAAAACTGTTTAATTTCAACGTTTAGCTGAAGCTATAGGCACGTATAAACATTACTAAAAGTGCCTTTAGTTAAAGCGTTGAGCTTTTATTTTTAACCATTTGTACTTTTAAGTATTTTTGCTCATAACTTATATATCAATCTTCCTTAAATTAAAATCTTCTTAAATGTAGTTTTTATTCAGTTTTTTCCGATAGTTAATAAGGAAACTTTATTCTAAATTTTTACCATGAAACGATAAAAAATCATGGCAACACCAGCAAAAAAAACCATATTTATAAAAAGGCTTGAAAAACGCCTGCTGGGGCTTTTTTTCCTGCAAAAACATTATAAAATTCGCCGCAAACTAACAAATAGTAACGCACAAATCAAAACCGTATTTCAAGATACCATCCAACGCTTTACGCTTTTAACTATTCCTTTAACACTTTCCTCAACCCTTCCATTAAGCCCTTATTTTAAAAAGGGTCTTTTCTCTAAAAAAGCACAACGCAAATTAAAACGTTGGCTACATACTTTTTTAATCACGTGCATTTCTATCAGTACTCAACAAATTTTAGCTTTACCTCAAGGGGCAGAGGTTATTCAGGGTCAAGCCTCGATGAATCAAAGCACCCCCTCCGCGCTGCAAATTAATCAAAGCACGAATCAAGCGATTATCAATTGGAACACGTTTAATATTGCTAAAGAGGAATCAGTAACATTCAAGCAGCCTAATGCTCAATCCATCATGCTTAACCGTGTCACTGGCGCTAATGCATCAGAAATTTATGGAAAACTTAACGCTAACGGTCAACTTTTTCTTATCAATCCGCAGGGTATTTTATTTGGCAAAACTGCGCAGGTAGATGTAGGAAGCCTTACCGCGTCTACTCTCAATCTATCAAATAGCGACTTTCTTGCTAAGCACTATACGTTTAAACAAGGCGAACAAACAGGAACGGTTAAAAACGAAGGGCAAATCACTACTTCAGAAGGCGGGTACATTGCACTTATTTCTTCTTCTGTCACCAATGAGGGTACGATAACTGCTAACAAAGGAACCGTTGCTTTAGCAGCGGGTGAAGAAATAACAGTTACCTTAGCAGACTCTTCTTTTTTAGATTTAAAGGTAACTAAAGGCAGCCTAGACGCAGCCATTGCCAATCGCAACTTAATACAAGCTGATAACGGTCAAGTATATATGGCTACTAAAGGGCGCGAAGCCATGGTAGCGGGCGTTATTAACAATACAGGCATCATAAGAGCGCAACGCGCTTCTAATGAAGGCGGTGTCATCAAGCTTATTGCTGAAGGCGGAACAATTTATGTTGGCGGCACACTCGATGCCTCGGCTCCAAAAAGTGGAGATGGCGGGTTTATCGAAACATCAGGCGATCATGCTCATTTTGATAGCGCCCTTAGCGTTAAAACTGTTGCAGCACATGGTAAAACTGGCGAATGGCTTATTGACCCAACCGATTACACTATTGCTTCTTCAGGCGGTGATATAACAGGAACAGCATTAGGTACCGCACTTAATAGCAGTAATATCACGATTCAAACTGCCAGCACAGGGGCTGGCAATGGCGATATTCTTGTTAATGATGCTGTAAGCTGGAGCAGTACCAACAGCCTGACGCTTAATGCACATCGTCATGTGGTTGTAAACCAAGACATTACTAATAGCAGCACAGGCGGAATTACTGCACGTGCCGACCTTCTGGGTAATTGCGTATCAGGAGCTTCAAATTGCGGAACCATCAGCTTCGCTTCAACCAAAAAGTTGACGACCGCCGCTGGCGGCGCTATCACACTTTACTACAACCCTACTGGCTCAAATGGCAGTGCAGATGCTAATGGCAATATTGCAAACGCTTACACCACTCCTACATCGTATACAACTAATGCAGCTGGCGGCACTCTAACAGCTTATATGCTGGTGAATGATGTTAATCAGTTACAGTCAACGAAGACTAATTTAACCACAACGGGAATCTACGCATTAGGGAAAAATATTAATGCTGCTACTACGAGCACCTGGAATAGCGGTCTAGGCTTTGACCCCATCGGAAACAATAGTTCAGGTACTTCCACTACGCGCTTTGTGGGCAAATTCAATGGCCAAAACAATACCATTACAGGATTAACCATTAATCGGCCTACCACTGATTATGTAGGACTTTTTGGTTATATTGGCAAAACCGGAACTAGCGCAAACATACAAAATATAGGGTTGATTAACGCTTCTATTAGTGGACAAACAAAAGTAGGAGGCTTAGTAGGAAATAGTGCCAATGGAAGCAATATCAGCAACGCTTATGTTACAGGTTCAGTTACAACAGGGGGGTTAATTGGTGGAGTTTCGACTGCCGCTGGAACTATTAGTAACTCTTACTCCACTGCTACTGTTACTGGAACAGGCTCTGTAGCTAATATAGGCGGATTAATCGGTCAAAATAATTCACTTATCATAAATTCTTATGCAATAGGAAATGTTACAGGAGCCTCATCCGGCAATTCTGTAGGGGGATTAGTTGGCGATAATCAAAGCACCATTACAAACTCTTATGCAACCGGTACGGTAAGTAGTTCATCTGGTCAAAATATCGGAGGATTAGTCGGATATAACAATACAGGAGGGCTGATTACAGGTGCCTCTTACTCTACAGGCTCAGTTAGTGCTAATGCCTCCAATAGCGGGGGTTTAGTAGGAAATAATGCCACCGCCAGCAGCGTGATCACTGGAGGTTCTTATTCAATTAGCACTGTCACCAATACAGGCAATACTGCTGGTGGATTAGTTGGAACCAATAGCGGAACAATTTCGAATGCTTATGCCAAAGGTACTGTATCGGGGCTGTCTACTATAGGTGGATTAGTTGGAATTAATAGCGGAACAATCACAAGCGTTTTCTCAACCGGAAATGCTACAGGTACAACTAAAGTTGGTGCGCTGGTTGGGCAAAATGCTACGGCAGGTAACATCAATAATGCCTATGCCGCTGGTTCAGCTACAGGAACTATTGCTGGGGCTAGTCAGGTTGGGGCGTTAGTTGGTTACAATGTATCAACCATTACCAACTCTTATGCCACAGGCAACGCTAGTGCAACGAGTAGTAATATAAATAACGAAATTGGCGGTCTTGTAGGAGAAAACAATGGTGGAACAATCAATTACTCCTATTCTACAGGATCAGTTAGTGCTGGAGCAGGTAACCTAGGAGGATTGGTCGGCGTTCAGACTGGTGCAAGCCCCTCAACAACGAACAGCTACTGGGATACTACGACAAGCGGACAAGCAGCTAGTGCAGCAGGCACTGGCCAAACGACCAGCCAGCTTCTTTCTCAAGCAACCTATAGCGGATGGGATTTTACTAATACTTGGTATTCATCCGATACCAATACGCGCCCCATTTTACGTAGCGAATACAGTACATCGATTACAAATTCTCATCAGCTTCAATTGATCAACACAGCATTAAGTGCTTCCTACACTCTCGCCAACAATATAGATATGAGTGTATTAAGCCAGGCCAGAGATGTATGGGGTGCTGCTTCTACTGGTTTTGTACCCATAGGCACATTTACAGGATCTTTAAATGGTCAGAATTTCACGATCAGTAATCTAAACATCAATCGACCAAGTACAAATTCGGTAGGATTATTTGGTACTCTTGGCGGTAGCGCCTCGGTGAGTAATTTGGGGTTAATCAACAGCGTTATTTCAGGACAAAGTAATGTTGGAGCCTTAGCAGGATTTAATAACGGCAGCGGTACTATCAGCAATGTTTATTCTACAGGTACTATCTCTGCAACAAACAACTATGCAGGTGGATTAGTCGGCGTTCTCGATAACTCTAGCGCTCTTATTAGTAACTCTTACTCCTCAGCATCAATAACTGGAAACACGGCTAGCGGAGGATTAATTGGTCAGCTTTTTGGAGGCACAGCAGCTAATTCTTATGCCTCAGGAACTGTAATCACTACAAGCGATAACCCAGGGGGGCTAGTAGGCGAGAACCGCGGCACAATAACCAGCTCTTATGCAACAGGCAACGTGAGCAGCACAAGCGGGTGGACGGTAGGCGGTTTAGTTGGAAGCAATAACGGAGGCATCATTAAGGGTGCTTCTTACGCAACAGGGAATGTTACAGGTACTGGAAATAACGTCGGTGGTTTAGCAGGCTCTAATTCAGGAACCATCAGCGAAAGCTCGTATGCAACAGGTTCAGTATCAGCCGGAGGCAGTGTTGCTGGAGGACTTGTAGGGAATAACGCTTCTACAGGTATCATAACAAACACTTACGCAACCGGAAATGCCACGGCCAATTCAGATGGTGCCGCAGGATTAGTCGGCGATAATAGTGGAACGATCAGCAGCAGTTACGCTACAGGCTCCGTCACGTCATCAAACGGCTGGAATTCTGGCGGTTTAGTAGGCATTAACAACTCTACAGGTGTAATAACAGGTTCATATGCTATAGGTTCTGCTTCAGGCAATTTAGCCAATAGCCAGAAAATAGGAGGACTTGCAGGTGCTAACTCAGGCTCAATTTCTACCTCATATGCCTCAGGCTCTGTAGCAGGATATAGCTCTATTGGAGGATTAGTCGGTAACAATACTGGAAATATTACCGCCTCTTACGCGACTGGAAATGTAACAGCTACCTCAGATGCCTCAGGCGGACTTGTAGGTATAAATGACAACACAATTAGTAATAGCTACGCCACAGGCTCAGTAAACAGTACAGGCGGATGGTCAATTGGTGGATTAGTCGGAATAAATTCCTCTACAGGCCTTATTAATTTAGGCTCTTATGCCACAGGCTCCGTATCTGGCAATACATCCAACAGCCAAAGATTGGGCGGCCTTACAGGCAGTAATGATGGCACTATTGCTAATTCTTATGCTACGGGAAATGTCAGCGGATATAGTTCAGTTGGGGGTTTAACGGGCACCCAGTCAGGCACTGTAAATTATGCCTACGCTACAGGAAACGTGACAGGAAATAATACAGTAGGCGGCCTCGCAGGCTATAACAATGGTCTTATCAATACAGGCTATTCAACGGGCAGTATCACTGGCTCAACTCAAACCGGCGGCCTTGTCGGCAATAATGCAGGTACGGTTTCAGCTTCTTATTGGGATACTACAACAAGTGGCCAATCGAGCAGTTCAGGCGGCACAGCAAAAACTACGTCTCAACTCCTATCTCAGGCCAGCTACAGTGGGTGGGATTTTTCTACTATCTGGTATTCATCCGATACCAATACACGCCCTATTTTACGTAGCGAACTCAGCACCACCATTAAAAACGCTCATCAATTACAACTGATAAACGCTAGCTTGGGCTCAAACTATACGCTGGCGACTAACATTGATATGAGTGTATTAACCAATACAAATGATGTATGGGCAGGAGCTTCTACAGGCTTTGTTCCCATTGGAAACGCTACAACTCAATTTAGTGGTGTGTTTGATGGATTAGGAAATATAATATCAGGGTTAAAAATTAGTCGCTCTTCTACTAATAATGTTGGATTATTTGGATATATAAGTAATGCTACAGTAAAAAACGTAGGGCTAACTAATGTCAATATTATGGGGCAAGGCAATGTTGGCGGTGTTGTTGGTCAAGGCATCAATAACAGTACGATTGCTGATAGCTACTCAACAGGCTTAGTAAGCGGCAATAGTGCAAATGTTGGCGGTGTTGTCGGGGTCGGCGGCTCTATTACGAATCTAATTCGTCTTTTTTCCTCAGCAAATGTATCGGGAAGTAGCAACAACGTTGGAGGTGTTGTTGGTTATAACAGATATCTACTTACATCATCATACTCAACAGGAACAATAAGTAGTAGCGGCTTATATGTGGGCGGTCTGGTTGGCTATAATCAGTCAACGATAAGCAATTCTTATGCAACTGGCTCAGTATCAGGCAATGATTCTGTAGGTGGATTAGTTGGATATATGTCAGCAGGCAGTATTTCAAGCTCTTATGCTGCGGGAGTAGTTAGCGCAAGTGGGGGAAATGTTGGCGGTTTGATTGGTTACAACAACGGCAATATTTCAAACTCCTACGCAACAGGCAATGTAATTGGAACAGGTAACAACGTTGGAGGGTTAGCTGGTCAAAACCTTGCTTCCATTTCACAATCATATAGTACAGGATCAGTTTCTGGAGCAACCGATATAGGCGGATTAGTTGGGCTTAGCAGTAGCGGCACTGTAACCTCATCGTATTGGGATACTTCTACCAGTGGACAAGCCACCAGTGCAGGCGGTACAGGAAAAACCACCGCTCAATTGCTTTCTCAGGCTACTTACAGCGGCTGGAATTTTTCCACTACCTGGTACTCATCTGATACCTTTACCCGCCCCATTCTACGCAGTGAATACAGTACATCGATTAGCAATCTCCATCAGTTGCAATTAATGAATACTGCATTAGGCGCTTCCTATACTCTGGCCAACAATATTAGTGCAAGTGAGCTATCGCAAGCTAAAGGAATCTGGGCAACCACCACTGGCTTCGTACCAATCGGAACAAGTGCTTCGCCCTTCACTGGCATCCTTGATGGCCAAAACTATACCATCAATAATCTTACAATTAACCGATCAAGCGATAATATTGGGCTTTTTGGCTATATTTCAGCCGCGACCGTTAAAAATGTAAGCCTTACAAACGCAACGATTACCGGTCAAAATCAGGTAGGCGCCTTAGTTGGGCAATCAGCAAGTTCAAGCACAATCACTAATACTTCCTCTACAGGCGCTATCACAGGTAATACGACCATTGGCGGCTTGGTAGGCACCACATCTAGCGCTACTGTTATAACAAACACATATTCAACAGCCAATACAACCAGCACCAATAGCACCGGTCAATCCTATGTAGGTGGATTAATTGGCAATAATACAGGCACGGTTACTTCATCATATAGCAAGACAGGATCTGTCACAGCTACTGCTGGTGATGCAGGAGGACTAATTGGTTGGAGTAGTGGCTCGGTAACAAATAGTTACTCAACGGAAAATATCACGACAGCAGGAACAAATGTTGGAGGATTAATAGGATTTAACTCAACAACAGGTTTTATAAGTAATACCTATGCAACAGGCTCAGTTACTAATACTCAAAATATAACGGGAGGATTAGTTGGCTATAACTCGGGTTCGATTAGCTCTTCCTATGCATCAAATACGGTAAATTCTGCAAGCTATGTTGGCGGGTTTGTGGGAGGTTCAGGCGGAACCATCACTTCTTCTTATGCAACGGGTAATGTAATTGGAACAGGAAGCAATATTGGAGGATTTGCAGGCCAAAACATCGCCTCTATTTCAAATGTGTATAGCACAGGATCAGTAACTGGAAGCAGCGCTGTCGGTGGGTTAATTGGACTCAACAGTAGCGGTACTGTTAGTGGATCATACTGGGATACCACTACAAGCGGCCAAGCAACAAGTGCAGCAGGCACAGGAAAAACTACCGCTCAGTTGCTATCTCAAGCAACGTATAGTGGATGGGATTTTTCTAACACCTGGTATTCATCCGATACCAATACCCGCCCCATTTTGCGTAGCGAATACAGTACGTCAATTATAAACCCCCATCAATTACAGCTTATAAATACCAACTTAAGCGCAAGTTATACGCTTGCCAATAATATTGACCTAAGCGCACTAAGTAATTCAAAAGATGTGTGGGGTGGCGCTTCAACAGGATTTGTTCCGATTGGAACAAATGCCTCGCCATTTACGGGAAGTTTAAATGGAAATAACTATACGATTAGTGGGTTATCAATTAATCGTTCCTCTACCGATTACATAGGTCTTTTTGGCAAAACCAATGGGGCAACTATTCAAAATATTGGTTTGATATCTGGAGCAATAACAGGTCGCCAATATGTCGGTGCATTGGTAGGCTTGAATAGCGGAACAGATACTATTACTAATACCTACGCGACAGGTTCAGTGATAGGCAATAACGCAAATACGGGAGGATTGATAGGAAGTAACGCAGGAACGATTAATAGCTCTTACGCGACGAATTCTGTAGCTGGAACTTTTTATGTAGGAGGATTGGTAGGCAGCAACGCAGGGCTAATTACCAGCAGCTACGCTACAGGTACGGTTTCAGCAAGCAATACGCACTCAGGTGGTTTAGCAGGGGCAAATACATCAACAATCAGTGCCTCATACAGTACAGGCAGTGTCACAGGAAATGGAGATGTTGGCGGCCTTGTCGGTACGCATTCAGGACTAATCACTACCAGTTATGCTACAGGTGCAGTGACAGGGCAGACCGTTGTTAACACAGGGGGGTTGGTGGGCTTGACGAGTTCTTCAGGCACCGTCTCATATTCTTATGCCTCTGGTTCAGTTACCAGCAGCATGAATTATACCGGTGGATTAATTGGCTATTCGGCTGGCAATACGAATAATGTATATGCGATAGGCAATGTGAGCGGAACAGATTATGTAGGCGGATTGGTAGGAGGCAACGGTGGCACGGGTATTCAATACGCTTATGCAACAGGTAGCGTAAGTGGGAATGGAGCGCATCTTGGAGGGTTAACCGCCATTAATAACACTGCAGTCAGTAACTCCTATTGGAATACTCAAACAAGCGGTCAAGCAAGTAGTGCAGGAGGCACAGGAAAAACCACATCAGAAACAATGACCCAGTCAACATTTAGCGGATGGGACTTTACTAATACTTGGGGTATTACTCCTGGCGTCTCTTACCCTTACCTTAAGTCTTTATTTGGCTCAGGCGTTCAAGTTGTTTCAGGTACTCTTTCTGGCGTTAGTTCTGCTGCTGGAATTAAACCCGTTACCCTATCATCCAATGGAACAGTCATTGCCAATCTCGCCGGCACAGGTGCCAATGGCTTCTACTACTTTCTTCTTCCTTCAGCATCACTCAGTAACGGCAACGTTCTGTTAAGTTATATCAACGATGGTGGCACTACTTTAGCCACGAACATGCGCGTTTCCGACGGCAGCAATTCCACAAACATGGCGCTTGATGCTAATACGCTTCGCGTTTCTGGCACTACGGCAAGTCTAGCCAACTTAACGACGGCCAAAGGTGTGTTAAACAGTTCCAGCATCCCCTACTCTGTTTCCGGCGGTAATGTCACTACCAGTTCCGGTGCCAGTTTTGTCACAGGAGCAGGAACCGCCTTTACGCTGAATGGAAATTTGCAGGCAACTGGCGGCATTACCATTGGGGATACGCTGGCCTTAACTGCAAATAGTACGCTTGATTCCGGCAATAGTGCTCTTGCTATCAATGGCGCGACTAGCGGTGCTTACAATCTTCATTTGAACAGCACAGGTAATATTACTCAAAGCGCGGCTATTTCTGTCTCGGGGCTAGAGCTGACAGGAACAGGCGGTAATGCTCAACTTACCAACGCTTCTAATAATTTTAGTACGCTGGCTGCAAATATTGGCACTCTAAATATTGTTGATAATGCCAGCCTTGCTATTGGTACCGTCGGCAGTACCAGCGGTATCATTACTGCAAATAGCACTTTCATTAAAGCAACAGGTGCAACTAGCGATATCACGCTTAATCAAGGCATTACAAATTCCGCTGGCTCTGGACTTACAATTACCTTAGTCGCGGCACGAAACTTTATCAATAATGTGGGATCTTCAGTTCTAAGCGCAGGCTCGGGAAATAAGTGGAATGTTTACTCCTCAACTCCGACCAGCGATACTCGTGGCGGCTTGGCCTATAACTTTAAACAATATAATGCTTCTTATGGCAGTTCAGTTCTTGGTACAGGCAATGGTTTTCTGTATAGCGTAGCACCTAGCCTTACCGTCAGTCTCGCTGGAACAGTCAGCAAAATCTATGATAGCAATACGTCCACAACACTTAGCGGCAGCAACTATAGTCTTTCTGGCGTTCTTGATAGCGACACCGTAAACATCACTAATAGCTCAGTCACTTATGATAATAAAAATGCTGGAAGCAGCAAAACCGTTACCGCTACGGGCTTATCAATTAATAGTGCAACAAATAGCGGCGCTACCGTGTATGGATATGCTTTAAGCTCAACAACTGCTAATAATACGATTGGTAGCATTACCGCCAAAGCCCTTACTATTTCTGGCGCTTCTGCTTCTAATAAAGTCTATGATGGTGATACTTCTGCTTCTGTTTCGGGCG
>JAZKAR010000010.1:0-49478 GCA_040389065.1 Pseudomonadota bacterium | reverse complement strand
CAAATAAAACGATACGAATGTCGTTATCCCACTGCTGACCAATCGCTATCGATTCGATCACTTCATCGAGTTTTTCAACTTCACGATAAATTTCAGCCGTGCCAATACGAACACCACCAGGTTTGAGCGTAGCATCTGAGCGGCCTAAAATGATAATGCCTTGATGTTCGGTGATTTCAATAAAATCTCCATGGCACCATACATTGTTGAAACGTTCAAAATAAGCGGCGCGATATTTTTCACCCTCTGGATCGTTAAAAAAACCAATTGGCATACAAGGAAACGGCTGGGTGCAAACGAGTTCACCATGTTCACCGATTTCTTCTACTGAGCGGCCTTTGTCATTAAAGCAATCGATGGCTAAACCAAGGCCAGGCCCTTGAATTTCGCCTCGCCAAACAGGCGACCAGGGGTTGCCCAACATAAAGCACGAAACGATATCAGTACCGCCTGAAATAGAAGCTAAATGCACAGTAGACTTAATAGCCTCATATACATAATCAAACCCTTCAGTTGATAGAGGCGAGCCAGTAGAAGTAATCATTTTCAAATGTTCAAGCTTAAATTCTTTGCCTGGGTGTATGTCGGCTTTGCGGCAGGCATCAATATATTTAGCTGAGGTTCCAAACAGGCTGCATGACCAACGGTCTGCGTAATCCCATAACACATTGGCATTGGGGTAAAAGGGCGAGCCTTCATACAACATTAAAGTAGCTTCAGAAGCTAGGGCTGATATAAGCCAGTTCCACATCATCCAGCTACAGGTAGTAAAGTAAAATACCCGGTCGCCGGGGCGAATATCGCAATGCAGTTTATGCTCTTTTAAATGCTGAATGAGCGTGCCGCCTACACCATGAACAATACATTTAGGCACCCCTGTTGTACCCGATGAAAACATAATATATAAGGGGCTGTTAAACGGTACGCGTGTAAATTCAAGCGCCTGAGGTGGGTAAGTAACCAGCACGTCTTTATAATTGAAAATAGGTTGTTGGCGAGATTCAAAGGTCTGTAAATCAATATTGCTACCGATCAACGGCAAAATCACTGTAGCTTGCACAGAAGGTAGAGAAGCTACAATAGCCTCCACCTTATCCATAATAGAAATAGTTTTTCCATTATAAAAATAACCATCTGAAGTAAAAAATATCTTAGGGGCTATTTGCCCGAAACGATCTAAAATACCTTGCACGCCAAAATCAGGCGAAGCAGATGACCACACAGCCCCTAAGGAAGCTGTTGCTAAGGCGGCAATAATGGTTTCAGGAGTATTGGCTACAAAACCTGCAATGTGGTCACCAATGCCGACCCCTTGGCTTTTTAAAAACTGCTGCACAGAAGAAACCTGCTGATTCAATTCTTGCCAGGTTAACGTGCGCTCAGGTTGGTTTTCTGCTTGAAAAACAATCGCCACAGAATTATCTGATCGGCGCAATAAATTTTCAGCATAATTTAATTGCGTAGTGGGAAAGAACTGAGCACCCTTCATAAGATACTCATCGATAATGACGGGGCCTTCACCTCGATCAGCAATGACGCCTGCCCATTTCATGAAAAATGACCAAAATTCTGCAGCGTTCTCAACCGACCATTCCCATAAATCAGAATATTCTACAAAAAACGTGTCATCATATTTTTGCTCTAACGCTTTTGCAAATGCAGTCATCTGACATTGGTCACGCTCAATTTTTGATGGACTCCACAAAGGTTTATCAACAGATTCGGTCATGATAGCTTTCTCAAGAAAGTGGGCTTTATAGTTATAGGTGTGTGTGTCGAGTGTTTTGCTAAGGTGAGGTTAAAAATGGCTATGCAAGCCATTCAAGTTATCAATTCGCAGGTTTTGAAAGCGTTTCTGTTCCCCATGCGGTATCAATCTTTTTAGCACGGTTTTCAGGCGCATCAGGCTGAATATCAAGCGCTACCAAAAATCGTGACACCATATTATACGTAGCAATGACCCCTACAAGTTCTACTACGTGCTGATGTTCAGGCAGAAGTTTTTGAATATTTTGAAACGTAGCTTCGCTCACGTTTACCTGGCGCGTCATTTCAATGGTGAGTTGTATTGTTGCACGCTCAAGATCATCAAATAAATCATCGGTGTCGTTAGCAATTTCGAGTTGCCGTAAAGCATCTACCTGTGTTTGGGTACCGCCTGCTTTAATAAATTCAGGCCCATGAACATGAAACTCAAATTCAGCACCATTGAGTACAGCCACTACACAGATAGCAAGCTCTCGCAATTTAGAAGAAAGCGTGAGGCCTTCTCTTACTTCTTTTAGGAAGATATTCCAGCCGCGTGCAAAAGGAGGGCTATACAGTAACTCGCGATCAAGATTTAAAAGGGAACCACCCCGGCGAAAACGAATAGCGTCAACGAGGTCTTTAGGTTCACTGATATCAGCTGGCAGATAGGGAATACGTGGCATAAAGTGTCCTTTTCTTTAAAAAGTAGCGCTTCTATGAAATCTTTAATTTGGAGATAATAATATTCGATTTTTTCAAGTTTATCTCATCCCTTGAGGCATAATCTATCCGCATATCTAAGCAAAGCTATTGATGCTGTTTCCCTCTCCTCTTGAGGGATAGGGTAGAGTGAGGGAATCTATAGATTAGCTTCGTGAGAGATATCTTTTGCTTTTAAGAACCTTCATCATTATCCCTTAAAAATTATTTCTTTAAGGTCAAACAGAAATAATTGCAGAATTAACTGCCGCCACCAGGCGAGAAACAATTTCTTCAATGTCTTGTTCAGTGGCTATAAAGGGCGGCGCTAGCAGAATATGATCACCATTTCGCCCATCTATCGTTCCACCCATGGGGTAAACCATCAACCCATTCTTCATGGCTTCAGTTTTAATGCGTGCGTGAAGTTTATGCTCAGAATCAAAAGGCTGTTTTGTTAAACGATCTTTTACCAACTCAACGCCTGCAAACAGACCGCGACCACGTATATTACCAACATATGGGTGCGCATCAAATGCTGTGTGAAGCGACGCCATTAACTGCGCGCCTCTTACTTTAACATTATCAAGCAAGCCATCGCGCTTAATTACCTTTTGTACTGCTAGTGCAGCAGCGGCAGCAATCGGATGCCCCAGGTAAGTATGCCCATGTTGAAAAAGCCCTGAGCGGCTGCGTAACGCTTCCACTATCTTTTTTTGCGCTAAAACAGCACCAATCGGTTGATAACCCCCGCCTAAACCTTTGGCAATGGTGATTAAGTCAGGTGCAATATTTTCTTGTTCAACTCCGTATAAGGTGCCTGTACGGCCCATGCCGCACATCACTTCATCGCTAATCAACAAAATGCCATACTTATTACATAGTTCGCGTACTTTTAAAAAGTACCCAGGGGTAGGCGGTACCGCGCCTGCTGTTGCTCCTACAACTGTTTCTGCTACAAAAGCAATCACACGCTTGGGGCCGACTTCAATGATTTTAGCTTCTAGTTCTGCAATCAGACGATCTGTATAGGCTTCTTGTGACTCATCTTCTGCACGATCACGGTATTCATAGCAGGGCGAAACGCGTGCTACATCCATCAAAAGCGGTGCAAACTGAGCGCGTCTCCATTCATTTCCTCCCACGGCTAAGGCGCCTAATGTATTGCCGTGATAACTTTGCCGCCGAGCAATAAACACACTGCGTTCAGGCTCGCCGGTTTCAACAAAATATTGTCGTGCTAGCTTTAATGCAGTTTCAACCGCTTCTGATCCACCGGATACTAAATAGACTTCGCTTAAACCTGCGGGTGCATCTGCTACCAATACGTCGGCGAGTTCCTCAGCGACTTCTGAAGTGAAAAATGAGGTATGTGCATAGGCTAGGTGATCAATTTGTTTATGCAACGCAGCAATCACATCAGGGTGAGCATGCCCTAAGCAGGAGACAGCAGCGCCCCCGCTAGCATCTAAATATGTTTTGCCCTGTTGATCAGTGATCCACATTCCGTTAGCCGAAGCCGCAACCGGAGGCGTAAAACGCAAGTTGCGGTGAATAATATGCGACATTTATTTTTCCTTAGTAGATTTTTTCTGGCGTGGTGCTGTTGAGCGTGTTTTTAACCAGTAGGTATTTGATTTTTGAAGGGCGGTTTCCCGTTTGTGGATATGGTTTACAACTGCCTCACCCCCTTGTACCGCCACCTCAGCCATCATGCGTTCAATCAGGGCATGGGCGGCTACAAGCGAATGAAAAAATGAGTTTGAGGCGGCGTGAAACAGCAAGGTTTCCTGGCTGATTTGGGCAAGCGGTGAAAGTATAGAATCTGTTAGCGCAATTAACGTAGCGCCTTGTTCGGCAGCGCGTTGAGCAATTTCTACCGTTTCACGTGAATAAGGTGCAATGCCAATAATAATTAATACAGTACCTGGCTCTAGCTCATCTACTGCTTCTGTTAGCATTCCATAATGGTTATCTAGCAGTACTGCCCGCCCCACTAATAGTTGATGCAGATAATGTGCATGTAATGCTACGCTATGGCTGCTGCGTAACCCTAAATAGGCGGTAAAGCGTGCGTTGAGAAGCAGGCTGGCGATTCTGGCGAAGCTTTCGGCAGAGTTTAATAGATGAAGCGTGTTTAAGTTGTTCCGTTGTAGCGATTCAAGTGCATTAAGATGCTCGGCAGTTTCCTGCGCTGCGGCTTGAAGTTTTTTGGCATGATCTGAATAATCGGCATTTCCCCACGAAGTTACCCCTCGCAATGATTCTTGCAAGGCAGGAAACGAAGCAAACCCCAAAGCTTTAGCAAGCCGCATCATTGTAGGGGCTACCACTTCGGCTCTACGGGCTTGTTCGCGCATAGAAAGAAAACACGCTTCAGCAGGATGATCCATAATCCAACGAGCTGCACGTTTTAATTCATCTGAAAGCGTATTGAAGTGCGTATTAATGCGAGACATAACCATAAGGATAAGTACCAGGTGCTGTTATGTTTCAAATGTAACATTTAAAATTAATTTGTGTCAAATGTAATAATGAAGTGAATGTTAACTCTCGTAAATTAACACTGAAACTTTAGCCTTAACCTGAGTGCGGAATAATAGTTTTGATTAAACAGAAAATTCCCTCTCCTTTAAGATCTCTGACCGCATGATTGATTAAGCATGAAAAAAACAACTACACACGATTCGTTTGAGCGTTTATTGCATTCGCAAGGTTTAGGCTCGCGTAAGCAGTGCCGACTTTTAATACAAGCCGAGCGCGTTGCTGTAAATGGGAAAATCGTGTCTGACCCTACGATGCAGCTCGCCAAAGAAAATTTGATTTTTACAGTAGATGATACAGAGTGGATATATCGCGAAAAACTCTATCTTGTCATGCATAAACCCGAACATTTTGAGTGTTCACATTCACCGCAATGCCACGAAAGCATTTTTTCATTACTACCTTCGCCTTTTATTATTAGAGGCATACAGTGTGTGGGAAGGCTTGATCATGATACGACTGGGCTTTTATTATTAACCGATGATGGTGCCTGGCTTCATGCATTAATGTCGCCTCGCAAGCATGTATCAAAAACCTATCGAGTGACAACGAAGCATCCAATTATTCCAGAAATGCTTGAACAATTAATGAGCGGCGTTATCTTGCATGATGCCCCACATCCTATAAAAGCTGTTGCATGTGAGTATATAGAAGCACATGCGCTTGATTTAACGATTGCCGAAGGTAAGTATCATCAGGTGAAGCGTATGGTAGCGGCAGCGGGTAATCGTGTTGAGCATTTGCATCGCATTAAGATTGCTGATTTTGCGTTGCCTGAAGATGTATTAAAAGGCGAGTGGCGAGAATTGACACAAGCGGAAAAAAATAGCCTTGCCTAAATTCCCGTGTGCGCGGGAATGACTAGTAGCCTGCATTCAATGGTTACCGTGCTGCAAGCACCGCCTCAGCTAATAGCTGATCAGCCCGATACGTTACTTTAAAATTAGGATGTTTCGCAGGTACAAGATTTACCTGATGATTAGCCCATTCAAGCGCTTGCGCTTCATCGGTTGGAGCTAAATGAGCAGAGCTTAACGCGTGTTCAAGTGCATTGATTAATACAGCACGTTGGCACACTTGAGGGGTTTGCGCTTGCCAAAGTTGTTCTCGTGATACGGTTTCAGTGATATGCATAGAATGCATTGATGAGCGTTTAAGTGTATCAGCCACTGGGGTAGCAAGAATAAAGCCTTTTATTGCCTCTTTATTTACTACCTCGGCATCTATTTCTCGCAATGTCACTGCATTCGCCAATTGAGCTACTTTATTAGCCCCCTTATTAGTTACCTGAAAATCAGGTTGTTGTTCAACAGCTTTAACGAGGCTAGCTATATCTTCACGGTGCAAGCAAGGGCGGGCCGCATCATGTACAAATACCCAGGCATTTTCTGCTTCTTTCGGTAACGCTTTTAAGCCATTTAATACACTCGCTGCGCGCGTGGAGGCTCCTACATACAAAGGCGTACAGTGTTTAAGATACGGAGTGCAGAGTGATTCAAAGTGAGTATCATCAGACGCTAAAACAATAAACACATGCTCAATCGCAGGGTGAGCTTGTAGCGCCTGTATGGTATGCATCAGCATTGGCAAGCTATTGAGCGGCTGGTATTGTTTAGGAAGCGAGCCGCCGAGGCGTTGACCACTGCCAGCGGCGGGTAGTAAGGCAATATTAGTATAGTTCATGGTGTTTATGTGGTGCTGTTTGTGATGTTGCTACACGGCAACCTTAGCTTTAATAGCTGGGTGAGGGTCATAGCCCGTTAAAACAAAATCATCGAGCGTATAGTTTTCAAGCGTGCGATCAGCCCGTGGTTTAATGTAAAGGGTTGGCGCTTGCCGAGCATCACGTTTAATTTGCTCTTGCGCTGAATCAACGTGGTTAAGGTAAAGATGCAAATCACCAATCGAGTGAATCACTTCACCAGGCGTGAGGCCTACTTCTTCAGCAAGTATATGGGTGAGAAGTGCGGTGCTGGCGATGTTAAATGGCAGGCCTAAAAAAACATCGGCACTGCGCTGTGTCATCATGCAACTTAACTCATTATCATGTACATAAAACTGGTACATAACATGGCAGGGAGCCAGCGCCATTTTTCCTTGTGCAACATTTGTTTGGGGAGAATCTTTCTCATTCGGTAAGTCAGCTACATTCCAGGCACTTAGAATATGGCGGCGGCTAAAGGGACGGTTTTTTAGGCCATCAAGCAGGGTAGCAATTTGATCATGCGTTTTGCCATCTTCGCCTTTCCAAAATCTCCATTGCTTACCGTACACAGGGCCTAAATCGCCTGCTTCATCTGCCCATTCATCCCAAATACTAACGCCACGTTCTTGTAAGCTTCGCACATTGCTATCACCACGTAAAAACCATAATAGCTCTTCAGCTACCGATTTAAAGTGTACTTTTTTAGTCGTGAGCAGCGGAAAGCCAGCTTTAAGATTATGGCGATACAGAACGCCAAAGCGAGAGAGGGTGCCTGTGCCTGTGCGATCTTCACGGCGCAAACCATGTTTTAAAAGGTGTTGGAGTAAAGCAATGTAGTGCTGATCAATATCTGAAGAATTCATAGGGTGGAGACCGTTTGATTTTGACAATAAGTTTCTCGAATACCTGCAATGCAGGCAAGGCTTAATACATGAGCGCAAAGCATCGCTATAAAAACAGGTTGAAAAGGGTGGTTCATGCCATTGCCGTAATGGTCAAGCAGCCATCCCAACAAAGGTTGCAAAAGAGCTGGCCCAAAGAATCCGCCAATATTAGCAGCACTAGCAGCCATTGCGGCAACTTCAGGCGCATTATTTTCTTTTGAACTCGCCCAAGCAAGGGTAAAGGCTGACCCAAAAAAACCTAGAAAAATATAGATGACATCATACAGGAGTATGGAAAGGAGTGGCCCAAAGGCAAGCAAGCAAGTAAAGCAAAAAGAGCCAGTAGCTGAAAGAAAAAGAGGAAGTTTTCTTCGCTTAATTTTACTTGAAAAAGCCCCCAACCCAAAGCTGCCGAGGCTGAATCCTAAAAAAAATAAACTCGATGCAAGTGTTGCCTGTTGCGGTGAAGCATGAACAACTTGTGTTAGAAAACGAACGCCCCATAATCCTGCAAAGCCAAAAGTGGTTGCACCGATAAAAAAATTGACGCCAAAAGCAAAATGAGTTTGTGGATTAAAGACAACGCGCTTAAGTTGAGATTGCCAAGAGGTAGTGCCAGAAGAGGGCAAGGTAAAGTAAGAGGCATCTTTTTGATAGCAATAAGCAATAGCAATGGCTAAAACAAGCGAAAATCCGCCCATGAAGAGATGAATAAACTGCCAGCTGTAATGCATCAGAAGCATTTGAAGAGGCAAGCCGGAACAAATTGCCCCTAATGAGCCAATTCCAACGACTAATCCAGAAAAGGTTGAAAATTTTTCGGGCGGGTAAATCAGGCTAATAAGACGAATACAGCTCATTAAAATAACAGATAAACCTAAGCTTAAAAGGCTGCGTGCTAGTAAAGCATCAAAAAACGTAGTGCTATGTGCAAAGAGAAGCGTGCCAACGGCTGCTAATGTTGTACCGCCAATAAGAGGGTATTGTATGCCGCGTCGGTCAGCCCATATACCTGTAGGTAGTTGCATCATGGCATAAATATAGAAGTACACTGAGCCAAGCCAGCCTAGTTCTGTATTGTTAAGATGAAAATCTGTTTTGAGAAGTTGCCCCAAGGTTGAAAGCGAGGCGCGATGAAAAAAAACAAAAAAATAACTGATTAATGCGAGGGCTAGTAGCCTCCCGCCTCGTTCAGATTGAGAGCGAGAGGCTAGGGTTGACATTAGTCTTTAGAATCTTTCATTAACGCAAAAGGATTCGGCATGCTAGGACGCGCATCATTTTGCTTTGGAGGTTGATTAGATGAAGAATTGCTTGAAGATGCTCCATTCGTAAGATTGCTAAAAGGATTTGCAAAAGGGTTGGGGGCAGACTGTACAGGGGCTGCTGCGGGTTTAGGCGCGTTTCCTCCAGTATTGGTAGCAGATGACGCTGTCGAGGTTGAGCTGGAAGTTGAACCAAAAGGATTCGCCCCAGGGTTATCAAACGATATTGGATTTCTATCGGCTGAATTTGGTGCTGCCTTAGGGTGTGCATCTACTAAAGGATCAAACTTGAGGTTATCAGGGTGATGCTTGATTGATTCAGGATAGGTAATATCTTCAACCACCATATTTTGAAATATGTCATTGCTTGCGCGTGGAGCCTCAGCAGGCCTTGGCGCGGCAGCTTGCGGTGCTGGCGAAGGAGTCGGTGCTTGAGCAGGGGTTGGGCTAGGTGCAGAAGAATTTTCTGCCATTTTACGTGCAAAGCGACGCAAAATTTCTTCGGTAGACAAGAAACTATCGTCATCTGCTGGTTCTTGGGCCGCTGGCTGCACTGGTTTTGAAGTGGGCATTGCATGAACAGGCTGCGCCGGTTGATATGGCTCTGGTACTACGTGAGACTGTTGCGCTACAACGGGGCTTGGGCGTGCAGATAGTGTATCGGGTAAAGGTAAAGGTTGATGAGTAGGGCTATCGTATTCCAGCGTATTTTGTGCATCAAAATGCCACACTTTTTCTTTTGCAGAAATATCTTCCTGCATTTTAAAAGGAGTTGGCTTAGCAGCCGCCACATCATTCAAGGCAGAAAACTCTATGTTTAAACCATTGGTTTGGTATGTGTTTTCATGTACTGCAGGCTTCGAGCTTGAAAATGACTCAGGTAGCGTGGTTAATAAAGGATCATCATTTTCCATGTTATAAGCAGGAACAGCAGCAGCTTTAGGGCGAGGGGCTGCAAACTCTTGCTTATTCTCATATTGAGGTGCTAATGGGTCATCAAGCGCAGAAAGTTTAGAAGCATGCGCTTGAACAGGCTCCGCTTGTCTCGCCGCCTGTAATGGTTCTATTTTTTCATGAGGGGTAAGGGAAGGAAAAGCCGAGTGAGGATCAAGCTTAAACTCTACATTTGGTAAGTGATGAGTATCGACCTCTGTATGCGCCTTAGGTTGAATAACAGGTTGTACAGGTTGTACAGGTTGTACAGGTTGTACAGGTTGTACAGGTTGTACAGGTTGAGCTACAGGTTGAGCTACAGGTTGAGCTACAGGTTGAGCTACAGGTTGAGGCGCCGCCATTCTAGGGGCAGGTTGCGGTATAGGGTTACTATGCTGCGTATGTATCGCTGGCCTATGGCTAGCAGCTGCTTCGTTATGTGTTAATTGATCATCAAATAAAATATCAGCACCGAACATCTGCAAAAATTCAATTTTATTGAGACCGCCTAAGAAAAAGGCTTCATCAATTCTAATATTCCAGTCACGTAATGTACGTACCACTTTCTCATGCGCAGGAGCCGCTCGTGCTGTTACAAGCGCAGTGCGAATCGGCAAAGCATCTTCAGGATGGCTGGCCTGAAGATGATTCAACATCGCCAGAAAATTTTTAAAAGGGCCGCCTGAGGTAGGCATGTTAGTTTGATGATGTGCATTCGAGGTTGCATGTTCTGAGGCATCAGAAAATAATATTGCATCGCCATCAAAGGCAATACGTAATTGATGATCTTGCCCTTGAGCATGCGCTCCGGGAAAAATGGTTGCGGCTGCAAAGCCATCTCTTAGAACCTGTTTAACGTCTTCGGCATCAGCAGATAAAAAAAGATGAGCGCCAAAAGCAGCTACATACCGTGATGGGGGCGCACCGCGGGTAAAGGCAGCACGCGCGATATCAAGGTTATAGTGGTTGATCGAGTTAAAAACGCGTAAACCCGTTTCAGCACTATTACGCGAGAGTAAAATAACCTCAACATAACGATGTGACTCTGTGTTTAGCGCTAGTAATTTTTGTGTTAAGTTAAATGCTACACCAGGTTTAAGAATATCGCTTTCATGGCTGACTTGATACTGATGATAAGCCTGTGCACCTTGTTCCATAAAAACTTGGTGGCTTTCATTGAGATCAAACAGAGCACGCGAAGACATCGCGATGACCAGGCGATCTTTTGTAGTAGACATGGTAGAACCTCTTGATATTGTTTTTTTAAGAGTTGTTGTAACGGTAGATCCTTAGGCTATTTCTTAATAAAAAGCTTTTTTCCTTCAATTCTTCATAAAACATTGTTTTTTTAAAGAATTATAGTTAACAATACGACACTTTTTAATTTAAATTAACCGTAAATCATTATTTTTTAACGATGTTGTATCTGGTTTCACATCGGTTACCGCCTGCACAGCTTGATTTGAAAGGATGTGGCACTGAGCATTCATCTTTTGAATAGCACGCTGTGTGTTAAGGTTGATAATAATAGGAGCGTGAGTTTGTGCCTGAATGCGACTTTCTGAACCCGTTCGGCTTAATATAAGCAAAGCCACTAAGATATGATCAGGTTGAAGCTGTAGATCATATCTTTCAGTTTCTGTAAGGGCTAAGTGGTATCCTACATCAAGCATGGCAGGGTCAATCACATTCAACATCACATCCGGGTCATCTAGCGATTGAAGCCAGAAAACCACGGGGTCTTTTTTTTCCTCGTGAAAGAGGTGCCAGTTTTGGCAGTGCTCAAAACTCGGAATCCCCTTTGGAAACGTAAGGATTCCTTGCTGTGTTACTTCCACTGACCCTAATTGGGTGGTATGGAATAGCCCGGAAATCGACATAAGCATTAACTCCTATTGCTAAACTCCAATCTTGAAAAAAAGCATTCCTTTTTGAACGATGACGCTTATTCTATAAATTGCAAAGGTTTTTTTATATGACTCTGAACGAAAACTGCAAAGTTCTTATTGTTGGGGATGAAATTCTTTCTGGCAAGCGAAAAGATGGGCATCTATCAAAATCTATTGAGCTTTTAGCGCATTCGAGCTTAGTGCTGAGCGAGGCGCGGTACTTGCCAGATAGCCCAGCTGTATTAGTGAGTACCTTTAAGGAGACCTTTGCCTCAAAGCAATGTGTGTTTTGTTTTGGTGGCATTGGCGCAACACCTGATGATTACACACGTGCTGCTGTAGCAGAGGCTTTAGGCGTGCCATTACATGCGCATCAAGATGGAGTTGCTATACTAGAAGTAAAGTTTGGTAAAGAGGCATATCCTGACCGCATTAAAATGGTTGAGTTTCCTGAAGGCTCCGATTTAATTCCGAACCCTTTTAATCAAATTCCTGGGTTTTCAATCCATCACCATTATTTTCTGCCGGGTTTTCCGCAGATGGCTTGGCCAATGATGGAATGGGTATTGAAAACACATTATGCATCCTCTCAAAACACGAGGCTTGAGGCCTCAGTATTGGCAGAAAATGCGCTTGAAGGAAAATTAATTCCTGTGATGGAAGCGGTAGTTAAAGAGTTTCCAACATTAAAGCTATTTAGTTTGCCTCGCTATACAGAAAGCGGCGGGCGCGAATTAGAATTAGGCGTGCGCGGCGAAGATCGCGAGTTAATTGAAAAGGCAATCAGCATGATTCAACAAGGGTTAGATGGATTTGGGTACGCCTGGAAGCGCCAAGCTTAAAGTATATTAAAGCGCAATAAGCGGCGAAGCTATAGGGGGTTTGAGCAGCCCATGCTAAAATGTGTTTATTATTGAGTGCATATACCTTTTGTTAAACATAAACACATGTAATGGGCCATCTACTATGCGCTCTAGAGCAGTACTTAGTAGAGGTCGAGCTAGATACAGTTTGTGATAAGAAATGGTATTACTCGCAGAATTAATCAGATAGGATCAATGCTATGCCTGTTTATCGTTCCAGAACGTCTACCCAAGGTCGCAATATGGCGGGGGCGCGTGCTTTATGGCGCGCTACCGGAATGAAAGATGATGATTTTCAAAAGCCAATTATCGCTATTGCTAACTCTTTCACTCAGTTTGTGCCGGGGCATGTTCATTTACATAACATGGGGCAGTTAGTGGCACGTGAAATTGAACGGGCAGGCGGTGTGGCAAAAGAATTTAATACGATTGCAGTCGATGATGGTATTGCAATGGGGCATGCTGGCATGCTGTATTCGTTGCCATCTCGCGAGCTAATAGCTGATTCTGTTGAGTATATGTGTAATGCCCATACGGCTGATGCATTAGTTTGTATTTCAAACTGCGATAAAATTACTCCTGGCATGCTGATGGCAGCATTGCGATTAAATATACCAGTCGTGTTCGTTTCAGGCGGCCCGATGGAAGCAGGAAAAGTAAATTGGAAAGGCGAAACCCGTTCGCTTGATCTCGTTGATGCCATGGTTGAAGCAGCCGATAGCAACGTATCAGATGCAGAGATTGCTGAAATTGAACGCTCAGCCTGCCCTACCTGCGGGTCGTGTTCAGGCATGTTTACAGCAAACTCCATGAATTGTCTGACTGAAGTATTAGGCTTAAGTTTGCCTGGCAACGGTTCATTGTTGGCAACGCACGCAGATAGAAAAGAGTTGTTTTTAAAAGCAGGGCGTGTAGCGGTAGATATAGCCAAACGCTACTACGAGCAAGATGATGAAAGTGTGCTCCCCCGTAATATTGCTACGTATAAAGCATTTGAAAATGCAATGAGCTTAGATGTAGCAATGGGCGGCTCTACCAATACCGTATTGCATCTTTTAGCCGCAGCTTCTGAGGCAGGCGTTGATTTTACGATGAAAGATATCGATCGGATTTCTCGTAAAGTACCTTGTTTGTGTAAAGTTGCACCTGCTACAGCAAAGTATCATATGGAAGATGTGCATCGTGCAGGTGGTGTGCTAAGTATTTTAGCGGAGTTAGATCGGGGCGGTTTATTGAATCGCGATATACCTACCGTACATAGCCCTACGCTGGGCGCAGCGATTGAACAATGGGATATTAAGCGTCAGTCTGCCGAATCGCCTGCTCATCTGTTATTTCGTGCGGCTCCTGGCGGCGTTGCAACTACTATTGCATTTAGCCAATCGATGCGCTATCCCACTTTAGACGATGATCGCAGCGAAGGCTGTATACGTGACATTGAGCATGCGTATTCTAAAGATGGCGGATTAGCCGTTTTATTTGGCAATATTGCTGAGCGTGGATGCATTGTAAAAACAGCGGGGGTCGATGATTCAATTCTTACCTTTAGCGGTCGTGCCCGCGTATTTGAGAGCCAAGAAGCTTCCGTTGAAGCGATTTTAGCGGATGAAATTGTAGCGGGTGATATTGTGGTGATTCGTTACGAAGGCCCTAAAGGCGGCCCCGGGATGCAAGAAATGCTATACCCTACCTCATACCTGAAAGCAAAAGGCTTAGGTAAAGCGTGCGGGCTGTTAACCGATGGTCGTTTTTCAGGTGGAACATCAGGCCTTTCTATTGGTCATACCAGCCCAGAAGCAGCAGCAGGCGGAGCCATTGGTCTTGTAGAAGACGGCGATATGATTGATATTGATATTCCTAACCGAAGCATTAATTTACGTGTAACGGTTGAAGATCTTGTTAAACGCCGTAGTGCGATGGAAGCCAGAGGAGCTAAAGCCTGGAAGCCTGTTAATCGCGAACGTTTTGTGTCAGTAGCCTTACGCGCTTATGCTGCGATGACAACCAGTGCTGATACAGGTGCTGTACGTGATATTTCGCAAGTTGAGTAGCCAGAGTAGTGAAAGCATAAAAAAGTCTGCCATGCTAAAAATCAAAAGAATTAAATTCTAATTTGGCTTTTAATTTCTCCAAGACTAATCTACGCACACAGCTTTTTTGAGTTCCTTCTCCCCTCGAGGGAGAAGGGTAGGATGAGGGGGCGGTGGAATCAACTAAAGCGTTGTTTTACCATTGGCTAGTGATGCATTAAAGATAAAAACTATTTTTTTGAGATTCACTTACCAGCCCCTTACCCTAGCTCTCTCCCTCAAGGGAAGAGAGAATGAAATCAAAGGGTTGAGAATTCTTTTGCATAGATCAACTCACAAATGAAGAGAGAGTTTTCTTTTTAATCAAAGATTATTATCTCGAGCTCAAGTTAGTTAGGTAAATCTTTAATGACTGTAAAACGCAGCAATACATGTAAAAACGATTAAATTTTTTCCCTCTTTAATAGCTAATCTATGTACATATCTTAATAGGCTATGGATTTTATTTTCCTCTTTCTTTGAAAATTAGGGCTAAAATTAGGCGGCTGTTAAATGCTTCTAATTTTTTATTTTTGAGCTAAAAATAAGCAATAAATAACTATAAATTAATAATAATTTAATTATTTGCTATGTATTATTTATTCAATATTGAAATTTTTATTCGATTATTATGATTGTTAAAAATATTGTGTAAAATATTTGGTTGATAAGCTTCAATATGTTTGATAAAAAATATTCTCTTAAGGGTTTATTGCATAGGGCTTCTAAGTATATGTAAAAAAATTATAATAAAAACAAATTTTAAGTGTCAAACTAAATGGTTAATTTTTATAATGATCATATTTTAAGCTATTGCATTTAAATGGATTTTTTATTAATTTTAAATTGTCTCTTGATATATATATAAATTTTTACTATCTTATCTAATCATTCTCTTTTTTTCATACTATTTCATCTCAATACTCTTAAGCGTTTCTAATATTAATTAGTTTTTTTCCTTAGTATTAGAAACGCTAGCACTCTCTTCAAAACTTCTCCAGCAGCTTTTGTTATATTGCTGCTATGCCAAAACAATGATTTTATTTCATGTTTCAAAAGGAGTTATTATGAGCACAGTTTCAGATATTATGAGTAGAGATATTCAAGTGGTTTCACCCGCTGAGTCAGTAAGAACAGTTGCCCAAAAAATGAAAGAGCTTGATGTTGGTGCAATTCCGGTATGTGAAGGTAAAAAACTGATTGGTATGATTACCGACCGTGATATCGTCATTCGAGTAGTGGCTGATGGAAAATCGACTGAATCAACATGTGCACGTGATGTGATGAGCCAAGATCTTCAATGGTGTTTTGAAGATCAAGACCTAGAAGAGGTAGAAGGAAAAATGAGCGAGTCACAAATTCGCCGCCTACCTGTTATGAATCAACAAAAAGAGTTAGTAGGAATTATTTCTTTAGGCGATTTAGCAACACAAGGCCAAACTCAACCTGCTGCTGAAGCCTTAAGAAATATTTCTTTTAAGAACAATAATAGTGCGGTGAATAACCCAAGTACCACCCGCAATTAAGGTTTTTTTCTTTAACCCTATACTTCCTTCTCCCCTCGAGGGAGAAGGTTAGGATGAGGGGGGGAGTTAGCTAAAACTCTGTGTAGCCTTTTTTTAATTTTAATTTTAGTATAAAAAGAAGACAAAAATAAGCCGCATTAGTTGATAACTAGCGCCTCTTATTTTACTCTGTATAAAGTGAGTAATTCGACTATATGGACTATATATTCCACATACATTAGGAAAGTCAGGCGTAAAGATTGAGCAGAGCTATTAAAAAAATTAAGCGTGTTGTTGTTCTAAAATAAGCGGTAAATCTTTCGCTAATGCTGCCTTAAATGCTTCTCCCATTAACATGATCATAGGATGATCACTTAATTCAGGAAGAGGGCAAGTGTGCAATTGCTCAAGAGTGCCTGCCCAACGGGTTTCATCAGAATACGATACATGCGAAAGCACAACGGTAGGCGTTGAAGCTAACCGCCCTGCATGAATGAGTCTTTTTTGAATCTCTGCAAGTTGATGGCTAGCCATATATAACACTACACTATCAGCGGCAGTAGCAGTAGTAAGCCATGTTTCTGAGTCGCTGCAATTATCACCAATTCTAGGGGTAACAAAGGCCACAGATCGCGCGATATTGCGTTGAGTAAGCGATAAACCTAGCGATGCACTAGCAGCTAGAGCGGTAGTAATACCTGGCACAATTTGAAACGGTATATTTGCTTGTAACAAGGCATCAATTTCTTCCTGCGCGCGACCAAATACCATAGGGTCGCCGCCTTTCAAGCGTACTACACTACGATAGCATTGTGCGGCATCAATTAGTTGCTTATTAATGAAATGCTGAGCAGTAGAATGTTTACCGCAACGTTTTCCTACAGGTATCAGTTTTGCCTGCGGTGCTAACGCCAAAATTTCGGGCGATACTAATGCATCATGAAATACACATTCTGCTTCAGCAATCAAGCGCGCAGCGCGAAGCGTAAGCAGGTCGGCAGCGCCGGGGCCTGCTCCAATTAAATAAACGGTTCCAATCGTGTCAGTTTTCATTATCGTTACTGCTATTGAATTTCTCGTATAAGACCTGCGCCAACGGTATTAAGTGTTGACTCATCAATCAAAATAAAGCTCCCAGTAGGGCGGCATTCTGCATAACGGTCTGCAACGATAGGTTGTTGTAATTTAAGGCGTACACGGCCTATATCATTACCATTTAATAAGGTTTCCGTTTTTGCGCCGAGTGTTTCGAGTGTATGAATATCAACAGTATTAATTAATTCATCAATCATCACTTTAGTGGTGCGTGTTGTATGTTTAAGAAGGTATTTGCGGCGTGGATCAAGCGCCCGGTCAGATAACCAGCATATATCTGCAGTAATGAGCTTGCCTAATTGCGGGGCTTGCGTGTCTTCTACTCGCACTAGAGTATCGCCGCGCGAAATATCAATATCATCTTTCAACAGTACGGTAATCGATTCACCAGCATGCGCTTCATCAAGCCAGCCATCTAAGGTATAAATGCGATCAATCACGCTCGTATGACCAGCAGGCAAAACATTAACCTTATCGCCTACGCGTAAAGCACCCGTTTCTAATAAACCGGTATACCCGCGAAAATCATGTAAATCATCTCCATCATGCGCTGAAGGGCGAGAAACACCTTGAATAGGAAAGCGTGCAGAAAACTGCCGAAGTTCGGTTGCAACAGGAACCTTTTGAAGGTACTCGAGTAAGGTGTCGCCTTTGTACCAATTCATATGGGTACTGCGATGTACAATGTTATCGCCGTTTAACGCGCTGACCGGTATAAACTGAATATCTGCAGGTTCACCAAAATGGTCATCACGCTGATTCACCCACGCAATTAATTCTTCTTTAATATCATTAAAAACCGCTTGATCATACTGAATTAAATCCATCTTATTAATAGCAAAAATAAGGTGGGGAATACCCAGCATACGGGCAATATAGCTATGGCGGCGTGTTTGCTTCTGAATGCCTAATCTGGCATCTACTAAAATAATAGCGGCTTGTGCATGCGTCGCACCCGTTACCATGTTACGTGTATATTGCTCATGGCCTGGGCTATCAACAATAATAAATTTGCGCTTCTCGGTTGAAAAGTAGCGGTACGCTACATCAATGGTAATGCCTTGTTCACGCTCGGCTTGCAGGCCATCAGTAAGTAAGGCTAAATCAACCTCGGTTTTGCCTCGTCTGCCAGAGGCTTCAGCAAGCGCCTGATACTGGTCTTCCAAAATATTACCCGTATCGTAGAGCAGCCTCCCGATAAGGGTACTTTTTCCATCATCTACACTACCGGCGGTGCTAAAGCATAAGAGGTCTTGGCTCATAAGGTGCTGCTCATGGTGAGATCAAAATTGAGATACATTCATTATACTAAATACAGCTACTAAAAAGCTAAAATTCAATGAAATGATTATATGTAAGTGAGAAGCAGACTCTGGGGTATTACTCATTTTTTATTGAATGCCAGGCTATCGTAAGTTCCCCTAACATTTTTTTAATTGTTGTCGGTTATAATCATTGGCGTATAAAAATCCTTGAGGAAATTACATGTTCAAAAATGGGTTGATAGCAGGTGCAATGTGTGTAGTAGCAGGAATCGCTAATATTGCGAACGCTGAAGATGTGGTGCGCTTAGGTAATTTAAAGTTTGCCCACTATGGCGCTGTTTCTTATATGAAAGAAATTGCTCCTAAATATGGCTTAAAAATCGAAGAACGTGTTTTTGCTAAAGGTATTGATATTATGCCCGCCATTGTTGCAGGTGAAATTGATATCGCTGCAACCGCATTAGATGCCGCTATTGCAGGGCGAGCACAAGGCGTACCTATACTAGCCGTTGCTGGCTTTGCTAAAGGAGGCGCCCGTATTGTTGCCCGTGGCGATCTTGCTATCAAAAGTATTGCTGATTTAAAAGGTAAAAAAGTTGGCGTTGCTCGTTCAGGCGCGCAAGAGTTACTTTTGTTTGCAGAGTTATCTAAAGCTGGCCTTACATGGTCAGAAAAGCCCGGCAAAGATGTTCAAATTGTTTATCTTGCATTTGCTGATTTGAACCAGGCACTCCAGGCTAAAAATATTGATGCCATGTGCCAGTCTGAACCCCAATCGTCTCAAGCGATCAATAAAGGGTTTGGTATTGAAGTCATGAAACCTTACGATACGCCGCTGGGCAAACCTTATCGCTCGCTGGTCATTACTGAAAAACTTTATAAAGAGCATCCTGATGTCGCTCAAAAAGTATTAAAAGTGTTTGTTGAGGCAACCGCATTATTTATTCAGAAACCTGATGTTGCCGAAAAGTACGTGCGTGAAAAGATGTTTAAGAACCAAATTACTTCGCAAGACTTTAAAGATGCGATTGATAACTCACCTTATACGTATGATCTTGCCATTGAACATGTTCAAGTAACCACTGAATTAATGCAAAAATATGGTGTAGGTAAATTAGGGCCTTCAGCACCCGCTGCTAAAGATTGGGTGAAACTAGATTTACTCGAGAAAGCTAAGACTGAGCTTAAAATTAAATGAGTGTTCACCTGTCTGGTAGTGCAAAAAATCTGCTAGATCAAGCGCGCGGCCTATTCATTCCTCTTTTAGTACTCATCATCTGGCAAGGCGTCACAGCAAATGGCTGGGTGAACCCGCATATTCTGCCTAGCCCCCTGAAAGTAGTCATGAAATGGTGGGAATACTTGATGCCGCTCACCCCTTATCAGGAGGGGGGTTATTTCACTTGGTTGGTATCAGGAGAATTAATACAGGATGCGTATGCGAGCCTTTTTCGAGTGATCGGAGGTTTTGCTATGGGTACCGCCATTGCATTACCGTTAGGATTACTGATGGGCGCTAACAGGCAGGTGTATTCTTTGCTGAATCCATTATTTCAACTGCTCAGGCCAATTCCTCCGATTGCCTATATTCCTTTGGCTATTTTATGGTTTGGTTTGGGTAATCCTCCTGCTTTCTTTCTTATTAGTATGGGGGCATTTTTTCCAGTGTTAATGAATACCATTGCGGGTGTTAAAAATGTAGATAGCATTTATTTGCGCGTTGCACGTAATCTTGGAGCTGGTAAATTTACAACGTTTACCCGAATCATTGTGCCAGCAGCTATGCCTTACATTCTTACGGGTATGCGTATTGGAATGGGTACAGCGTTTATTGTTGTTATCGTGGCAGAAATGATCGCGGTAAATAATGGGTTAGGTTATCGCATTCTAGAGGCACGTGAATATATGTGGTCAGATAAAATTATTGCTGGCATGTTCACGATTGGCTTATTTGGATTAGGTATTGATGGAATCATGAATCTTCTAAACAATCACCTGCTGCGTTGGCGCAGTGGTATCGATCAGCGCTAATAGTATTATGCTGATTGATATTCACCACTTAAATAAGCGCTATATAACGTCTGAAGGTGAATTTTTCGCCCTCAAGGATATTAATATCACAGTGCATGAAGGCGAATTTATCTGTCTTCTTGGCCCGTCAGGATGCGGAAAATCAACGCTTTTAAATGCCATTGCCGGCTTTTCTTTACCTACCAGCGGCACCATTCTTATTAATGGAGAGCAAAATACTGCAAAAACACCTGGGCCAGATCGAGGCATGGTATTTCAAGAATATGCTTTATTTCCCTGGATGACAGTGGCACAAAATATTAGTTTTGGTCTTGAAATAAAAAATGTACCTACGGAAGAAATAAATAGCAAAGTAGAGAGCTTATTACAGCAGCTTAACTTGTACGCTTTTCGTGCCAGCTATCCTAAAGATCTATCAGGAGGCATGCGTCAGCGTGTTGCGATTGCACGGGTGTTAGCATTAGATTCTCCTATTATGCTTATGGATGAACCTTTTGGTGCATTAGATGCGCTTACACGCCAAACATTACAAGATGAGTTACTTAATCTTTGGGCTAAATTCCATAAAACTATTATTTTTGTCACGCATAGTATTGATGAATCTATTTACCTGGCAGATCGTGTACTTGTGATGAGTTATCGACCGGGTACTATCAAACAGGATATTCGAATAAACTTAGAGCGCCCTCGTGATACTACCTGTGCAGAGTTTAATACGTTAAAACGAGAGTTAACACAATCGATTATGGAAGAGCATGCTCGGGCGAATGCTTGATTATAGCAAGACGTTGGATGAATTTGAGTCTGGCCCTAATTTAATTCCTTCTGTACTTCTGTATTTTCTAAGCATCTTAATGCAAATCAATTACTCTAATAAATCAGCAGGCGGCATAAATACCTCCATATAATTTAAGCAAAAGCGATAAGGAAAAGTAAGTAAGGAACACTATTTATCAACTATAAATGTGTTCCTCAGCGTGCACTCAATATTCAATACAAGTGGATAGAAATAATAAGTGGTGTATTTATTTGAAAAATTATTGTTGCTTATAATGTTTTCAAAAACGCAATAATATCTTCATGATCGCCTCGTTGCGCATCATCGAGAGGGGTGTTTCCCCAGCGATCTTTAGCGTGAGGGTGCGCACCTAGCCTTACGAGAGTTTCAACCACCAGATAATGGCCTTCTGATGAGGCTAAATGTAATGGGGTTCTGCCATCATAGTCTGCCTCGTTAAAGTTAACGCCTCTGGCAATCAAGTGTTGCACTTCGCCCAAGTCGCCTTGTGAGGCGGCCCAGCATAATGCACCAATGGTATCAAGCTTTGCTTCAATTTTTCGGCTACGCGGATCTTTTTTACCAGAGTGAACATCCATCAAGCTATCATAGTTATGAAAGTTAAAATGCTTAACCAATTCACGACTAAAGTGTACCCCTTTTACGCTATTACCATTTTGATCTAGGGGAGGGGACCATACACAAATCCCCATTACATTCGGAATAACCAGCATTAATCCGCCGCCTACGCCGGATTTAGCAGGAATACCAATAGTAAAGGCAAATTCTCCTGAAAAATCATACATGCCGCAGGAGTACATAAGCGACAGGCAATGTTTTACTGTATTGGCATTAAAAATGCGTTCACCTGTAAAGGGGTTAATTCCGCCATTTGCCAAAGTAGCGGCGACTACTGACATTGCCTCACAAGTTAATTCTATAGAGCAGCATTGAAAATAGAGATCTAACGTTTCCATTAAATTGGTATTGGTAGGAAACTTTTTCTTTTCGCTCATAAAGTAGGTGAGTGAAAAATTTCGATCAGCAGTACGTTTTTCTGATAAATAAACGGTATTGTTAAAAACGGGTTTTAAAGGGGTAGGGGCTGATAATTTATCCCAAATGGAAAGCACATAATCAAATCGCTCAGCGGGGTTCGCTTCTGGTTTGATCATAGAGCACGACATAATAGCGCCCGCATTAATCATGGGGTTATGCGGTCTGTTTTTTGAATCGAGCGTAATTGCATTAAAGCTACTGCCGCTAGGTTCACGGCCTACGTGATTATGTACAATATCTTCACCGAAAGCTTCTAAGGCTAAACAGTAATTAATAGGCTTTGAGGTAGATTGAGTACTAAAGTAATCTTTAGAATCGCCAATTGAAAATTTTTGGCCATCGACCGTACAAATAGAAATCCCAAACTTATGAGGAGAAACCTTTGCTAATTGCGGAATATACGAGGCAACTTTTCCTTCTTCATTTGTTTTAACTTCATCGTAAATAATCTGAATGGTCGCTTGGAATTCATTGAATTCAGGAATAATAAGTTGTTTTTTTAATGATTTTTCAATTAAAACCGCACAGCTATGTATTGCAGTGCAAAAATCTTGAAAGTTTAACGTATCTGATTTTGATTCAGACTTATAAAGATAGTCATAAAGCGAGGCAATACGCGGGTCATCTTTGCGAATACCAACGTTATTGAGGCTTTTAATAAGATCCTCTTTTAAAATTTTTCCAGTATTGTGGATATCAATCGATTTAAATAGTAACCGTTCGGTGGGTTTAAGTTCCTGAACAGGGTGCTCAATGACAGGTTTAAGTACTTCTTGCTTTTTCAAAATCAATATCCTCAATTAAACTATATCTTTAGATGTTGCGCAGTTGAGTTCATTCAAGACATGAGTTGCCTTGCATAGTTACTCAGGCAGTACACGCAGTACGACAAGTTGCTAACACGCGGGGCGTCCCACGCCGAGAGAACCCAACTGTGTAACTTCTAATTTTATTTACCAAGCTATCATTCGATAACTATTCAGGCCTTATATAACGGATGTTTTAAAAAATACTTTAGGGAAAATATTTTGTATTATAGTCAAAATCTTAATGACGAAACTAAAACTGTATTCTACAGATGAGAGAGGTGCTGTTAAAAAGAATGAATTCATGAGGTATAAGCATGCCAAATAGTTAAGAGGCAGCAACCAGACGAAGCCGAGTAATCTCCGCAGGAGCACCAAACCGCTTAGGCGGCCCCCAATAGCCCGTACCTCTGCTGGTATATACCCAAAGCTTTTTTAAACGATGCAGCCCAGCTGTATACGGTTGCTGAAAGCGCACAAAATGATTCCAAGGCCAGAATTGCCCACCATGCGTATGCCCAGAGAGTTGTAAATCGAACCCGGCTTTTGATGCAGCCTTTGCAGAACGGGGTTGATGCGCAAGTAGTATTTTAGGTGAGCCATGTTCAGGGGCACCTGCCAATGCTGCTTGAGGGTCACTGCGTTGTGTGGCATCAAATGTATGCGCTTTATAATCTGTGACGCCTGCAATAATTAACGAAGCACCTTCATGCTCAAGCAGCACATGCTCGTTCATTAAACAATGAAATCCAATGCGCCGAAATTCTGCCACCCACTCTTTAGCCCCGGAGTAATATTCATGGTTACCCGTAACAAAGAAAGTGCCATGCCTAGACTTCATTTCACCTAAAGGAGCCGTATGGGGTGAAAGCTGTTGAACACTGCCATCTACCACATCGCCTGTGACTGCAATTAAATCAGCATTAAGCGTATTAACGCGATCAACAACGGCTTGCACATATTTGTTTTTAATGGTTGAACCTACGTGAATATCACTTAATTGCACAATCGTAAAGCCATGAAGAGCCTGGGGAAGATTAGCCAGCGGAATATTAACATCAACAATACGGGGTAAGCTGCGAGCGTTAATAAAGCCTATGAATGTAACGAGAAGCGCTACACAAGGCACTAACATTGCAGTCATCGATGATACGTTGAGTAGCTCACTCGCAATAGGCTGAGAAAACGTTACCCAAAGTGCCAGCCCAATATCACGTAAAAAAGTTAAGACTAATAAGGAAGAAAAAAGCCCCATTGCTAGAGAGCCGCTCCAACTGAGCTGATCTGCACGTGTTTCATGAGACGTAATCATATGCGCCAGCATACCCATAGGAATCAAAAAGGTCGACAACACCAGCAGCATGATGCTGATGAAGTGCCCTAGTGGATGAAAAGGGAGAGCGGGCAGCAGTCGCCATCCTATATAAACATGAAGTGAAGAAAGAATAGCAAGTACAGGTAGCGCAAAACGCATAACACGAATGGAAGATCGAAATAATGAAGGAGGCTTGCGTAATCGTGCGGTATGTAACTGCGGCATAATTCCCTACCTTAAAATAAACCATTGAGAGTTTGCTGGAATCACATTGAATACAGCAGGTTTATACAAAACGTTAACGTTTTGGGGCTTATCGTCGGCAAGATAAGATTTAAATGGCTAGTTGCGAGTATATTATTAATAGCTTATGAGAACATATTGCAGCTCGGAAGGCCCTTTATATACATATTTTGCATGGCTAACAAATATTTTCTTAAAGGCTATATAGAGTAGTGATGTTTTTGATCTGTGCTTGGCGCAAACTACTTATTGATAGAGCAGGCAATGGCAGAGTGAAGGGTACATGTAGGCAAACATTACTTGTTCATTTAAGCACACTTTTTGAGGAATGATCAATACTGCTTAACGGCATGAAAGAAATATTGTTTTGCTAATTGGGTAACGAATTAATATTTTATTAGCAATTACTTGTCTTTAAATATTAAAAAAAGATAGATTTGCCACTGTCAACGCTTAGCTCGAAAAATGCGTTGAAAAACACATGATAGATAAAACCGATCTATATGTTTTATTCAATGTATTTTAAAGGATATAAAATCATGAAAAAAATGATGGTAGCAATACTTAGTTTAATGGGTGTGCTGGCAAGTGTTGATGCTTCTGCGGCACATGTTACGGTTACTCGTGAATATAATCATCACCGACATCATCATATGCATTATTTTCATCACCACCACCATCATCATCGTTTTTATAGATAACAATGTATTTGAACATCCGCCCAGCATAGGGCTGGGCGATAGGTTAAAGTGCAATAAAACTATAGAACTAGAAGCGAAAATAAGTAGTCTGATGTGAATAAAGTTGTTTTTGAACGCGAGCTATTTATTGTGAACAGCTTGTAAGGATAAAACAGGAAATAATCTGTCCCAAATAAAGGTAAAAAGAAGCCAGAGCTTCTTGAGAATCAGTCGAAGATTGTGACCACACCCACACAATACCGCATGCAAAGCATTGCCCAGCTTTCCTTTTAGCCAGTTTCTTTTTAATCGGTCATCATTTTTCATATGTCCTATCATGGATTCAATGGCACTGCGTCGGCGTATCGCTTCTTTTAAACGACGAGTCACTCCACGCTTCAGGTGGCGATGATAGACCTTGATAAACGAAAGAACGCTGTAGCCCCGATAGCCAAGATCCACAAAAACTTCTTCAGGCCACACATGGGATAAGTCTTTAAATTTTAAGCAGCTAAATGTTGAGTTAGGTAATAGAGCTTAGCAAATTCAGCCGGAACCTGATTGAAACGTACGCTAAGGTATTTTTGATTGATTAAGTTTAAAAAATCCTGTCGCTTTTTTAGAGTCAGACAATAGTTGCATCATTTGATTACGATGAGCTTCATTGCTATCCAGAATCAGGTTCTGCCGAAGAACCCCAAAAAGCGGTGTTCCTCATTTTTTATTGTTTATATCCTTGCGGAGATTGATCCTGTTTTGCACATAAAGAGCCTAGAAAAATTCTTCCCAACGAATATCTTGAATAGCGTTGACCTGATAATCGCAATCGTCGTTAGGTGTCGTATCGTGAGGCCAATAGATAACGGTCGCTCCTGCCTGTTTTGCCGATACAAGACCACGCAGGGAGTCTTCAACGGCAAGGCAAAGCGCAATAGGAACATTCAAGGCTTCTGCAGCACGCAAATATGGAGCCGGATCGGGTTTCGGCTCGGCAAAATCTTCACGGCAAATGCGCGTTTTTATGATGTCGCCGATGTTTAAATGACGAAGGTTAGCATCCACAATAATTTTGCGGCTATTGGAAACTGCGACTTGCTTGACGTGCAGCTTATTTAGGGTGTACACCGCTTCGATTGCTCCTGGGCGGGCAACAAGAGCGTCAATGTTCTTGAGATATAACTGAGCGACGTAGCTCTCAAATTTATCGAGCTGATCGGCATTACCGCCGCAAGCGAACCATGACTCGTCCCAAGCCCGCGCCAGAATATCAAGTTGTGAAAGGTCATCATATTTTGCCGGATGAAATTCTTTTAACGCCAATAGGACAGCCTGATCGTGAGTATTACCGCTCATAATCAAGGTGTTATCTACATCCCATAAAACGGCCTGAAAGTTTTCCTTCAACTTGTTCATGAGGCTAAAACTCCGGTGTTGTGAAATTGTCGAAATGACCCCGAACCACTTTACCACGATCGCCAGCAATAATTGGATCAGCGCGAGTATTTGAACAGGAAGTTACGGTTTAGAATTTAACATTCTTCATTCAGTATCTTATACACAGTTGTATCTCCCTATATTAAGCCACTTGGCAATCTCACTTATTCTTTTATCCTGAGATTTTAATGCCTGTGCCTGTTGGCGATTAACTGTGTATAAATTATTGAATAATATTTAAATATAGCTTAGCGTACGTTTCGTTCCATTAGGCTTCAAACCCCCTATACTGTGTTACTCGAATCGCAAGATGGTGAGTATAAATAATCATGGCCGAGCCAATAAATTGGGGTAGAACAAGCAGTCGTGTCACCAGCCGCCATTTCACCTAATCTATCGTAAAACAGTTATTTTTTGATGATGACGATCATTTGCCTGAAAAAGTGCCATTAACCTAGCAAAAACTGTACGACAAACTACGTTGGATAAATTCAATATCCGAAAAGAAGCGAGTGGAGATTTTTCGACGGAAAAATCTGGGATTCCCGCTTACTTTCTCTTTTGAAAATCGCACCTCATTGCACTAGGCACAGACCCATTTATTACAGCACACTTCAACAAACTTCAA
This sequence comes from Pseudomonadota bacterium, assembly GCA_040389065.1. Lineage (GTDB taxonomy): Bacteria > Pseudomonadota > Gammaproteobacteria > Burkholderiales > Casimicrobiaceae > JAZKAR01. The sequence goes on along the minus strand of JAZKAR010000010.1, from coordinate 22,039 downwards.
ACGAGCAATATAAGGCTAGCCCACAAGATTATCTCTTAGAGCCTCTTGCTTGGTTCTTTGTAAAAATGCTTCGATTGGCTTTAGAAGATGTCAGCCTGTTACGCACACGTTATGCTGCCTTACAACGTCTTTCTGAAAGTGCTGTTCGAGTACTGGCTTGCTTCAAATCATCTCCAGAAAGGCGATTACAGGTTGCCGATATTGTAGCGGAAACCAGATTGGTGCGAAGAACAGTACAGAACGCTTTAGTTAGCCTGACAAAGGCAAATTTTTTACATCGACTTGGCATTGGCCCGGCAAGTCGATATCAACTGACATTTTAAACAATCATTTATTTGGGGTTGTAATCTGAAACCCGCGGAATTTTTCCAAGCTGCACTACCCCAGGCTGTACGAAAGTCATGTACGAATTCATCTTCGTGTACGAAACTCGATTTTACTACTTTCGGACATGACTTTTAAGGATGTGCGAAACCGCTCCTTTTCGGACAGTTTTCGTGACCTATTAAAAACTTAAACAATTGATTAATAAGAATCGGAAAAATTCCGCTGATTCTGGGTTACAACCCCTATGCCACCATTAAAGGGGTTGAGTTCATACTAATGTTTAAGAAGGGACAGATGAATATCTGGCATTACGGACAAGGTCTCATAGGACAAATCCGTCTGATTGAAAGACAATTCGGTATTTATACTTTTTAGCCCTCGTAACAAAAAGCTTTTCCCATAATCTCTTCTAATCTTTGCAACAGCGACGTCAAACGAATTTCCCCATATTTCCCTATTAAAACAGGTTTAAGGCTTCTCGTGCTCGTGTGGCTCTTTATCATCCTTGTGGTGTTCATGTATCGGTTCTTTATGATGTTCATCAGGAGCAACGACTTCGGGGCGATGTGCAGGAGGCACCTTATGTAAAGTTTCTTCCGGATGTTGTGGTTTGGGTTGTGCCTGAGGTGCTTCATGATGAGCTTTAGATTCTGGATGTGGAACATTTTCCGCAGGATGTTTAGATTCAGGTTTAGCGGGCGTGATGGCATGCTTGGGTTCTGGGTCCTCATGCCTGTTATGTTCATTTCGCTCTTGAACCTGGGCGGGATGAGCCGCAGACTCTTGTTCTAGATGACGACTATGATCATGATGGGGGGGAATAGATAAAGGCTCTTGAGAATGAGTCTCTACACGTAGATGTTCATGCGGCTCTTTGGGATGATCATGAGTCATTTTTGGTGGGATACCATGATCATGTTGGGAGGGATGAGGCATATCTTGCGGCGGATTTCTGTTAAAAGGTTCATGTGCCGTGTTAGGTATCGGATGCGGTAATTTTTCCTTTTCCTCAGCAGGAAAAAAGGTAGGTTTTTCTTGTGGATGCTGAGTGGCTGTTGCAGGAGAAGATAGATGAGACGGGGCAGGTAAAGCAGGTGTTGGAGCTGATTTTGCATGGCCTCGCTCAACCACAACAATCAGGGGGGAGGAGGCGTGTACCAGGTGAGTTTTTTCTGAGGTTATAGCATGCGGTTGCTGACCGGTTTTTTCAAGCTGAATATCATGTAAGTGTAAGGCAGAGGGTTGTGTCACCATACGCGTTGCAATGATGGGGCGATTGAAATGTGTTCTGGCAGGAGGCATGGTAGCAGGGGCGCTATGGCCTGTAAAACTTTGTTGTGTAGGCGCTAAAGCGAGGGGTGCTCCAACAACAACCATTTGCTTGGCTGATGGGTGATCGTAATGTGAAGGTACACGAATGCTTGCCTGCTGAACAGAATGACCTTTTACGAAGCTGTTGACAGGAACCGCTGTAATTGCGTGGGGAGCCTGCTGATTGATATACACCTGGGTAATATTGGTGTTTATCTGAACCTGATTAATAGTCACTCTGTTATTAACAAGATTTAAATAATGGGGAGTTGCATGATAGGCGGGGCGATAAGCTTCGCCCGGTGCTAAAGGAAACCACGCTATATCTTTAGACTCTGAGGAGGGCGTGGAAATAAATGCAACTAAAGCAGGTGCATAGGCAGGAGCGGTATTTTGAGCGCCTGGAACCCATCCCCATGAGCTATTAATTCGTGCCCATCGCCCATAGTGAGAGGGTGCAAACCCCCAGGGTGCATCATCTATCCACGTCCATCCCCACGGTGCGACCCATGCCCAATGTCCGTTACTGTACGGAACCCAGTCCGTTGCTCGGATGGTAGGTACCCATACATCTCCATAAGTAGGGTCTTGTCGCCAGGTACCGTATGCATCAAGGTCTTCATAGCCTGTGATTTCACGTGAAATATAACGCGAACTTGTTGATTTATCTTCACGTCGGTTGCGTGCGGCTACCCATGTGTCGAAGTTATCATCTGGAGTATCGTATTCAGCGTTAATGAGACGGAGATTGCTCTCTGCAAATGTGAATTTTTGACCACTATTGAGCGTATAGGAGTTATTGTCTTGACCACTGACTATGCCGCTACCCTCACGAATCAATACAGTTGATATATTGTGGTCAGGATCAACATCAATTCGGTATTGCCCAGGACGATTGACCTGAAAAGCAAAATTGGGTGTATCAATTTCAAAAAATTGATCTTTTGCCAGCGTGCGTACATGAAAGCTTAACGTACCTTGAGTGAGCTGGAATTGTGTGGTTGTATCATCAAGCGCTAGCACTTTAAAGTTTGTTTGGCTATTTATGCGTAAAGCGGTTGAACCATTATGCATTTCTGCACGAGATTGAGTATCAGTCCAGAGTTGATCTCCAGATGTAAGAGGGCGGTTAATATAAGCGTAAACCCATTCATCACTCCCAGAGGGAGAAAACGTCACCTTACCATCAACATAATTGAGCCGCACCACTCGCGTATAAGGATCGCTTTCTGCATTGGCTCTCGCATTCAAAGCGAACGCTATGAGGGTGCTGAGTATAAGGGGACGCAGTATTTTTATTATTCGCTGTCTATTCATCATGAGGCTCCTGAATTAATTCCATTGTATGAATAACTGATTTCAGGTTGTAAGGTTGACAGAGCAGTCTTTATTCAATACGGGGTTGAGTACATCAATGATGATGGTGCTTAAGTGCGTGCACAAAAGTTTTCCAGCAAGGCATGGCGACGAAGGCGGGTGTAATCAAAACTGGTAGCTAAGCTGAGGTAAGTTGAAAAAAAACGGCGATCTGAAAAAATTAGTCAAAATCATAAGAAAAACGACCGATTTTTGGGGTAGTCTAAAAATGTACTTTTACACCATTAAAAACCACAAGAAAACTTATTGTGGAAAACAAAGCAAGGTTGTAGATGCTAGCTGGTATTGTTTTACAGTTGTTTCACAAAGCTTTATTTAATAAATGTTGCCTGCGTTTGTTTAATTGCTCTGCTGATAGTGCTTCGGCTGCATCCAATATTTCACTAATCTTTGCAACAGAGCCCGTGATGTTGATATGCCACAACCCTTATGGATGATACTAATTACCCAGTGGACTGTTTTTTATTATGCAGATGAACCTAAAAAATCCTTTGCTAAGACTACACGTAAAGAAGCTAATAGATCTTCCTATAATCAAGATCTGCAAATAGTCTTTAAAACATGTTGCAAGTACAGTGGCCAACCTCGGCTAAAGTCCTAATCCACACACTATCTTATTCATATATAAAGCGAGCTCTTTATGGGCAATCTGTGCCTGCTTATGGTTACACAACTCAAAGCGTAACGAAGCGCCAAGACGAGCCTGAGCAATTTTCCATAGATCCGCTTTTATGACAACAGCTATTCGTGGATACCCGCCCGTCGTTTGAGCATCGGCTAGGAGCACAATCGGCTGGCCGTTTGGGGGCACCTGAACAATACCCGGAATGACTCCATGTGAAAGTTTATCCAGCTGCTCGTTGTGAAGCAGTTGCTTTCCAAGAAGGCGATAGCCCATCCGGTTACTTTCAGGCGTAATTTTCCATTCCGTTCTCCAAAACTGTTGTTGCTCCTGTTCTGCAAACTGATTATATTCAGGACCTGGAATTGCCCGAATTTTTGAAGTCCACTCAGGAAGCTTTAACCCGATGCGCTTGGTCAACATATCAGAGCATGCCAAGGGAATTCGATCTCCTACCTGAAGTGCTCTTCCCTGCCATCCACCAAAACCACTTTTCAGATCAGTACTTCGTGAACCAAGTACCAGTTCTACATTAATACCACCGCTGACCGCTAAATACGCACGCATTCCATCTTTTGCAGCATTTAGTTTTAAGCGCTGCCCCGCTCGAACGGGAATGCGCCAGCCAGGCCAGACTGGCATGTTGTCCAAGCTGCTTTCAAAGTCTGCCCCTGTTAATGCAATTGAAGTATTTATCGTGAAGAGAAATTCAACTGGACCTAAAGTGATCTCAACTCCAACATAATGAATCGGATTATTAACGAGGCGATTGGCTATGGATAACGCAACGGTATCAAGAGCTCCAGCGTGGCTAATCCCTAAATATCTGAACCCAGGCCGTCCAAGATCCTGCAGAGTAGTCAAAACACCACATTTAATGACTTCAATCATTTATGCTCCGCCATAGGAACAAAGCGCACAAGATCCCCTGGTTGCAAAAGCGTTGGCGGAGTTTGGTAGGGATCGAAAAGCTTAATGGCAGTACGGCCAATAATATTCCACCCTCCGGGCGTAGCAAAAGGGTAAATACCTGTTTGATTGCCACCAATACCTACTGAACCAGCGGGAACACTTAATCGCGGCTCTGCAAGACGAGGGGTAGCCAAAGTTAGGGGTAACCCTCCCATATACGCAAAGCCTGGCTGAAATCCAAGAAAGTAAACCCGGTACTCAGCTTGAATATGCAAAGCAATAACTTGATCTATTTCTAAACCTGTGTGGTTGGCCACACGCTCTAAGTCTTGCCCCTCATACTCAACAGGAATTGTGATTGTGCGTGACGAAAGCGAAAGAAACGACGGATCGCTCTGCCAAAATTCTTTTAATTTTTCTAGAAAACTATCAGGATCTGCGCATTCATTATTGAGTAAAACCGTAAGGCTATTCATACCTGGAACGACTTCAGTCACAAAAGGATGGTTAGTTAATTTAGACGCTATCCAGCCGATTTTTTGCTGGCACTCCCAAGATGCTGGAGGAAAAGATTCCAGGACAGCAGCATGCTCCCCTAATAAATAGAACCGTGCGTTTTTGTATTCCATCGAAAGTCTGCTGTTAGCACCAAGTTGATAGGTTACGCCTGAAGCGCACTTATATGTGTGTGGAAGAAAATACGTTTACTGTTTGGGTGTAGCGGTTTATTTTTTTGTTTTGACCACCCAATTTTATCATATAACCTCCCTTAGGCGTGAGTCTCGGATACCCTGGTCTCTGCCTTGTCTTCGTGAAAGGTTCGCAGTCAGGAATTAATCGAGCTAAAGCTGCTGGTAAACAATTTGGTAGACCGCCGTCATTTAGTGTGGATGAGCACCCTGCAGCCTTAGAATGACTTGACAATGGTATCAGCCTAGCCGACGTTGCATGTGAGTTTAAAACAACTCGGCAGACAATTATGTGTATCAAAAAATCTCTAAATAAGGGCTAATTCTCAAATGTCGTAAGTTTGTAGCTTTGCCCCTAATGGGACTTATTCTGAGTAGTTTTTTTACTTTTGATTGGTCGCCAGCTATATGTATTAGTCGTTAATATGGTTTACGAGAAAACTATCAACTTCTTAGACGAAATACTGATTAAAAATTTGAGAGTTTAAAATTGATCTCCATTTTTTATGCATATTTGTAATTTCGCGGAAGACTGATGGATGGGATGACTGCTTTATTTCCACGTTGGCAAAAAAACTATAGCGGGTTCTGTGGAAGAACCCCCAAAAGTGTTCGTTTTGAGCTAGGGGTATTGTAAGGATTCCTGCGTAAATGAGTAACAAGCAGTCACGGATATGAAGAATGCGAACTCAGAAGTGTATTAATTTCGGTAGCGAAGATGCTAAAAGGGCAGCGCCTGACACAGTCAGAAGGCTCAAAACCATTTTTCGAAATGTGGCCGCACTCATTCCAATATATAAGCGAGATCCCATCAACGTCGGCACAAGCATAGCCAGAGCTACAATGGCAAACATCGGCAACATAGTTTTAGTTATAAAACCTTTAGAAATGTAAATAACCATGGTGACCAGCAGCGCCGCGAAATTAAAATTTTGAATGACCGCACGTTGTGCATCTTTATCAAAACCACGCAGCGTACACCAAAGTGTAGGAATCACTCCAGCAAACCCGCCAATTCCACTCATGATGCCACCAAGAGTCCCAACAACTGCATCCGCAACACGCCTACCTAGCGTAATCCGGGGTAACTGGTGTGCTATTAACATAGTGGGACACCAGAGGATTAACAATCCTCCTAAAAAAGTCTTGAAAAGAAGCATATCAAGAAAAGGAAGTAGGGCAATGCCTATAGGAATGCCTGCAAATCCTTCAAGAATAAATGGAAGCAGTAACTTTAAATTAAATCCACGGCGAACCGTAACCGCCGCCAAGATTTGCCCGGTTAAGGCCCCAAAAACTGCCATAGTTGCAGCAAGACGCGGTTCTAACACCCATGCCCAAAAAGACATTGCAACCATTCCAAAGGCAAATCCGGAAAGCCCTTGCACGAAACCAGCAACAATGGCTCCAATGATTACAATAAGCGTCACATTATCCATAGGAACCAGCTCACGAAAAGAGAAAAAAATGTACGTTAAGATAAAAAATAAATAAAAAACTATTTATTTGCAACTAAATACAAGCCGCCTGCTATTAAAAAAGCCCCGATAAATCTAGTAAGGGTAATTTCAATTTTCGGATATCCAACAATGCCTAAATTATCGAATAGTAAAGAAGCTATCATTTGTCCAAAAACAATCGATACGCATAATAATAATGCACCAAGCCTCGGAGCTAAAAAAACACTCATTGATATATTAAATGCACCTAATGCTCCACCCAGCCATGCCCACCACGGTAATTTTGATATATCAGAAGAGCCAAACCATTTATATCCTTGGGTAATAGTTATTATTCCTAACACTATAGTACCTATTAAAAATGATATAAAAGCAGCTTGAATTGGTGATGATAATATGGTTTTTAGCATTGCATTTACTCCTGATTGAGCGGCAATAGATATTCCAACCATTACTCCAAATAATATGAATAAAAAATACTCCTGCATAATATTGGCTCCCTATCTCAAAATTTCCTACTGAAATCAAATGCTATAACATCTACGCATGCTATGCTTGCGATGAAATGCCATCTAACATCGAGAAAGTGCCATGTTTGGAAAAAGCGAAAATAGAGAAGACTATCAACATATAGATAGGTCTGTGGGTGGTATGGCTAGAAATCTTCCTGACAAATCTTTTATTGATTTTCACCAACATACTCGCAGCCAGCTTATTTACACATCCTATGGCGCAATACTAGTTATAACTAGTCAAGGTTCTTGGGTAGTTCCGCCTCATAGAGCGGTATGGATTCCATCCAATACCCAACATGCAATGAAAACTATTGGTACTGTTAAAATGAGAACGCTATATATTTCTGAGCATTCAATACCTCATCTACCTAAACACTGTTGTGTAATATCAGTATCTTCTCTTTTAAGAGAAATCATCATTGCTATTACAAAAATGCCTATTAATTATGATGAAAATGATCGAGATGGTCTTATTGTTCAACTTTTTTTTAAAGAAATGAAACCACTGAGAATAGTGCCTCTTTTTTTACCCATACCTGATGACCATCGGTTATCTAAAATTTGTAACGGTATTTTAAATGAGCCTACAAATAAAAATTCTTTAGAGATGTGGGGAGATTTAGTTGGTGCTAGTAAACGCACACTTATTCGCCTTTTTCAAATACATACAGGCATGACATTTAGACAATGGACTCAACAAGCGAAGATTACTTTATCTGTTCAAATGCTAGCTAAAAAATATGCAATAAATCATATAGCATTCCAGCTTGGGTATGATAGTCCTAGTGCATTCAGCGCCATGTTTCGAAAAACTCTTGGAGTAACACCATCTGAATATTTTATAAAAGAAATTTTTGATGAAATGGAAAAATCATAGGCTACTAAATATTTTATGTCAGGTTGCTGTAAGTAATGCATCAAAATAGGGTATTAATTTGGATTATTTCACGTAATATTTCAAATTTCATAGACTCTAACCTGATACATTTTTGTTAAACGTACAATTTTTCTGTTTCCAGTCAAATTAGTTTTCTGGATTTTATAAAATGTTGAAGCGTAGTACGAGATACCTCTAATATCTTGGCAATAGATGCCTTTGACACCTTCTTCGCTAAAAACATTCGAATTTCTGCTTCTTTACCATCAAGCTTTGATGGGCTACGTGATCCTTTTGGCCGACCAAGCAGATGACCTTTTGCTCTGGCTGCCACCAATCCTTCCCGTGTGCGCTCTGATATTAAATCTCGTTCAATTTCAGAAAATAAGCCGAATAAAGTGATCATTACTTTGGTTTGCATATCTTGCTGACCATTGAGTTGGATATTTTCTTTTATGGCGATAAAGCGAATCTGTTTTTTGATTAAATCATCAACGATATGAATAATTTGTCCAAGACTGCGGCCTAGGCGTGATAATTCGCTGACTAACAGAAGGTCTCCTGCTTGCAACCCAGCAAACAATCCATCGATACCACGTTCCTTGAGCGATTTACGAGATGATACCTGCACCTCTAGGAATTCATTGATCTGAAGTTGATGACGATGGGCATAGTCGAGGATAGCTAATCGTTGATTATTGATCTCCTGATTTCCTGTGGAAACACGAAGGTATGCGATTACTTTCATGCTAAATCACAAACGCGTAGTAACGATCTCTTTGTTCGGGCGATGGCCACAACGCTTGACGCCAACCTGGTCTTCAATATGAATGGCAGCAGCTCCGAATTTGATCATAGACTTAACGGTACGCGCAACATTGAAAGCTGAAATACCAAACCCGGTATCGACATCGACTAGCAAGGGCACGTCGCAGACATCCGTGATGCGGCGCACGTCGGTCAGCACGTCATTGAGATTGGAAATGCCCAGATCCGGCAATCTCAGGGAGCCCGCTGCGACGCCCCCTCCGGACAGATAAATTACCCTGAAGCCGGCGCGCTTGGCTAGCAAAGCATGATTAGCATTGATTGCACCGACTATCTGCAACGGTGACTCTTCTTGCATTGCGCGCCGAAATAATGCACCCGCAGAATAGATTGTCATGAAGATCCCTTTCGATTAATTGCTGAAGCCTATTTGTAGGGTGAGAACACTATGCTGGTTGCCACTTTACACATTTCCGCGCGCTCCCAAGGCCTGCTTGTTTTATGCACATTGGCGCGGCCCGAGAGAAACAGGGGCATAACATCTTGCCAAGCTTTTTGATCGTTGATTCGCAAAGTGTAAAAAATAACGGTGGTGCGCATGGTGTTATCTTCTTATATCCTTACCACTTCATTTCGCCCTTGTTTACCTTGGCGCCAATGTCCAAGGACATGCGACCATCCATCACATGCGGGTACGCCTGCATCATGGCGTTGACCAATTCGGCGCTGTTATTGCTCACTGTTAGGTTTTTCTCGAATGACAGCAGGTAGTCTTTCGTAAAGGCAATTGCACTGGCATCCATCTTGGCATTGGCATTCATGTGACCAGGAACGACCAATTCGGGCTTGAGAGCCGCCATTTCGTCCAGCTGGGCCACCCAGGCAGCACGCACGGCTGTGGTTTGCGTGTCAGCCGTCCACACATGCATGTTGCCGAACACGCCAATGTTGCCAACGATGGCTTTGATAGATGGAATCCAAACATAAGGACGGTGTGCCAGCAGATCCTGTGTGCCACGAATCTCAATCGTTTGGCCTTCCAGTTTTAAGGTGTTGCCCTCCAACGCACGGGGTGTCACAGGCTTGTGCGGTGCATTTGCACCCATCTGCGGGCCCCAGTAAGCCACTTTCCCGGCCATAGTTGACGCAAGCTTGTTCAGCACAGCGGGTGAGCTTACAACGTCGGCCTGCGGGAAGAGTTCCTTCAAAGTTTCAACGCCGAAGTAGTAATCTGGATCGGCTTGGCTCACATAAATGGTGGTGAGTTGCTTGCCACTGTCGAGAACGTTGGCGGCAATACGCAAAGCGTCAGCTTGGGTGAAGCCCGCATCAATCACTATGGCTTCTTTTTCGCCGTAGACCAGCGTGGAGTTGACGTTAAAGCTGTTGCCATTTGCGTTGTAGACCCTGACGGTCAGCGGTTGGGCAGCTTGGGCCGAGGTGAAGGCAATAGCCAGAGAAGCGGCGATAACAGTCGTGCGAATCATAGTGAATTCCTATCAGTTTGTTTGAAGTAGACGCTCTACAGCGCTTAAATGAAGTATAGTTTTAATTATCGATCAAATAAACGCTATAATCTGGCTTAATATGTTTCATATTTCGAGCAAATAATGGATCGACTGACTGCCATGCAGGTATTTGTGGAGGTTGCCAACAGTGGCAGCTTTAGTGCCACGGCTGACAAACTGGACATGTCGCGCGCTGCGGTCACCCGCTATGTGGCCGAGCTAGAGCAGTGGTTGGGCACTCGGCTGTTACAGCGCACCACGCGTAGCGTGACACTAACCGATGCGGGGGAAAGCTGCTTGCGTCGCAGCCAGCAAATGCTGACGCTCATGGAAACCGTGGAGGAAGAAACCACTAGCCACGATGGTGGCGTACGCGGTCAATTACGTGTCACTTGCAGCGTCTCTTTCGCTTATGCGCAACTGGCCAAGGCAGTAGTTGATTTTTTGAAGGAGTACCCGCAACTCAAGATCGACCTAAATGCCAGCGAGAACGCGCTCAATCTGGTAGAGGCTCGCATCGACTTGGCCATCCGCATCAGTGCGGAGCCAGACCCCATGCTCATGGGTCGTGTATTGGCGCCGTGTACTTCTGTGCTGGTTGCTTCGCCCGACTACTTAGCCACGCACGGTGTGCCGCAGATGCCTACTGACTTGGCAGCGCACCGCTGTCTAAGCTATGCGAACTTTGGCAAAAGCGTGTGGAAATTTCAACGAGGGAAAGAGCACGCCCAGGTCAGCGTGGTCAGCCATTTCAGTGCCAATGAGGCCACCGCCTTACTGAAAGCCGCTTTGGCCGGTGGTGGTGTGGCCCTGCAACCCACTTACCTCGCCAACCCCCATTTGGTCACTGGCACACTGCAAGCGGTGTTGCCGGATTGGAAGGTGCCCGATATGTTCATTTACGCGCTCTACCCATCGCGCAAACATTTGTTGCCAGCCGTGCGGGCGCTGCTTGATTTTTTGGCAGCAAGATTCGCTACCGTTCCCTGGTAGGCGTTGTTGAATACATCGGAAAGAGGTCGCGCTTCTTGGGGGTGTAAGCGGGACAATGGCATTTGGTTAAGGCGTAGGCGCTACCCCAAATGAATTCCACCGAGTACGTGGCTTGAAAGAACGACGTGGGTAACGTCGGCCTGGGCGGTTGCGTTGACTAATTCTGGCCACTACTGCCATTGCCTTATCCAGCCATCCTGCAATAATCTGTCCGGTCACCAATAGCAGTTCTTCCAGGTGGCGCCCCACTACAAGCAGACAGTGCTTGAAATTGATTTTGAATACCTTACCAGTTTCAGGCCATGAAGTTGTGCAGTTAAACTGTGCTGATTGACCATCATCGAACAGGTTGTTGCGAGCATCCGTTTCAAATAATCGGGCAAGATTAATGAGTAAAAAGTGCCCATAAATCTCATGTTTTACACCCCGCTCCGTTTGTGAATGGAAGTCCTCTACGTCAATAAACTGTTTCGAAACCTTGTATAGTTCTTCAATGCCCCAGCACCCATGATACAAATTAAAAAAACACTCCACTGAATAATTGGTTTGATCCATAAGGGTTGTGGCATATACATGAGTTTCATCCCCAATTTTACACTTCACCAACCTAACTGCAAGCGGCTGAAAGTCCTGAGTGTGCCCACGTTTCTTGAGGCCATATTTGACCGTGGTGGACGGGGCGTACTCAATAACGGTGTCGTCCTGCTCACTGATCAAGAATTTAGTGACTAGCGGATTGGTAGTCCCTTGCTGAAGGCGAAATACGCCATGTTGTTCACTAGCCAAGACTTGATACAGCATCAAGTAGCTGAAGTAACCTCGGTCAAAAATGATCAGATCACCCGGTTCCAGTTTCGCAAGATGGTCAGGCACACAGCGACGGTGGCACCAGCTCAAAATCGTAGGCTATCTGTTCCAGAAGGTTATATAAACAACTTACCATGCAGCAAGGATAATGCCTGGTCGTCTCCCGTGGCGTTTTGTAGCCGTAGTTCAGTAGGCCACGAGGTGCATTTAGCTTAGACCCGTCGATAGCAAAAACGCGATGCCCCTTCCAAGTAGGGTTATTACGATGGGTATGCCATAGTGTAATCAATTTGCTATTGAGTGTTTTGAAAATTGTTTCTGGCAGTTTCTGTCTGGCCTCACACAGCGACGATGCTGCAACAGCATAAGAATCCCTTTGTCCGAGCAGGCTTCCCACAGTGCGCTTAGACTGCTGCCATAACCTTGCCTGTTCTTACTTAGAATCATCTTCAAGGTGAATGTAACCAGTAATCGGGTGTCGATGACACGTTTACGCTTTTGCCATACTTGATCCATAGCCTGGCAGGTTTGTTCAAATAATTCACCGCCTTTTATCCAAAATGCTGACATCTCTTCGTAGGTCATCTGAAGGAAAACCTTGCTCAGTTTTTAGAAAAAAAGTATACCTTGCCTTAACCGAATGCCATTGTTGGGCTTACACCCCCTTAATCAAATTATTCAGGTATTTTACCTGGCGAATCTTGATACCCAGATCATTCTCAACTTTTTTATGGTCCTTATTATAGCTGTCCATGGCTGCTTTATTGGCTCCGCTCTTATCCATGTTAATGGTTTTAGGTGTAGCGACCTGCAATCATCCGAGGGTCGCGACAGCTACGCAGTAAAATAATTTAAAATAGATCATAATAATTTTTATAATTTTTATAATTATTTGATTTTGATGATAAAATAATCAAATCGATAAAGCATTAAGTTGCAATATAAAAATATAGGGATTTATTAATGAAGCAATGGGTTTTTCAAACACAAGTTTTTGTGTTTTTAGTCATAACAAGTATGCTTTTAACGGCTTGTGGTGGAGGTGGAAATACTGCCTTAACCCCTACCAATTCAACAGTAACCGTCAGATGGATTGTACGATGAGCGTTTAATGGCGACGGTAAAAAAAGCAGATGGCTTGTGGAATACACCTGCTATTGCTGCTATACCTGCTCCTAGTCAAGACACTAGAATACAAACTATAAATTATAAAGCTGCTATCGATAATAGTGGTAATGTGATGTTGATATTCCACATTAGTTATATGAACTCATTGAGGAGCTTGCAATACACTAGGATGCTGGCGCAATCAAATTGGTTGGAGCCTGAAGAACTTTCAAAAGTAGGTGTCCAGCCTACCATCGTTATGAATAGCTCAGGTGCAGGGATGATGGCATGGAATGACGGATCTTTCATAATAGCTGCATGGTTTGATAAAAATGGATGGCAAGGCAGAAAACGTTTTTCCGATAATATTGCTATGGTCGATAATCCTTTTCTTATTATGGATGAAAAAGGTAACGCTGCAGTTTTTTGGGAGCAATATTTAGGATATAAGAAGATTTGGGGGAGTATTTATAAACCAACTAAAGGGTGGTCTACTAGCGAAATCATTTCGAATGAGGATTTACAAGCTTCATTGAAAAGTGTTTCAGGTCTTAGCCATGGTTGCTCAGCAGCATTATGGATGCAGGGTGAGGATATTGTTGGCAATTTCGGAATAAAAGCTTGGATTCTTCCTTTTACTTTTGAATAATGGTATTTTGTTTTTAAACTAATAAATGATTCAGATACTTTTGAGCTATTATGATTTTGAACAGTAAAAATTATAACAAAAATAGATTGTGAGTAAAAAATTTTTAGTAAGTTACATGTATTATAAATATGATTATTTATTGTTTTTTTTAGATAATAAAGGTACTTATAAGGATTAATTGTTATAAGTACCTTTTTATTCATTAGCAGTTAGATTTTAAAATTATCTAAACTTTGACCATTTGCTAAAGCATCTTGAACCCATTTAGGTTTTTTACCGCGTCCTGTCCAAGTTTCTTCATTATTTTCAGGGTTACGAAATTTGGCTTCTACGCTATTGGCTGCTTTTTTACCTGCAAGAATTTCTTCAACAGTATACCCATATCTAGACTCGACTTCTTTTATCGCAGCGCGTGCCTCTTTAAGATTTTGTGATTGACGCGTTTTAAATTGATTTTGTAGTTCTTTTTGAAGATTTTGCAAATCTGTAAAAGAAAGATTGGTTAAATCTACGCTCATTTTTTATCCTTTAAAAGCTATTAACTATAATGAAATTATACTAGGATTTTAGGATGTTAAGCTAAAAATAGAATGATTCTCATATGATAATTATTAAAAATAGATATTTTCAGCATCAAAAATAATTAAAGCTAAGTTTAGGAAGATAATGAATGGTTTTTACTAATATTTTTAGAATCAAGATAGTTTCTTATAACTAAAATCTGTCATATCCCACACTGTTTTATGCCAATTGGTAATAATTCCTTCTTCGTCACAGAAATTACATTGCCAAACAATTTGTCCGGTATGAGCAATGATTGAAGTGACATGGCTCGCACAATTAAAACATAATGGATTTGTTGTTTGAGTATGAGAGAAAGTAGAAGAAACGATTAATGAGCCAACAAACTCAAAAGCTTTGCGCATCTGTAAATAACATACTAAAAATTTCCTAAAACGATTTACTTAATTATAGTTATTTTAGAAACAAAAAACCTCGCTATATAGGCGAGGTTTTTTAGCTTAAATCTAAAAATCAATTTAGATAATCTGAATATTAGAGGCTTGTTGACCCTTTTTACCTTGAGTCACATCAAAGCTGACACGTTGGTTTTCTTGAAGGGTTTTAAAGCCTTCTGAGCGTATTTCAGAGAAATGCGCAAATAAATCTTCACTACCATTATCAGGCGTAATAAAACCAAAACCTTTAGATTCATTAAACCACTTAACAATACCTGTTGCCATACTAAATTTCCTTAAAATTAATGAGTGAGCACATGCTCGATATACATAGAAATCAAGGAAAAGTTCATAGAACAACTGAAAAATCGCTGAAAGCGACTACATTTAACATACTTACCTACTACTTGAATAACTTGCAAAAACATAATAACAAAAAATATAAATATAAACAATAGTTTAATAATTTTTTAAATGTTTTTTATGAAGAGAGGAAAGCTAAATATTTAGCTTTCTACACATTATCAAAATTCAAACTGCATGAATAGGAATTGATTATGCCAATTTCGCTAATTCATCTGCCATTTCTCGTAGTCCAATAGCCTCAATACCTTCTGAAAGCGGATAACGATCATCACCGGCATACACTGCAAAACAACGGGTGGGATTTAAATCTTTACGTGCCTCATGGAATCCACGTGCTACCTTTCCTGCCATCCCTCGCTTAATTTCAATTGCCCACAGAGTGCCATCTGCATGTTCAATCAGTAAATCAACTTCTGCCCCTACGGCTGTTCGATAAAAGAATGCCTGGCTTCGCCAGGGTAATACTGAAAGTAATGTTTCTAACGCGAACCCCTCCCAACTTGCGCCTACAATGGGATGACCGGCAAGCCTTTCTAAGTTCTCGATATTAAGAAGTGCATGTATGAGACCACTATCGCGGACGAAAACTTTATGTGACTTAACTAAACGTTTTCCGACATTGGCATGATAGGGAGGTAAGCGACGTACTAATAACAGATCTACAAGCAGATCAATGTAGCGTGTCACTGACTGAGTGCTGATTGATAAGGATCTCGCTAACTCAGCCGCATTGAGTAAACTCCCTTGATGATGCGCTAGCATCGTCCAAAGTCGTTCCATGGTTTCGGCTGGGATACGGGGTCCGAACGTGGGAATATCACGCTCAAGATACGTTCGTATAAAACTTTTGCGTAGCCGAAGGCTATCTGCATCGCTTTCGGCTAAATAGCTTTCAGGAAATCCTCCTCTTAACCAGAGTCGCTCGCGACTTAACCGATCGGCCGCTATTTCTATGGCGCTAACAGGCGTCATATTAATATATTCAATTCTACCTGCTAAGCTTTCTCCTGACTGGCGCAATAAATCGATAGAAGCAGATCCAAGTATTAAAAATCGGCCTTTTCCTTTGTTTTTGCGGCGCCCTTTATCAATCACACCACGCAATGTTTGAAAGAGTTCAGGAACCCGATGGATCTCGTCTAATATCACTAAACGGTCTTCAGCATGCTCTAAAAATAGAACAGGATTTTCAAGTTTTGCCCGATCATCTCGATCTTCAAGGTCTAGATAAATAGCATTTCTTTGCTCACCTATTTGGAGTGCAAGCGTTGTCTTTCCTACCTGGCGAGGACCAATTAGGGCTACTGCAGCTTGAAGACGCAATGCATCTTCAACAAAGGGATAAATATATCTAGGAATCATTATTGTATTTTATCCATGTGTTGGATAAAATACAATAATAAAAGAAGAAAGTATATTTTAACGTAAATTAGGGATATTGAAAGAAATTTTAGTAAACCCAGAACTTAGAATGAAACCGAGCAATGTGCTGATCAACCTCCAATAGAGTTTTTTCTTCTAGCTAAACCTTCTGAGTAGCCTTGCTGCCAGCTTTTCTGCTGCAGCGAGCCTGCGCTATGAGGGCATTTATTCAATCCTTTGCCTTCTTCACCTGCTTTGAGTCCTGCTTCCCATGCCTTTGTATCTCGATGCTCTGAATTAATTGTTTGCATTATGATTCCACATTATTTGTTGGTATATACCGTCTCATTCAAATAAGTACTGGCTTTTGGTTTAAGCAGAAGGGGCTTGAATCACATTGTTTAAAGCAGTCAAAATGCGTATAGATTGTTTTAATGTAGCTGCATCTTTGGTTATAGCGAGCATTTGATCATGCTTAGATGGATAGCTTAATTTCTCTTTTAAGTATTTTCCCGCTTTAAAGGCAGGAAAATATTTTCCTATCGTAGAGAACTTTTCGCCTGTACGCGGATTTCTGGCTATACGAGCAGGTCTTAAGCTTAAATCAAATGTACCAAATCCTCGGATTTCAATCCGTTGACCAGCGGCAAGCGTATTACTCATATCGGATAAGATGCAATCAACGATTTTTTCAGTCTGACGAATGCTCATTCCTGAAAAAAAACTTATACGGATAACCAAGTCAGAAAGATTCATTAGCGTGCCTGCGAGGGAAAGATAAAAAACTATAACGTTGTATATCAATAAGAATCAATCAAATATTTAAAAAATAGGAAAAATGATCGTTTTACCCTATCACTAAACAATAAGGGTTGAATCGTCAGAGCGATGATTACATTAAAGAAAATAAAATTTTGAACTTATTTTTTCTTCTGTTTTTATTTTTAATTGAAAGAGACAATACTCTAACAATACAGTTATTTTTTTAACATTGTGTATTTAAAATATAAATAAAACTTAGCAGTATTGCAGCAATTATTCTTTAATCTGAAAAAATTAAAAATCAGTATTTTTTGACAAATAAACATTATTTATATGGATCATAAAATCATAATCGAATAAATAATACAAATCTATTTTAAGTTTTTGATTGTTAATAATTAAATTTTTAAAAGAAATCAGTATTTATAAAACTGCCTGAACAGCCATTGCGAATTGAACAACTTTAATAGCAACACATACACCTACGATAGTAATGATATGCATTTTGATTCTCCTGATTGGTGGTTCTTTTAAAACGTTATTAATCTGTATAAGAAGAATAGTAACAAGAAAATTAAACGAAGTCAAACGAAATTAAACGAAATTTAAACGAAATTGAGAAGTTGTTTTTAAATATTTGATTCTTATATTTTTTATGTTTAAGATTTTTTGTTTTTTCTAATATTTCGTTTGTTTTTTGAGGGAAAATAATTAAAATTAATCGTAATTTTAATTTAAAAGAATAAATGTTGTTTATTATCAATTGGTTATTGTTTTTTTTTTGCTAAAAAATAATCAAAAGTGTCAGTAGATGCTTAATGGTATTTAAATAATTTTAGAGGCTATGTGAGCTTGCCCTGGTTTTTCGTCTTCCAAAGGGTGGGATTCATGCTATCAGTTTTTCTTGATATTGTGCGTTGCGCCATCGTTCCAAAAACTGAATGGGCGACCTATAGCCGAGGGTCGAATGTTGCCGCTTCCGGTTGTAAAACACCTCAATATATTCGAAACTGGCGGACTTCATGTTGGCATGAGTGGCGTATTGGATGCCATGTATACGCTCGTTCTTGAAGCTGTTAAACCAACTCTCAATGGGCGGTCGAGTATCCCTTCGGTTGACTCGACCGCCCATTGAGAGTTTCTGGGGAACGCTTAAAAACGAGCTGGTTCACCATAAAAAGTATTTAACACGAGAGGAAGCAAAACAAGATATCACTGAATATATCGAGATCTTTTACAATCGGCAACGCAAACAAGCGCGATTAGGCTATCTTTCCCCAGCTGCTTTTATACAGCAGCATGATCGACAACAGCTAGCCGCTTAACTCTTTCGACTCCTTTATTGACGACCTACCTCACTAAATAACTGGATGCAAAAAGTAGACAACGTAAACCAAAAGTTGTCACAGTTAGATGAAAGCTGGGCACGCGATAATCCTGCTGAGCGCTTTAAAGGTTTGATTGATGTCTTTAATAACCCAGAGCCTATCATCGATGGGGGGGCTCTGGTGGCGGCGGTAGTGGCGGCGGTAGTGGTAGTGGTAGTGGTAGTGGTAGTGGTAGTTCAGGAGGCAGCTCATCCGGTGGAAGTACAAGCAGCAGCGGAGCCGGAAGCGGAGGAAGTTCCAACGGTGGCGGCAGCTCAGGCGGCCCTGGCAGTGGTGGTGCGGGCGCAGCAGGCGGCGGAGCCATTCGCCGCGACCCGCTGGCGTTAGATTTAGATGGCGACGGCATTGAGACCGTTAGCAATCAAGATGGCACGTTGATCTATTTTGATCACGATGGCGATGGCGTTAAAACCGGCACTGGTTGATGATGGCTGGCTGGTATACGATCGCAATGAAAACGGCACAATTGATACCGGGGCAGAACTGTTTGGGGTCGATACCGTATTAGAAAACGGCAAAACAGCTGCCGATGGTTTTGCTGCCTTACGCGAACTTGATAAAAATCAAGATGGACTCGTTAATCAAGAAGATGCTGATTTTAATAAGCTACGCGTTTGGCGAGATGCAAACCAAGATGGCATAAGCCAAAGTAATGAATTAACCACCCTTGCTGAGCGAGATATTGTATCCATAGGGGTAGGCGCTACCGCTACGAATATTGATTTAGGCAATGGCAATGTGCAATCTGCTGTTGGGGTGTTTACAAAAACGGGTGGCAGTACAGGCACGACCGATAGCGCGAATGCTGCTAATACAGCAGCTAATTTAGAGCTATTAATGGATAGCTTTCATAGCCAATTTATCAATGCAGTTCCTTTAACCGATCAGTCAAAAAGCCTGCCAGGGGTTTGTGGTTAGAGCTTGTGTGAAATTGTAAAATTAATTAAATCAATTGTTTAATTTATGTTTTTTATTGAAAAATATATTTTGCTAGCTCATTATAAAAAGAATACACGTTTTTATCCTCTTTCGCATATAGCATGCTCAGAAGTTGTTATTACATATAATAATGGAGATTAAATATGAAAAGCGATTATAACTATACATATAAAGTAGCTTGTTTTTCTATAGCTATCGCATTAATTTTTATACCTAAAGCTTATAGT
Source organism: Pseudomonadota bacterium (assembly GCA_040389065.1). GTDB lineage: Bacteria > Pseudomonadota > Gammaproteobacteria > Burkholderiales > Casimicrobiaceae > JAZKAR01. The sequence goes on along the minus strand of JAZKAR010000010.1, from coordinate 2,114 downwards.
TCAAGTGACATATCTTCTATTGATGAAAAAAACTTAACATCAGAGGAGAAGTGCTTAAAGAGGTTTTATTATATTTATAAAAATTATCTTCTAGCTGGAAAAAACTTATCAACTAAGCAAATTTCAAAAGAGATTGATAATGATGTAACTAGTATGAAAAAAATGGGGTGTCCAGTTAGCACACTTGAAAGAGAAAATATACTAGATTTATATATGAGTGAAGAGTATGGCAAAAAATTTTGCATTGATGAAGATAGAGTAAAAGAATTACTTAATGATGCCAACGTGTTTTTTAGAGCAAGAGATGCTTCACACTATCCAATTTATTTTTCTCGAAAAATGGGAGTAAAAACTTTAGATTATGATATTAATAAAGATGAAATAGAAAAAATATGGTATTCATATTATTTTTCTGGAACCTCAGGAGATGGAAAAGGAAATTTTTTTAAGAAAAGTTGTGTCAAAAGACTAGAGATTCGTATGCGCAAAGGAGATGGAAAATGAGCTACAATAATTTTATAAATGATATTAAACCATTTCTTAATAATGAACAACTTTTAATTATTGATAAAGCCTATAATAAATCTTCTTCTTTCCAGGCTGCTATTAATGTTTTTTATGAAAATAAAGGAAAAATAAATTTTACTATTAATCCAGAAATAAGTATGGCACAACATGAGCTATCCGATATAGAGAATAATAATGGAAAAGCAACTATATCAATCAATTCAGATTATTTAGCTAGCCGTTTAACAGATGATCCCAACGCTATTATCACACTTTTATCACATGAGCTTGGTCATTTTGTATATCGTTCCGCAGGCATGCAGTCTAGAGAAATAGCTAGTAAATTAGGGCAAATTGCAGCAAGCACTAATGATGATGCTTTAGCAAAACAAGCTATACAGCAATGTTTAGATTTACGATTAATAGATGAAGGGCAGGCAGTACGGTGGAATTTAAAAGTTGCAGATGAATTAAGAAATACCTTAGATATTAATGTTCAAGCTAATGGTGAATTAAATAATGAAAGTATTTTAAGAAGTTTATCACAAGATTTTAAATATAATCCTGCTTTTAGAGATTTAACAACGTCTAATTATATAATGACAGATTCTGAAAAAGCCTTAGCAAATTTGGTCGCTAATATGACAGCTCAAAATGGGCAAAAATATAAAGATGTATATGGTCAATGGTGTGAGGATATTGTAAATAGCTATAGAAAGGAAAATGATGAGTCTTTAATTGATTTTCGTTACCTTTCTTCTGCCCCAGAAATAAATGCCCTTACTGCAGATAATCGGTTTTTAACACTTTGGGATACCATGGTAGGTATTTCAAATTTGACAAAAAACAATCCTATTTGGGATCGTCCGCAATCATTAGTTGACGTGCCTTTAATTGAGTTTACTCCTGAGGGTGGTTCAGACTTAAAATTAAAAATAGAAAATGAAGATGGCTCCCTTTCAACCCAAACTGTCGATCTTGGCAACGCTCACGACTTCATTAGCAATCAATTCGGCCTCAACGTAAGCAACCCCCAGCTCAAATTAAGCACTGAACTTTTACCTGATAGCCCCGCACCAGTATCTTTTAATCTACAACAGTGGAATGCACGCATTAGTAGTTTTAATGAAAACCTTGCAAAGTCTGATTTAAGCTGGGCAACTGATAACCCTGCGGAAAGAATGATAAGTTTGATAAAAGCTTTTAATAATCCCCCTCCTATCAGTGGCGGAATAGGGGGAGACGGTGGTGGAAGCTCTGGTGGTGGCAGTTCTGGAGGCAGTTCATCTGGTGGAAGCACAGGCAGTAGCGGAGCAGGAAGTGGAGCAGGAAGTGGAGCAGGAAGCGGAGGAAATTCCGGCGGTGGCGGCAGCTCAGGCGGCCCTGGCAGCGGCGGTGCAGGCGCAGCAGGCGGTGGAGCCATTCGCCGCGATCCGCTGGCGTTAGATTTAGATGGCGACGGCATTGAGACTGTTAGCAGTCAAGATGGCACGCTAATTTATTTTGATCACGATGGCGATGGCGTTAAAACCGGCACTGGCTGGCTCAAGCCTGATGATGGCTGGCTGGTATACGATCGCAATGAAAACGGCACAATTGATACCGGG
>JAZKAR010000009.1:249248-288292 GCA_040389065.1 Pseudomonadota bacterium | reverse complement strand
TCGTCATCAATCTCACCCTTTTTTAATACCGTTGCACTTACTTTGTGAATCCGCGGAATATAACAGTTGCTGCACAATTTATTGGGAATTGTGGAGTACCTTACGCGACGTACCATTCAGATGGAACATTACATTGCAGTAGTAAATAATTACCTTATTAAATTGAAAAGCACAAAGCTTGTTCTGATATTGCCGAGATTGTTTGCGGAATGCGCTGATGAATTATTGGTTTTAAGTTAACAGAAATAGCACAAAGGGTATCTTGCCTTATACTACATCAGTTCTTATTATGTTCTGTCAGCATACTTTTTCGTGTGTTGTACGATTGCTAAATAAAAGGTAAAAATAAGGCTAATAGCTTATTGAAAGTTTTATTGTATTGTATGTAGGGCTTACGCAAAATTGTCCCTGTGGCGTTATGGCATCTTGCTGTATCTATAGTTGTATCTATAGGCCATGCATGCCAAACTGGAACAGTTTTACGTAAGTCCTATATTGGCTTGAGGGAAGTCTATGATTAATGTGTTTATTTTGCAAAATGGGCGACTTAACCAAGTTAATATTGAAAATCGAAGTGATCTCGAAGATATTGAGCCAATATGGGTTGATTTAACTGACCCCAGTGATGAAGAACGAGCCTGGGTAAAAAGTATTTATGATGTAACGCTACCAGGTGAAGATGAAGTTAAAGATATCGAGGCATCAGCGCGGTATTATGAAGCTGAAAACAGTGATTTGCATTTAAGAACTGATTTTTTGCTTGAAGAGGAAGATGGCCCTTCTCAAGTTGTTACGGTCGCGTTTATTTTAGCCAAAAATGTGCTTTTTTCAGTGCATGCTGACGATTTGCCCGTATTTCGTTTAGTGAGAATGCGTGCACGTTCTCGCCCTGGTTCTATTACTGATCATAAAGATGTTTTGCTAGACTTATATGCAACCGATGCAGAGTATTCAGCAGATGCTTTAGAAGGTATTTATCAAAACCTAGAAGAGGTTAGCTATAGCGTTTTACAAAAGAATTTAAGCGACCAAGATGCAGCACAAGTGTTAAATGCTATTGCCCAGGAAGAGGATTTGAATGGACGTATTCGGCGTAGTATGATGGATACGCGCCGTGCAGTTAGCTTTTTAATGCGCGGGCGTTTACTAAATGTGCAGCAGTTTGAGGAGTCACGTCAGATTTTGCGTGATATCGAATCGCTTGATGGTCACACTGCTTTTTTATTCGATAAAATTAACTTCTTGATGGATGCTACGGTCGGTTTTATTAATATTAATCAAAATAAAATTATTAAAATTTTCTCGGTGGCAAGTGTGGCTTTTTTACCGCCAACATTAATTGCTAGTGTCTATGGCATGAACTTTCAACACTTTCCTGAGCTTCATTGGAATTTAGGTTATCCATTTTCTATCGGATTAATGTGTTTGAGTGCTGTTGCGCCTTTATGGTATTTTCGCCGACGCGGCTGGCTAAGGTGATTTAACTAGCTATTTTTTTATGGTTTATGCTGCGTCGCTTATTGGATTGCCTTATTCGGGCGTGTCTTATATCGAATTTTGGGCTAAAACACGCTTTTGGTGTGAGCAGTTTAAAACGGGAAAGAGGATTCGTATTAACGTGGGAACCAATCCTTATCAATATAAACGGTAGTGCCTTCATTGATTACATTTTTACGAGGGGGTGTTAGGCTTTCACCCTTGCGGCGTAGGTTTCTACGATCAGTATTTTCATATTCATAGGCACCAAATTCAGGGCTATCAGGGTCAATATCTGCATTTTGGGTCATATCAGGAATGCTGTTGCCATGTACCACCATCATTTCGGTATAGCGTGCTTGTTTAGGTAATAGCATGGGGGAGATAGTCATCATTTCATTTTGATTATTTCCATAACCCGATTGGCTGGTGCCATCGCCATACTCTTGCCGGCTTGGCAGGTATAAAGGGGAGGGCGGTGCATTTTTCTTTGCTTGTTCCTGTTCTTTCAGGCGGGCAATTTTTTGCTCAATCGTATTAATTTCATTGTTTGATTCAGAAATAAATTGCTCAAGAAAACGCAGGCGCTGAACGGAAGCAGTATCTGCTTCTAAATCGGCTTTTTGAGCTTCTACTGGTGCTAAAGACCAGCCATCGCCAATAATATTTTCTTTTTCAAGCGATGCTTTTTGTACATTTTGCCGTAGATCTGTTAAACGTTGACCCATTTTAAAAAATTTGAGAAATCGTTTTTCCAAGGGTTTAGGGCAAGTGCCCTGATACTTGCCGCCATGTTCGCCAAGCGTTACAGCGCGTAATGGCGTGCAATAAAATTCTTGAAGAGCTTCTTGCTCACCGCGATGATAATATTGAGTATCAAATCTTTTGCTGTTACATAACCGGCTGCGTTCGGTTGCTCGTGAACGTGGGTCTCCCATAGCGCCATCACGTTTGCCAATTTCATGTTCTGATATGGCTTCTGGACAATCACTCACTCCACCATCTTGAGGTAGACTTGAGCAGCCAGGCAGCGCTAAAGCGGTCGTGGCAATTAAAAGAATGGTATAGACGACGGATCGCTTCATATCAACCCTCGTGGTCAAAAACGGTTTGATGGTATGAAAACTCTTCATTCTTTGATTAAGATGCCGCAAAATGGCTCCAGCACGCCATAACAATATCAATCGTAGGCTAGAGTCATGTTGAGTACATATCTGTTGATATGAAAGTTCCCAAATTTACATCGACCAATCTAGTTGAACACTACAGGTCTAAAGCTAATCATTTATTATAATTAACAAATTTTATTATTTTTATTGCGTTAAATTCAATTTTGGTTAATGAAGATGTGCTTTCTTTTAGAGATATTTTGCCCACCTCTTAATTTAAGGGCGGGCATATGATTGATGATTAGAGTTTATTAATACGTAAGCGCGCAGAGGCAGCATGAGCTGGCAGCCCTTCACCATCAGCTAGTGTTCCTGCGATAGGAGCCAATTTTTGTGCACCCTGTTGCGAAATATAAATAATACTGCTGCGCTTTTGAAAATCATAAACGCCTAATGGGGAAGAAAAGCGTGCAGAGCGAGAGGTAGGGAGCACATGGTTAGGGCCAGCGCAGTAATCGCCTAACGCTTCTGAGCTGTAGTAACCCATAAAAATAGCACCTGCATGTTTAATAAGAGGCAGTAGTATTTCAGGTTGTTCTACAGAAAGTTCTAAATGTTCAGGCGCAATATCATTACTAATGGTACATGCTTCCTGAAGACTGCCAACTTGAATCAGGGCACCACGATTTTTAAGCGAGGTGCGGATAACTTCATGGCGAGGTTGTAAAGGCAATAGTTTTTCAATAGAGGCTAAAACAGCTTGTAGCAAGGTAGCGCTAGGCGTTAATAAAATGGATTGTGCTTCTTCATCATGTTCAGCTTGAGAAAATAAATCCATTGCTACCCAGTCTGGATCAGCATTTTCATCCGCAATAATTAAAATTTCAGAGGGGCCAGCAATCATATCAATACCGATATGCCCAAATACTTGGCGTTTAGCTTCAGCCACATAGGCATTGCCAGGCCCTACTACTTTATCAACAGCTGGAATAGTTTCTGTACCAAAAGCTAAGGCAGCAACGGCTTGAGCACCCCCTACCGTAAATACCTGATTAACGCCTGCACGAAAAGCAGCGGCTAAAACGAGAGGGTTAAGCACTCCTTGAGGGGCAGGCGCTACCATAATAATTTCAGGTACGCCTGCAACTTTCGCAGGCAGAACATTCATTAATACAGAAGAAGGATAACTAGCTTTACCGCCGGGAACATAAACACCTACACGGTCTAAGTGAGTAATGTTTTGACCCAGCTGGTTGCCTTCGCCATCATTCATCATCCAGCTTTCAGCGCGTTGATGTTGGTGGTAGCTTTCAATACGCTGCGCTGCAAGATTAAGAGCATCTTTTTGTTCTGCTCCTAATGCATCCCAGGCTTCTTTTAATTGCATGGAGGTAAGGGTCAGAGATTCTATGGTTTGGCCCGGGTGTTTATCGAAACGTTGAGTGTATTCAATCAATGCCTGATCGCCGCGTTCGCGTATATGCTGAATAATTTGCGCAACGGTGCTAATGCGTTGGCTATCTTGTACGGCCTCCCATGCAATAAGTGCTTTGAGAGAAGGTTTAAAATCAGCGTCACTTGAGCGAAGGGTCCGAATGAGAGAAGACATAGATTGCATCAAAATTCCTTAAAACGTATAACCAACATCAATCTGCTTGGCTTCAGCCTTATCAAGCAAGCGTACTAAGAAACGGCAGCGATCAAAGCGTTGCGCGACTTTTCGAGTGTAGTCGAGAACGAGAGGGAGATCGGCTAAATAGCGATCTTTTCCATCACGGTAAAACAAGCGTGCGAAAATACCTAAAATTTTTAAATGACGCTGTAAGCCCATCCATTCGCATTGCTCATGAAATACAGAAATATCATCTGCTACAGGCAGGCCTGCTTTACGTGCGCGCTGCCAATACTGAATGACCCAATCGAGAATCTGGGCTTCTTCCCATTGAATATAGGCATCTTTGAAAAGAGACATTAAATCGTAGGTAATTGAACCAAATACAGCATCTTGATAATCAATAATGCCAGGGTTATCAGGAGAACATACCATTAGATTGCGGCAGTGATAATCGCGGTGCACAAGTACGCGCGGTTGACTTTCAATGTTATCTAGCAGCCATTCACTGAAATCATGCCATTCTTGCTGTTCTTGCTCAGAGAGATGAAGTTTACAGTGTTGGCCCAAATACCATACCGGAAATAAATCGAGTTCTGCAGAAAGCCGATCACGATCATAAGGCGGTACCTGGTTTTCTGCAGGAATGGATTGCAGTTTAATCAGCGCATCAATAGCATCGCTATACAAAGCAGGGGCGCTGTTCTGATTAAGGGAGTCAAGATAGGTGGTTGTGCCTAAATCTTCCAGTAATAAAAAACCTTGCGTTAGGTTTTGCGCAAAACATTCGGGGGCATGAAGGCCGCCTTGACGTAGAAGCTGAGTAACGTGTACAAATGGGCGGCAATCCTCATGTTCAGGAGGGGCATCCATCACAATACGAGTGCTGCTATCATTCCACTGTAAACGAAAGTAACGTCTAAAGCTGGCATCCGCTGATGCAGTTTCAAGTTCAATCTGATCGGCAGAGCATCCTTTTAAAGATGCTAACCAATTTCGTAAAAGGGCTTCACGTGGTGTTGAATCAAGAATCATAAATGAATGCCTGTTTAACTAGATAAAGTATTTAGAAGTTACGCGGTTGAACTTTTGTGTTGGCACTGTCTTACTGTATTAGCTGTATTACCAAGCTCTGATAAAGTTTAACTACCTAACTTCTAATTATGTAAATAAGTGTTTAATTTTGTTTGTGATATATTTAAGCACGGCACGCTATAAAGCGTGCCGTGCTATTGTCTTTTTCGATAAACCTACTCAGAGACTTATAATCTGAATGGTTCATCCAGCATTATTCCCATTCGATAGTTGCTGGGGGTTTGCTTGAAACATCATACACAACCCGATTAATGCCGCGTACTTCGTTAATAATACGTGCAGAAACGGTTTCTAAAAGTTCGTAGGGTAAGTGCGCCCAACGTGCAGTCATAAAGTCTGTTGTTTCAACGGCGCGAAGTGCAACCACGTAGTCATAGGTACGACCATCACCCATGACACCTACTGATTTAATAGGTAAGAACACTGCAAATGCTTGGGCCGTTAAAGGATACCAGCCAAAACGATGCAGCTCTTCAATAAAAATAGCATCAGCGCGCTGAAGAAGATTTACGTATTCTTCTTTAACTTCACCCAGTATACGAACTGCTAAACCAGGCCCTGGAAAAGGATGGCGGAATAATAAACGATCGGGTAATTCTAATACTTGGCCTAATGCACGTACTTCATCTTTAAAAAGCTCACGCAAGGGTTCAAGTAGTTTTAATTGAAGCGTTTCTGGTAATCCGCCTACGTTGTGGTGTGATTTAATATTGTGGGCTTTACCCGTTTTGCTACCGGCTGACTCAATAACATCAGGATAAATAGTGCCTTGTGCTAACCAAGCAGCGCCATCAATTTTTGCAGCTTCTTCCTGGAAAACATCTACAAATAATTTGCCGATAATTTTGCGTTTACGCTCAGGGTCAAATTCGCCTCTTAGCGCTGTCATAAAGCGTTTACGCGCATCAATAAAGATAACCTTGGCACCCAGCTCACCAAAAATTTCGCGTACTTCAGCAACTTCATTAAGGCGTAAGAGACCGTGGTCAACAAATACGCAGGTAAGCTGCTCACCAATCGCTTGATAAATCAGTGCTGCAGCAACAGAAGAATCAACTCCGCCTGAAAGGCCTAAAATAACGTGTTCATCGCCTACTTGTTTACGAATCGTTTCTATACTATGTTCTGCATAACTAGGCATTGTCCAAGAAGGTTCAATTTCACAAATGTCGCGAACAAAACGGCGCAGCATAGCCATGCCATCAGGTGTATGAGTCACTTCTGGGTGAAACTGCACGCCATAGAGACGCCTGGCTTCATCTGCCATTGCTGTGGTAGGGGTTGATTCATTAGAGCCAACCGTTTGAAACCCTTCAGGGAGGCGTAATACCTGGTCGCCGTGACTCATCCACACATCAAAGTGATGAGGGGTCATCCAGCCTTGAGGCCATAGGCTACAACTTTGCAACGCTTGAACTTGAGCGAACCCAAACTCTCCTGAAAGGCCTTGCATAACGCTGCCGCCTAATTGTTCGGTCATGGTCTGCATGCCGTAACAAATGCCCAAAATAGGAACGCCCAATTCAAAAATAACCTGAGGGGCGCGTGGTGATGCTTCGGTTAGAACAGATTCTGGTCCGCCTGATAAAATAATGCCCGATGGTGCAAATTGTCGAACAAAAGTTTCAGTAACGTCATAAGGATGTAGTTCGCAATACACATTCAATTCACGAATACGTCGTGCAATGAGTTGTGCAGTTTGAGAACCAAAATCAAGAATAAGAATTTTTTGCATAATGGAACTTTTCTTAATGCTGTAGATTGTTAAGCCTATTCTACCTGATGGTGGAATGTTATTCCTAGTCTACATGTAAATAGATGATCTTAATCTGAGTATTTATTTGCTAATGCCCTGTATGGATAGGGCTAAAACAGAAGTTACTGATTAGGGCTAGAGGTTGCGAAGCTGTGTTCTATTAAGGCATGGAATGCTCTGCATAGCAAAAGCAGACAGTACACGTAGTACGGTAAGTTGCCAGCATGCCTGGAGCACCTAATAGCGTAACTTCTAAGGGTAATGAATACAACGTTGTATATAAACTTTTTTAGCTTAAAGCCTACTCTGTTAAACAAAATATCATGGATTCGATCATATAATACGGATCAAAAGCGAAAAAAAAGTAAACTTTTCCTAAGGTTTGAATTTGTTGATAGGAGTGCGCGCAATGATGACACGAAGTGATTTTGATCGGTTAATGGTACCGGTATATGTACCCGCAGCTTTTATTCCTGTGACAGGAAAAGGATCGCGCGTTTGGGATCAAACCGGTAAAGAGTATATCGATTTTGCTGCGGGTATTGCTGTGAGCGCATTAGGTCACGCGCATCCTGTTTTAGTCGATGCACTCAAGCAGCAGGCTGAAAAACTTTGGCATGTTTCCAATACATTAACGAATGAGCCTGCATTGCAACTAGCAGATAAACTTGTTAATTTAACCTTTGCTGATAAGGTCTTTTTTTGTAACTCTGGTGCAGAAGCGAATGAAGCTGCTTTAAAGTTAGCGCGGCGTGTCGGTTTTAATAAAGGCGGTATAGAAAAAAGTGAAATTATTGCTTTTGATAAAGCATTTCATGGCAGAACTTTTTTTACAGTAACCGCTGGCGGGCAGCCTAAGTATTCAGATGGATTCGGCCCCAAACCCGGCAATATTACGCATGTGCCGTATAACGATAGCGCAGCAGTAGAAGCTGTAATATCTGATAAAACATGTGCAGTGATTGTTGAAGTGATTATTGGCGAAGGGGGAATTGTTCCCGCAGAGCCTGATTTTTTGAAAACACTTAGGCATTTGTGTTCAAAGCATGAAGCATTATTAATTTTTGATGAAGTACAAACAGGGGTAGGGCGTACAGGTTCTTTATATGCCTACATGAACACCGATGTTGTGCCCGATATTTTAACCAGTGCAAAAGGCTTAGGTGGCGGTTTCCCGATTGGGGCCATGTTAACTACTGATGAGATCGCAGCACATTTTCCATTTGGTACACACGGTACAACATATGGAGGTAATCCATTAGCCTGTGCAGTAGCCGGAGCATTACTCGATGTAGTCAGCCAGCCAGCCGTTTTGCAGGCAGTTATCGATAAAGGAAATCTTTTCAGACAGCAGCTTAATGTACTAGGTGAATCAACAGGATATTTTTCTAAGATTCGGGGCGCAGGGTTAATGTTGGGTGCACCGCTTACTGAAGCTTATTTAGGGCAAGGTAAGAAATTTATGACGGCTGCCGCAGACGCAGGAACGCTTATTTTACAAGCGGGGCCTGATGTATTACGTTTTGTGCCTTCATTAGTGATTTCTGATGAGGAAATAAATGAGGGCTTAGCACGTTTCGAAGCTTCGCTGAAGAATGTTAAAAGTTAAGAGTTTAATATGTTCTCTCACAATTTTTTAATTTATAAACATTGTTTTAGTTCCTTCTCCCCTTGAGGGAGAAGGCTAGGATGAAAGAGAGGGAACGGTGGTCAGGGTGAGATTAACTAAAAAAATCACATGCCACTAAATCAGAGTCTCCTGTAGCAATGTACGCGCTACTTCATCGTTGTCGGTACTTAATGCCACAAAGCAGTAACCATCTTGGCGTTGTAGTGTACTGATACCGCGAATAGAAATATGCGTATCGTTTAACTCACGGGTAACTTTTGCGAGTGCACCAGGCTGATCTTTAATGCGTAAGGTAATCAGATCGGTAGAAATGGTTTTAAAACCATGGCTATTTAATAGATTAATGGCATCGGCCTGGTGATCAACAACCAGTTCAATAACAGCCTGCTGATCAAAAGATTGGCCTTCAAGCTCTAAAATATTAATATTATGATTAGCCAAGAGTGCAGAAATCTCAGCAACGAGTCCGCTACGATCTTTTGTGATGATTTTAAGTGATTTCATGCGCTTACTTCCTTTGATAGATCAGCCATTAATGCATCAATATGTTGTTGAGTTACGCCGGGAGTAATAATAATATGGCTAACCCCGTGCGTTGCTAATTGCCAGTCGGCACGAATGGCTTCACTGACAACTGGTAGTACGATGGTTAACGCTTGAGGGTTACGCCATGCTGCAATGTGTTGGGCCTGTAGTGCCTTGAGAGCGTATTCAGCTAAAGCTTCACAGCGGAAGAAAGAATCGCGTAGCCCGGTCTCACCTAAATTTTTCATAGCGTACCATAAAACTAAAGGTGTAAAAGCATTGCGAGAACCAGTAATCGTTGTGTCTTGCGTACCAATGTAACCAATGGTATGGCTAATACGATCTACATTGCGTTTATAAGCAATGACAACTCCGCATGGAATTGGTGATCCTATAAACTTATGCCCGCTGATGGCAATAGAGTCGGCGCCTTCGCTGAAATCAAAAGCAGGTTTAGGATTCATAAACTGGGCATAGGGGCCACAAAATGCGCTGTCACAATGAATATAACGCTGTGTAATCACTAGCTCATCTAAAATGGCGCGAATACGTAAGGTATTGTCTTTACCTTCTTTCATTGTAGTTCCAATATTTGCCACAATAATAGCGGGAACATCACGATGTAAACGTAAACTCTCTTTTAAGTCTTCATAGTCAATTTCGCCAGAAGGTTGCGAGCGAATCATAATATGGCGTAAGCCTAAAAAATGAACATTTTTAGCCACGCTATAATGGGTATCTTCCGAAAAATAAACGATAGCATGTGGGTGAAGTTCTCTTGCTAAATAGAGGCCATAAAGATTTCCTTCGCTTCCTCCATTTGTAATGTAACCCCAGTATTGTTGTGGAGGCGCTTTAAAAAGGCCAGCGAAGAAATCCACAACTTCACGTTCAAACGGACGTGTTCCTAATTTGTAAGTGGATGGCTGATAAGGATCGCCTACATTATTGAGAGGAAATTTAAGAAACCGGTAGAGAGGTTCATAGCTAAAGTCTCGAGCAATAGGGTAACCTAAAAAATGTTGGTTATCGTGCTCCATTGCATTGTATAACTCGTCTAATTTTTGTTGATCGCGTTCGGAGAGCATGGCAATGTGCTTTCTTAAAGATAGAGTGTAATAAGCCTGTGCAAAGCCGTTCTTGCAAGCAGCATTAGATTACTACTATTTGGCGTGGTTAGGCATGTTATGTCAGCATAAGCTTTTATAAGGCGTTTCCTATAATAATTGGTATAAGCCTGTTAAAATAGTGCTTAAAGAGGTTAAATAGCGGTAGTGTTTGAAAGGTGCAGTTTGTATATATGAAACTAAAAAACTCGAGCTTAGTCGCTTACAGCTTAATTATTATTACAGTGTTTGTTGCTATTTTAACCAAAATGGGAAAAGGAGCTTTCACAAGCTATTTTCTTATTATTAATCCAGCTGATGCATTGCTGCCTGCGCAACAATGGTTAAAAGAGCCCTGGCGTTTAGTAACACCTATGTTAATTCATTATGGGTTTTTTCATATCTTCTTTAATATGCTTTGGTTAAGAGATGCTGGATCTTTAATTGAGTCAAAAAGAGGCTCCTGGTTTTTATTAATCTTGGTATTTTTACTTGCAGCGATCTCTAATTATCTTCAGTTTCATTTAACTGGGCACCATAATTTTGGCGGGATGTCAGGCGTAGTGTATGGATTATTTGGTTATATTTGGATGCAAGGAAAGCATAACCCTCATTTTGGTTTTGAAGTAGATAAAAATACTGTCATTATGATGCTGGTTTGGTTTTTTGTTTGCCTTACCGGTTGGTTGGGAAATGTGGCTAACTGGGCGCATGGTGGAGGCTTAGTTGCAGGAATGGTGTTTGCTAGAATCGAAGTAGAGTGGATGCGATGGGGGAAAAATCGTGCTGCAAAAAAAATAGTAAAAACACTCCATTGATAACAATAACTAATAATGTCGAGCTGCTAAGGAATTTTAAATAATCATTTTAGAGGTTACGCAGTAGGGTGCTATCAAGACATGGGATGCCCTGAAGAGCAACGCAGGCAGTACATGTAGTACGGCAAGTTGCTACAGCGCCGAGAGAATTCAACTGCGTAACTTCTAAATTTAATAAGAATAAGTCGGGGGAGCTATCATCCAAGAAACCTGGTGTTTTAGTACATTTAACTTTTAAGGGATAAGTCGAATTTTTTCTCGTTTGGCTGCGTTACTTATTGTTGCCATCATTAAGGCCATGACGCTTTTTCGTATCTTGTGATGCCATAGCACACAAGAAAAACTATTGATTTCTACCCTAAAAACTAGTTGTGATAGAACATTAGACTTAAGCCTCCCCTAATCTCTGCAAGAAAAATACTTTTATTTCTTGGGCAGAATGTTGAGCACTTTATCAGCAGGACGGCACAGTACTGCACCTTGATCAGTGACTACAATGGGGCGATTCATCAAAATGGGATGCTCAGCAACAGCATCAATGAGGGATTCATCACTATGATGTGCATCGCCTAGCTTTAAATCATCATAAAATGTCTCTGTGCTACGCAGAATAGTACGTACTGGTACACCCATTTTAGCAATTAATTGAGTGAGCTCTTCGCGTGAAAGCGGTTTTTTTAGGTATTCCACGATAGTAGGTTCTATACCCCTCTGGCGAATTAATTCAAGGGTTGCACGAGAAGTACCGCATTTTGGATTATGATAAATGGTAACCGTTGACATATAAGGGCTTTCATAAGAACGAGAAAATTTGATAGTACTTAAACCCCTTATTTAATCACTTTTTGAGCGGCTAAGAAAGTGATGGGTTTAATATTAAGGCAAATAATCATGCAGCAAAGCTAACCTTCGCTAGGTTTTGAGTGTACCAAAAGAATAAGAAGCCATTTTAACTCCCATAGCTATTTCAACAAAATACCGCTTACCAATATTCTTACCTGCTGCTCCTGCTATCACCATAAGAGGAATTAAATGATCTTCTCTGGGATGCACTTGCCTGGCGGCGGGAGCTTTTTCCCAGGCAATGAGCTTTTCAGTGCGTTGCTGGGGCGTTGGTTGAGAAATAGCGTCGTATAGATACTCTTCAAATTGTTCTGAAGATGCCATTGAGTGTGGGTGACCAAATCCTCTCATATTATGGTAAGTAAGGCCACTCCCTAAAATTAAGACACCCTCACGACGAAGTGGCTGTAAAGCTTCACCTACCTGAATATGAATAAGAGGGTCGTAACTATTTTTAATTGAAAGTAAGACAACGGGAATAGTAGCCTCAGGATACATAAGGGCTAATGGTACAAATGTTCCATGATCAAAACCACGTTTTGAATCTTGGACGCTAGAGATGCCTTTTTGAAGAAGCAAATCTTGAACGCGATGCGCTAAAGATGGTAACCCTGGTGCGGGGTATTGAATATGATAAGTATGTTCTGGAAAGCCTGAGTAATCATATAGAGTAGGAGGGTGGGTTCCAGTAGAAACTGTAAAATTTTTCTCCTCCCAATGACCAGTGATAACTAAAATGGCGCTAGGGGAATGTGGCAAGAGGGCGGGAATTTTTTTTAAAAATTGCTCTGTTAAGGAAAATTGTTTTCGCATTGCTTCGACATAAGGCCAGGGGCCGCCGCCATGAGAGAGAAAAAAAACCGGAAGATCATCCTGTTGCATGTTATGCCCGCTATCTGAATTAAAAGAATCTGTTCTTCTAAAAGTAAATATTATGAAATCTCGTATAAACGTATGGTAAGAATAGTGTGAGCTTGTGTAAATGTATTGTTAGGGCTAGTACGCATAGAGCGCATGAAGAACATAGAAGTGATGAAACATTATTTTAATACGCTTGTGCTAGGGTTAAGCGTGTATGGGTTGCCTTCTTGCAATTAGCAGCAAAAAAGCAGTAAAAAAGCAGTAAAAGTTCTACATTAGTTTTTACTCAATGGTTTATTACTTAAAGTAAATGATAGTAAAACAGATTAAAAAAATGAAAAAATAAGATGTTTAACAAAACCATACACATGCAAAGTTATTCGAGCACTACACACCAGCATTATCGATAGTGAGTAAAGCAAAGCGCTACAATGCTGATTGGGTAGTATTGTATAAACCTCTTTTAGGAATATAAAGCGATGAAAATGCACTGGGTAGCTTTAATTACGATTTTAACAGTCATCATGCAATTTGCATTAGTTATAAATGTAGGTTTAACCAGACGAAAATATAATATTCAGGCACCTGCTGTAGTTGGGCATCCTACATTTGAGCGCGCTTATCGTGTGCAAGTAAATACAATTGAAAATACCTTAATTTTTTTACCATCATTGTGGTTATTTGCTGTGTATATAAATTATAAAATTGCTATTTTTTTAGGCGCAGTATGGTTAATCGGTCGTTTAATCTATGCGGTAATGTATCAATTAGATCCTAAAAAGCGTGCATTAGGGTTCGGGCTGGCAGCTGGTGCCATATTAATATTAATGTTAGGCTCATTATACGGTATTGTAAAAGAATTATTATGGAGTGCTACACCATAAAATCTTTAAGGTTTAGTTTTTATTATTAGGTAGATAATCACAAAATTGGTTTTAAAGAAATAGAGAAGTTGAAGTGATTATCTACGATAGTTAAATATTATTAAAGGAGAAATTGCACATGCTAATACACTTATAAAATTAATAGCTTTTCAGAGTAAAAGCAAAATTTTTTAGTATGTTAGTTAGGGTTATGAATTTTTTAGTTTAGCATTCCCCATTTTTTTACTGTTTTTTCTTCAATCCAATGGAAAAGTGCTTCAAATAATAATCCAACACACATAATGGCAAGAATACCTGCATATACTAATGGAATATCTAAGTTTTGCTTACTAGACATAACAAACCAGCCTAATCCGCCCGAGCCTGTAGCAGCGCCTATTACCATTTCAACGGCGACAAGCGCACGAAAACCATTTGAAAAACCATTGCGTAGACCCGCTAAAATAGCAGGAAGCGCCGCAGGAATTAAAATGCGACAGGTAAGCTCCAGGCGCGACATGCCTAAATTTCTTCCTACATTTCTAAGCGTATGAGGCACGGTATGAAAGCCTTGAATCATGGAGACTGCAACAGGAAACACGGCTGCAAACGCTGCAATAAAAATTATAGATGTATAAGAAATACCAAACCACATAAGCGCTAGAGGAAATACAGCGACAGCAGGTAACGGGGCTAATGCGCTAGTAAGCGTGGAGAGTAGGGTTTCAAAAAAGAGAGTATTAACAGCGAAAATGGTTAGCAAGGTTGCAATCAGTGCTCCAATACCAAAGCCAATAAACAGGCTGTAACAGGTTTCACGCATGTAATTGAGAACATTGGTATCGTGAGAAAGAAGCGATTCTACTAAGGCTTTCGCTGTATCAATAAACGTAGGCAAAATTAAAGGAAAGTTTCCTAACCGGGCAGCGACTTCCCAAATAGCTAGTAGCAAAAAAGTAGAAAGTGTTTTGCGAGCAAATGTATTCATAGCATCTTTCATGAAGCACGTAAACTTTCTTAACTTTCAAAAAAGCCTAGATTGATGGCGTGTATATCTAATAGTAAGAAGATTTTAATATAATAAAATCATTTATTTATATGAAGTGTGTATGCCGAAAATTTTTAATTTCAAAAAAGAGAAATGATTGATGCTAGGAGTGACTCAAATTTGTTCCAGCAAGGCGTGGCATCGCAGACAGTACGCATAGTACGGCAAGATGCCACAACGCCGCTGGAGCAGATTTGAGTCACTCCTAACAATTTAATGGCTTTCAAAGAGTAGGGTATGTAACTGCTCTTCTATTTCATTGCCAGGTTTATTATTATGCAAAAGTGCTTTAACACGACCAGGATGAGGGGATAGTACAAGAATGTATTGACCAATACGTATGGCTTCTGCAGCATCATGAGATACAAAGAGCAGCGTAATATTAGATTCTTCTTGTAATGCAATCAGTTCATCTTGAAGCTGGTGGCGTGTTAGAGCATCTAGTGCAGAAAAGGGTTCATCCATTAATAATACAGCGGGCTTTGCTGCAAAACCTCGGGCAATAGCAACACGTTGTTTCATGCCTCCTGATAGTTGATGGGGGTATTGCCCGAGTGCACGATCAAGCCCTACTTTATGAATCCAATAAAGCGCACGGTCTTTAGCATCAGTTTTTGATGCTCCTGCTAATAAAAGTGGGTACGCGACATTAGCCTCAATTGTTTTCCAGGGTAGTAACTGATCTAAATCTTGCCAAATAATCATGCGGTCGGGGCCTGGCGCTTGTACTGGGCGACCATATACTTTGATATGGCCTTCAGTTGCCTGCAGAAAACCTCCTACTGCTTTAAGAAGAGTAGATTTTCCACATCCAGAGTGCCCCATTAATACCAAACGTTGCCCCGTAGGAATAACAAATGATACCCGTTCAACAGCACGTGTTATTTTTCCATGGCTCGTATAATCTAGAGTTACGTCGCAGACTTCAAGGGCATTATTATTAATTGAGGGCATAGCAGGTAAGGTGCTCAAGACTTTAAGAACCTGATTTGGTATGTAAATTTGGCATGGTCAACTCTTGCCAAGATAAGCTATGTTTAACTGTGCCAATTTCATGCATGAAGCGTGCGTATACACCAATGCGATTTGGGGTTACATCAAACAAAACTTCTGGGCTTGCCATTTGTTTAGTAACATCAGCCACGCTCTCACGAGGTTTTTCTGATTTAACATACAAGGCAGCTGCTTCTGCGCGATGGCTACTAATCCAGTTTTGTGCTTCTTCAAACGCTTTTGTTACCGCTATAAAAGCTTTAGGATTTTCTTGTCTGAACGAGTTGGAGCCTACTAAAACAATAAAAGAGGTTTTTCCGCCCAAGACATCATAAGAGTTTAATAAACGCTTAACTTTACCTTGGCTTTCTTCGAGTTCTACATATTGAAAGGGAGGCGATGTGAAATGGGCAGCTACTTGTCCATTTAGTAAAGAAGCCATGCCATCAGGATGTGTCATCGAAACAGTTTTTGAATCGAGTGCAAGAGCATTGCCGCATTGCTGTTTAGCAGCCATTTGCAATGTTACTGCTTGAACTGAGGTTTTAATGGTAGGAAGAGCAATTTTACCTTTGATATCGCAAACAGATTTAACCTGTTCAGTAGTATTCAGATACATAGGTAATGAAACAATATTACCTACTGCTTGGTACTCACGGTTAGTTTTATCGGCAAGTGTAATAAGTGTGGGAATACCAACGGCACCAAATTGAACTTGTTTGGCAATTAAAGCATCGCGTATCACTCCAGGGGAACCAAGGTTTTTATAATCAGCTTTTAATTCTATACCTGCTAATTTAGCTTGTTTCTCAACTAAGTGCTGTTCTTGCATAACGTAAAGGGTTGTATATGCCCAGCCATTTTGATGAGCGAAACTAACAGTATTAACTTCAGCAGAGGCTACTGTTGAGTAAAGAGCACTTAAGCCAGCCAGTACAAAGGCACATTTACAAGCCATTTTTTTCATGCGAATCTTTCTTAATTTATAAAAGAATAGAAGTTACGCAGTCGAGTTCGCTCATAGTGTTGGCAACTTGCCGTACTCTTTGGGCGGTGTGCATTGCCATGCGGGGCATCCCCTACCCTGAGTGAGCCCAACTGCGTAGCTTTTAAGGAAATGTGTGTAAAGCGGTTGTCATTTTATGCGCTATTCTACTGAATTTATATTTTTACTGTAAATTTTATTATTAATGTATTGTTTTAAATGGTGTGTATGTTTTTTATAAGGCATATAGTATGGTTATGATAGATAACGCTAAGACGATTAGGCTAACTTTATCTTTTAGAGCAAATATCAGCGGGTCATCATCCATATTGCCACGATGTGTTTGTAACCATATCCAGCTTATCCAGTAAAGTAATAATACACATAAAAAGCTAATTCTTTCAGGATAGCGATATAGTTTTACTACTATAGGGCTATTAATATAAAGTGCTAATACTAATACGCTTAAATATCCTGATGAGACCCCATAACTATGAATAATAGGCATATCATCGGTATGGTAGTCTCTTCCTTCGGTTTTTAAGGGCTGGCTTGAATTTAATTGCAGTGCTTTTAATTCTGCATAACGTTTTACAAATGATAAACTTAAGAATAAAAAAATAGAAAACGTTAGTAGCCAAAAAGATAAATAAATATTAAGCGCTAATCCTCCAGCAATAATTCTGGATGTATATAAAGTGGCTAAAACAATGGTGTCAACTAGCACTATACGCTTTAATCGTAAAGAATAAAGAAACGTCAAAATATAATAAGAAAATAATATTGCTATAAAAGAGATAGGCAAAAACTGTGCAATAGAACATGCAATAATAAAGAGTACTGGGGCACTTATTAATCCATACATTAAAGAAAGATCGCCTGAAGCAAAAGGCCTATTTTTTTTTCGAGGATGCAGTCGATCATTTTCTAAATCAAACATATCATTAACTACATATACTGAAGAAGCTATTAAGCTAAATGATAAAAAGGCTAAAAAAGCATAATACAGTTTGTGTAGATCTAACCATTGATGAGCGGCAATGAGGGGTAAAAATATCAAAATGTTCTTAATCCATTGATGTAAGCGTAAGGCTTTACAAAATAATTTTATTGTTGATATTTTTTTTGAAGGAAAAATTTTAGAAATTTGAACATGGTTACTGGTATTTTTGATTAGATCATTATTGCTATTAACAATAATTGCTGTATGGCTTTTCTTCCACACAGCTAAATCAACCAAGTGATTGCCACAATAATCAAACGCTTTTTCGCCAAATTGTTCTACTAATCGTTTAGATTTAATTTCGCCTGATAAATTGATGGTATCTGAGCTGGCAAAAGTGCCAGAAAATAATTTCAAATAATTTGAAATGGAATAGGCTAGCTTCTCATTGGATGCAGTACATAACCATACGCTTCGGCCTTGTGTTTTCTGTTCCTTTACCCAGTTAAGAAAAGTAATGTTATAAGGCAATAAAGCCGGATTAATAGTGATATTTTTTGCAATATAAGCTTTAAGCGCAGCTTTACCTTGAAAAAAATTATATAAAATAATGATGCTGTAGAAAGGATTTTTTTTGATAAGTAATAAAAAAGATTCTAATAATAGATCGCTATAAATTAGTGTTCCATCTAAATCTACACATAAGGGTAAAGCAGATGCTTTATTCAAAAAAGTAAGGCTTTTCGAGGAGGGGTTTATATCCAACCTTTGCCTCCTGCTTTTTAAAAAGATGTTATATGAATAGTTGCTAATAATGCTATTTCAATTACTGATGCTATCTAAAAAGATGAGCGTTCATAGGCATTGCAAATATTAAGCTAATATCACTTACCCTAACAAAATGCTAAAGCGAATTTAGCCGAGCAAGTTTCGCTGCATACACGCCTTATTTTTGCGCTGTGTTATAAAGGATAAAGGGCTAGATAAACAAGCCGTAACGATAAACTTAGCAAACTAGCTCAATATTCTGCAAAAGCAGAACACTATGTATTTTTAGACAAACACTATTAGATTGAGGCTAGGAAAATCATTGTTTACACAAAGTGATAGGGTAGTGCAACCGATAATATACCTTAGGTAATTTTCAAAATACGCAGTGAATTAGTACCGCCACAAATACGAACTGGCTCCCCCCATGTAATTACCACATAATCACCAGAGTTTACTAAATTAAGTTCTTGTATGCGAGCTTGCGCTGCAGCAAGTAACTCTAAAGGTTCTTCAGTCGCTGTGAGGTGTTGGGCATAAACACCCCGCATCATAGCAAGTCTTCGTTGGGTATTGGGGTTGGGGGTAAGCGCATAAATAGGTACGCCACTTTCATGGCGAGACATCCATAGGGCGGTGGAACCTGACTCTGTAAGGGTAACAATGGCTCGAGCTTGCAAATGAAACGCTGAAAAAAGAGCAGCCATCGCTACACTCTGATCTGCTCGATGAAACGTATTGTTAATAAAATCTTGATCTAAGGCGATGGGGTCAGATTTTTCTGCTTCTTCACAAATTTGTGCCATCATTTTAACAGTTTCAATAGGATATCTGCCTGAGGCTGTTTCTGCAGAAAGCATAACTGCATCGGTACCATCAAGAACAGCATTCGCAACATCTGAAACTTCAGCACGCGTAGGAATAGGCGCAGAAATCATCGACTCCATCATCTGCGTTGCGGTAATTACTAACCGATTAGCTTCTCGAGCAAGCCTAATTAAGCGTTTTTGAATAGCAGGAACGGTAGCATTGCCTACTTCAACTGCTAAATCACCGCGAGCAACCATAATGCCATCTGATGCTTCAAGAATAGCTTGTGCTGCCTCTACTGCTTCTGCTCGTTCAATTTTTGCAATGATCCAACCACGGCCTCCTGCTTGGCGTAAAAGATGGCGCGCTTCTATGACATCTTCAGGCCCACGTGGAAATGAAAGTGCTAAGAAATCAGCATCAAGTTGGGCCGCTACTTCAATATCACGCTTATCTTTATCGGTAAGTGCTTTTGCGGATAGGCCGCCACCTTTGCGATTGATCCCTTTATGATTAGATAGGATACCGCCTACTTCAACATAGGTATAAATAAGAGACTCTTGAATCGCTTTAACAGTAAGAATAATGACCCCATCATTCAGTAAAAGAGTATCGCCGGGTTGCACATCGCGATAGAGTTCGGGGTAGTCGAGACCAACGCGCTCAAGATTTCCAAGGGGGCAATTGGAGTCAAGAATAAAGCTTTGCCCTGTTTCTAACTGAACAAAGCCTGCTTCAAAACGACCTACGCGAATTTTAGGCCCTTGGAGGTCAACCATAATTGCAACTTCGCGTTGAATTTCATGACTGATCTCTCGTACCCACGCTGCTCTTTTAATATGGTCAGCTGCTTCACCATGTGAAAAGTTAAGACGAACGACATTAACTCCTGCCTCAATTAGTGCTTTCAGTTGATGGCGTTCAGCGGTAGCTGGGCCGATAGTAGCGACGATTTTAGTAGCGCGTTGCATACATAACTCCTTGGCATTTTTAAGATAACATTAGGGTTAGGACTTACGCAGAATTTTCCAGCAGGCCCTGTTAGCGCAGATTCATTAATAGGGGGGATACGGTCAGTGATCACGCTTACGCTTTACTTAAGTACAAGGAAAGCATTGCTTTGCTTTCGCTCTTTATCGTCTTTATGTACACTTAGATAAGTGTTTCGTAAAACTTTGTTTTCATTTCTCTGGTATTACAACTACG
The DNA here is from genome assembly GCA_040389065.1 of Pseudomonadota bacterium. Lineage (GTDB taxonomy): Bacteria > Pseudomonadota > Gammaproteobacteria > Burkholderiales > Casimicrobiaceae > JAZKAR01. The sequence goes on along the minus strand of JAZKAR010000009.1, from coordinate 267,845 downwards.
GCTTGCTTTTATTAGCGGCATAGTACTATTGATGACGTTTTTTTAACTCTAACTCTATGCGAATGACTTGATAGTTAAATTAAATTTTTACTCCTTTTTTAGGGTAAGCGTCAAAAAAGTTTAGTGTCATTTCATTTTTTTGAAAATAAGTGTTTCAAAAAAGTCTAATGTTGAACCATGTTTTGAATGCGTTTTAAAGGTTTAGAAGTTACGCAGTGGGGGTTCTCTCGGCGTGGGACGTCCCGCGTACTGCGTGTATGTGGAATCTCCTATGCCGTGATAGAACCCCCGCTGCGTAACTTCTAAAGTCAATAAAGGGCACCAAAAGGTAGTAAGAGTTTGAAAGCATTTGATGTTGATATCAAAAAAATAAATATCGATTTTGCTACAATAAGTGTTATGTTTTTATAAGGCAAGGGAAAAACCCTGCTTTTGTAATCGAAGGATACATATGAGTACGACTGCTGTAGTTCAGTTTGACCGCTTTCGCCGTTTAAGTGATGAAGATTGCCAGGAGCGTATTCATCGTGCTAAAGCCGCTTTAGGGAATGAGTTAGTCATTTTAGGGCATCATTATCAGCGTGCAGACGTATATCGTCATGCAGATTTAACGGGTGATTCACTTAAATTATCACGTTTAGCAAGCCAAACAAAAGCTAAATATATTGTGTTTTGTGGCGTGCATTTTATGGCTGAAGTAGCAGATATGCTAACGGCACCTGAACAGATAAGTATTTTGCCAGATATGAGTGCTGGCTGTTCAATGGCAGATATGGCGAATCTTGCAAAGGTAGAGCGTAGCTGGAGGGAGTTAGCTACGGTTTTAAATCCTGATGAAATGGTAACACCGGTTACCTATATTAATTCAGCCGCTGATTTAAAAGCATTTTGCGGAGAGCATGGCGGCATTGTTTGTACCTCGTCTAACGCGCAAGCTATTTTAAAATGGTCGTTTGATCGCCGTGAAAAAGTCTTATTTTTTCCTGATCAACATCTAGGCCGCTGGAGTGCTCATCAAATGGGTATTCCTTTAGATGACATGGTGATATGGGATTATGATGAGCCAATGGGCGGCCTCAGTGCTGAGCAAATTCGTAAAGCTAAAATGATTTTATGGAAAGGCTATTGTTCTGTTCATCAAATGTTTCAGCCTGAACATGTTGATCGTTGGCGTGCAAAAAATCCAGGTGGTTTTGTCATTTCGCACCCTGAATCTGATTTTAATGTTTGTTTAAAATCAGATTTTGTAGGCTCTACCGAATATATTATTAACAAAATTGCTGAAGCTGAGCCAGGCACGCGCTGGTTAGTGGGTACAGAGCTTAATCTTGTTAATCGTATTGCTGAAACCTTTAAGCCTGAAGGTAAAACCATTGAATTTATGGCGCCTACTGTATGTATGTGTTCAACCATGGCGCGTATTGATCCTCAGCACTTAGCGTGGACACTTGAAAATCTGGTAGAGGGAAAAGCTGTCAATGTGATTCGTGTTCCCGAGCGTGATGCAAAATTTGCCAGAGTGGCGCTTGAGCGAATGTTAGCAGTTGTATGATAGTATTGTTTATAAGGGTTTGATTAAAAAAGTAATACAATCAATATTAAAAATATAATAAAAGAATGAAAACGCCCCAGGAATGGGGTTTTTTCATTCTTAAGTTCAGGGTATTTATATGGATGAGTTTTCCTTAATCAATCGCTTTTTTAAACAAGCTGTGCGTGAAGCAGATTTAGGTGTAGGAGATGATGCGGCCTTAATTCGGGTAACAGAGGGGCATCAACTCGCTATTTCCACAGATATGCTGCTAGAAGGCAGGCATTTTTTTTCAGATGTAGATCCCTATACGCTGGGTCATAAGGTGCTGGCTGTAAACCTTTCAGATATGGCTGCTATGGGCGCACGCCCTCGATTTGCAACCTTAGCAATTGGTCTGCCTAAAGCTGATATCGCTTGGTTAAAAGCATTTAGTTTAGGTTTTTTTGAGCTGGCTGAGCGTTACAATGTTGAGCTGATAGGTGGAGACACTACGCGTTCAGCAGAGCATACCTTTAGCGTGACTATCATGGGGGAGGTTCCTCATGGCCAAGCCCTACGGCGTGATGGCGCTAAAGCCGGTGATAATATATGGGTTTCAGGGCATATTGGCACAGCAGCGTTAGCGTTACTAGGTTTAAAACGCCCTGGCTCCTTTTCTGATGAAATTATGGAGTCTATACGTAGTGCACTTGAAACACCCATTCCTCAAATTGAATTGGGCTTGGGGTTACGTTCTCTTGCAAGTGCCTGTATGGATATTTCAGATGGGTTAATAGGAGATTTACCGCACATATTACAAGCTTCAGGCGGTGGTGCAGTTATCTGCTGGGAAATGATACCGTGTCATTCAGCACTTAAAGCCTGGCTCGATGGTGATAAAGAAGCCTCAAAGCGCCATGCCTTACAGGCCTTATTGGCGGGAGGTGATGATTACCAATTGCTATTTACTGCACCGCCTGAATGCGATGAGCAGATTCGTTCGCTAAGCGAAACACTGGGTGTTACGTTAACATTTATTGGAAAAATTCGCGCAGCACCGGGAGTGTTTGTAATTTCTAATGACGGCTCCCTCTTAGAGCCTCATTATCTACCTAATAGTGGTTTTAACCACTTTGCTGACATCAAGTAATAGTGCGAAAGTAGATGGTTGAACTGCTTAGTGCTATGAAACAGTTCAACTTAAGTAGCCCGCCTATAGCGTGTGAGTAAACACAGCGCTTATCCTATTCTAAGATAAAGCGTTGAGCTTGTTCATACTCTTCAGGCGTATTGATCTCTAGCGTTTTGCTTTCTGTTAAACACACGCGTATGCGATAGCCATGTTCCAACGCTCGCAGTTGTTCAAGCGATTCCGCTTTTTCTAATGGCGTTTGTGGTAGTTGAGTATAGGTCATTAAAAAATCACGACGGAAAGCATAAAGCCCCATGTGATGGTATACCGGCGCTTCTTGAGCTTGGCGAAAATAAGGAATGGGTGAGCGCGAAAAATAAAGCGCATAGCCGTTGAGATCACAGATCACTTTTACGGCATTAGGGCTGGTGTAATGTTTTTCTCTATCTAAAGGATACGCCAGTGTTGTCATATCAGGGCGCTCATGATTGATATAAGGAGCCACTAATTGTTCTAGCATACGTGATTGAATAAAAGGTTCATCACCTTGCAGGTTTATAATAACATCCATTTCTGGAAACTGTTTAGCAACGGCTGCTACTCTGTCACTTCCCGTAGCCAAATCGCTAGGGGTCATGATTACTTCGCCATTGATTGCTTGAATAACGGATGCAATTTCTTCATTATCTGTAGCAACCACCACTTTTGTTAGCAATGAACACTGGCTAGCGCGTTCATATACCCATTGCACCATTGGTTTACCCTGGATGGGTAATAAAGGTTTGCGAGGTAAACGAGTAGAACCAATACGGCTAGGAATAACACATAAGATATTCATGAAAGATCTCTTTAATGTTGTTTGACAAATGCAAAATAAGATTAGCTACTAGTAATAAAGATCAAAAGGAAAAATCAAATGTTGCGATATTCGTTTTGCAACATTCGCTTGACCATTTTCGTGAGATAAGTATTACAAGCATGCTTTCAGATAAATTCTATATTATCAGATGATTAAAAAATATGTTTTTAAAAAGCTTTTTTAAAGGGTGATTAATTTCTAATATAAACAGCCATAATATTGGTTTTTTCAGGGTATTCAATTGTGTATTTTAAAGTATAGTATGAGGAAATTATAGAGGGTAAATTAATTAATTTCATAGTATTAATGAGTCTATAAAAATTTTCACATTTTTCAATATTTTCAGTAGTAAGGCAATTTATTTTTAGGCTGTTTTGGTAAAGAAAATTTGCATAATTCGTATTAACAAAAAAATAAGGAATCATGATGATTGTTGGTTTTTTTTGTTTAATATCTTCATTAATATTAAAGGATAATTCTGAGAGTTGAGTATTGATATATTCAGAAGAAAAATGGTTTTTTTCAAGAAATGGTTTAAGCGGCCACATAAAAAGATAGCGAGAGGCTGTTGTGATATTGTTTTTAATGAGTACCTGAAAAGTATCCATATTTAAAGAAAAAATGAAAACTGACTCTTTTGCTTTTAAGTGATGGTTAAATATATTTTCGATTTTACTATAGTTTTGATTGTATTCTAACAAGTCTGCTTTTTTTAAGTGAAATTGAAACGCAAGTAAAGCTAATGAAAGCATCATGCAAAATAAAAATTGAAGTGATTGATGCCATTTTTTTATGAGTATAAATAGAAGTATTGAAATAATTAATGCTTCTGCGCCAAAACTATAATAAGAAAACGGTTTTTTTTGAATAAAAGCATTTACTCCAAAAACAGCCGCTATTATTACAAAAGGTAGGTGTTTTTTACTTAATGTTGTTACGAGCATGAGCAAGCAAGTTAGCGGTAGATACTTAAAAAATAGCTGCTCCAAAGAGGCGTTATAGGCGTAATAAGATTGACTGGTTACATAAATAATATGCCACCACTCTTCAAAAAATAACTGAATAAAAATACAATAACTTAGAATAGTGATGCTTAATAAAAAAATTTCCTTTTTTTTAATAGGAACTTTATAAATAATATTGCTTATCACCCAAATGGCAACCAAAGCAATTGCTACGTAAGGTTTTATCCAGATGGAAAATAAGGCTAATAAAAATAAATAATTACAGGGGGAGTGGGGCGATTGTATACGTTGAGTTAAATAGGGTAAGCATGCTAAAAATACAATAACATCACGCTGTGCAAATACTGAACTATCAGGAAAAATTACAAATAAAATAAATAATAAAAATAATAAAATGTTTTTTTCTTTAGGGTTTGATATGCTATTATATTCTTGAAAAATTAAAAGGGTTTTATTTAAACAAAATAAAACAAACGCACTGTAAAATAAGCCAATCCAGCCTAAAGGGTCACTTAAAAATATTTTTGATAAAAGTAATGCCGGAAGATAAATTAGAAAAGAAAGCGGCGTATTAAACTCATAAAAGTCTTTTCCATAATGACCGCCCTCAATAAATTTTTGAGCAATTAGTAAGAACCATCGAATATCAGTGTATCCTAAATAATCATTGTAGCGAATGGCAATATTAATGATTGCTAGAGACCCCATAACCATGAGCATATGATTTTTAGATAGCTCAAAGCTTTTCATAGGGATATCCAATATTTTAATTGAGGTACTATTTTTTTAGGGAATCTTTAGGATAAAACTGAAGTGGAGACACACCTTCAGGAAATTTAGGTGCTATTTTCCAGGCATGCCCATAGATTACCTCATAGGTAACATTCCATACGCCATTTTTTCCTGCACTTTCCCACGCGGTCAACAGGTTTTTCCATCGTTCTTTTCCCATTAAGCCTTTGGGGCGATTAATATCAGCGTTTACAGCGCCTAATGTTTTTAAGTCGGTAAAAAGCTGTTTGGGATTACTATATTGTATGGTGAGGGTTTCCATTTCCATAACAGGGTCAGCAAAGCCAGCATGTACAAGTTCATCGCCAATGTCGTGCATATCTACAAAACGATGAATATGGCTTTGATTATTATCTATACGTGAAAAAGCTTCTCTGACTTCTTTTAATGTATCAGGCCCTAATGTAGCGAAAAATACTGCGCCTTGTAAGGCTAACACTCTGTGCCATTCTGCGAATACGTCAGGCAAGCGATCTGATGACCATTGAAGTGCTAAACTACTGATTAAAAGATCAATTTTGGCGGAGGGTAGGGGGATGTTCGCTAGGTCAGCAGTAAGCCAGCGGTAACGATCGCGAGACAGTAATCTTTTAAGTAACGAGGTGCGTTGTGTAATTTGGTGGCGAGCTGTTTGCAGCATGGGTAAGGCAAAATCTAATGCCCATATATCTGCTTCAGTATAGCGTTGATGAAGCGAAGGTAAACTATAGCCTGTTCCGCATCCCGCTTCTAACACATGCCGTGGTTGAATTTTTAAAATATCCAGTTTTTCCAGTAAACGGTCAGCAATTTCTCGTTGTATAACAGCTGCTTCATCATAATGCTGAGCTGCACGTGAGAAGTGGTGTCGAGCCGCACGCTGATCTAAAGAGGAAGGTTTACGGATTGGTTTTTCAGTCATAAATGGCATAGTTCGTAGTGTTTAACTGGCTTGTTAAAAAAACTGTTTGTGATAGCGAATTTTGCAATCCATTATAAATAACTAGTTTTTGATTGAATAATTATAAAGTGTTAAAAAATATTATAAATATGCTCACAAGAGAGCTGCTTGCTATAATGTAGGTTAAGAAGTTTTTAATATATTTAAAAGTTACGCAGTTGCACCTCTCCAAGTTTGTTGGCAACTTGCTAGACTATGTAAAGTGTTTGCCATGCTTTGATAGCAGTTACACTGCATAACAACTAAATATTAAGAACTAGTAAGGCTTTCGCAAAATTGTTCTCACGTGTGATAACGTCTTGCTATAGATGCAAACGGTTTTGACTATTTGGTTGAAATAATACTGCCTATGCCTCCCCTATTAGCAGAGTTAAGCAGAATGATTGCACTGTTAAAATAGCCAAAGCATTGGCTAGAAATGCACACATGCGATAGTGATTTATCCCAGAGCATTATGCCATCTACTGTACGTTAGTGCAGAAGGTATTTTTTGATGTTCTGCTAAAACAGTTTTAAGTAAGTACTAATATAAATGGGTACACAAAATGTCGAATAAAAAGGTTTTCATCCGTACCTTTGGTTGTCAGATGAATGAGTATGATTCAGATAAAATGTTGGATTTACTCCATGCTTCAGAGGGTATGGAACGAACGGATAACCCTCAAGACGCAGATGTTATTCTATTTAATACCTGTTCTGTGCGTGAAAAAGCACAAGAGAAAGTATTTAGTGATTTAGGTCGAGTACGCGATTTAAAAGCAAAAAATCCAAATCTTGTTATTGGGGTAGGCGGGTGCGTTGCCAGCCAGGAAGGTCAAGCAATTATTCGCCGGGCACCTTATGTTGATGTGGTGTTTGGGCCTCAAACACTGCACCGTTTACCTAATTTAATTCAGGCACGCCGTGAGACAGGGCGCGCACAGGTTGATATATCCTTTCCGGAAATTGAAAAGTTTGATCATTTGCCTCCTGCTCGCGTTGAAGGCGTGACGGCATATGTATCTATTATGGAAGGCTGTTCTAAGTACTGCACATTTTGCGTAGTGCCTTATACGCGCGGAACAGAAGTGTCGCGTCCGTTCGAAGATGTGCTGATGGAAGTAGCCGACCTAGCTGATCAAGGTGTGAAAGAAGTTACGCTGCTAGGACAAAATGTCAATGCTTATCTTGGTAAGATTCAAGAACCATTAAGCTCAGGCGAAACGATTGCTGATTTTGCCATGCTGCTGGAATATGTTTCTGAAATTCCTGGTATTGAACGTATTCGTTACACTACCTCACATCCGCGAGAAGTGACTACCCGATTAATTGAGGCATATACCCGGCTTCCTAAACTAGTTTCACAATTGCATTTGCCGGTTCAATCAGGTTCTGATCGAATTTTAGCTGCTATGAAGCGCGGCTACAGTGTTTTAGAATATAAGTCTATGATTCGAAAGCTTAGGGCAGCGCGCCCTGATTTATCGATAACGTCTGATTTTATTATTGGTTTTCCAGGTGAAACCGAAGCAGATTTCGAAGCTACGATGAAGTTAATTGATGATATTCGCTTTGATGGCAGCTATAGCTTTAATTATAGTCCACGCCCTGGTACCCCTGCTGCTGATTTAAAGGATGATGTGACTCCTGCAATTAAAACAGCACGCATTATGCGCTTACAGGCACGTATTGAAGAACTGTACGATGAGTATAGCAAAGCGATGGTGGGCTCCATCCAGCGAGTGTTAATTGAGGGCTATTCTAAAAAGAATGCCAATGAGTTATCTGGGCGCACAGATAATAATCGTGTTGTTAGCGTTGCTGGCAATAGCCGTTTAATTAACCATTTTGTTAGTGTTCGTATTACCGATGCTTCACGTCATGTTTTGCTAGGTGAGGTAGTAGGAGGTGAAAATGATGGTTTAGAAGCTATATTACATGCTTCAGAAAGTTCAGCTTCAAATCGGGTGAGTAGCGAAGCTTCATAAGGTGTGAAGTGTGTGTCATCTAATAGCAAAGTTAACGCATAAAATAATAGTTAGCGAAACATACACGCAGGCAATCGTTTTTAATGATGAACGGTAGCCAGTTCCTTATCTAATTATGTTTAGGATTTGATATATGCGATCTTCAGTGCGTAGTTTATTTGTCGGGTTCATGTGTTTATTTTCGGCAGTTTCTCATGCTCAAGTAACGATTGATATTGTAGGAGGAGGCCAGGAACAACGTCCCTTAGTGGTAGCGCCTTTCTTAAATGAAAGCGGATCATTGCCTCTCACTAATATTATTCGATCTGATTTACAACGTTCAGGAGGGTTTCGTTCATCACAGGGGCAGGCACCTTATCCAAACGATGCTACAGGAATTCAATACAATGAATTCCGTACTCAGGGTGTAGAGTCAGTCGTGGTAGGGGGTATTTATCCTAAAGAAAATGGTTTAATGGAAGTGCGCGTTAGGCTCTATAGCGTAGATAAAACACGTGAGCTTGGCGCAAAAAGCTATATAGCGCGCCCTGCACAATTTAGGCTAACAGCACATAAAATTGCTGATTGGGTTTATGAGCAGTTAACTGGGCATGTAGGAGTATTTAGCACACGCGTAGCGTATGTGTTGAAAAAAGGAAAGCGTTTTGAGTTACAGGTAGCAGATACCGATGCGTTTAATCCGCAAACTCCTTTTGCATCAAATGAACCTATTTTATCGCCAAGATGGTCGCCTGATGGTACGCATTTAGCGTATGTTTCTTTCGAGTCGAAAAAACCTGTCGTTTATGTACAATCGTTATCTAATGGGCAACGCCGTGCGGTTGCTTCCTTCAAAGGGAGTAATAGTGCGCCTGCGTGGTTTCCTGATGGTCGATCTTTAGCTGTGGTATTAACAAAAGATGGTACTTCACAAATTTATCGTGTGTTTTTGGATGGGCGACCCATTGAACGGCTAACACGCTCAAATTCTATCGATACCGAGCCAGATGTTTCTCCCGATGCTCAATCCATATTATTTGTTTCTGATCGTGGAGGCAGCCCACAGATTTATAAGCTTGATGTAAGCTCAGGATCAGTTTCTCGCCAAAGTTTTGAAGGCAGCTATAACGTATCTCCTCATTTTAGCCCTGATGGCAAAAGCTTTGTATTTATCTATCGAGATGGTGGGCGTTTTACCGTGGCTATTCAAGATATCAATTCTAAGCAGATTCAACGCTTAACGCGCGGCCCATCAGATGAGTCTCCTGGCTTTGCGCCGAATGGCCAATTTGTGCTCTATGCAGCTAAAGAAGGGCGACGCGATATTCTTATGGCAACTTCACTCAATGGCAGTAAGTACCAACTACAGGATATTCGTGGAGGCAACTTAAGAGAGCCTGCATGGTCACCTATTGCGAAGAAATAACGCTATTAGAAGTTGTGCAGTTGGTTCTTTCAGCATTAGTTATAGCAACACAGCAACTTGCCATACTGCTTGTGCTGTTTGCGTTGCCATGCCTTGATAGAGTTTAACTGCGTAGCTTCTAACACTATTTTTATTATTAAGGAGTATATTTTTATGAAACAAATAAATCGTTTTTCAACGATCGTGCTGGCGGTATTATTAGCCTCATGTGCAAGTGATCCTTTAAAAACAGCCAGCAGTACCTCAGCAAGTGGTACCGGTAATAATAGTTCATCTGAAAGTGTAGCTGGAGGCAATACCGGTAACTACCCAACCGTTACGCCTGATCAAGAACGCTCAAGAAAAATGGGACCTTTAAATGATCCCAATAGCCCTTTATCCAAACGCAGTATTTATTATGATTACGATAGCTTTGTTATTAAAGAAACCTATAAGCCATTATTGAAAGCACATGCTGAATATTTGCTTAAAAATAAAGATGAAAAACTGATTATTCAAGGTAATACCGATGAGCGTGGCAGCCGTGAATATAATTTGGCTTTAGGTCAAAAACGTGCTGAAGGGGTTCGTCAGGCATTTAAATTGTTAGGCGTTTCTGATAATCAAATAGAAGCAGTAAGTTTTGGTGAAGAAAAGCCTAAGAATACAGAATCAACTGAAGCAGGTTGGGCTGAAAATCGCCGCAGTGATTTAGCTTATCAAGGCGAATAAAATAAAAAAACTCTTCATGTGTTGTATTCACATTAAGTTAGTTATCTAGTTTTAACATACATCTTTTTTTGAGTTCCTTCTCCCCTGGAGGGAGAAGGTTAGGATGAGGGGTAGCTAAAACTTTTATGCACGTCCTTCATAATGACTAGAGATAATTATGCAAAAAAAAAATGTATTACCATCATTTTTTGTACTATCAATATTAGCTACTTCATTATCAATATTCCCAGTGAAAGCCGCTTTATTTGGAGATGATGAAGCTCGTCAGGCTATTCAACGTACAGACCAAAAGGTTAGGGCGGTAGATAGTAGACTGATCCAGCTTGAGGAAACGCAGCGTAATCAAGGTGATGCACTAGGGCAATTGGAGCAAACTCGTCAAGATATCGCAAATCTTCGTGGTCAAATTGAGGTGATTCAAAATGATTTAGAGCATGTAAAGCGAGGGCAACGAGATTTTTATTCTGATTTAGATCATCGTGTAAAAACCTTGGAGACAAGCGCGGCATCTCAAGCAAATGCAAGTAATCAAAATGGGAATAGTGCGCAAAATAATACTGATGCGTTACCTAGCGGAGCCAGAACATCGCGCGAAACGCCAGGTGGAAGCGCTGCTGAAATCTTATCAGGCGAAGAAACTGCTTCAAAATCAGTAACACCTTCTCCTGAAACCTTAGCATTATTAAAAAGCTGGCGGCCTTCTGCAGCCAATGAAAAAAAACAGTATGACCAAGCATTTAACTATTGGAAGCAAAATAAATATAGCGATGCTGCTCCATTATTTTTTCATTTTTCCAAGCTGTATCCTAAAAGCACATTAGCTGGTGGTAGTTTGTATTATGCAGGTTTATCATGGCGAATTATCAAAAATAATGCTTCTGCACAAGAAGCATTCCAAATGATTGTGCAGTATTACCCTGATCATCCTCGCACACCAAATGCTTTATTTGTTTTAGGACAAATTGCGTATGAACAAGGCGATGTGCAAAGCGCAAGGCGCTTATGGAAAGAAGTCGTTGACCATTATCCGCTGTCTGATGTGGCTAAAAAAGCGCGTACTAATTTAGATACCTATAAAGGATCTACAGCCGGAGCACGCCAATGAAGTCAGCAGTGGTTTTGCTGTCAGGCGGAATGGACTCAGCAACAACGATAGCAATAGCAAAAGAAATGGGTTTTCGTGTTTTTGCATTATCCGTAGAGTATGGGCAGCGACATCTTTCTGAATTAGAGGCAGCAAAGCAAGTAGCTGCTTACTTTGAGGTGGCTGAGCATCGGCTGGTGAGTTTAAATATGAATCAATGGGGCGGATCAGCCTTAACTGCTACAGATATCGATGTGCCTCTGCAACCTTCCGAAGGTATTCCTGTTACTTACGTACCTGCCAGAAATACTATTATGCTTTCACTTGCCCTTTCTTGGGCTGAAGTACTAGGTGCATTTGATATATTTATTGGTGTGAATGCGGTTGATTATTCAGGCTATCCTGATTGTCGCCCAGAATATATTGAAGCTTTTGAGCGCTTGGCTAATTTAGCAACTAAAGCAGGTGTAGAGGCACAAACAGAGAGTGAACGCTTTAAAATTCATAGCCCTCTACAATATCTTACAAAAGCCGATATTATTCGGAAAGGACATGCCCTTAATGTCAACTTTTCTTTAACCGTATCGTGTTATAAGGCAGATAGTTTAGGGCGTGCATGTGGGGTTTGCGATGCGTGTAGGCTAAGAAAAAAAGGTTTTGAAGACGCCGGTTTGCTAGATCAAACTCACTATATTCTTTCAGGGGGTTAGAGCAGGTTCTAAGATATTTTTTGAGAATCTTTTTATTTAAATAAAGATGAGAATGAAACGAAACTAAGTTTCTAGGTATGGCAATTCAGTAGGTAGAGTTATATGACACGCTGCCATACTGCTGCTTAGAGTTTTTTTCGTATGTTCTATGAAAGATAATAAAGGTATCGAGATGTCTCATAATGATGATTTTGATGATGAGGGTCACAGTATTGATGTCAAAGAATACTTTAAAAATCTTTTTAGAAATAGAAAAACATTCTGGCAAGAGCTTAAGCTCTTAGTAACACCTGAAGAGGAAGATGACGTAGCACTTGTTAAAAAAAAATTGGCTGCTCTAAAGAACGCTCAACCTTCTATTCCAGAAAAGAAAAATCAAGAAGATTTAAATGTAAATGCAATGGTAGAGAGTGAGGAAGAAGAGGAAGAAGAGGAAGACGTAGAGTTTGAGGTAGTCAACCAAGAAATTTTTGCTCCAGGCATGGGGCAAGTAATCGAAAATGCTGAGGATATGGATAAGGAGCTTAAGCGAGTACTCTATAATAAAGAGATTCCATTGCAAAAAATCAAAGATTTTCATGAGGAAGTGAGAGAGGTTATAGTTCATCCTCCTAGAAAAAAAGTAATTAAAGAGTCAGAAGATAGTGTTAATACGCAAGTCGAAGAGAGTGATAAAGTATTAGAGGTGCCTAATGCATTGCCAACAAGTGTGTCTGATGAACCCAATGATCACTCTACTTAAAACGAGTTAATGGTGTGACTAAAAAAAAAATAACGTTAGCATTTACAGGTGCCTCAGGGTTACCTTATGGATTACGTTTATTAGAATGTTTAATACAAGCAGAGTGCGAGGTTCATGTAGTGTGTTCACAGTCTGCCCATATCGTTGCCAAAGAAGAAATGGGATGGACGTGGCCTAAAACGCCTCTTTCCTTAAAGCAATGGTTTGCTGATACCTTGCATCTTGATAAGCTAGAGCAATTAAATGCTTTAACAGTATATGGTGAACGTGATTGGCGCGCACCTATGGCATCAGGCTCTAACCCTGATGATGCAATGGTAGTCTGCCCGTGTAGTATGGGTACCGTTGCTGCGCTTGCGAGCGGGTTGTCTGATTCATTAATTGAGCGTGCAGCAGATGTGATACTGAAAGAACGCAAAACATTGGTACTTGTACCCCGTGAAACCCCCTTTTCGACATTGCATTTAGAAAATCTTTTAAAGCTAAGTCGCATGGGCGTAGTTATTTTACCTCCGTGTCCTGGGTTTTATCACCAGCCTCAACATATTTCTGATATGGTCAATTTTGTAGTGGCACGTATTCTTGATCAGTTAGGGGTTGAAAATACATTAATTACTCGCTGGGGTGCTATGCCTACAGATAAGTAATAAGGCCGCGTTTCAATAGTTAATTGATATATGGTGAATCTTTAATATTCATATTGTCTCAATCAATAATGGCTTCGTTTTTAGCTGCATTGCTATGAATCCTATCAAAGCAATGCAATATATTTAAACAATACACTTATTCAATTTAATTAAACTTTAGCAATCTCTACCTTTGATTTGCGCCCTGATATTTGTGAAAGCCAGATATAAAAAATAGGAATAAAAAGAGTAGCTATAAACGTAGCTACTAACATTCCTCCAAATACCCCTGTACCCATTGAACGCCTTGCAGCTGCGCCAGCACCTGATGCAAAAACCAAAGGCACTACGCCCAGCACAAAAGCAAGGGATGTCATTACAATAGGGCGAAAGCGTAATCGTGCTGCTTCAAGGGCAGCTTCTGCTGCTGATAAACCTTCTGCACGTTTTTGGGCGGCAAACTCAATAATTAAAATTGCATTTTTAGCTGCAAGCCCAATGAGAACAATTAAACCAATCTGAAAGTAAATATCATTCGGCATATTGCGCATCCATACGGCTATCAATGCGCCTACAATCGCAAAAGGAACCGCCATAAGAACAGCAATCGGTAATGACCACTTTTCATACTGGGCAGCTAAAATAAGAAAAACCATGATTAGCGCGAAAATAAACGCGTTTTGTGAGGCTGTTCCCGCACTTTTTTCTTGGTAGGCTTGTCCTGTCCATGAAATCGCATAGCCTTCAGGCAAGTTAGCAGCAGCCACGTCTTCTACAATTTTAATTGCTTCTCCTGAGCTAATATCAGGGCGGCTGTTTCCAATAATTTTAGCAGATAAAAAACCGTTATAGCGTTCCAATTGTTCGGGGCCAGTAATAGGTTTAATGGTGCTGATGGCAGAAAGCGGAATCATCCCTTGGAGGCCGCGAACATAAATGCTTTTAATATCGTTAGCCTGCATGCGGTAAGGAGCTTCAGCCTGAAGCTGAACACGATACACTCTGCCAGCTTTATTAAAATCATTTACATAGAGCGCCCCCATGGTGCTTTGTAAGCTTTCATAAATGCTGCTTAAAGGAATACCAAGCCCGACGGCTTTCGCTTCATCTACTTCTACAAAAATTTGGGGTGACGTGGGCCGAAAAAAGGTATTAATACCTGTAAGTTCTGGGCGCTTTTTAAGGGCAGTTATAAAATTTTGTAATACTTCATTCAGTGATTTTGGGTCGCCATCCGCTTTATTTTGAACATACACTTCAAAACCGCCTGCGGTACCTAAACCTCGAATAGGTGGGGGGTTAAGCACTAGAGCCATACCATCAGACATTTTGCTTGCCATGCCCATATATTGCTTAGCTATTTGATCAGCAGGAGGAGACCCATGCCGTTCTGCCCACATTTTTAAAGGAAGAAAAATTGTTGCACTATTCGATTTATTTCCCCCACCAATAATATCAAAACCATTTAAAGCAAACATATGATCAATAGCAGCGTCTTTTAAAATAAGCTGGCGGAAAGTGGCTGTACTATTCGTTGTTCTTTGCAAAGTTGCGCCATCAGGTAAATTAACAGACGCAATTAAGTAGCCTTGATCTTCAGCTGGTACGAACCCGCTGGGAATATTTTTGATTAAAACAAATCCTATCCCAATGATAACAACAAAAAAGAGGGCACTAATCCATTGATGTTTAATGGTGGCTCGAACGATGCGAAGATAAAATCGAGTGAGTCGTTCAAAAAATGAATTAAAGTGCCCAAAGAATCCTTTTGCCTCTTCATGATGTACTTGTAAAATTAATGCACATAAGGCAGGTGTTAATGTTAACGCTACTACCCCTGAAATAACCACTGAAATAGCAACGGTGACAGCAAATTGTTGGTAAAGCTTACCTGCAATGCCTCCTAAAAAGGCAACGGGAATAAAAACAGCGCATAAAACTAAAACAATGGCGACAACAGCGCCTGCCACTTCTGAAATAGCCTTAACAGCAGCATCAAAAGGCGAGAGCTTTTCTTCTCGCATTAAACGCTCAACGTTTTCAAGTACAACGATGGCGTCATCTACTACAATCCCAATGGCTAACACCATGGCGAATAGCGTTAAGGTATTAATACCAAAATTAAATAGCCATAATCCAGCGAATGTTCCGATTAACGAAATAGGCACTGCAATCATTGGGATGAGAGTGGCTCGCCAGCTTTGTAGAAAAATAAATACTACGATAACTACTAAAATAGCTGCCTCTATCAAGGTATGTACAACTTCCTTGATTGATTCACTCACAAAGCGGGTGGTATCAAAAGGGATGCTATAAACAATACCCTTTGGAAAACGTACCTGCAGCTCATCAAGTTTTGCACGAACGCGGTTTGCGGTATCGAGCGCATTTGCTCCTACTTGAAGAAAAACACGAATACCTACCGTCGTTTTTCCATCGAGTATGGTATTCGCTGAATAGTCATAAGAGCCGAGTTCAACACGTGCTACATCTTTAATGCGTACAAAGCCTTGCGCACCTTGGCCTTTGATAAGAATGTTTGCAAATTGTTCTGGTGTATTCAGGCGTCCTTTAGCGGTTACCGTATAGACCAGCATTTGTGTAGAAGGGGCAGGTTCTTGCCCAATTTTCCCCGCAGCATTTTGGCTATTTTGGGCACGAATCGCATTTGCAATATCAGTTGTTGTAATACCTAATTGCGCCATACGGTCTGGTTTCAGCCAAATTCGCATGGCGTAATCTTGCGCGCCAATAACGCCTGCATCTCCTACACCTGGTAGGCGTTTAAGTTCATCAATAATATTAAGAGAGCTGTAATTTGATAGATATTGACGATCGATAGAACCATCTTGTGAAGAAATAGCAGCAGCTAAAAGAATATCGTTACTACGTTTTTGTACAGTAATACCATTGCGCCTCACATCTTCTGGTAACCGAGGCTGAGCAATTTGAACGCGATTATTCACATTCATTGTTGCCGTATCAACATTGACGCCTACATCAAAGGTAGCAGTAATCGTTAACGTTCCATCAGAGGTTGCTGAAGAGTTAAAGTAAGCAAGGCCTTCAATACCATTGAGCTGTTCTTCAATAGGTGCTGCTACGGTCTTAGAGAGCGTCTCGGCTGAGGCGCCAGGGTAGGTGGCAGTAATTAATACAGTAGGAGGAGCAATTTGCGGATATTGAGCGATAGGGAGAATTTTTAAACAAAGTAACCCCGCCAAAACAATGATAATAGAAATGACAGATGCAAAAATAGGTCGGCGGATAAAAAAATGGGCAGACATCTTAGTAAAATCTCCTGGTTCGCTCAACGTCTAGGCGAAAGTATTGCAAATCACTAGCATAAAAGGTTACGTTTTTTTAGGGGACTCTTTGGATAATAGTTTAGGTGCCAGTGGTACGCCAGGCCGCATTTTGATTAAATTATCAATCACAACCTGCTCGCCTTGATGTAAGCCAGAGGTAATAACCCAGTTTGTTCCGATCCATTCTGCTACTTGTACAGGGCGTGGGGTTGCTTGTTTATCTTTTCCTGTTACAAATACTAAAAAACCTTTATCTGTTTGAGAAACAGCTACCTGCGGCACAAGAAAGACTTGGCGAGGCGTTTTACTATGCAATCGAACGCGAACAAACTGCCCTGGCAAAACTGCCATCTCAGGATTACTAAATTCTGCACGTAAGGTACGTGTGCCTAAGGCAGGATCAATCTGGCTGGCTAGAAAGTTAAGCTTACCTTTATGGGCATACGTTGTGCCATTAGGAAGAATAAGTTCTATATCATTTAAAGCGTTTTCGTTTAAAGCAGGAATGCTAAGTTGGGCTAAATCATTATCGGTAACACTGAACCGAGCGCGAATGGGGTTGATTTGCACAATAGTAGTTAATAACGCATCAGCCGTATTGGCTGTAATTAAATTTCCTACAGAACGAGCAGCACGAGCTGTTATACCCGTACTAGGCGCTTTTACGGTTGTATAACTAAGATTAAGTTCTGCTTGGCTCAATGCAGCTTGCGCTTGCATAAGTGCTGCATGAGTTAGCTGTTCTTGAGTTTGAGCATCTTCAAATTCTTTTTTGCTAACAGCTTGTTTAGCGAAGAGTTCTTTTTGGCGTACAGCCTCACGTTTTGCTTGAATATAGCTTGCATTGGCTTGAGTAACAGCAGCTTTAGCTTGCGCTTGAGTAATCGCATAGTTACTTTTTTCAATCTCAAATAAAGGTTGCCCTGCTTTAACATACGCTCCTTCTTTAAAGAGCTGCTTAACGAGCAAACCACTAATACGCGCCCGAACTTCTACATCTTGTGGGCTTTCTGTTTGCCCTACTAGTTCAAGTTGAGCAGGAAGAGTCTCAGATTGTGCTTCCATTACCGTAACAGAAATAGGCGCAGGGGTAGCGGCTTTTGATTTTGAATCTTCTGTCTTTTGGGAGCATGCTTGTAAAAGACCGCTTATAAGAAAAAACGGTATAACCCGTTTGGTAAAAGTGTGCATAGTGGCTGCTCGCAGTATAAAAGCTTAGATGAAGTATCTATTCTAGTTTTCTCTACAGTATGCAAACGCATTAAGTTTGCCTAGAAGCCAGTTTAACTATACTGATTAGTTAGCTTTAGCTGATAAATACTTTATCTGAGATTCTAATAAATTGTTTAGC
The DNA here is from genome assembly GCA_040389065.1 of Pseudomonadota bacterium. Classification (GTDB taxonomy): domain Bacteria; phylum Pseudomonadota; class Gammaproteobacteria; order Burkholderiales; family Casimicrobiaceae; genus JAZKAR01. The sequence goes on along the minus strand of JAZKAR010000009.1, from coordinate 249,740 downwards.
AATCAAAATGGTGAGAGGTTTAATAGTGAAAATTATGGAGTTGGGTTCTCGCAGCCTGTTGGCAACTCGGCGTATCCGCTTATTGTCTGCATTACCATGCTTCGAGTGTACTCAATAAATAACGTTTAAATAAATAAAAACGGTTTAACCAAAAGCTGACCTACCGGCCGTCGTCAACTAAATAGTTCTTGAATTCATTATATACATACATGAACGTATATTTCAAAGCTATCTATAAATAAGCTAGTTTGTTTGAAGCCTCTGTGGTATAAATTGCGATTTTTAAACGTATTCTTTTAGACGTGTACTAAACGACTGCTAATCGAACGCTAATTGACTGTATTAAATAAATGTATAACTGCTTTAATACATAAAGGGCATTTTAGATGGCAAGAAAAACTCCTGAGGAAGCAGCGCTAACCCGTCAACGCATTGTTGATGCTGCCCGTACACTTTTTTATACAAAAGGCGTCGAGGTAACTACGCTAGAGC
>JAZKAR010000009.1:181752-249238 GCA_040389065.1 Pseudomonadota bacterium | reverse complement strand
CAAATAGCAAAAGCTTCTGGTGTAACCCGTGGGGCAGTTTATTGGCATTTTGAAGATAAGGGTGCGCTTATCAATGAATTACGTTTACAGCTTACCCAGATGTTTACAGAGCAAGTTGATGCATTTTTATTAGATGAAACTAGACTAGACGCGTTAACCGCATTAGAGCAAGGGCTAAAAAAATTGTTTTTAATCCTTGAGGAAAATAGTACGGTACGAGAAATTTTAGCCATATGGTTCGGGCAAGGCTCATTTGTAAATGCGTTACCTGATAGTACTCAAGCGGTGGCGAAATGCCACCAAGATTTTATCGCTAAAATATATTCAGTATATGTACGCGCTATTGAAAAAGGTAGTGTGCGAAAAGGGGTTTCTGCCCACATACTTGCTTTAGATACCGACGCATTTGTGGTGGGATTAATTCGTAATTGGTTATTAAATGTTGATCAGGTAAAAATTCGCGAACAAGTATCTGAAATTATTGCAGCGCATATCGAATTAAGACGCCCTTAATTTTAAAGAGCTTACACAAATAGAAGTTACACAGCCAAGTTTACTTAATACATGGCAGGCAGTAAGGTCGGCAAGTTGCCAATAACGGTAAGAGCACCAAACTGCGTAATTTTTAACAAAATTGCGATGGCGTCATGTTGATGTATTTTAGAGGTGTTTCGCTGTTAGCCGTTAGGGCGCAACTGAGTGTAAATCTTTATGTTGCATAATGGCGTCTATTAAAGTTGCTTGTTTTTTGTGCATTTCTTTTTTGTTGCTTTAAATCATATGCATATTGGTTTCATCCCAACGTTATCCACAGTTTTTCCGCAAAAAACGTGGATAACGAAGATATTTTGAGGCGGTTTCGCTCTTTTTAGCAGTTGCCTTATTTTTGTGCATGCATGTTTTTTACTGTTAGTTTAATGATTTATTGAAATCATCCCGCTGTTACTCACAGCTTTCATACTATAAAGCGTGGATAAGTTGGTTTTTATGATGTGTATAAGTAGATAACCAACTGCTTGATATAAAATGTTAACACTAGAACGTTAAGTTGTTTGATTTAAGATTTTGATTATTTAAAATAAATAATTGATTTTATGGAAATTTATGTATGAATCAAAATGATATTTTAAATATATAAAATCAATGAATGTTAGCTTATTAAGGCTCTACTGGAGTGATAGCCTTGTTTTTGTGCATCAATGTTTTTATGTTAATAATCAAATGAATAGTAAAATCATCCCGATGTTACTCACAGCTTTTACTATGAAAAGGGTGGATAAGTGGGCTTTGCAGATATATGCATCAGCATAATAGAAAAATGCTATAAAAATTGTAAGAGATGTGGCATCTAAACGCATAATTTCTACATCATTAATGTTCCTAATATGAATATAGAGGGTGTCTATATTAAAGACTGCCTTTATTTTAAGCATGCGGTTTTTTGTTTTTAAAGTTAACAGTATAGTGTATTCATCCCAGAGTTATTCACAGCTTTCTAAGCAAAAACGTGGATAAGATGCGTTTTTGAGTCATAGTAAATAAAAGGCACTGCTCATTTTTTGAGCATTGTTGTTTTTTGTTTTAGAAACAAATTAATAATAGAGTCATCCCATCGTTATCCACAAGCTTCTACGCAAAACAGGTGGATAATGTTACAAATCATGGCATGATATTGTTAATAGAAAAATGACGTAATTAAGTTCTCTCAGCGTGTTGGCAACTTGTCATAGGTACTGGCTGCTTTGCGATGCCTTGAATGAAATTAACTGCATAACGCTAGCTTAAATTAAGATAAACCTAAGCATGTGCCTTTAAGATAAGGCAGCATAACAAGTTAAAATATAAGCTCACGCCATAAATTTATAACTGCGTTATAACATATTGTTGTGTACCTATTTTTAGGTGTGACAAAGCAGAGGGTTTTAATCTAAATGAATACATGCATGACACAGATGAACTCAGGAGAAGCAAAATGATACAGAGACAATCTATAGAAAGCCGATTAGGCTATCTGGTCTGTAGTGTATTGATGCTTCTCTTTGTATTATTTACGCCAGCCCCAGAAGCGTTGGCAGAAGCAGGCAGCATTCAAACGGCGCATTTACAATCCCAATTGGTTTCTCAGCGTGATGCTGTAGTTCCTGGGCAGCCTCTTCAAGTAGGTTTGCTTTTAGAGCATGAAGAGCACTGGCATACGTATTGGAAAAATTCTGGCGATTCAGGATTACCAACACGCATTGAATTTGTTTTACCGTCAGGTTTTAAGGCACAACCAATTGAATGGCCTGTTCCTGAGCGTATTAATGTACAAGAGCTGATCAATTACGGTTACTCAAATCGCGCGCTATTACCTATTACGATTAATGTGCCTGCTCATATTGAAACACCATCTATTACAATTCAAGCGAAAGCAAAGTGGTTAATTTGTAATGAAATTTGTATTCCGGGTGAAGCAGAGTACCGTCTTGTATTGCCTGTAAACACTGGTAAAGCTGCTAAGGCCAATGAAATAAAACAGTGGAGTAATGATTTTAAATGGGCAGAACATCGCCAGCCTCAAGCATTTCCGGAAAAGGTTGATGTTTATTACCATATTCAGGATAAACAGCTAGAGTTAAACCTTAACTCGAAATCAATGCCAGAGAATATTGATACATGGGGATTTTTCCCCGCTACGCCAGGTATTATATCTAATACAGCTTTACCTGCGTGGCAACGTACCAGCACAGGGTGGCAGATGCAAATTGCATTAGGTGATTTTTTTACAGAGGCGCCTAAAAATTTTGAATTTGTCATGGTGCAGCCTGCTTCACCTGTATCCGCAGCTAAGCAGACTTTAGTGGGTGCCAAGCTGCTAAGCTACACTTTTTTGGCACGTTTAGATTCAAAAATGCCTGCCAAGCCGGTGGGGGCAGGGCAAACGTCTACGATGGCGGTATCGTCGTTTCCACAAGCTGGAGCGACCACGCAACCTACTGCTGTGTTATCACATTCTTCTATTGAACAGTCGATGAGTAAGTCGAATGATCCTAAATCACACAAAACATCCTCAAACATAGTGTCTTCTTCGCTAGCCGGCGCTATGTTGCTCGCTTTTTTAGGGGGAATGGTACTTAACTTAATGCCCTGTGTGTTTCCTGTTTTGTCATTAAAAGCACTCGCTTTATTAAAGCATTCTAATGATCATGCAACTGCTCGTATTCATGGCATTTTTTATACGTTAGGCGTTGTAGTAAGTTTTGTATGTGTGGCTATCGTCTTAGGTCTTTTAAGACAGGGCGGAGAGCAATTAGGTTGGGGCTTTCAACTACAAGAGCCTCGTTTTGTTGCCGCACTTGCATTATTGATGTGTGGTATTGCATTGAATTTTATGGGGCTATTAGAAATAGGTAACTCATTTTCTGGGGTAGGGCAAAATTTAACAGAAGGGCACGGTAAGAAAAGCGCCTTTTTTACTGGTGTTTTAGCTTGCATTGTTGCAAGCCCTTGTACCGCACCTTTTATGGGTACAGCATTGGGATTTGCTTTATCACAGTCAATTAGCATTTCTTTGGCAGTATTTATAGCATTGGGCCTTGGAATGGCGTTTCCTATGCTACTGATTAGTTTTGTTCCTGTATTTGGGCGTTGTTTGCCGCGACCAGGTGCCTGGATGGAAAGCTTTAAGCAACTGATGGCATTTCCAATTTTGCTAACCGCAATTTGGTTAACTTGGGTATATGGCGAGCAAACTTCAGTATTAGATATGGCTCACTTATTAGCATCAAGTGTATTTTTGGCATTGGGGTGTTGGGTATTTCAACGTTGGGGTCAACATCATGCCCCAACGCCTCGCCATTATTTAAGTCGCTTTGTCGGTATTGCTATTATTGTACTTAGCTTTGTCGTTCCGCTTGGAAAAAAGCCTGCACAGATGCAGCAAGCTGCCGCTAGCAACAAGAATGAGGCAGAATCTGCCATTCATCCTGAAGTATGGAGCCAAACTGCGTTAGAGCGTCATCAAAAAGAAGGTCGACCCGTTTTTGTAAATATGACAGCGGCTTGGTGTATTACGTGTTTAGCCAATCAACGCGCTGCGCTGTCGTCTCCAGAGTTTGCTGCACTCTTGAAAAAGAAAAACATTATATATATGAAAGGTGATTGGACACGCGCTGACCCAGCTATTACTGCCTATCTAGAATCATTTGGCCGTAATGGAGTGCCTTTATATGTAGTGTATCCGTTAAAGGGTAAGCCTAAAGTTTTACCGCAGCTTTTAACACCCGGTATCGTTCGGGAAGCATTAGAAGCTTTATAAAAAATAAGTTAGATTCTATCGTTTGTATCAAACCCTGTTATTGATATCGATGTTCAACAAATAGAAGTTACGTAGTAGAGATCAATCAAAGGGCATAGCAGCCAGTACATAAGGTATTGCCAACACGCTGAGAGAACCGAGCTGCATAGCTGCTAACAATTTTGTTAAACAAACGTCATTAATGATAGAGCTTTATTTTTTTGATGATCTTATAGGAGAACACAATGAGCGCAAGTTGGAAATCAGCTATAGCGGTAACGATGATAATGGTGAGTTCATCATTATTTGCAGCAGTTAAAGTAGGTGAAAAAGCTCCTGATTTTAAGGTGCAAGATACACAAGGCAATCAGAGAAGTCTTTCAGAGTTTGCTGGCAAAACAGTTGTGCTGGAATGGACAAACCCTGAGTGCCCTTTTGTGAAAAAACATTATGGAAGCCAAAACATTCAAAAGCAGCAAGCGGATGCAACCCGTAATGGTGTAGTTTGGCTTTCAATTAACTCTTCAGCAAAAGGTAAAGAAGGACACCTGAATGGAGTTCAAGCTAAAGAAATTGAAGCTAAATGGAAAGCAGCACCTACTGCTTACTTGCTCGATGAAGACGGTAAGGTAGGTCGTTTATACGGTGCTAAAACAACACCACACATGTACATAGTCGATAGCAAAGGTGTGTTGCGCTATAACGGCGCTATTGATAGTGTTCCTAGTACAGATGATGCGGATATCGCCAAGGCTAAACAATATGTGAGTATTGGGTTATCTGAACTAGCAGCAGGTAAACCACTTACTACCTCTGTTAGCCAGCCTTATGGATGCGGAGTTAAGTATTAATTAGTTTCATGCAAGGCAGTATAAATAAACGAGCTGCTATAAGGCAGCTCTTTTTTTATGCAATTTACAAGACTATAAGGTTGCCTTATTTCTTTGGTGTGTTATATTGTGAGTAACTTTACTCACAATATAACTAATATGAAAAATAAGTATAAGCGAGAAGCGTTTAATAAGATTTTGCGACAGCTTAATGAACCTGCTGAACGATTGACTATTATTGCAGGACCTCGACAGGTAGGCAAAACTACGTTAGTTAAGCAAGTTTTGGCAGATCAAGGTCTTCAGAAATCATCAAATTTCCTGGCAATTGATAATCCTCTTGATGAGCTTATGCCTAGCATAAGTGATTACAATCAAACTATAGATGTGATGTCGGTTCCTGATACTGAATGGCTTGTAAGGAAGTGGACAACTGCACGCACTACTGCACAGCGTCTCAAGCAGGAAGCTAATAGAGGTTATATTTTGGTGCTGGATGAAATCCAAAAAATTCCTCGTTGGTCAGAAACAGTGAAAGGACTATGGGATCATGACCGCGCTGCAGATTTAGATATGCATGTTGTGCTGTTGGGTTCCTCTCCTTTGTTAGTACAAAAAGGGCTTTCTGAGAGCTTGGCGGGGCGCTATGAATTAATTCGTCTTGCACACTGGTCGTTTAGCGAAATGCAAGAAGCTTTTGGGCTAAGCTTAGACGACTATATTTATTTTGGGGGTTATCCAGGTAGTGCTCCTCTTATGCGGGATGAAAATCGCTGGCGTGATTATGTGCGTGCTGCCCTGATTGAGCCAAGCATTGAAAAAGACGTATTGATGATGGCCCGGGTAGATAAACCCGCATTATTACGAGCACTGTTTTATTTGGGGTGTGAATATTCAGGTCAAGAATTTTCTTACACCAAAATGTTAGGGCAATTACAGGATGTAGGAAATACCGTCACACTTGCTCATTATCTAGAGTTACTAGGTCAAGCAGGCTTGATAGTAGGGCTACAGAAATATACGGCTCAACAGCATCATCTAAGGCGCAGTTCAAGTCCCAAGCTAGCGGTACTAAACACCGCATTGAAAACGATTGCGATGGGATATACCCGAACCCAAGCAGAAGCAGATCGGAGTTATTGGGGACGCCTAGTTGAAAGTGCAGTAGGTGCTCATTTATGGAATACAGGATACCCTGATTGTCAGCTTCATTATTGGCGAGAAGGACACCAAGAGGTAGATTTTGTTCTTGAGCGTGGTCATCATGCTTTAACCGCGATTGAGGTTAAAAGTGGTAAAAAAATGGGATCGCTTCAAGGGCTGGAAATATTTGCTAAAAAGTTTCCGAGTAGTCGTACTCTTACGGTAGGTGAAGGGGGGATAGCGCTTGCAGAATTTCTTTCTTATCCAGCTATTCATTGGATGGAATAGCCTATGATATTTTTGCCACGTACCTGCAAAGAAGAAGGAAAAGATAAGAAGTCTCAGCCTTTATCTGTATTTCGTTCTCGCAGCGCCTATGTATTACTAGGCGAACCAGGTGCTGGAAAAACAAAATGCTTCGAAGAGGAGGCTAAATTACTTTCGTCTTCTGCTTATTATGTAAAAGCGCGCGAGTTTCTGAACAAAATGCTAAACCCTGATTGGCAGGGAAAAATACTGTTCATAGATGGTTTAGATGAAGTGCGTGCAGGAGGAATCGATGGGCGATTACCTTTAGATCAAATTTGCTCTAAGCTTGAGCAATTGGGTAAACCTCACTTTCGCCTTTCTTGCCGTGAAGCCGATTGGCTAGGGTCATTAGATAGAGAGACCTTGCAAGCAGTAACGCCTGGAAGAGATTTTACGGTCTTACATTTAGATGTATTAACTCTAGAAGACATTAAGAAAATTTTAGATCAAGAGTTAAAATCAGAAGATTTAGCTGGAAAATTTATTGAGCAAGCTCACCACTTAGGCTTTCAGGAGCTACTTACTAATCCTAAAAATCTCGATATTCTGATGAAGGCGACTCAAGATGGGAATGCATTACCTCGCAGTCGTTCTGAGGCTTTTGAGTTGGCCTGTAAACAGTTAGCTACAGAGCATAGTAAAGAACATCAAGTCGCAGCAGCTAGCGATGATGTCATATCGCCATCTAAATTAATGGAAGCAGGAGGAGTAATAGCAGTTCTTCTTTTACTTGCGGATAAGGCTGGTTTTGCTCTGTTTTCTGCGGATGCTAATGACGATTATCCTTCTTTAGCATCCCTTGATTTGCCCTGTGATCTTTCCTATCAGACACTCCAGTGTGTTTTAAAATCAAAACTGTTCATTGAAGATGGTGATGCTCGCCGTATGCCTGTTCACCGTACAGTAGCAGAGTATCTGGCTGCTCGTTATTTAGCGGATAAAATTGAAAAGAAACAGATATCCTGGAAAAGATTGTTAACATTAATAACAGGATATGATGGAAAACCTGTTGCAGGATTACGTGGATTGTGGGGGTGGTTAGCTTCATTTCTCACAGGAACATGGCGACACAATCTTGTAAATATTGATCCAGTGGCAGTTGTTCTTTATGGTGATGTGAAGCATTTTTTGAAGGATGATAAAAAATATTTATTAGATGCGCTTTATCGAGCTGCCAAAATATATCCTTGGTTACTCAATGCACATTGGTCGCTTTCGCCATTTGGAGCATTAGCAACTCCTGATATGATAGAAGAGTTTAGTAAAATTTTGCTTGATCCTGCCTATGATGAAGCTCAAAACGTACTTGTAGAATGTGTGCTTCGGGCTATTTTGCATGGTAATCCATTGCCTGAATTAGCGCAGGTATTAGAGTTTTTTGTGCGAAAGAGTCATCAGAGAAATGCTTTAAGAGCTACTGCACTATATGCATGGTTGCATGTAACTCCACCTGTTGAAAGCAGCGTAGTTTTTCTTTCTTTATTGAATGATTTACAGGCAGGAATAATAGAGGACTCTGATCATGATCTATTGGGTATATTATTAAGTGAGTTGTACCCTACGTATATTCAGTCAGCAAATATATTTAATTATCTTTATCTTTCAAAGTTTTCAGATTATGCGGGTAGTTATTACAGTTTTTGGATAAATACGATTCCATTATCTCGTGATGATATGCTTCCTGATTTGCTGGATCAGTTAGTGGCTCACGAAATACTGCATGATGTAGATGACTATAACATACAAGATGTTGTGGGACGCTTATTGAGGCGAGGGATCGAAAGTTATGGTGATCATATATCCTCTGCTCGTTTATATGACTGGCTTGGCATTGGACTCGATAAATATGGTTTTATACGAATCCATGATGATGCTAAGAGTATTGCTGATTGGTTTTCTTCACATCCTGAAATGTATAAAGCAGTGCTTCAAGAGTGTATAAATAGAGCTGAAGTAGAAATTAATAATAATAAAAATCTTTTTTATTATTGGTATCAACGTTTTTATGGAGCCAAACCTCCTAAGGATTTAGGTATATGGCTATTGAAACAAGCTGAAAATATTCAAAATGATATTGTTGCAAAAAGCGTGTTTCATGAAGCCATAAGAGTTGAGTTTGGTAACGTGACTCCTTCTTTGGATTCTTTAAATAAATGGGGAGCTATACACGCGAGATTTCAACCATGGGTTGATGAAATTATTAATCCTGTTTTTGATTCTACATTGTTAGAATATCAAAAAGAATCAGAGCGTTTAGTAATGGAAGGTAAAAAAAAGAGAGAACTTATTCAGAGCCAGTGGGTAGATTTTTTTTATCAACATCAATTTAGTCTGAGAGCAGGCACACCTCCTCCAAAGGTGTTGCATGATCTAGCTTTAGTATATAAGGGGCGTTTAGGTGGCTATTCGCGTGGCGATACACCGTATGATAGATTGCGCGGTCTTCTTAAAGATGAGCAATTAATTAAAGATGCTCTTTATGGCTTAATCCATGCTCCTTTAAGAGAGGACTTGCCGAGTTTGAAAGATATTATCCAAACTTCTATTAAAGGCCGACATCATTGGCTTAGTGTTGCGTGCTTAACAGCCTTAGAAGAAGCACCTGAAACTATTTCTAAGCTTGATGAGGGCACGCTTGAAAAATTAGTGGCTATGGAATTTACCGTAGGGTTTGGAAAAAATCCTAAATGGTTTATTAATATTAAACGTGATAAACCAGAATTAGTTGCAAGGGTATTAATTACTTACGCATTGTCATTTTTACGCGCAAGAAAATCAAATATTTCAGAGATATCTAATTTAGCTTACGATGATAGAGATGCTGCAATTGCACTGCTAGCTGTTCCTTCACTTCTTTCTGGTTTTCCATCTCGTGTATCTAAAGCGCAGCATCAGTATCTTAGGTACCTCCTTAAAGCTGGTTTGCGTTATCTTAATGATAACCAGATGAAAATGTTGATACAGCAGAAATTAGAGGCTAAGAGTCTGGATATAGGGCAACGCACACTTTGGCTATTAGCAGGGTTTATTATCGCTCCAGCAGATTTTCAAGCACAATTAGAACATCACGTAGGTAAAAACCAAAAGCGCGCTGAGCAGATTGCAGATTTTTTTCCTGCTTTTGGTGATAAATGGCCATTTCATCATAGGCTTAATGTGGGAGCATTGGCTTGGCAAATTCATCTGCTAGGCTCTCGGTGTGTGCCTTATCAGTTGGAAGAGGAAGGATGGGTTTCTTCTGCCATGAGTATGGCGGATTTGGTACGCAGGTTTATCAATCAATTGGGTGGAATACCTACTGATGAGGCTGCAACTGCTTTAGCTCATCTTATTTCTCATTCAGAGCTTTCAGCATGGCATCAAGCTTTGTTGGTTGCAAAAAATGAACAAATGACTATTCAGCGAGAGAATAAATTTTCTCATCCTGACATTCAAGATATTTTGAGGACTCTTGATAATAAAGCTCCTGCAAATGTTGCGGATCTGTTTGCGCTAACGCAGGATTATTTAGATGAATTGGCTGCGCGTATCCATAACGGTAGCAATAATAAATATAGAGAATTCTGGAGCTATGATGAACATAATAAAAAACTAATCTTGCCCAGGCCTGAAAATGATTGCAGAGACATTTTACTTGATGATTTGCAGGCGCTATTGCCCCAACATGTAATTGCTAGAAAAGAGGGATACTATATTGAAGATAAGCGAGCTGATGTTGTTATTTCTTATGAAAATTTTGAAGTGCCTGTTGAAATTAAAAAAGATAGTTATGCAAATATTTGGAGCGCATTGCGCGAACAATTAATTAATCAATATACTCGTGAACCTAAAACAAATGGTTATGGAATTTATCTAGTATTGTGGTTCGATGGTAAGTTAAAGTATCCATCGCCCCATACAGGTCAGAAACCCAAAACTTCAGATGAGTTAGTTTCTCAGCTTCAAGCATTATTAACACCCGAAGAAAAGCATCGTACTGCAATAAAAGTTATCGACTGTAGTCTTCCCAAGGTATTGCTTTAATAAGGTTTTTTATGAAAAATCTTACACGTTTAACGCTTAAAAATTGAAGTTGCTATCCCAGCGTAATCACCTTCAAAAATACTAAAAGCTTAAGCAGCAAAAATGCATAAAATGCAGCTAAACCATCATCAATCATCACACCAAAACCATTTTTAAACTTTTTTTCAAGCATCCTAATGGGGTGAGGTTTTGTGATATCAAATAACCTAAAGGCTGCAAAAATATAGAGCTGCGTTAAAAAGTTTGTGGGAAAAAAACATAATAAAACCCACATTGCCCAAACTTCATCAATCACAATGCTTCCATGATCAGGTTCCCCTAACGCTTTGCCAGTAACGTGGCATGCATAGCAACCGTAGACAAATATAACAGCAAGTACTAAGCACTGCAAAAGAACAGGTAGCGCCCATATCCCGCTTAGCCAAAACAAAGGAATAGCAGCTAAAGAACCCATCGTGCCTGGAGCTTGCGGAGATAAACCTGAACCAAGACCAAACGCAAAAAAATAATGGGGTGAACTAAGTGCCCAATTAAAGGTGGGTACAATAATAAGGTTTCGCTGAGTAGAAGGAGGAGATGTTTTTTTTCGGAAAAAAATCATGAGTTTTTCCTGGCTTTATCTAAAGAGTGAACATTAAGAGGGTATCCTCGTTGTTGATAGAAACGATAGCGTTCACGCCCTGAGTTTTTTGCATCCTCATGGTGCGTAACAATTTCAGCAAGCCTGAGAAATTGTGCAAAAAAAGGCGGCACTTCGGGATGTAAGTTTATTAACATATCTGCTGATCCGGTATGTGTAAGATCTTCCCCAATTAAAACGGGTGTTTGATCTTGCAAGGCATCTCCTAAGCGGCAGTGCGGTATAAAGCTTAGAGGCGAATGCTGCCACAAGTGCTGGTCTAAAGCCAGGCTTTCTTGTGTAGTGGCAGTCAGAATGCGTACTTTCCATTTGCGTTCAAGCGCCTTTTGGCATAGTTGAGCAACTACATCAAATGGGTTAGGCGTTCCTACGTAAAAATCAACCTGAGTCATATCTAAACTTCAGAGGAGGTAACGGTAGCAGAAGGTGTTTCTTTTGATGAGATAAAACGCAGGCATAGATCTCTAAGGGGTGTTTTTTCTTCGTTATTTAAGCACAGTAAACTTTGTGCATTTACTTTGTCTGTTGAGAGTACTGCCAACAGTATGCCACCATTTGCAGTAATAGCTGTGCGTACAACAATACCGACATTTTGTTCAGGTGACTCTACTAACGTAATAGGGCAGCCGATCGCTACATTCGTTCCTTCAAATTGCGCTCTAAATAATCGACGCTTAATTTTGCCAAGATAATGGCTTCGGGCAACTATTTCTTGGCCTGGATAGCATCCCTTTTTAAAACTTACACCACCTATTTTGTCCCATTCAATCATTTGTGGAATAAGTTCTTCATAGGTAGCCTCTTCAACTAATACCTCATCTGCTGCAATACTAGTAATATCCCAGTCAATGCGTGAGCGTAAGTGGCTGGTATCAAGCGTATCATTATTGGTATGAACCAATAGCGTTCGATCGTAAGATAAGCTAAAGGTAGAGCTATCATCATTTCCAGTAATACGCATAGAGAATAATTCTGGCGGGCGAACAGATGTCTCAGTTGACAATAAAAGATCTTTATAGGCATGTACTTCAATAGGTAACATGCCGTAGTACTGTGCTGTGTCTAAAAGAGCTAGTTTTACTTTTGATCGTAAAATAAACATCGATAACCGTTTAACTAGCTTTTCAGCAATGCTTCTATGTATTACCCATCGAAAATGCACCTCACTAAGCCGCCCTAAATAGCCATTCGCAAGCATGCGTCCTTTAGGCGAGCAATAAGCGGTATAGTGCGCTGCGCCTACTGCAAGCGATTTAACATCATTCGTTAACTGAGCATGTAAAAATGTTTGGGCATCCTCGCCTTTAATATCTAGCGCAATTAATTCATCGAGGGGGCACAATCCAGTTGGGCGATTCCATAGGTCAGACATGTATAGAGCTCTTTAAATTTTAAAACGTTTGTAAGAGTATAATAGGGGCACAGTAAGAGTTTAAAAAGATGCTAACGTTAGCTACGACCATTATAAGATAGATCATGCTATGATTCGCACCACTTGTTATTTGTTTTTAAAGAATTATTTAATGTGTCAATGCAAAATAAATTTTTAACTTGAGTTGGAAATTTATCTGTTTTCGATATGTATGTATTGCTGAAGTATTGCGTATTAGCAGCCGTTGGTTTCATCGTATATAAAAAATAGTTAGAGAAATTACACAGATTTAGGGTTTACACAAAATCACTTTAGCAGTTTTATCGTAGTTACTATGTGCTGCTTTGCTAGAGCACTTTTGCGTAAGCCCTATTTGAAAAATTGATATAAAAATAAACGCGAGGTTGTCATGATTATTGTCATGCAGGCAAGTGCAACAGAAACTCATATTAACGCAGTGGCAGATAAAATCTCCAAACAAGGCTTAACGCCGCATATTTCTAAAGGTTCTGAACGCACAATTATTGGAGCGATCGGCGATGAGCGTAAATTAAGCCCAGATATGTTTGAAACCATGGAAAGCGTGGAGTCAGCAATTCATGTGGTAAAACAATATAAAATTGTAGCGCGTGAAGGTCATAAAGAAAATTCTATTATTGCCATACGTGATGGTATTAATATCGGCGGGAACGAAATACAAATTATTGCTGGCCCGTGTTCTGTAGAAACGCATGAGCAAATGCATTTAGCTGCTAAAGCAGTTAAGGAAGCTGGTGCGAAATTGATGCGTGGCGGGGCGTTTAAGCCTCGTACAAGTCCTTATACCTTTCAGGGGCATGGTATTGAAGGTTTGAAGATGCTGCGAGAGGCGGCAGATAGCCAGCGGTTACCTATCGTAACGGAGCTAATGGATATCAGAATGCTTGATACCTTTGATGAGCATAATGTAGACGTGATTCAAATTGGTACACGCAATATGCAAAACTTCGATCTTTTGAAAGAAGTAGGGCGTATTAACAAACCTATTATTTTGAAACGGGGTATGTCAGCAACCATTAGTGAATGGCTAATGTCAGCTGAATATATTGCTTCAGGCGGTAATCATCAAATTATTTTTTGTGAGCGAGGAATTCGCACATTTGAAACAGCCTATCGTAATGTGCTAGATGTAACAGCGATACCGATTCTGAAAAAGGAAACGCATTTGCCGGTTATTGTTGATCCTTCTCATGCAGGGGGTAAAGCCTGGTTAGTGCCTACGCTCTCGGCAGCTGCTATTGCAGCAGGTGCTGATGCATTATTAATAGAGGTGCATCCAAACCCATGTGAGGCGTGGTGTGATGCTGATCAAGCACTTACACCAGAGTGCTTTAAACAGCTTATGGGTACGCTCAAAGGTGTTGCGGCAGCGATTGGGCGTTCTATCGCTTAGTAATGAAAATGCCTCTTCAAGAGGCAAGTGTTTGCCAATCAAGCTTTTTATAAAGTTACAAAGGGCATTCTCAGGAATGCCCTTTGCATTTTAAGAAGGGCAAGAGGATAGTGGGTTTGATATTTATAGTAAAGAAACTTGAAACACTTTATCTTCTAACTAAGATAAGGCAAAATTGGCAGGGTTTAAAAAGGGAGTATTACCTTTACAGTAATGTAAGGGTAAGAGACACAGATTTTTATAATGTCTAAGCATCTTGTCCTGAATAAATAGGGTATGAAATTTATCCAGTGGCGTTAAGGGTCTTTACCATGCTATGTGTATGATGAAGTTCGTAATGTCTAGCTGTAGAAATTTTGTGGCAACCTACGTAATATTTAGAGGTGCTGTAAGTATTTTGAAAGGGTTTTGTAGTGAAAGTTCTAGTCACGGTGAAGCGTGTAGTTGATTACAACGTGAAAGTTCGAGTGAAGCCCGATAATAGCGATGTTGATATCGAGCATTCTAAGATGTCTCCTAACCCCTTTGATGAAATTGCAATTGAGGAAGCGGTTAGACTCAAAGAAAAAGGGATAGCAACAGAGGTAGTAGCAGTATCTTGTGGTAAAGAAATAGCGCAAGATGTTTTACGTACCGCTATGGCTTTAGGCGCTGATCGTGCTATTTTGGTTAAGACAGATATCGAACTACAGCCTTTAGCTGTCGCAAAGCTATTGCGTGCTGTTGTAGAGCAGGAAAAACCTGACCTAATTATTATGGGTAAGCAAGCGATTGATGATGATGCCAACCAAACCGGACAAATGCTAGCTGCCTTGTTAAATTGGCCTCAAGCTACCTTTGCTTCTGAGATTATTGCAGAAGGTAATGGTACCTTAACGGTAGCAAGAGAAATTGATGGCGGGTCTGAAACCCTGTCTCTTACGTTGCCGGCATTGGTAACTGCTGATTTGCGCTTAAACGAACCTCGTTTTGCATCGTTACCTAAAATTATGCAGGCTAGAAAAAAACCTATCGAAACGATAGAGGCTGAGAGCTTAGGCATTGATATTAACCCTCGTATTAAAACCATAAAGGTAAATGAGCCTCCAGAGCGAAAAGCCGGTATTAAAGTAGGTTCAGTTGGCGCATTGATTCAAAAGCTTAAAGAAGAGGCAAAGGTGTTATGAGTTCCCCTATTTTGGTAATTGCCGAGCATAATGGCAAAAAAATTTCTCCTTCTACTTTAAGAACGCTAAGTGCTGCATCGCAACTTGCTCAATCGCTAAATGTAGGCATTGATTTATTACTTCTTTCTAATGCCGAACAAAAGCCAGTATTACAAGAGCAAGCGGTAAAATTTGAAAGTGTAGCGCGTGTAATTGCACTATCAGGTGAGCATCTAGGGGTAGCATTGGCTGAAAGCTGGGCAAAGGAAATTGTTGCGGTAGTTAAGGAGTTTAATGCAAGCCATATTTTAGCGGCTGCAAGCGCTCAGGGAAAAAATATTCTACCCCGTGTGGCAGCTTTATTAGATGTTGCTCAAGTTTCTGAAGTAATGTCGATAGAAAGCCCCACGCGTTTTGTTCGTCCTATTTATGCAGGAAATGCATGGTCAACGGTTGAATCTCAGCAAGAGCGTCATGTATTAACGATTCGTACCACTTGCTTTGAGCCTGTTTCAGATCAACGAACAGATGCTCCAGAAATGATTGGTATAACTTCAACAGCCGCGCCCTGGAGGGGTACTACTTTAGTTAAGCAAGATATAACTGAAGGGGGTAGACCTGAGTTAACCAATGCCCGTGTTGTCGTTTCAGGCGGGTTTGCCGTAGGCAGCGCAGATAACTTTAAAATGTTAGAGCAGTTGGCAGATAAACTTGGAGGCGCTGTGGGCGCATCAAGAGCTGCCGTGGATGCAGGCTTTATCGGTAATGATCATCAAATAGGTCAAACTGGCAAAGTAGTGGCACCTGACTTATATTTTGCTGTTGGTATTTCAGGCCAGGTTCAGCACTTAGCTGGCATGAAGGGCAGTAAAGTGATTGTTGCCATTAATAAAGACCCAGATGCTCCTATTTTTGGTGTGGCAGATTACGGCCTAGTAGGCGATTTGTTTGAAGTTATTCCTCAGCTAACAGCACAGGTTTAACTTTTTAGTGTGTGCCATCAATAATGCTGACATTCTTGTGCTAAGCGCCAAAACAAGCAAGCGATGATGTGTTATTGATGGCACAGCATATAATGACAGTTATTTTTCTTTGTAATACCCTATACAATAACAGCATATATCTCTACTCATTGTTATCGTGAGTAAAATAAAATGCAAAATTACTAACGCTATACTATTTTAAATGTTATAAAAATGAAATTTTTTTACAATCCGTTCAGTGGAAGTGAAGTCTCCGAAAAACAACTTGCTAATGCCGATAATGATGTGCAGCAAGAGGTGATGCAGTATTGGTTTAATGAGAATTACGAATCTGTAAATGATGACTCTGCCACAGAAACAAAAAAACCTATTTGGGGCGGTTTTTTTGGAGCGCGTGAAGAGTTTGAAAATCATTTTACGGGAGTTGTTCCCGATGAAGACATTGCTGAATTTACAGAGTCTATATATTAATCCATTACTAATACCCTAATTGATTAGCCGCTATAAAAAAGGATGATGGTCTCTGCCGTATGTATTGTTGCCTAAATACACGCCAGAGGTCATATCTTGCTGTAAGACATCTTCCATAAAACATAATATTTATCTAATGTAATTCAGATAGTTAAAAACCAACATTTATCTAAGTTTCTTATCGATGCAAATTATAAATATAAAAAAAGATCCCAGCCATATAAAACAAGTTGCGGAATGGCAATATAAAGAATGGGCTTATCTTTGCCCAGGAGCAGGGATGGAAAAATTTGTTGAAAGAATTGAATCAAGCTTAAGTGAAGATCTTATCCCTAGTACGTTTCTTGCGATAGAGGGGCATCAACTTATGGGTGCAGCAGAAATTGTGGCGCATGATATGGATACCCATCTTAATTTAGGCCCTTGGCTTGCAAGTGTATATGTAGCACCTGAGTATAGATGTAAAGGGGTAGGTCGCAGCTTGGTAAAGCATGTTATGCAAAAAGCAAAAGAGCATAATGTCGAAACTCTCTATCTTTTTACTCCTAATAATGAAGCGTTTTATCAAAACTTAGGATGGAATACGCTTTTCAAAGATGAATATTATGGCCAAGTAGTAACGCTCATGCAGATTGAATTAAGTGCCATATAATTATTATAGTTGGTGCTAACAATTTTTGTTTTGGTGCATTTATCCTTAACGCTAAGGTGTGATCGTTAGTGATTGAACATGCATCCTAGCAAAAGAAAAAACTTTGTTCTATATTTTTAGCAGTAGAGTGTAATCTACTTAAAAGACATGGTTTTAGTTAAGGAAAATCGTATGAAATATAAATTGATTGAAAAAAGCATACGGAATTTAGAGCGTGGTGGCTTATTTGTGTTGCGTCATAAAACCCAACTTGGATTACTTACAACAGCTCTTTTGCTAACGGGATGTGGACGCCCCTTTGTTGTAAACGAAAAAATACGTCTTGCGCCTGCCATTGCGAATAGAGAAGATTGGTGTGCTGAACTACCATTGATGAAATGTGCAATATGATCCTGACGCCTGAAGAGCGTACAAAAGTAGGCGAAGCTTGGATTAAAGCAGGCATTGATGAGCACGCGTCGATTGTCTCTTTCTCGCGTTTTATTCTGCATTTACTCAGTTTAGGGGCGCCCCCTGATTTATTGCGTGATGCTATTCGAGCGATGGGAGATGAGGTTGAACATGCTAGTTTATGTTTTGGTATTGCAAAGCAAATAACAGGTGATGCGATAGGGCCAGATAATATGGATATTTCTGACATCATGGCTAAGCATACTGATATTAAGGGAATTCTTGAGGCAGCGATTGTAGAAGGATGTTTGGGAGAAACATTTGCAGCACATAGTGCAACATTTGCCCAGAAGATGGTTGGGGAACCTTCATTAAAAAATATTTTGTCGAAAATTGCTGAAGATGAAATGCGTCATGCTGATTTATCATGGCGTTTTGTGGAATGGGTAATGGAAACAAAACCTGATTTGCATACCTTTGTTGAACATGTTTTTAACCAAAAACTTAAAGAGTTTGCTGCTCTACAAGATCTACAAGAAAATAATGCCTCTAAGGTGGCGAGGTTGGAGTCTTCAGATAATGAAGCATTGCTGGAGCGTTTTGGGCACTTGAGCACCGCCTCACGTCATCATGTTATCCAAAAAGCATTAAAAGAAGTGATTAAGCCGAGAATGGCAGTGATGCTAAAAATAGTTTGATGATAAAACATAAATAGCGACAGACAATAGTGCTAAGAACGGGTTGGCATACCTAAATGAAGGGCGCTATGAAATAAAGAAGGGCGGCTCTATAACACAGCAGCCCAATCTTAAAAACAGCAGGCCAACCTTAAAACTTAAAAGGTAACACCAATACGTTTGCCAACTTCAATATAGTGTTCAATTACGTTTCCTTGGTCGCGGCGAAAACGATCTTTATCCATTTTTTCACCTGTTTCGGTATCCCATAACCGGCAACCATCAGGTGAGAATTCATCGCCTAATAATAGTTCGCCTTGAAAACGACCAAACTCTAATTTGTAATCAACGAGTGTCATATTGCCTTTGGCAAATAAAGGTTTTAATACTTCATTTACTTTAAAGGTTAACTCGCGTAAAGCGCTTACATCTTCTTCACTAGCCCAACCTAAAGCAACAATATGATCATCATTAATTAAAGGATCATTAAGCGCATCACTTTTATAACAAAACTCAAAAATGGGGCGCTTGAGGGCAGTGCCTTCTTCGATGCCTAAGCGTTTGCTTAAAGAGCCTGCTGCAACATTGCGCACAATACATTCAATAGGCAACATAGAGAGTGATTTAACAAGCGATTCAGTTTCAGAGATACGCTCAACAAAATGCGTTTTTACACCTGCTTCTGCAAGTTTTTGCATAATAAAAGCATTAATTTTATTATTTGTTTCGCCCTTTTTATCTAATAGGGCATGTTTTACACCATTAAAAGCAGTGGCATCGTCACGAAATTGCATAATGACATGATCGGGATGATCGGTAGCATACACCGTTTTAGATTTGCCACGATGCAGTTCATGCTGTTTTTGCATGAGAAAAGACTCCTAATTAATTTCAAACCAAGGAAAACCATCTTCTTGGTTGGCGATATGTATCCAATCTGGATCACATGTCAGGGTTTTTGAAAAAAGAGTTCGAACAAGATCAGGATGATTATTGTCTTTACTTAAGTGAGCAGCTACCAAACATTGAAGGTTAGATACATTAAGTTTAGATAACAAACGGCATGCTGTTTCATTATCAAGATGACCATAAATGCTTCGAATACGTGCTTTCAAGCTATGAGGATAGCGGGGGTTAGCCGCTAAGCGCTCAATATCATGATTCGCTTCTAAAATTAAAGCGTCGCAGTTATTCAAGGCTTGTTCAATATGAGGGGTAGATTGACCCACGTCAGTGAGTAATCCTAACTTATTTTTCCCATTATTTACAATAAATTGTAAAGGTTCGCGCGCATCATGAGGTACTGTATACGGTATGATTTCAAGTTCGCCAACAACAATAGGGCGGCTGCATTGAACCGTTTTGCATTCAAGGCGCGACCATTTTGCTGCCATAATATGTTGCGTACCTTGTGCGGTGTATACCGGTAGGTCAAAGCGTCTCGCCAAGCGTTCTACGCCTTGAATATGGTCGGCGTGCTCATGCGTTACAAATATCGCATTGAGCGACTCAGGGCTAAGCCCAAGCCGCTCTAAACGGCGAGTAGTTTCTGTAATAGAGAAACCGCAATCGATGAGAATGCGGGTATTATTATGTTCAATAAGTAACCCATTGCCATCGCTGCCGCTGCCTAAAAGAGCAAAACGCATTGGTTTCGTTTTTTCTGTGGGTGTTTAACGAAGCTGAGCTTGCAACAAAGTTAAAATGGTTTCTGAAACACGCGTATCAGCAGGTTGACCATCGCTGTTTTCAACAACAATTTGGGTGCGTTGAGCATTCAAATTGTTAAGCTTGATGCGATAGGTAGCTGTTTGAGTTTTGCTATCAGCCTTCCAAAAGCTAAGGCGATCTGACCATTTCTTTTTGTCTTGGGGTTTCTCGCTTCCATAACGCAATATAAATAACCCTTGCTGGCGATTGCGATCTTCAAGCGTAAAATCTAAACGTTCTAGCGCTAAGCTGGTGCGCTGCCACGTAGATTCGAAATTATCTTCTACACTTAAGCTAACATTCTTAGCATCTTTAACCAACTTAGCACGGTCTTTGCGCTCTTCGGTAGGAATTGCTGACTGAGCTGCCTCATCTTTACGAATTTGTGAAACAGGCATATCAGGTTTGTTGATTTTTACTGCTAGGCGCTGAAGCATTTCAGCTTCGAGTTCAATATCAGCAGGGCGAGGTTGCCATTTGTAAACACGTGCATCAGTCGCGCTATCAGCTACTTCGATCATGCCTTTATGGCTGATATAAACTTCTGTTTGGCTGGTTTTTGCGTTTAGTTCTAAACGTGTTTTAAATTTATCCCGCTCTGCTGTTGAATACAGCATATCTAATACTTTACCGATGGTATTGCGAATAATATCTTGAGGGATTTTTGCGCGGTTTTCGGCCCAATCGGTTTCCATTACGCCTGCATCTGGCCGTTCTTCTTGAACAGTAAATCCAGATTGTGTCCAAAATTCTCTGGCAATTTTCCATACTTGTTCAGGAGGAAGCTTAACGACTAACCAGCGCTGTTGCCCTTCTTTCACTACCGTAGCAAGTGAGCCTTGCGGAACAACTGACCCATTAGCTGCGTTACCTGAAGCTGATGAGGTAATTGTAGGTGTTCCTGATGCCACCGAAGGTGCAGTAAGCGTTGAAGCAGGAATGGTGTAGCGATTCTCAAATACAGGAGAATTGACATCAGGCGGAAGTTCTAATGATGGCCCTGGTTTTGAAGAGCGGTAATCCGCCTTACGATCCAGACTAAAGCTTGAACATCCTGCTACAGTAAGCAGGGTGGGCAATAACAGCAAGGAAATTTTTTTCATGGTTATTTAAGCACTTCAACAGGTTGAGCAGAATCAAGCGCGGCTTTAACAGTGTTATGCCAGCTTTGGGATAATGGAACAAGCGGTAACCGCAGGCTGTTTTGAATGCGGCCTAAATGATAAAGAGCCCACTTAACTGGAATAGGGTTAGCTTCAACAAATAAATCTTGATGCAAAGGCATCAGAGCACGATTAATATGATGCGCTGTGGCTGAGTCACCTGCTAGTGCAGCCTCACATAATTGAGACATAGCAGCGGGTGCAACATTTGCAGTGACCGATATCACTCCTTTTGCGCCACATAACATCAAGGCTAAAGCACTGGCATCATCACCGCTTAAAATGACAAAATCTTTAGGAGCGCGATAGATTAAATCAAGACCGCGGCCTAAATCGCCTGTTGCATCTTTGATTCCAATAATATTAGGAATGGCAGAAAGCCGAATTGTGGTGTCATTCGTCATATCTGCAACGGTACGACCAGGCACATTATAAAGAATTAAAGGCAGATCAACGGCTTCAGCAATCGTTTTAAAATGCTGATACAAGCCTTCTTGTGTAGGCTTGTTGTAATAAGGAACAACTGAAAGACTAGCAGCAGCACCTACTTGTTTTGCAAATCGGCTTAAATCAATTGCCTCTTGCGTAGAGTTTGCGCCTGTGCCTGCAATAATAGGAATGCGCCCAGCAGCCAGTTGTACAGCTTTTTGAATAAGAAGAGTATGTTCTTCTACATTGACTGAGGGCGATTCCCCAGTGGTGCCTACAATTACAAGGCTATGTGTACCGGCTTGAATATGCCAGTCAATTAAATTAGCAAATGCAGGCCAATCGATACTTCCATCAGGATGCATGGGAGTAACCAAAGCAACCTGGCTGCCATAAAAATTGCTGTTAAGGGGACGTATATGCATACGAGAGAATCCTCTACTCTATACTTAGACTAATGTACATCTAACTTAAATGGCCTTATCTTTTATGCCATTGATTTAATTTGATCAGGGTGCTTTGATATAAGCGGGGTAACTGCTGTTTTGCCAAGCCTGACTTTTTTGATACCACCCCTTTTTCTTCAGTCTCCCAAACGGTTATTATCATGTTAGCATACTTCAGTAATGCGCTCGAACCAAAAACTACTGTTTATAAACCGCTAGAGTAAGAAAATCAATAGGGTTAAGACTTACTCATACTTGCTTTGGGTGTTATAAACCTTTTGTTATAGCGATTTGTGAGGCCTCTGCTCACATGCGTTACCAGCGTATTTTTTCGTAAGTTCTAAAATAATAAACCTTAATGAAAGAAAATGAGCGATGGCGTTTGGTAGAAGTCCTAATGATCAACAAAAGCTGAGGTATACTGAGGCTTAGGCTTCAAACTGTTTAAAAAAGCGCCGTAAAGCCAATTATACCTTGAGCGATCACCATTTGCGTTTTCGGGCAAGCTTAGCGGGGTGTAATGCAAGAGTGAAAACTTCACGCATATTGGGAGCCCTTGTGTGATTCCACGTAAATTTGTTGCAACAACAAGTCGAGAAGCGCTACATAAGGTTCGCGAGGCCTTGGGGGATGAGGCTATTATTCTTTCGAATAAGCAAGTTCCCGGTGGCGTTGAAATTATTGCTGTCTCAGAACATGAGATGGATGCATTTGCGCACGAAGCGCATGCTGAACCTGAGCGCCGTTCAACTTCTTCCTCATCGGCAGATTCTTTTTCTTCTCCTCAATGGCCGCGTTATCCAGAGCCAGGAGTAGGGGCAGCTGCACACTATCAACATTGGCAAAATGCTTCTTGGTCTTCGCCTGAAGACGAGTTTGATATTCCTGTTATGGAAGAGCCTGCGTTATCTAGCTCGCATCTTAATCAATACTGGCAAACGAATACTAATGAATCCTTATCTTCTACTTTACCTTCAGCGATAAATTCCAAACAGCCGCCTTCCCAGCCTGTTCATGTTTCTTCTGCTCCTGACTACTCATCAGCTTCACGTGAAATGGAATCTGTATTGCCATGGATGAAGAATTTAGAAGCGACTTCTCGAGAGCCAGCTGCCAGAGAGGCAAGAGAACCTATCGCGGCGCATAAAGGGTCATCTTTTTCTACGGGGCAGCCGCGTGCTTCAGGTTCTTCACATTCCTCGATTCCGCCTCAGCATCAAAATAGCTCTTCAGGTAACCACCAAGGAAGACCTTCAGACTCGAGGCCTCCTACAGATTCAAAGCCTTTTCCTACATCGAAAAATGAGCGGCCCCATACGTCTATGCCTGCGCCTGATACTGTGCGAACGACCTCTTCGCATGCTTCTTCTGGGGCAAGGGCTAAGCCATCAATTGATCCATTACCATCTGCATCTGCTTCAAAAAAAACTGAGCATTTATCGATTTCTCCCTTAGAAAAAATGTCTGTTCATGATAATGCGCATCCTAAAGAAGACATTGCGATACAGCATGAACTAAAACTTTTGCGCAGCATACTTGAAGGCCAACTTGCCGGGTTTGCATGGCATGAGCTTTCTCAGCGTAGTTCATTACATTTAACCTTAATGCGTTGGTTATTGTCTGCTGGAATAAGCCCCGCTTTATCTAGAGAAATATTGGAAGGTTTGCCGGCTGTTAAAGATGTTATGGTCGCTATGAATGAAGTTAAACATCGCTTAAGTCAGCATATTGATTGCATGCCTACGCATGACGATATTATTGATAAAGGCGGAATTTACGCATTAGTTGGCACCACCGGGGTAGGCAAAACAACCACCGTTGCTAAATTAGCGGCACGATGCACCCTCAAGCATGGTGCGCAACATGTTGCTCTTCTTACGACCGATAGTTATCGAATCGGCGCTCATGATCAGCTTA
Source organism: Pseudomonadota bacterium (assembly GCA_040389065.1). Taxonomy (GTDB): domain Bacteria; phylum Pseudomonadota; class Gammaproteobacteria; order Burkholderiales; family Casimicrobiaceae; genus JAZKAR01. Next base: position 225,230 of record JAZKAR010000009.1, on the reverse strand, counting down.
AGGCTTATGGGCGTATTTTAAGTGTACCGGTATACGGTATACGCGACGAAAGTGATCTTGTTTCAGCCTTAAATGATCTTTCAACCCGTCGTTTAATCTTAATCGATACGATTGGCATGAGCCAGCGTGATCGCCGTTTAGTGGAGCAAATTGCGCTTTTAGGCAGACAAGGGGGGAAAGTTCAGCAATTACTTTTAATCGCTGCAAATGCCCAGGCAAGTACGCTTGAAGATGTTGTGCGTGCCTATGGTTCATCGCAACTTGCAGGAGTGGTAATCAGTAAGTTAGATGAAACGGCTCAAATAGGAGCAGTGTTAGACATATTGGCAAGACATCGTTTGCGCTTATGTTATTTAACCGATGGGCAGCGTGTTCCAGAAGATTTACATTTACCTGATGCAAAGGCATTAGTTGATCGTGCATTTCAAGATATAGGGTCAGTTTCACCTTTATCGCTAAGAGATGATGAGTATCCGTTAATATGGAAATAACATTAAAAGTTAAATAGTGAAGTGCTCACAACTTGCTGTAATCCATGTGTGTTGCCATGCGGGGCATCCCATGCCTTGAATGGATTTAACTGTATAGTTTTTAACATGTTGAGTACGGTTGCAGATATTTATATAGATGCAAGATATGTGGTGTAAATGGTGCTGTAAAGCATGGCAGTTAGGAATAGTTTGTTTTTTTGAGTTTTGTATCGTGTAAGACTTTGACTGTGTGTAGGTTAGGTACCTGGAGAGAGCATCGTGTTTGCTTATGATCAAGCTTTTAGTTTACGGTGTTTACGGAAGCCAACGCGCTATCCTTCTGTATTGGTAATGGGTGATCCACCTTTAAAACGGCATTATTGGGTAAGTGGATTAAAGCAAGGGTTTGAGCACTTAGGGCAGAAAGCTACGTTAAGATGCCTTGATTCAATGCAAACTACCGCTTTAGATACCTCATTGTTTCAACCCGCAGCTTGGGAGGGGGATGTTATTGATCTGATTGAGGTTACTCAGCCTGTCACACGATTGTCTCCAGTTTTGATTCGATCCTCCCTCGTGGTTTTAGTCGTATCAGGGCATGTGGCATTGCTCAAAAATACGTATGCATGGATTAAGCATTGCGCTAATCACTATCAAAAAAAGCGGTTCTATTTATTAGGGGATGCTATGACAGCACAAGGTGGCTCTATCTGTGAGCATCTAACCCAGGTAACACGCCAATTTTTGCCTGATGTTACCTTAGTAAGCTTAAGTCATATTAGTGATACAGATCGACGATTTGTGGCTTTTAAACCCGGGGCACCTATGAGCCTTTACACCAGAGTCTTTCGTCAACTAGCGTTTATGCTGTACGATAGCATCCTATTCGAGAGTATCCCCGGTGAGATGCCTAACAGTATGAGTAAAGAACACTATGTCTCTTCCCGCTAGCACTGATAAGAACAAACTTGTACAAAAGATGCTTCCTTTAGTGAAGCGTATCGCCTATTACCTTGCTATGAGGCTTCCGCCTTCAGTTCAGGTAGATGATCTTATTCAAGCGGGTTTGATTGGCTTGATGTCAGCTATTGAGAACTATCAGGAAGACCACGGTGCTCAATTCGAAACATATGCAACACAGCGTGTACGTGGAGCTATGCTTGATGAGCTACGGGCAATGGATTGGTTACCCAGGCAAGTACGTCAGAATGGCCGCAAAATTGAAGGTGCCATCGACTCGCTGGAGCAAACCTTAGGGCGTCATCCTAACGAAGTGGAGATAGCTTCTCAATTAGGCGTTCCGCTTGATCAGTATCAGCATATGCTTGAAGAAAGTTCAGGCGGTCAATTGCTGTACTTTGAAGATTTCCAGACAGGTGATTACGAATCGTTAATGAATGTGCCTTCATTACAACAAACATTAACGCCACTAGATGTGCTTGAGAACGAACATTTTCGTATGGCGTTGATTGAAAAAATTAACGATCTGCCTGAGCGCGAGCGCATGGTAATCTCACTTTATTATGATCAAGAGATGAACTTAAAGGAGATAGGCGCTGTACTTGAAGTAAGTGAGTCGCGAGTTTGCCAACTGCATCACCAAGCAGTTGCCCGTTTGCGTACACGTATGACAGAATGGATCCAGGATGCTGCCGCAGCGGCAGAGGAAAAAAAGCCTCGTCGTAGGCGGGGGGGCGGTTCTAGTGGTACCCCACCGATGTCCTCGGCAGCAAAATCAGGACCCAAGGAAAGTGAACATGAACTACAAAAAAATTAGTCTAGCGCTCATGGGAGTGAGTCTGTTGAGTATGCCTTTGATGTCTGCTGCACAAGAGCTCACAGGCATACTTAAAAAAATTAAAGAAAAGAATACGATCGTGATAGGAAATCGGGAAAGTTCAATTCCATTTTCTTATTTAGATGCCCACCAAAAACCGGTAGGTTACTCGATTGATCTGTGTTTAAAGATTGTTGATGCTATTAAAACAGAGATTAAAGCACCTAACTTAAAAGTAGAGTTTAATTCTGTTACTTCACAAACACGTATTCCCTTAGTGAAAACAGGTGCTATTGATCTGGAATGTGGTTCCACAACCAATAATGTTGAGCGTCAAAAGCTAGCTTCATTTTCGGTCAATACATTTATTGCTAGTACCAAGCTCTTAGTAAAAAAAGCGTCGGGCATTAAAGGTTTAGAAGATTTAAAAGGGAAAACAATAGTTTTACCTCAAGGTACTACAAACGAGCGTGTGATTCGTCGCTTAAATGAAGAGAAAAAGCTGGGCATGAAATTTATTAATGCTGCTGATATGGCTCAGTCTTTCTTAAATCTTGAAACAGGGCGTGCTGATGCATTTTCAACCGATGATGTATTGCTTGCAGGTTTAGCAGCGAATGCAAAAAATTCAGCTGACTATGCAGTAGTAGGTAATCCGCTTTCCTATGAGCCTTATTCAATTATGTTTGCTAAAGATGATGCTCCCTTGAAAAAAGTGGTTGATCACACCTTAGTAAGTTTAATGAAAAGCGGTGAAGTAAAAACAATTTATAAAAAATGGTTTTTGTCGCCTATTCCACCTAAAAATATTAATTTAAACTTACCTGTTTCTCCAGCATTAGAGAAGCAATTTAATGCTCCGACTGATAAAGGGTCTGAGTAATTGAGTTAATTAATGTTTGATTTGAGTTTTTTAGTTACCGAAACGGGGATTGGAGATGGCAGTCGTTATATCGACTGGCTGAAGCAAGGTCTACTGTGGACACTCTCCGTTTCGTTCATGTCGGCTTGCATAGCCTCAAGCTTAGGTATTTTTGTTGGCGTAGTTCGCACTCTGCCTAACGCGCCATTGTTACGACTGCTCAGTCGTATGTATGTTGAATTATTTCGCAATATTCCTTTATTACTCCAGCTTTTTTTATGGTTTTATGTTCTGCCAGAAGTATTGCCTGTTAGATGGGGCGATTGGCTTAAAAAAGATTTAAATACGCTTTTAAGCTCAACCAGTTTATTAGCAGAGTTTATATTTTCATCTCTTGCATTAGGATGTTACAGCGCGGCACGCGTTGCAGAGCAAATTCGTGCAGGCATTCAAGCCACCGCTGCTGGGCAAATACATGCTGCCAAGTCACTAGGGTTAAGCCAGTTTCAATGTTATCGTTTTATTCTTATTCCACAAGCCTTACGCATGGTATGGCCCATCTTAACTTCAGAATTATTAAGCTTGTTTAAAAACTCTTCTTTGGCGATGACTATTGGATTACTTGAGCTAACAGGCCAAACACGACAAATATCAGACTATACGTTTAGAACGTTTGAAATTTTTTTGATTTCAACGCTCATTTATATTGCGATAAGCTTTGTGATTACAGGAGGCATGCGCCACTTCGAGCGCCGCATGCAAAAGCTTTAAATTCGTTGCAATACGGCGTTGGATGTTAAAAATTTGCGATTTGCATATTAGTATATGCGGCATCGCAAATTTTTAACATCCGCCTTGTCTTGCTTAGAATGTAAAGCTTTTGAAATGAAATGGTGTGTAATCTCATCCTATTCGAACAGGGGCGATATTTATTTAATGCGATGCATTCATCAGGGCTTGGTGCTGGTTAAACTTTACAGAGATTTTATTTATATCTATTCATAAGGAAGTTAGCTTAGTGGATAAGCAACATTTACAATTAAATTCGTTGATGAAGAATAAGGCTTAGCAGATGCTGCAACTCGATTGGAGTATCGTTACCCAGAACATGCCTCATTTGGTTAAAGGGCTAATGTTTTCGTTTGGGTTGTGCTTTTCATCGGCGCTGGTAGGCGGGGTAGGGCTAGGTACCATATTAGCGGTACTGCGTTTTTCACGTTATCCGTGGGTAGTACGCATTGTTACAGGTTATGTAACGTTGATGAGAGCAACACCTTTTTTAATGGTGATGTTCTGGTTTTATTTTTTACTACCATTAATTATTAAAAATCTGTTTGGTTCAGCGTATGCCACAGGCATTGATGCTTTTTATTCGGCTTTTATAGCGTTTGCATTATTTGAAGCTGCTTATTTTTCAGAAATTATCCGCGCAGGTATTCAAGCAGTACCTGGCGGGCAGCGTGATGCAGCACGCTCATTAGGTTTATCTCAAATGCAGTGTTATCGCTTGATTATATTTCCCCAAGCATTTAGAAAAATGATGCCTGCGTTATTAACACAATGTATTATTTTGTTTCAAGATACAGCGGTGGTGTATGTTGTGGGGTTATCTGATTTTTTAGGAACTTTAAAACATATTGCTGAGCGTGATGGGCGAATGGTAGAAGCTTATCTTTTTGCGGCAGTCGTTTATTTTTTAATTTCTTTTAGTGCGTCGAAGGGCGTAGAACTCCTAAAACACAAATAGCGGCCTGCCGTAAACAGGCTCCAGCGGCGTTATAGTATCTTGCCGTACTTATTGTACTGTCTGCGATACTATGCCTTGCTGGAACCTGTTTACGACAGGCCTTAGGCTTTAGCTGGTAATTATGGTTTGAAATTTATTTAAAGATATTGGCAGAAATTAAGTAATTAAAGGTGTGGAAGCCTCAAAGTAAGGAAGGCGCTAATTAAATGATCGAAATTCAGAATGTAAGCAAATGGTATGGCGCTCTTAATGTGCTGAAAAGTTGCTCTGCTGAAATTAATAAAGGTGAAGTCGTTGTTATTTGCGGGCCTTCAGGGTCTGGCAAAAGCACGTTAATAAAATGCGTGAATCGCTTGGAACCTTTTCAAGAGGGAACGATTCTCATTGAGGGCCAATCGGTAGGTGCGTTAAGCGAAAGCAAACTAAATGCCTTGCGCACGAAAGTAGGAATGGTTTTCCAGCATTTTGAGCTTTTTCCTCATCTCAGCATTTTAGAAAATATTACGCTCGCACAAATTCATGTATTAAAGCGCCCCAAAAAACAAGCGAATGAGCGGGCCTTAGCGCTTTTAACGCGTGTGGGTTTAGCCGCGCATGCAGAGAAATATCCATCTCAACTATCTGGTGGTCAGCAGCAACGTGTAGCGATTGCTCGAGCATTAGCCATGGATCCTAAAGTGATGCTGTTTGATGAGCCTACCTCAGCACTTGACCCTGAAATGATTAATGAAGTGTTAGATGTAATGACCGGGTTAGCCAAAGAAGGCATGACAATGGTTGTGGTGACCCATGAAATGGGCTTTGCGCGTACAGTTTCTCATCGTATGATATTTATGGATCAAGGTGAAATTATTGAAACTAGCCCAACACCTGAATTTTTTGCAGCACCTAAAACTGATCGCGCTAAGCAATTTCTTTCAAAAATTTTGGTTCATGCATGAATGCTGTGAGTAAAATAAACGAGTTGGCGTTACCTGAAAAAGCACGATGGAGGCATTTGCCTCGGTTTTATGTGGAAGTAACAAATTTTAATCAAAATAGCATCTTTGCGCTGCCCCAACATATGTTTCAACACGCTATAAAAGTTCGCCGCCTTAAAATGGGGCAATATTTTATAGTATTTGATGGCGCAGGTATCGAGTATCTGGCAAGCCTTCAAACCATTATGCGATCGAGTGCAACTGCTTATTGGCATGATAGTCAAATGATTAGTCGTGAAAGCAGTATAAATGTATGTTTGGTTATGGGGTTAATCGCCTCTGAGAAAATGGATTGGGTTATCCAAAAGGCGACCGAGCTAGGCGTCACTAGTATTCAGCCGATCTTGACTCAGCATAGTTTTCAGATGGCAGAGCATCGTTTTGCAGAAAAAGAACGTCACTGGAATGGTGTGGTTGTTGCTGCGTGTGAGCAAAGCGGAAGAAATATTTTACCGAGCCTCCAGCCTTTAACACCTTTAACAGAGTATCTTACACATGAAAATAACACATCATTACCAGTATTAAAATGGTTATTAAGCCCTTTTGCAGAAGAAAGCCTAGCATCAAAAGTGCATACAGAGTTATTTTTGCCGAATAACGTTCCTTCTACCTCCTTATCCTCTTCTTCAAATAATAAGCCAACTATGAATAAACGTTCGATTCGTTTTTTTATAGGACCTGAAGGAGGATTTTCTGAAAATGAAGAAAATTTGATGCGAACGGAAGGGTGTATAGCGATGAGTTTAGGCGAACGAATTTTAAGAGCTGAAACAGCAGCAATTGCTGCATTAAGCCAGGTATTACTCGTATGATAAAACACTAGTTAACGAAACAGCGAAACAGAAGCGTCGAGTGATTATATGAGCCAACAACCACCCTCTAAGCCCTCAGCTTTACAGTCTGCCGTCGCATTGGCCTATGCAACAGGAGATGCTGCACCTCGCGTAGTAGCAAAAGGTAAAGGGATGCTGGCTCAAGCCATTATTGATCGTGCTCAAGAGGCTGGGGTATATGTACATCCTGCTCCTGAATTAGTCTCTTTATTAATGCAAGTCGATTTAGATAAATCAATACCGCCTAATCTCTATATTGCTGTCGCTGAATTATTAGTTTGGCTCTACCGCTTAGAAGAGGGAGGGGAGTTTGCTTCTAAATTAGCGCCTATGATGAATTCTCCTATTAAGAAGCCTTAAAAGAAGCCTTAACAACGGATGCTTAATCATAAGCTACCAATAACCGCAGTTTGTGATGAGCACTAACTTTCCTATACTCTCTCCTATCATGTTCTTAAGATAATAATCATGCATTTTCCTGAAAATTGGTTAGCCTTTACAGGCTTAAAGAGCGACGATATTCCACAAATTGAAGAGGAGGCGTATCCTCCTACCCCCGTTCGTTATAAAGCTTTAGAGTGTGTTGCGCCTGAGCAAGTAAAAGTGGTTATTCTGGGGCAAGACCCCTATCATGGAGCCGGTGAGGCGCATGGCCTAGCATTCTCAGTACAGCAAGGTGTAAGAATGCCACCATCGTTACGGAATATTTTTAAAGAGCTTTCTAGTGACTTAGGCGTTCCTGTACCTCAGAATACTGATTTAACGCGTTGGGCAAAGCAAGGAGTTTTGCTGTTAAACACAGCATTAAGTGTAGCGCCTGATAAAGCGGGTTCTCATGCAAATCGCGGATGGGTAAAAGTAACGAATGCTATTATTTATGCGTTGGGGCATACTCAGCAAAATTGTGCTTTTGTGCTTTGGGGTAAACCTGCGCAGGCTAAGCGAGGGTTGATTGAAGAAAATGAATTTCATTTTGTGATTGAGTCAGCGCACCCATCACCATTATCTGCTCACCGTGGATTTTTAGGCAGCCAGCCCTTTTCAAAAATTAATACATGGCTGCAAGAGCGGGGCGAATCAATCATACTATGGGAATAATGCATCGCTGCAATTATATAAGCGATTGATCGTTTTATTTTGATGCTTTCTACGCTGGAGGGCATAATTGATTCCTTTTCCCCTTGAGGGAGAAGGTTAGGATGAGGGGGCGGTTGGATTACCTAAAACACTGTTTTACCTTTAGTGATTTTATAAAAAGGTAAAAAATAGTAGGTGGTTTATTTACCAGCCCCCTCGTCCTCTCCCTCCAGAGGCAAGGCAACTTCTCCCTAAAATAAAATGATTCGCTAATTAAACATTTTTTTAATAGCAAGATAATTGAAAGCAGTTTAGCGAAGAGCAAAACAAAAAATCAAGTGTAAGGATGAGCGGGTATTAGCGATGCTGAAGATACGAAAAGCAGATTCAAATGATATGCATCCTATTTTGGGTTTATATGCGCAGCCTAAAATGGATAATGGAAATGTTATAGAGGTTGAGGCCGCTCAGGCTATTTTTAAGCGCATGCAAAGCTACCCAAACTATCACCTTTATGTCGCTGTTTCAAATGAATGCATTGTAGGAACCTTTGCCTTACTGATAATGGATAATATTGGGCATCAAGGGTCACCTTCCGGCATTATTGAAGATGTAGTGGTTGATGCAAGCTGTCAAGGGCAAGGAATCGGAAGGCAGATGATGCAGTATGCATATGAAGAGTGCCAAAAAGCAGGCTGCTATAAGATGATGCTTTCATCTAACCTTAAACGCACTGATGCCCATGCTTTTTATGAGTCGTTGGGTTTTGAAAAGCATGGGTTCAGTTTTCGGGTTTCCAGTAAAGAAAAGTAATGTATCAAGCCTAAGCTGCATCATCCTCAATGACAGCAGAAGAAAATACTTCTTGCACATCATCTAAATTTTCTAAAGCATCAAGTAACTTTTGCATTTTGATTGCATCATCACCGCTAAAAACAACCTCATTACTTGATTTCATAATGACTTCGCCAAAGGCAGCTTTAAAACCAGCTTTAGCTAATGCTTCTTTAACATTCACAAAATCATAAGGGCCTGTAATCACTTCAAAACTGCCATCATCATTGGTAATGACATCTTCAGCGCCTGCTTCTAAGGCTGCTTCCATTAGTGCATCTTCAGGCGTACCTGGTTCGTAAATAAGCTGCCCGCAATGTTTGAAGAGAAACGCCACTGAACCATCAGTGCCTAAATTGCCACCAAATTTGCTAAACGCATGGCGCACTTCAGCCACAGTGCGGGTGCGGTTATCAGTCATGCAGTCTACAATTACTGCTGCACCATTAATACCGTAGCCTTCATAACGAATTTCTTCATAGTTGACGCCTTCAAGATCGCCTGATCCGCGCTTGATAGCACGTTCAATTGTATCTTTAGGCATATTTTGATCATACGCTTTATCTACAGCGAGGCGTAAACGAGGGTTCATGCTTGTATCGCCGCCGCCCATGCGTGCTGCAACGGTAATTTCTTTGATCAGACGGGTAAATACTTTGCCGCGTTTAGCGTCAACAGCGGCTTTACGGTGCTTAATATTAGCCCACTTACTATGACCTGCCATGAGAGTACCTGTTTTGAGGAATAAATAAGGTGCATTATAGCAAGGGGTGTCTCGAAAAGCCTTAAATATGTCACAATACTTGTATAGAAGTTTAAAAAATTAGTACCGTTGAAATATTAAGCAGAAACGAGCACGAAACTTTCAAAGAAGCTCAGGTTTTTTAAGGTGCATAATTTCATCAAATACGCTAAAAAATAATGCCTAAGCTATTTATCATTCATAAAAGTTTTCGAGGCTTTCAAGGCTATTCAATTATTTTTCTTTTACTGGCAGGTAACCATTTGATTAAAGCTTTTTCAAGATCAAGCTGTTTTAACGGTTTGGTAATGTAATCATCCATCCCGCTATTGAAACATTGATCCATTTGTCCATGCATGGCATTTGCAGTGAGTGCAATAATAGGAATACGTTTTCGAGCTTGATTCGTTTCTAAGTCGCGAATCAATAGGGTTGCCTCATAGCCATCGATGATAGGCATCTGGCAATCCATAAACACAAGGTCAAAATGGCGGAGTTTTATTTGATCGACAGCTTCTTTACCATTACCTGCTATTGCTATAGTACAGCCATATTTTTTTAGCATGGTTGAAGCAACTAGCTGATTAACAGGGTTATCTTCAGCTAGCAATATATTAACTTCAGAAAATTTTAATTCTAAATTGCCCTGCGGCGAAGTTACGGTGCTGTCATTTAAGCTAATTTCATGTGACATTTTAAAATCGGGTAAAGCTAATGTATCAGCAGCTTTAAGAATCATATCAAACCAAAATGTTGACCCTTTACCATAGGTACTAAAAACACCAATATCTCCTTGCATCATGCTTACAAGTTCTTTACAGATTGATAACCCAAGCCCTGTACCCCCAAATTTTCGTGTCGTTGATTGATCTGCTTGAGTGAATTTATTAAAAATTAAATTAACTTTATTTTCTGAAATACCAATACCAGTATCTTGAATTTCAATATGGAATTTATGGTGCCTTTTATGAGCTGGCTCAGCGCGCACAGAAAGTATAATTTGCCCTACATGCGTGAATTTGATTGCATTGCTAATAAGATTAAGAATAATTTGACGCACCCGCCCAGGGTCGCCTATACAAAAACGAGGGGTTCCTTGAGGATACGTTAATATTAGATCAATGCCTTTTTCATTTGTTTTTAATATCATTAATTTGCAAATTTCATCACATAACGATTGAAGATCAAACGCAATATTCTCAAATTCAATTTTTCCAGCCTCGATTTTTGATATATCCAAAATATCATTAATAATTTGTAGTAATGCATTAGCCGAATGAATAACAGTTTCTGCATAATGACGTTGGGTAGGTTGAAGTTCTGTATCCAGCAACAGATTAGTCATTCCAATGACACCATTCATCGGCGTTCGAATTTCATGGCTCATATTAGCCAGAAATTCTGATTTTAATTGTGTGGCTTCTTCTGCTTTTATTTTGGCTAACGTAAGCTCAATAGACTTTGTTTCCAAATAACGTGATTTGAGACGTGAAATCAAGATGTAGCGTGCTGATAACGCTGATAACGCTGCAATTAATAGGCCTGCACATAGTACAATATTTGGAAGTATCGTTTGTTGTTGGCGAATAAACAGTTGAGTGGGGGTAATGCTTAGTATCCATTTTGTATCATAAATAAGAATGGCTTTTTCAGAATGCCAATGTTTATCTAAAGGTAACGCCTGATGATTGCTTGTAAAATAATTTATGCCATTATAAGAAATGGAAAAAACATAGTTATCGGCTAACGGTTGTGTAATGACTTTTCCAAATAGTTCATCGATAGAAAAATCGCCTATTATAAATCCATCGAATTTTTGTTTTACATACAGTGGAAAGTACGCAGTAAAAGCTTTGTAGTGTTGAGCAGAAGTAGGTATAACAATGGGGCTGATTTTGTCTCCGGTATTTGTGGGAGCTAAAGCGCTATTTTCGTGGAGATTTATATTTTCTCCTATATGATGTTTATTCTCTTCAAAAGGTTCTATCCAACGAATTTTATAGTTAGCATCTACCCATTTAATATTTTTTAAACCTGAAAGCTGTTCTATATAGTTTCGAGCGTCATATTGCCATAAAGTAAACGATGTTCCTTCAGCCATTTCCCAGCGTTGCGCCATACGTTTCAGTGCTAATAGATTATCATTTGTTTGAAGTGAAAGCGATAGCTCAATTTTTTGAGTTTCATCTTGAATGCGTTTTTTAATATAATTAATTTCTCTATCTTTAAGGATGTTGTATAAAGAATAGATGCCTACCGTCATAATGATAAAAATAATGCAAGGTAATACAAATTTATTTTTCTCTACCATCCATTCCATACTTTCTACTTGTCGCACGGTAGCGAGTAATAAAAACAATCCAAATAGAATAGTGAATGTTAATCCTCCTACAAGAATTAATTGTGGGCTACTGTTTTGCACGAGTTGCTCATAAATGGTCGTGCTTTCCCATACGAGTAACCATTTTTGTTCTAAAATATTTAGTTTTTTATGAATGCTAAAAGCAGGATGCGCATTGGTTTTTGTTAAGCTGCTGTTATAAATTAATGTATCGGGTGATTCATGTTCACCATCATAAATGCGTAAGTTAAGCTTATAACCTAAGCTTTTAGTAAGATCATTTACAAAGTTTTGAGCAATAAAAGGTGCATAGACCCAACCCCTCAATGCTAACCTTCGTTCATCAAGTGTATTAGCTGGCATGCTTTTATAATAAACAGGATGTAAGAGTAAAAAGCCAGCTCTTTTTTGATCATCTTGTACCAGCACAATTCGTTTGGTAATTGCGTTGGTTCCTGTGTCGCGCGAAATATCAGCTGCTTCAAGGCGATTTTTTTCAAAAGAAATATTTAAGCCCAGCGCGTGGCGATTATCTTGAATTGGCTCGATATAGGTAATGATATAAAATGGTTTTGCGGTAGTTGTCGGATGAATTTTTAAGTCAGTTCCGCCATTTTTGCGTATGTCGTGCAGGTAATCATCGAGCCGTGTGCTTTGTACAGGTCTTATCCAGCCTATTCCATTAATACCAGGAAAATTCTTCTTGATTTGAAGCGTTTCAACATAGTGTTGCCATTCTTCACTCGATACAAATTCTGAGCTGTTTATTAAGCCTTCTGCGCTAAGCAAAACGTTTTCATAAGAGTTAAGTCGGTAGAGAAGCGCTTTTTCATTTTCTATCGCTAAAGATTCAAATTCTAAATAGCTTTGTTGATATACACTCGAAGAGGCAACTTTCCAGGCATAAAAGCTTAAGCCTAAAGGGATGATAAGTGTGATTACTCCTATCGTTGATAATCTGCTTATAGTATGGTTACGCCAAGTAAATTGTGCTGAACTGATGGGTGCCATTAAAAATAAGGGCATAAAAACTATCACACCAAGCATATCGCCAGTCCACCACGCTAGCCAGTTATTGATGACGCTTTCAATCGGTAATAGGCCAGCAACAAATAAAGTTAAAATACCTATGCTGGCTGCAATGATGCATGTGAATGGCCCGCTAAGTATAAATAACCAAAAAATTTCTTTAAAATAATTCAGGTTAAGAGGAAGGCCAATAAAGCGGTTGATTAAGGCCCGACCTAATAACGCTTGTAGTGTAGAGCCTACTGCTATACCTAAAGAAGTTATTGCTTTGATTGCAACAAATCCTTCTTTTAGGGAGTAAGCATCAGAAATATGACAATTTAATAAAAAAGATCCTATTAGTACACCAGGCCATAATTGCCAGCCAAATAAGATGAGCATGCTTAAAGCAATGCCGGAGGGAGGCCATATAATCGTCGCGTAGCCTGGCGGTACAGCAAATAACAGCCCTATCTTGCCAGTGAAAATATATAGCGTAATTAACAAGCCTATTTTTGCAAGAGTGCTTTTAAAAAGCTTAGGAGGCTGATTCATAAATAGGCTGTTTCATACGACGTTACCTTTATAGTTAGAAGCTACGCAGAGGGTCTCTCTCAACTGCTGGCAACGTGTTGCATGCAGTTGTGTACGTCAGTGTGTTGCCATGCGGTGCATCCCACACCTTGATAGCGATTAACTGCGCAACTTCTAATAGTTATAGCCATTAGAAACTTTTCAAATGGCGGTAGCCTTTATTAAATTGGATAAGTACTTTAGAACAACAGCCTAATTGTGGCTTTACTTAAATAAATTGTAGTGTTTTTAATGGTTTGTGCAAGATTTTTTGAGGGGGTTCGTCAACGGTTGTTTATATTTACAACTGATTAAGATAGATCGGGAGCGAAGCCTTCAATAATGGTAGGTGTCGGGGCTGCTAGTTTATCGGGATAATCAGGGCTGTAATGTAAGCCTCTGCTTTCTTTGCGAAGCAGGGCAGAGCGCACGATTAAATCTGCTACATCAACCAAATTACGAAGTTCGATTAAATCGTAGCTGACGCGAAAATGGCTATAAAACTCGAATATTTCATCGCGCAGCAAATCAATGCGATGTTTTGCTCGCTCAAGGCGTTTAGTGGTGCGGGCAATGCCTACATAGTTCCACATACAGCGGCGCAGTTCTTCCCAATTATGTGCAATAACAACTTCTTCATCAGCATCGGTAACACGACTTTCATCCCAATCAGGAACCTTGATATCAGTATGGGCATAAGTGCGATCTTGAATTGATTGAGCAGATGATTGTGCCAACACAACACATTCCAACAAGGAGTTACTGGCAAGACGATTAGCGCCATGCAAACCTGTATAGGCTGTTTCACCAATAGCATAAAGCCCAGGTAAATTGGTTTCTCCGCTCAGGTTAGTCATGATTCCGCCGCATGTGTAGTGAGCGGCAGGTACCACTGGTAATGGAGATGTTGTCATATCCATCCCAAATTCCAGGCAGCGCTGATAAATATTAGGGAAGTGCTCTTTAATAAATGAAGCGGGTTGGTGGCTAATATCAAGATGAACAAAATCTAAACCTCTTTTTTTCATCTCAAAATCAATACTGCGGGCAACGACATCGCGCGGTGCTAACTCGCCGCGCAGATCATGATCCGTCATAAAACGGTGACCCGTGCCAGGAATGCGCAAAACACCGCCTTCGCCTCGTACAGCTTCTGAAATTAAAAAAGATTTTGCATGAGGATGATATAAGCAGGTGGGGTGAAATTGAATAAATTCCATATTAGCAACCCGGCATCCCGCACGCCACGCCATCGCAATTCCATCGCCCGTCGCGGTATCAGGGTTCGTGGTGTATAGGTAAACTTTGCCAGTGCCGCCTGTCGCAAGAATTGTTGCATGCGCCTGAAAAGTTTCAACACGATGGCTGTGCTCATTCCAAACATACGCACCGTAACAGGCAGCTTGCTCACTCTGGGCAGGCCCCTTAACATGCCGATGTGTAATAAGATCAATCGCCAGATGATGTTCAAAGATAAAAATATTAGGATGCGCTTTCACACGCTCAATCATTTTCTTTTGCACCGCGTTACCTGTTGCATCTGCTACATGCAAAATACGCCGAACACTATGCCCGCCTTCCTGTGTAAGATGCAGGCTATCATCTTGCTGCCGGGTAAATTCTACCCCTTGCTCAATCAGCCATTTCATGGCATTGGGTGATTGGCTCACAATAAACTCTGTAACTTCACGATCACATAAACCAGCGCCAGCAATAATGGTATCTTCAACATGCTGATCAAACGAGTCTTCTGATGACATGACCGCAGCAATACCTCCTTGGGCATAATTACTAGCACCAGCCTCTAGTTGGCGCTTACTTAAAATTGCCACCCGTTTAGTATTTGCAAGGGATAAAGCTGCTGCTAAGCCCGCTAGACCGGTTCCAATAATTAAAACATCCCAGGCTGTAGGGGGAGATTCAAGAGAAAAAGATGAAGACAGTTCAGCGGAATGCATAAAAAACCTACTGGTATTGAGCGGAGTAAAGATGTTTCTCATCAATATGGAGAGTACTGCGCATGATTAATGAGAACTTATTAAGTTGATACGTTCATAAGTAAGAATAAAAGCTATTGAAAGTATTGCAAATACATCACTTTCACACTATAAAGCTATCATACTGTTTACGGCAGACTATGAATACCCTATTTAGGCAGTTTTTTTCTTAGGAATGGCTTCGCAGGCCAAAACATCGGCGCGTTCATTTTCAATATGCCCAGCATGTCCTTTTACCCAGTGCCATTCAATATGGTGCGGTTGGCTTGCTTCAAGCAGTTCTTCCCATAGTTCTTTATTTTTAACGGGTTTTCCTGCTGCTGTTTTCCATCCCTTAGCTTGCCAGTTTTTTATCCATATACTAATACCTTGCTGCACGTATTTTGAGTCTGTATACACCTTTACATTGCAAGCGCGCGATAAGCATTTTAATCCTTCGATAACTGCTTTGAGTTCCATTCGATTGTTTGTGGTTTCAGGTTCTCCCCCTGAGCACTCTCTTTCTTTTCCTTTGAAACGCAAAATAGCTCCCCAACCTCCTGGCCCCGGATTTCCCTGGCAGGCTCCATCCGTATAAAGCTCTACCCATTCTTGGGAAGCAAGTTCAGAAGTCGTCATGAGAGTAAATTCCTTTAAATGAAGCAACTATAGTGCAATAAGTGTGATGTATAAATGCTGCTGGCTTAGAGTGTTAGCAGGTGCCAAGAGAATTTTGCTAAGGAAACAAAGATTAGTCACGATAAAGAAGTGTTGCTAGTCATCTGGTGTTGAGCATTATCTTTGTGAATAGAAGAATGCGTCAAGGTAGAGGCAACATCAAAAAGCTTGGATAAAGAGCGTTGCTTGCTGTTACCTGTACTTTTGTTATAGTTGATTTATATACGTATTTTTACTAATTGAAGTTTTGCTTATTCCATTTTTCTAATTTTATCTTATCTTAATGGTTGGATATGTTTATTCAAACGATAAAGGAGCCAATATGAAAAAGCATCATAATGGTTTTACTTTAATTGAATTAATGATTACAGTTGCTATTGTTGGTATTTTAGCGGCAGTAGCTTCTGCCTCCTATCAAAATTATCTGATCAAGGGCACACGCGCTAGCGCACAAGCAGCTTTAATGGATGTGGCGCAACGAGAGCAGCAATACTTGATTGATAATCGTAGCTATGCTGATAGTTTATCTACATTAAGCATGAGTGTTCCTGACAGCGTATCTAATTATTATACGATTGCGATTAGCACCTCTGCTGGCCCCCCACCAGGATTCACACTTACCGCCACTCCTATTAGCACTGCACGTCAAAGCTCAGATGGTGCGTTAACAATTAATCAGGCTGGCACGAAAACACCTTCGGATAAGTGGTAGGTGATATATGTTCGATAGCACTTTTTATCTACCCCCACGCACCGATCAAAAAAATAATTTTCGTATAAAAGGATTTACATCAATAGAGCTGATGACTGTTCTGTTGATTGTAATTATTTTGAGTGCCTTAGCGGTACCTTCGTTTTCAAATTTAATTGCCCGTCAACGTACTAAAAATTTAGCGACTGATTTTTATTTTGCGTTGGCTAAAACACGAAGTGAAGCCTTAAAGCGCAATACGAATGTAACGTTGGCTCCTATTTCGAGTAGTTGGCAAAACGGCTGGCAGATTTTAGATGCCAGCAGTAATATTTTAGACACCCACGGTTCAATTGCAGGGATTACGATTAGCGGTGGGCCTAGTACCGTGGTTTATCAAAACTCTGGTCGTATCGTAGGCAGTACTGCTCCCTCTTTTTTAGCCACCTCAACAGCTGATGCTTCTATTCAAAGTTGTGTGTCGACTACCTTAAGTGGGCGGCCTTATATGAAGGCTTCATCATGTTAAGGCGTCATATACTTCGCTTTAATGGTTTTCAAGAGTTTGAGAACTCAGAACGCTTGTACAGAGCATTTATTGTTAAGCCATCAAAGCGGTATCAACAGAATGGATTTACGCTATTAGAAATATTGATCACGATGGTGATTATGGCGTTTGGATTATTAGCGTTATCCTCGCTTCAAAATAAAATGCAGATGACGCAATTAGAATCCTACCAGCGCGCGCAGGCGCTTATTTTATTACAGGATATGGCCGATCGAATTAACGCTAATTATTCAACGGCTGCCAACTATGTAACAGGAACAGCATCTCCTTTAGGTACAGGTGATAGCCAGCCAGCCTCTTGTACTAGTCTTGCAACGGGTGTAACACGTGATCAATGTGAATGGAGCCGTGCACTTAAAGGTTCTTCTGAAACATTGGCATCATCGAATATAGGAGCCATGATAGGGGCTAGAGGATGTGTAGAGCAGATTCAGGCGCCTAATACCAGTTCAGGAGTATGCGCACCTGGTATTTACAGGGTGTCTGTTGCATGGCAAGGCGTTAACAAAACATCTACACCTAGCTTAGGTTGTGGTGCAGGTTTATATGGGGAGTCATCATTACAGCGTGTGATTGCTACACAAATCACTATTGGCCTTCTAAATTGTTCTTAATTGTTCATGAATGTTCGTACTATGAACCTACCATCACCTTTTAATAGCTGCAAGCAAGAGTCACAGATTCGTCGTGAAGGGTTGCGCATATCTATAAATAAGGCTCAACAAAAAGGATTTTCTCTCATTGAGCTGATGGTTGCGGTAACAGTAGGATTAATCTTATTAGCAGGATTAAGTACGGTTTTTGTATTTAGTAATCGAACACGAGATGAAACAGCGCGCGGCATTGAGCAAGTTGAAAATGGTCGTTATGCATTGCAGCTATTAAAAAATGATCTTCAGATCGCAGGGTTTTTAGATGCCTTTGATGTTGCGAATGCAAGTTTAGCCGTGCCTAGTACAAAGCCTAATCCTTGTGCAACAACGGTAGCAAGTTTAGTGGCGGCTTTGCCTATGCACATTCAAGGTTATGATAACGGTACAACGCTAAGCTGTTTAAGTGATGTAAAAGCGAATACAGATATTGTAGTTGTACGCCATGCCAGTACATGTATAGCAGGCGCTAGCAATTGTGACTATGTGACAAGCGCTCCTTACTTCCAGGCCTCTTTATGCAATAGTGTTTCTGAGCTGAGTTCTGCCAGCGCTAGTGATCAATATCGTCTTGATTCAGTAGTGACCAATTTAAATCGTCATCAACGTGATTGCACCACGCTTGCGAATATGCGCCAATACCTAACAAATATCTATTTTATTGCCAATAACGATGTGGCGGGTGATGGTATACCGACATTAAAACGCGCAGAGTTAGGTGCAAATGGGTTTTCAATTGTGCCGATTGCCGAAGGCATAGAAAATTTACAGCTTGAATACGGCATTGATACAACGAGTGATGGTATTCCTGATGTATTTACATCGAATCCTGATATCTATCAAAGCTGTGCAGGGGCAGGGTGTAACACCCATTGGATAAATACCATGGCGGTAAAGATAAATATTTTAGCCAAATCAACCAGCAAGTCGTTTGGATATACAGATAGTAAAACTTATACGTTAGGGTTAGATAGCAGCGGTAATGCTAATACAGTAGGGCCTTTTAATGATAGCTATAAGCGTCATGTGTATACCGCAGAGGTACGTATGAATAATCCTGCTGGAAGGAGACAATGATGCGTTCATTGCAAAACCTTCATAACGCTGATGTTAGGCAAACAGTATGTTTTGTTCCAGTCCAAATTGAGTCTAAAAAGGCTATGTCTAGACTACCGCATAATGTGAATCAAAAAGGGGTGGGAGCAGGTAGGGCAGCTAGGGAAATTAGGGCGCACTTACAACAGGGAGCCACTTTATTGGTCAGTATGATTATGCTGGTTTTAATCACGTTGCTGGTCGTCAGTATGTTCTATTTTGGTAAGGGCAATTTACAAGTTGTAGCCAATATGCAACAACAGCAAGAGGTTGTAAGTGCTGCACAAAGTACGCTTGAATCAGCAATCAGTTCTACACTATTTTTTACTAATCCCTCGAGTGTTTTTCCCACACCTTGTGCAACAGCCAATACATTGTGTGTGGATAGCAATGGTGATGGTATTGCCGATATTACGGTAACGTTAACGCCTGCACCGGCATGTATTAAGGTTCAAGCGCTTTTAAATTCAACATTAGATTTATCGGATGATGATGATTTAGGGTGTACGGTAGGCGTTCAGCAAAGTTTTGGAGTCGCCGGTGCAACGTCTGGGAATTCTATGTGTGCTAATAGTGTGTGGGAAGTTACAGCAGTTGCGAATGATGCAGTTACAGAGGCACAGGCCTATGTAACACAAGGTATATCGGTACGTGTTGCCTCAGATGATGCGGCAACATCATGCCCTTAGCGCCTTCTCATCGCCTTACTACGCGGAGGGATATATGAATACCTTATATGCAGTGCGAAAAATATTGCTGCTATGCCTAAGCGTATGGTTAGCTTTTGCGCCTTACCAAGGGCTTGCAGAAGATATTGATATTTTTGTAGGCTCATCCGCAGGCTCATCAGATGCACCGAATGTCATGATATTGCTAGATAACTCACCTAATTGGTCTAGAAATAGTCAGCATTGGCCAGATGATGATGGAAATCAAGGAGAGTCAGAGGTACTGGCCATTAGCAGTGTATTAAATGCCATTACATCACCTGTAAATGTAGGGCTGGCAATGTTAACAGACTCAGGCCCAGATGGAGGGTATATACGTTTTGGTACTCGTGATGTATCGATTGCTGCTAATAGAACTGCGTTTAAAAATATTTTGAACGCTATTGACGTGAATGCACCTTCTGAGAAGGTGAATGGTATGGCTCATAAGGATGAGTCGGCAGGTTTTTATGAGGTTTATAAATACTTTTGGGGGTTAAGCCCCTATGCCGGTGCGCAAAGCCATGCAGATCTTGCTGATGTGTCTGGCAACTCACAAAGCTTAACGGCCTGGGGGCAAGGATTAAGGTCGGGTTTCGCTATTAATTCAACCGGAACATACAATACCCCTATTAGCGCCAGTAAGCCTTGTGCTAAAAATTACATCATTTATATTGCTAATAATGCAAATAATACAGGGTCATCAGGTCTTCAGTCGTATGAAGCCAGCGGTATTTCAGCTGTATCAACGTTAGCAGCACCTTCAGGAACATTAGTTTCCTGGACGGATGAATGGGCAAAAACACTTTATAACAATGGCGTAACGACTTATGTGCTTGATGCTTATAATGAGCAACAAAATACTGCATACTCATTGCTTTTGCAAAATGCCGCCAAAATGGGTGGGGGCAGTTATACTCAAGTAAGTACTAAAGCAGCGATTGTGTCGACGTTATTAAAAATCTTTGCTGAAATTCAAACCGTCAATACAGCCTTTGCGGCAGCCAGCCTTCCTGTAAATGCAACGAATCGTGCACAAAACCAAAACCAAGTTTTTATTGGAATGTTTCGCCCTGATGGTGATGCAAAACCACGCTGGTTTGGCAATATGAAGCGCTATCAACTAATTAATAATAGTGGCAGTACTGATTTAGGTGATGTAAACGGTAATGCAGCGGTAAATACTCAAACAGGCTTTTTAACAGCGTGTGCAACAAGTTATTGGACAAACGATTCAGATAGCTATTGGTCAACGGTACCGATTAACCCGCTTCCTTCTGGCACGTGCCCGACCACATCGTATAACGCGTATTCCGATAGTCCTGATGGCCCTTTTGTTGAAAAGGGAGGAGCCGCCGAAGTGTTGCGGCAAGGTAATAATCCGCCAACTACCACGACAACGCCTACGTGGGCAGTTAATCGTACTGTTTATACATTATCTTCATCTAACACATTAACACCCTTTACGACGACCTCTTCTGGGCTTTCGAGTTCATTAGTTAATTTTGTTAAGGGGCAGGATGTTAATGATGAAAATAGTAATGGTAACCTAACAGAGACCAGACCTTCGTTACATGGCGATGTAATCCATTCTCGCCCCCTACCGGTGACGTATTCGGGCAGTACCGGGGTCGTTGTGTATTATGGTTCGAATGATGGTTCATTTCGGGCAGTAAATGCCTCTACAGGCCAAGAGCAATGGGCGTTTGTAGCGCCTGAGTTTTTTTCTAAATTACAGCGCCAAAGTGATAATAGCCCGTTAGTGAGTTATCCAAACTTACCTTCTGGCTTGATTCCTACACCTACGCCTAAAGATTATTTTTTCGATGGTTCTACCGGTATCTATCAGAATGCTGACAATACCAATGTTTGGATTTATCCCACCATGCGCCGGGGTGGAAGAATGATTTATGCTTTAAATGTGACAAATTCTACAACTCCAGCTTTTAAGTGGAAGGTTGGTTGCCCAAACCTAAGCAATAACACAGGGTGTACATCATCTGCGATTGAGGGTATAGGCCAAACATGGTCTACTCCAAATGTAGCGTTTATTAAAGGGTATTCAACCAGTAGCCCAGTCATTGTAGTGGGCGGAGGCTATGATGCCTGTGAAGATACTAATTCGATAAGCCCCACGTGTACTACTCCCAAAGGAGCTGCAGTTTATGTTTTAGATGCTAATACAGGTTCTATTCTTGCTACGTTTAGCACTACACGGAGTGTAGCTGCTGATGTGTCATTAGTCGATTTAGATTTAGATGGCTATGTAGATTATGCTTACGCGGCAGATACAGGGGGAAATATTTATCGAATAGATTTTATTAATGGCCCTAGTACGCGCGCGCCATTGCCTCGTGATAGCTGGGTAATCAATAAAGTTGCTTATACAAATGGATCAGGACGTAAATTTTTATTTGGCCCTGCGTTGCTTGCGAACACCAATAAAGTCTATGTGGCGGTTGGTTCAGGTGACCGGGAGCATCCCTTGCAAACGCAATACCCTTATACCTCTCCTGTAACCAATCGTTTTTATGTGTATTTAGATGATCTTGCAGCTTCATCAGCCAACAACCTCGATGATTTATCAACGATGCTTAACTATTCAGAAGACTCAAGTTGTAGTACAGGGAAGATTTTACCGACGTCAAGTAGTAAAGGCTGGTTCATGAATTTACGCAGCGGGGTCGGAGAGCAAACGGTGACATCTGCCCTTATCATAAGTGGAATGGTCACATTTAATACGAATCGTCCTATTCCTGCTGCATCAGGTACGTGCTCTACTGCATTGGGGGAGGCGAGAGGGTATTGGTTGAACCTTTTGAATGCATCAGGTGCAATCGGTGTGTCAGGTTCATGCGGAGGTACTAAGTCAAGTACGTTTACCGGGGGCGGGTTACCTCCTTCACCTGTATTTGGTGTGGTTCCTGTGAATGGCGTTCAAAAAACAATTGTGATTGGAGCCAGCCAGAAAGATGGCGGAGCAAGCGCACCTATTGCTTCTCAACAAATTAGACCAGCGATTAAATCGATTCGTAAAAAAGTGTATTGGCATTCCTCTGGAAATAAGTAGGTGAGGTAGCGTAATTAAAAATACCAACACACTGCACGAATAATGTTGCGTAAGTTATAGAGATGGAGATGGATGAATGAAAGGAAAATATTAAAGAATAGTATTTAATAGCTTTTATAGAGGCGAACAGCTTTGTCAAAAAATTATGTTTATTTTATGAGCCTGGCAAGTTTACTCGTTATGAATACTTATGCAGGCCCTGGTACTGATGGTGCAGCATCGTCAGCTACTCAACACCCTCACGCTAATACGCAACAGTCTGGCGCGCGCGTGATAGCGCCTAACGCGCACGCGATACCTTTATCCCCGCATGTAGTTCAATCTCAGCGTAAGTCGCCAGATCATGCAACGAAAGACGTTGGTAAATTAATAGATGAGCATTTAATAACATTAGAAAAAGAAATTTATAATCTCTCTAAAGAGCTAGAGGATTCAAAGCAAGAAAAAAATGCCAACGATAATGATCGTGCGTATGGTTATTATTTGCGTCAACATCAAGTTATACCTTCTTCCAGCAATAGTCATTTGCCTTTGTCGCATGCACCGGTTATAGAGCCTAAATACCCTTATAGTTCCGCTACAAATTCTTCTACAAAATCAGTTACCTCGCCCTCAGAGCCTCTTTCTTCAGAAATATTAAATCAAGGTGCAGTCACGACGCCTAGTTATCAGCAAGGCAGTTTAATTTCGGTTCCGAATACAGATCAAGGGAAAGTTCCTGCTTCACACTCGCTTACTAGCAAAATGCCATTAAGCGTACATAAAAATAATAAAATAGCTAGTGCAGATTTTTTACAAGCCTCTTACCATCATCGCAATGAAACTTTATTGAATAAGAATTGGTTAGTGTTGCTATTTACCGCAAGCGGCATCATGGTAATACTCACCTTAGGGGTTTATTATCGCCAGCGGCAAATTGATGGAATTCATAAAGGTTCTTCAGAAATAAGTATAAAAAAAGAAAATGAAATATAGAGCGTTAGATCACTGTTAACGCTGCTGAAGAGGTCGATGAGAGGTCGATGATTTAGCGCCATATAAGCACCAATGAAGTATCGATGCATACCAATTATTTACCTGCCTCAAGAAAATGCTCAAGGGTTGCGATAAAACATCATCATGATGTATTTGGAAAATAATTGGGGGAGCTTTAATGAAACGCACCCAAGTGTGGATAGCTTGCCTGCTGTCATTACCATTATTGAGTCAAGCCGTAACATTAAGCGAACCCATTGTGCGTTCTGGCTTAGGGCAGCGGTTTATCGCTGAAGTTGAAGTATTCGATCTTGAAAGAAGTCAGTGGCTAACATTAAATGCAGTGATTGCTACGCCTGAAGTGTATGAGCTTCAAGGTGTCGAGTATCCCGCTTCAGTAGGGGATATGAGTATATTTATATTGCGGCATGGCGATGGTAGGCCCTATTTAAGAATAGTGGGAGAGCGCCCTCTTAATGAAGCCTTTTTGAACTTGATTTTAGATATCGGGTGGAAAGACGGGCATGTTATTCGTAAATATACGATTTTGCCTGATTTGCCTGTTAATGATCCAAAACAGCAAGATGGGGCTGATGGCTATACCATACAACAACGTTTAGCCAGGCGTGAACAGCGTTATCTAAAACGAAAAATTGATCCTGCCGATCAAATGATGGATACCGCTCAATCTATTCTACGTACTGAGTCTGCCGATGATGAGCTAAATACAAATAGTGATCCTCAGGGTAGGCACGCGTGGTCTAATCGGGTGGTAGGTAGTCAAAGACCCTTAAAAGATGGGCAATATCGAATAAGTTCTGGTGATACGCTGCATGCGATAGCACGGCGCTGGAGTCGTCCTGATCTTGGTATTTACCAAAAAATGTTAGTGCTCTACCAACATAACCCTCAATTATTTATTGGCGGTAATCCCAATCGTATGATTCGCGGACATTGGATGAGTACGCCAAAATTAATTCAATACGTACCTGATACTGATAGTGCTGCCAGAGCAGAATGGCGTGCATTACTTCATAATCCTCACAAGTGGCATAACGGGCAGTTTTTAGCAGAGGCTGATGAAAACGCTAATCAAAGTCAGGAAGCTACAGCTTCAGATAACGTTGCTTCAGGTGAAAATAGGCCCCAAGGGTCGCCTGAGAGTCAAAATGATGAGAGAAATAGTACTAAAAATGGCGCTGCTTCTTCTGCGGCACAAGAAAATTCAATTGCTCAACAATTAGATCGGCTTGCTATCTCGCATGGCATGAGTAAAAAAGAAATCGAGACATATCAGCGACTCTTGCAAATGGAAAATCAGATTCGGCTGCTGATCGCCAATGTAAGAAAACGCTCTCCAAAATTGGCGATGTCCCCGGGGCTTGAAAGTTTACCAGGAGAGGCGCAATCCGATAGTGCTATAGACGCTAGTAAGTCACCTGTTGCTAACCCCTTACAGCCTGTAGATTCCACGGTAAAAATGCCTGGTGCTGAACCTAATTCAGGATTGAATCAAGGGGCGGGTACACTTCCTAATACTTCCAGCGGCAAGATCGATGGTGTCAGTGTACCTCTGACCAATGCAAATAACTCTGTAACGGCTGCTTCTCCTGCCCATAAAGCATCCGAGGCATCAGAGGTATCGCCACACAAGCCTAAGCGTTCTAGGCTTCGCCGTTCAACTGAAGCTCCTTTGCCGGTTAATAATTCTATTACCGATAATATTCCTTGGTGGGTAGGTTTGCTATCTTTATTGGCGATGGGAACAGCCATCGGCGGAGCAATTATTATTCAGGCCAGACGCAAGCAGCGGCAAGCCATTGTAGATGTTTTAATGAAAGAATCTGCTGAACTTGCAGAAGCACCTACTATATTTACGGATACTGGCAGCAGCATTAATGCCGCTGCCAGTGCTGCTGATTTAGCGGGGGCTGGCAGTTTAAATCGGGAAAATCTTTTAAATTTTGATACGGATACCCATATTGATCCTCTTACTGAAGCAGATGTATATATATCATATGAACGTTATGATTCTGCTGAAGCCTTATTAAAAGTGGCAGAAGAGCATCATCCTGATTCTCCAGAAGTGCTTTGGAGATTATTTACTGTTTATCAGCATATGAGCCGACCGATAGAAAAAAGAGCTTATGCAGCCCGCTTGCACCTTATGTATGATGCGCGTGACCCTAAACAACATATGATTTGCGAGGCATTAGGTATTGAGTTTGGAAGTATGCCCGGCTCGAATGATTCAAAAACTCAACAGAATGCTGATTCTTTATCTTCAGATAATGAAAAAGAAAAATTATCTGAGATTACAGAGGCTGAAGAAATTCCGCCGTATGAAAAAACAGAGGTTGCACCACTTGAAATGGAACATTTAGGTATTGAACTTGCTCAAGCTGAAGGCTATGCGGCGTTAATGAAAGAGGAGGCAGATGTTGCGCGAGAAGAGCCTGTATTAAAAGAAGAGGATACTGCGAAGATGCTCTCTACTCCTTTAATCAGCGAGTTATCTATAGTACCTATGATTTTGATTCCTGAATTAGCATTGCCTGAGGAGAAGGCTACTCAACACTCTGATGATGCTAGCACTACGGTCGATCTTAAAAAGCCTTCGTTATCCCTGGAAGAAGAAAATCATCAAGCGTTATTAATGCCAAGCTTAGCCGATTTTATGAGTGTTGAGATACCCGCCCTAAATTTTGAATTTGAAAAAGAGACTGAAAATGTCGTTATAGATGATTCCTCTACTGAGGCCTTGGTGAAAAATCAACACGATTTAATGCACTGTCAGTTAGAATTAGCCAGAGTATGGTTAGAGCAAGGTAGAACAGAAGCTGCAAGTGCTTTGCTAGAGGCCATTGTCAAAACTGGTACGCCTGTTTATGCTGAGGAAGCACAAAGTTTGCTAGATAACATGATTCACTAATTAGGTGATGCGTAATTTCTAACTATAACCTTTGTCGGTAGTCAACATACCTGTCATTGCTGTTTAAAGCTTGATAGGAAAAACATTGCTTCATGCAGTTAGTTCTTGTTATAGCAACTTGCCGTACTGCGCGTACTGTCTGCGTTGCTATGCTGGGCATTCCATGATGCGGGGCATCCCATGCCTTGATAGAATTCAACTGCGTAACTTCTAAGAGTTTAACGCAGGTTTTTGTGAATGTTAAAAACCTTAACTACGATAAGCGGTTCTACGATAAGTGGTTGCAAGGCGGTAGGATAAATTGAAACACTGCTTTGAAAAGCTGTATCGTGAGCATAGGTTAAGAAAAAAAGGACACAAGATATGATGCCTTTGGCAGCACTTCGCCCAGGTAAGCTTCAAGAAGCTTGTATGATTAATTTACGAAAGGGAGCTTCCTGCCGCTGGGTATTAGGTGTTGAATATGATGGTCGTGCCTATTGTGGCTGGCAAATTCAGTCACGTCAGCCTTCAGTGCAAGCCGCGTTAGAACAAGCATTGTCGCGTATGGCAGGCCAAGCAGTTAAAGTAACCACAGCAGGCCGTACAGATACGGGTGTGCATGCAACTTTACAGGTGGTGCATTTTGATACAACAGCTTCACGCCCTCCAGAAGCCTGGGTTCGAGGCGTAAATAGCCTTTTGCCTGAAGATATCGTGGTGCGCTGGTCAAAGCCGATGGATTCAGCTTTCGATGCTCGCCGCAGTGCGCAAGCTCGGCGCTATACCTATGCATTACTAACTCAACCAACACGCCCTGCGTTACTGGCAGGTAGAGTAGGTTGGTACCATCGCTCTTTAGATGTATTAAAAATGGTAGAGGGTGCGCGCTTTTTGCTAGGTGAACACGATTTTTCATCATTTCGTGCGGCTGAATGCCAAGCTCGTACCCCTGTAAGAACACTTCAGCGGCTTGATATCGAGAAGCAGGGCGATTTGATTTTATTTCATTTTAAAGCCAATGCGTTTTTACACCATATGGTAAGAAATATTGTAGGTTCATTAATTTTTGTTGGAAAAGGCCGGCAAGAACCTTCCTGGCTCAAATGGCTATTAGATCAACAAAATCGTGAGTGTGCTGCCCCTACGTTTATGCCTGATGGTTTGTACTTAACGGGTGTAAGCTACCCTGAACGTTGGGCATTGCCTGAAGCAAATATTCCTTTAATAATGCTTTAACATACATTTATTTTAACCGTAATGGTTCATGCCAGATGTCTTATTCATCTGCCCATTTCTGAGCCATCTTGTCATCTACCCACAGTCTAGTAAAAAGAGTTGTGGGTATTCATTTCGAGATTATATGTAAGCTATGATTTATACAATTCCCTGTATTAACTATACGTATTCATGCTTGTTTGATACCAATTCACTGAGGTAAACAAGGTAGTGATTTGAACAGTTTGATATAGAAGTTGGTATGAAGCAAAACTGCGTGAGCAAGCAGTCTAATAAGCCAGTACATAGCAGCCTGACAAGAGGCAAAGTGCCATAACAGAAGTGGTTCGGTATAAGTTTTATAAATCACGAACTTTCTTCTGGAGGCTCCTATGAAAAATACCATTCAAAGGCTGTTCTTAATAGCAATGGTCTTGGGCTTATCAGGATGTGGTGGGGGAAGCAGCCCCGGAGAAGTATCACCCATTGTTACACCTCCTGTAGGAGGCCTGCCTGCCGACTATACGCTAGTTTGGGCAGATGAATTTGATGTCGATGGTTTGCCAGACCCTACGCGCTGGGATTACGACACATCTGCGAATTCAACTGGTTGGTACAATAATGAACTGCAATATTATGCGGCAGGCCGCTTAGAAAACTCTCAGGTGGCTAATGGCAAACTTATTATTACAGCTCGAAAAGAAGCATTAACCACAATGCCAGATTACGGCGGGCAAAATTATACATCAGCCAGATTAGTGACAAGGGGTAAAGCAAGTTGGACATATGGCTTTATGGAGATTCGTGCCAAATTGCCTTGCGGCGTAGGCTCCTGGCCTGCAATCTGGATGTTAGGCACTCATGGCACTTGGCCAGGCGATGGCGAAATTGACATCATGGAGCAGGTAGGAAAAGATCCTACAACTATTCATGGAACCATTCATACGCAGTCTACATTTAATACAGTAGGCGGGTTAGGCAACGGCAGTACCACAACTCTCACAGATGCGTGCACGCAGTTTCATAACTATCAACTCACCTGGACGGCTCAATCCTTGAGCATTGGGGTTGATAATCAAATTTATCATACCTATGTAAATCGCGGCTTAGGCAATCTCAGTTGGCCTTTTGATAACCCTCAATACCTATTGTTAAATATCGCTATCGGCGGCAACTTTGGCGGGCCAATTGTTGATGATAATATCTTCCCTATTCAAATGGAAGTCGATTATGTACGGATTTATCAGAAAAATATTTAGCTGATATATTTGGCAGGGTTGGTTCCGTAACCTTGATTTTTATACTGTCATTAATGACAGCTTTATAGTAAATTATTGACTGTCAAGCACAAACCTCTTAAAAGGCTAGTGTACGAATAAATGTATTTCCTCTAAAATTTATTGTGACCAGGAACATTTTCCTTCATTAAATACGTTCTTAAGACTGTTTAAGATTTAAGAACTAAGGTCATAGTAATGTTAATAAAAAAAGAGGAATCTACATGTTTATGAAAAACTTAAAGCCTTTAGCAGCTGGCTTGATAGCAGCTGGATGTTGGCTGGCTAGTTCAACAGTACATGCTCAAGTCGTTAATGGTTCGTTAACAGGCCCCATTGCTAACACTTCGGTTCCAGATGGTTGGATCAACATTAACAATACAGCCGATACCATGGATGCAAACAATAATGTGGGTGTAGCAGGTTTGGCAGACTTCTCTGCAACGCCATCAGCATCACCTGATGGCGGTACATGGGTAGGTGTAGGTGCAGATTCGGCTTATATCGAAACATTTGGCCAACATTTAACAGGATTAACAGTAGGCCAAACTTATAGTGTTTCTTGGCATGATGCTAATTTTGGTGTTGAATCGTTAGGTTACAATAACCCTAATTCTTTTAAAGCCTTAATTGATGGAACTTCCATAGGGTCTGGAGGTATACGCTCAGTCGGTACTAGCTGGTACGACGAATCTGTTAGCTTTACAGCAACGGCTTCTACAGCAACCTTAGCGTTTGAACTGGCTTCAGATGCTAAATCCTATTTGTCGATTGATGGTATATCGATTGCTACTACTGTTAATCCTATACCTGAGCCAGAAACATGGGCGTTAATGCTAGCCGGGCTAGGTTTTGTAGCACGCCGCGCTAATGCTCGCCGTTCGAAACAGGCTGCTGCCATCTCAAACTAGGCGTAGCTTCTCTTAAATCCAATCATAAACATTGGAGGAAAGTGATATTCAGTATATGAGGGATATGGGCATCTATCCTCATATACTATCTATGGCCTAACCAAAACGGTTTAAGTAATGTTATGACCTTGTTGATAGTTGTTGATAGCATAAGTCTTATGTAATCCTATTTTACGATTCAGCCTTACTGCGCAAACTTGCTGCATAATACTAGAAGAAGCCAACCTCTTAAGAGTATGCAGGCTTTGGTCTTATGTCATCATGTTACTGGTGTATATATCGAATATATACCTTTAGTATTATCATTCTTCGGCGTTGTATAAGATCGATACCTATTTCTCGCAGATATAGCGGTAAAAGCCGTAACCGCGTTATGATCCTAATAGACCTTTTGTAAAACCATACTACATAATAAGGTTATGGTCTTTTGCAAGAATCTTCTATATTTAGAAATTACGCAAAGCAGTTTTAATAGCATTGTCTTAGCTTGTTTATACTTATGTATTACATTCATGCTATGTGCTTGTTTGAATGGTGGTCATTGCTGCAACTCTATTGCGGCAGCCTTTGCAGAACACCATTGCGTAAATTCTAATATTAATAAGCGTCGGTATTAGAGAATGGTATTTATGGAACGAGAAATATTTGCACAGCAGGTTGCACAAGGTTACGATCGTATTCCCCTAGTGCTTGAAACCCTGGCCGATTTAGATACGCCGTTATCGCTTTATATTAAATTAGCGAATACCCCTTATAGTTTTTTGCTTGAGTCAGTGGTGGGTGGCGAGCGATTTGGGCGCTATTCTTTTATTGGATTGTCATGCCCTGTGCGTATTGAGCATCATCATGGGCAAACTCGCGTATTGCGAGAAGAAACAGTGATAGAAACCGATGAAGGAAATCCTCTCGATTTTATTGAGGCCTACCAAAAGCGTTGGAAAGTAGCGCCATTGCCGAAAGCTGCGCGTTTTTGTGGAGGGTTAGCCGGTTATTTTGCGTATGACGTAGCACGCTGGATTGAACCTCGGCTACAAAAAGCTGCACCCAAGCGTGATGCGCTCAATATTCCTGATATTTTATTAGTATTAACTGAAAAGCTTGCGGTCATCGATAATGTAGCAGGCAAAATTTATTTGATTGTATATGCCGATGCAACTGACCCCCAAGGCTTTGAAAAAGCGCAAGCTGAAATAACACGGTTACATGCAGCCTTACGGCAATCAGTAAGTATTCCTCATGGTAAAACAGCTGAAGTACCGGCTGAAATGGAAAGACCCTTTGCACAAGCCGATTATCTAAAAGCGGTAGATGTTGCCAAAGAGTACATTATGGCTGGCGACTTAATGCAGGTTCAAATTGGCCAGCAGCTTCATAAGCCGTTCCCGCATGATCCGCTCGCGTTATACCGCGCCTTACGTTCGATAAATCCTTCTCCCTATATGTATTTTTATAACATGGGAAGTTTTCATATCGTTGGCGCTTCGCCAGAAATTCTTGTTAGGCAAGAACAGCGCGAAGATGGAAGTATTGTAGTATTACGCCCTATTGCAGGTACTCGTAAGCGGGGCGTGACACCTGAAGAAGATAAGGCGCTTGAAGTCGAATTATTAGCAGACCCTAAAGAGCGGGCTGAGCATGTAATGCTCATTGATTTAGCACGTAATGATATTGGTCGCATTGCTGAAGTGGGTAGCGTAAAAGTCACCGAACAAATGATCGTTGAGCGCTATTCTCATGTCATGCACATAGTATCGAATGTTGAAGGCCGTTTGAAACCTGGGGTGAGCGCCTTAGATGTAATGAAGGCTACTTTTCCTGCCGGTACACTAACAGGCGCCCCTAAAATTCGCGCGATGGAAATTATTGATGAATTAGAGCCTACTAAACGCGGACTTTACGGCGGAGCCTGCGGATATTTAAGCTTTCAAGGCGATATGGATCTGGCGATTGCAATTCGTACTGGGGTGGTAAAGGATGGTGTTTTGTACGTGCAGGCATCAGGAGGTGTGGTGGCAGATTCTACGCCGATGGGCGAATGGCAAGAAACGGAGAGTAAAATGAGGGCGGTTGTGAGGGCCGCCGAATGGGTCGACGCCGGCCTCGACTCATAAAAACGCTTAAATTCGTTGCAATACGGCGTTGGAATCAAAAAAACTCTCCTTGCCTATTTCATATAGGCGGCGTCGAGTTTTTTTTGATTCCGCCTTGTCTTGCTTAGATTTTAAGCGTTTTTAGATGACTTAAAGTATATAATCAGGAAAACCCATGACACTACTCGAAGAAGCAAAACAACGGTTGTATGATGAAGGTTGCCCGCCTGTCAATTTGCCTGTATGTGATCATTATGCAGGAAGCCCTAAATTTGCTGAAAAAGCGTTGGCATTTCAACACCACTGGGGGCAGCGCCTTGATATAACGCTTGATTTAGAAGATGGCGCGCAGGTGGGTAAAGAAGCTGTGCAGTTAGAGTGGGTTGCCGAAGTTATCGCGAGTGAAGATAATCGTTTTAATCGTATTGGGGTGCGTATTCATGACCTCGAAAGCTCGTACTGGTTGAATGATATCGAGGCGCTTATTCCTAATGTGGGAGATCGGCTAGCCTATATTACGGTTCCTAAAGTGCGCGATGCGGCTCAAGTTTCATTTTTTGAAAGAACCGTGCAGCGCATTGCTCAAGCAGCGGGGTTACAGCGTATTATTCCTCTGCATGTGCTTATTGAAACGCATACTGCATTGCGTGATGTATGGGCATTAGCCGCACAGCCAGCGATTGAGTGTTTATCGTTTGGGTTAATGGATTTTGTGAGTGCTCATTATGGTTCTATTCCTTCAACTGCAATGAGAAGCCCTGGGCAATTTCAGCACCCACTGGTTGCACGGGCTAAGCTTGAAATTGCAGCGGCGGCAGCGGCGCATGGCAAGATAGCTTCACATAATGTAACGACCGAAGTGCGCGATGCATCAGTGGTGCGTAGCGATGCTATGCACGCCAAAGAATCGTTTGGTTTTAGCCGTATGTGGAGTATTCATCCTATCCAGATAGAACCTATTATCGACGTTTTTTCGCTATCACAAGAAATGTTAACAGAAGCTAGAACTATTTTAGAGGCAGCGCGTACTAAGCAATGGGGGCCTATTCGTCATGGCGATACCTTACATGATCGTGCCAGTTATCGTTATTATGCCCAGGTTTTAGAACGCACTAGTGTTTAGTATTTTTAGAAGTTACGCAGTTAGGTTCACTCAGCATATTGGCAACATTTCTTCTACGAAGTGAAATCCTTATGCTTTCTGCCATGCCTTAGTAGAACTCTGCTGCTTAATGTCTAAAATAAAGTTCTAAAACAAAAAAGTGTGCGTACAGTTTGTAGCGCGAGAAAAATAATAATGAAATACGTTCATTGATTAGCGTTGTTGAGAAAATAAGTCTAAATTGTCTATGCCCGGTTTATTGTTTAATTACATTTAATAGGTATTTCAATGTCTGAAACCGTATTGTTAGGAATAATGGGGTTAGTCATCATTGCAGGTTTTTTAGGAAAGTTTTTTAAAGACCTAAGTGATAGCAATACAGCGCGAGATCGTTTATACCAAGCAGAACAAGCATTGCTTGAAAAAGTAGCTAAATTCAAATCAAAATTTCATAAAGATGATGATCCTTCACTTTTTAAGAGTCTTGATCAACCCTCTAACGATACAGTAGACAAACCATCTGACAACCGCGAAATTGATCCTTTAACAGAGCGTATAGCATTATTTGATTTATACAATAAGCAGATTGAGCGTTACCAAACTGAAACACGTGCCAGGGCTGGGTGGTCATTTTTATTTGCAATATGCGCTATGTTTGCAGGTTTGCTATTAGTGGTATGGGGAGGGCGCACCATTATTCAAAGTGCTGATTGGAAAAATATTGCTGGTGGTACCGCTATTTCGGGTCTCGGCGGAATTATGAGTGCCTATATTACGAAAACATTTCTTGATATTCATCGTTTGTCATTAAATCAATTAAATCGCTATTTTCAACAACCAGTGATTAATACATATGTATTAACGGCACAGCGATTATCAGAGCAAATTGAAGATACAACATTAAAGCAACAAACCTATCAGAAAATAATTGATCAAATTATCGATCTTATTCAAGATGATCAAAAAATATCACATGGCTCGCGTACAGCGGTATCGTCCCGCGTTAAAAAAAGTGTGGAGACAACAATAAGTAAAGCAAATGATGAAGGGCAGGTATCAAATGAATCACACTAGTTTTGATTTGGCAGAAGAAGAAATCGCTGATGCAATTGCCGATAAAGCCGCCTATTTTAGCAATCCAGAAGAGCGAAATTTAGTGGGGCTTGAATTTTTATTAGGGGCCGCTGCTACGCTGGGTTCGCTATTTTTATACAGTTTTATTGAAGAAGCCAATAAACAAGCTAAACGATTAGGTAAACTAAGCGCCCGAAAATTGGGCGATGTTATTGCTGATTACCTAAAAAATCCAAACGCCAAAGAAGAGCATAACAGCGTTCGGAAAAAAGCGTCTGAAACAGCTAAAAAATTGGCTCCTGCCGAGTTTGATATCCATTTGGCAACGGCACAGTCTGATATTTTTCAGTCGCTCATTGAGGCAGGCTTACCAGAAACTTCTGCCCAGGCGGTAGCAAAAAAAACAGCGGCTGCAATGGCTAAAGCGCTTAAAGAAAGTTTAAAGACGCCAACGTGATCGATATTCCGGTACCCCTCAAAGCGCTTCAAATTGCTCGTCATATGATGGGGTTCGATCCACTTTGGACAGAAGGAATACTCAGCGTACAAAATCGAGTAGCGCAGTTACTGGCGGAGCATACAGATTATTACGGAGCCTGGATTCCTATACGCATCATTGATCATGCTGGTTTTATCCGCGTAGAAGAAAATGGAATTGCTGGGGAGTATCGTGCTTCGTGCGACCCGTTGAATGATCACATACTTGATATTGAACCACTTTCTATTCATCCTCATGCGCCGTCAACGTTGCAGCACATGCTTCAAATACAGCTTGAAGCGTGGCCTGTTGAAGCTGAACAACTAGAGTTAAAGACGCTTGTACAACAGCTTGCTGATTCAGCATTTATACCATATACGCCTAAAATAAAAGATGCATTGCTAGTAAGGTTTGAATCAATTAGCATCAACTCTATTGAGCGTTCAGACCTCCTAACAAAAGCAATAAAGAACATCTCTATGATGAGACCTTATATCGATACATTGCTTAGAAATTCTAGCGAAGCCTTTTATCAATTGAGGCTTTGTGGTCGCCAAATGGCAATAGTATTAGCATTTACTACACTAGTAAATGTGCTATTAGAAAAAATAGAAACGCAGGATAAGTCTGTTGATGACTATTGGATTGCTCAGGCTGAGTTTGCTCTCCATCGTGCCTTTTACTCTACGGCGCTTTCCTGCTCAGAAACTATGTTGAATACATTCTTGCATTCCTTAGCATCATTAGGCCATTTATCTTTAGTAATAGCCTGTGTTGAGCAGTTTGAATCCTATACAAATCAAGCGTTTGAAAACGCAAAGTCTGTTGGTTTGTCTACAGAAGTTTCCGAAGAAAACGTAGTAGCGCATGTCTGCAATGATTTTGGCTATGCGCTAACATTGTGGAGTGATATGCATCAAGCATTAAAAATGCTATTGCCAGCAGCGTATGCCGGGCAACTACTTGCACGCTTTTTATGTGAGTATAAACATGCTGATCTAGCAAACGCTCAAACAGAAAAAATACGCTTTATATATAAACAATGTGATGAAACAGTGGTCATTATCATGACCTCGCTTTCGCATGCGGTACGCGCGCATGATCCGAAAGTTCGAGCATCGCATATAGCGTTAATTCGAGAAGCACGCAAAAAAAGAGGGGAGCGTGAGGCTCGGGCAATAATTCGTAACCTAGTTGAGCAACAAGCGTTTTACCCTCGAGCGTGGAAAAAATGGCTTGAGCAAGTATCTAAAGATGTTGAATTAAAAATATAAGCTAATGATTAGTATGTTCTTATATCTTGAAGCGAAATGAAGAATCTTAAGATTATTTAATCTATAAAAGTTTTTTACTTTAGCTAACTACCCCTAATCCCTAAAAGAAGGGAAAGAAATCGTTTGATCTTTTAGCTGGCAAGGTTTAAGAAGCATCCTGCCTTTAGCTATATCAAGAATGTGAAGCGTAAAAAATAAGAAAAATATTAATATCTAGTTTTAGTGATTAGGGATAACAAGGTTAATTTACAGCAAAACAAGAGCTAAAAAATTGATTCATATTTTTTGATAAGTCTGAAAAAAACTGTGATGAAGTATCCTCACAAAATTCTTTTTCAGCTGCAAGCGTAATAGGTTTATGAATAGCTTCCGCTAAGGTTTTTGCAGATTGAGCGATAGTTGTACTACCCATAATTACTTGCCCTACATTCAAAAATAAATTGTTGTAATGGCTTTGACCAATCAATGGATTTTTGTATTCACACTCGGTAAACATTTTAAAGTTTGAGGGAGAGTGAATTTTGAGTGTGCTAAGTATAAAGCGAGTTTTGTAATCAAATGCAGCCACGAAACGTTCAGCAAATAATGTTTCAGACTCATAGCATTCATTTCTGATAGACACTCCCCGAACACGTTTACCTTCAGTAATAAATTTCCTAGCGTTACAGCCATATCTAAAATTAACGCCAAGTTGTTTTAACTTATTCTCCATTTGATTAATAAAAACATGATCATCAATATCAACACTTAAACATTTTTCTTTAATTTCATGTTCGGTACGTGCTTCGATAATAGTTACCTCATAGCCCTTTTCTGCTAAATGGTTTGCCGTTGAAAGATTGATTAACTCTACACCTAATAAAATGACACGCATTTTATTTCTCCCTGTTATGAAATTCTTCAAATGTTTACGGCTTTATGTTCTTTTTAAAGCTCTATAGCGAATCGAAATGCTGTATTGAACAATATTTAATAAGTAGCAAGTGAAAGCATCATAACAAAGGAAATAATAAAAATCAAACGAAATATAACGAAATTAAAACGAAATAGAAGATTATTTTTTATGTTGTTGATAATTAATGTATTTTTTATTTTAATGGAAGGAGGTTGTTCGGGAAAATTTTCAAAACCCGTAGTACGGCAAGTTGGCATAACGCGGTACATCCCATGCCGAGAAAACCAATTGCGTAACTTCTAATGTATTAAAGAATATGAAAAACAAAACGTAAATAAAGTGTAAAGAAAAGTAAATATTGGCATGGAAATGTATATAAATACATGTAAATTATTTTTTACCTAGAGCGTAGGTAGCAATTTTCGTGGCTTGAAAAACGTAAAAAAATCCTATTCTTTTATGGCTGATAAATAAATTTCAAATGAAATAAGTAATTTAGCGAATGCTTATAAAGCATAGTATTCAGTCACTGGCCGGTGCTAAGAGCGAAGCTATCACGCGATGAAATGTGAGATCAGGTATGAAAAAACAGATGCTAATTTTTTTACTGGCAGTAACATTAGCATCAAATGCTTATGCTGCCAGTGTTAAAGTGCAAAATAACTCTGAAATTTTAGCGTTTATAAATAAAAAAATAGCTAATATCAAAATGCGACAATGCCTTGTAGACAGTGGCACAAAATTTTGGGAAAAGAACAAGTTTATTAAAAGTGTCTTTAAACTTGATCAAGGCACATTGGTTATTAATACGATCAATGCGCAAGAGTCAACCCCTCACGGAAAGCTACTGTACGATACAAGCAAGTTTGAGGTAAAACTTGATGCATTAGTAATTCCGTTGCAGTTAGCTAATGCATCGTGGGAGTATCCTTCTTATTTTGATGCAGAATGCCCAGGTTTTACAGCCATGCCTGCTTCTATCACCTTATCATGTCGTAGTGAAAATTGTATTCAGGTGAAAAATGGAGAAGAACCCTTAGAGACATTGCGTTCTCTAAAAATATTTATACCTGATAGTGATGGAAAAGTCATTTCAAATGCTATGACCAATCTTATAAATCTCAACAAAAAAAATGATTAGCGCGTGCCATTTAATATTAACTTTAGCTTATCCTATATTATTTGATTTTTTATTAAAATGCTTTTTAAATTGGCAAATGGCATGCTTTTTATCTTCTATCTGTCACAAGCATATTTTTTTGCCTCCTTTATTACATCGTAAAAACTATCTTAATGAATGAGAAAGCATTTCATGGTTAAAGCAGCTTCATTATCACGTATTCCTAAGGCAGCTGGGTATGCACTGCAAGGTTTAAAAGCACTCTATCAACGCGAAGCCGCTTTCCGCCAGCAAGTGTGGTTAATGGTTTTATCATTGCCTGTTGCATGGTATGTATCAGGCATACCTTTGTGGGCTAAAGCATTAGTTACGTTATGTTCAGGTTTATGCCTTATAGTAGAAGCCATTAATAGCGCCCTCGAAGCCCTTATCGATTATCTAGCGCCTGATCATCATAAGGAAGCAGGTTTTGTAAAAGATGTTGGTAGTGCAGCAGTGATGATGGCATTAATCATATGGAGTGTTACGTGGGCAATTGCTATTAAAAGTATAGCGTGATAATAAAACGATAAATCAAAAGGTTTATGATGCTAGTGTTTTATTTAATAGTCATAAGTTTTATCGCTATTGCAGCGGGGTTATGTTTAGTATTTTATAAATACGCTAAACTTAGAAAGCCATTGCTGATGATTATTTATATCGTTGAGCAGCTCCTCGTTCAGCGTATGACAGTAATGGGTATTAATCGTATTATCGAACGAGGTTATGCAGAACATTTAGGATTACTTCTAAGCTGGGGTCTCATTTCGCTTTTGTTTACAGGTGTTTTAGTCTTTTCTGAATGGGAGTTACTAAAAAGCAAAAATTTGAAACTTATTATAATTTTAAAGCACGCTGCTATTTTTATCGTGGCCTTTATAGCAATGAATATAATTTTAAATTTAGGGTACATCATTCGCTAACGATCATTGCTAATGATATTTTGGTTTAAATATTTAGGTGAAAATATCGATGCCTGCCAACTGTGCTGTTTCATGCCTGACCCTATAAGAAATTGTTTTAGTTAGTAACTAAAAAACTTTTACAAAGCACTTGAGTCGTTTTATGACGTTCTTCTAGGAAACTTGCGCTTTCTTATTGCAACAATGTAGCATTAGCAATAATAGCGATTGAAAGATAATAAGTATGCGTCAAGAAATAACGGTTTTTCCTCCTGAAAGGTTGCCAGTTACTGTGCTTTCAGGCTTTTTAGGAGCCGGTAAAACAACAATACTAAATCATATTCTTAACCATAATGAAGGCCGGCGTATTGCGGTTATCGTAAATGATATGTCTGAAATCAATATCGATGCTGCATTAATAAAAGAAGATGGGGCATTAAGCCGTACAGGAGCACGTATGGTAGAAATGTCGAATGGCTGCATATGTTGCACGTTAAGGGAAGACCTTCTTATTGAAGTAAGTCGCCTTGCAAATGAAAATAAATTTGATTATTTAATTATTGAATCAACAGGAATTTCAGAGCCGCTACCAATCGCTGAAACCTTTACATTTGCTGATGAAGAGGGGCGCAGTCTGTCAGATATCGCACGGTTAGATACAATGGTTACGGTAATAGATGCTCATCATTTTATTAACGATTATGGTTCACAAGATTTTATCGCTGAGCGAGGGGAATCTTTAGGTGAAGACGATGAGCGAACCGTGGTAGATTTGCTGGTAGATCAAATTGAGTTTGCGGATGTGTTAGTGCTTAATAAGCTCGATTTAGTGACACCTGAGCAAAAGTATCGGCTCATGGGCATTCTGAAAGGGCTGAATCCTCAAGCCCACTGTCTTGAAAGTGAATTTGGAGTATTGCCCCTAGATCAAGTGTTAGATACCAAACTTTTTGATTTTGAACGTGCCTCACAAGCGCCTCGATGGTTGAAGGAGTTACGAGGTGAGCATGTTTCTGAAAGCGAGACCTATGGTATTTCTAGTTTTGTTTATCGAGCGTCTCGTCCTTTTCATCCTGAGCGATTCTGGGCTTTAATTCAGCAATCGTGGCAAGGGGTGTTACGATCTAAAGGATTTTTCTGGTTAGCTACCCGGCCTGATTTTATAGGTGAGTGGGGGCAAGCGGGATCAGTATGCCGATATAGCCCAGCTGGAA
This sequence comes from Pseudomonadota bacterium, assembly GCA_040389065.1. GTDB lineage: Bacteria > Pseudomonadota > Gammaproteobacteria > Burkholderiales > Casimicrobiaceae > JAZKAR01. The sequence continues at coordinate 185,071 of JAZKAR010000009.1, read as the reverse complement.
CATGGTGGGCAGCAACGCCCAAAAATGAATGGCCTGTCGAACTTGAAGAATTACGCGAAATTGAAGCCTCTTGGGTGGAGCCTTATGGAGATCGCCGCCAAGAGTTAGTGTTAATTGGCATAAGTATGAATGAAGCAGTTTTACGAGAACAATTAAATAATTGCTTGGTAACAGATGAGGAATGGGCGCTAGGGCCATCTGCTTGGCAAGCGTTATCTGACCCTTTTCCGCAGTGGCAATTTAGTTAAACGTTACGCAGTTGAATTGTTAGCAACATACCGTACTTCTTGTACTGGTTGCATTGGGGTGCGGGGCATCCCATTCCTTAATAAAGCTCAATTGCGTAACTTCTATTAGTATGAATGGTAAAGATGATGACGGATAAAATTCCAGTTTTATTGCTTACTGGCTTTTTAGGCAGTGGTAAAACAACCTTATTAAATCGTTGGTTAAAGTCGCCAGAGTTAGCAAACAGCGCCGTGCTCATTAATGAGTTTGGCTCTATTTCGCTTGATCACCATCTCATTGAAACAGCGCTTGATAGTACAGTGATACTTAATAACGGGTGCGTATGTTGTACCGTGAGAGGTGAGCTGGCAGGGGCATTAAATACGCTTTATAAAAAGCGCCGAGAAGGAAGTATTCCTTTATTTGAGCGTGTCATTATTGAAACCACTGGCTTGGCTGATCCTGCTCCTATTTTGTTCGAGTTATTATCACATCCGTTAGTCAAGCAAGATTATCAGTTAAGTACAGTCATTACCTGCGTAGATGCTGTATTAGGCATGCAGCAGCTTGATAAAGAAATAGAGCCCTTAAAGCAGGCTGCTGTTGCCGATCGTTTATTGATTACCAAGTGCGATCTCTTAGAAACGCATGCATCAGAAATTGAATCAACAGAATCAGGTGCTAATCCAATAGCCGCCTCAGCAATAACGACTACGGCAGTAACGCCTTTAACAACCTCATTAGATGCGTTAATCTCGCGTTTAAAAATATTAAACCCCGCCGCAGATTGTGCTAAATCGCACGAGATTGAGCTTTCATGGCTATTGAAAGCTGGGGTATATGATCCCTCTTCAAAATCCGCTGATGTAGCGCACTGGTTGAACGCAGAGAAGTATAGAAAGATATCAACCAATAATGTACGCTCAATGGCCACTGCGCAGTCTGTAAGTGCCTTAGCGCATGATGTGAATCGACACGATGAGCGCATTCATGCGTTTTGTATAAGCTTTGATGAGCCTGTGCAGTGGAATGCGTTATTAAAGGCGTTGCATATGTTAATCAGTATGCGAGGAGAGCACTTATTGCGAATAAAAGGCATTGTGCACGTAGCAGGAGAAGAACGCCCTCGCATTATTCATTGCGTGCAACATTTAGTATTTGATACTGATTATCTAGAGTCATGGCCTGAAAGCTACCAAGGGGTAAACAAAAAAACAGATTTGGTTTTTATTGTACGTGATTTGAATAGTGAATTTGTAGAGCTTACACTTGAGCATTTTATGGCAGCGACTAAAAAAGCAACTGCCACGGCAATGAGATAAAGAATGTAAGCGAAACATGAAAGGCAGCACAGCATTTTATGATGAATCGACATCCCATTTTCGTTATAAAATGCCTTAACAATCACTTATTCTTTAATGGCAGAAATAAAAACCGTATTGTCTGGGCTTGCCCCAAGGGCTGTTCCGGAAATTAATTCAGTGATAGCTCCTTCATTTCTTTCATTGTCACCAAATACGCTGAGAACACGAACTTTTCCAATTACTGCAGGCTTGGGAGTAGTCAAGAAACCTGACTGATAACGATGTATCGAGTCATCTGCTTGTTCCATAACAGCGAGAATATCTCCCGGTTCAACTCCTTGATGTTTGCCGCTAGCAATAAAAACCTGCTTGCCTTGTATTTTCAAGATGTCTGTATGCCAGGGTCTTTCTTTAAGTTTTGCAATTAATAGCTTATTCAGGCCTTTAAGAGCAGATTTGAGAGCACGCTGATTTAGATTTTTATCAATATCCTCCTCGTCATCAAGTTCGTCTTCTGATTCACTGCTTGCTTCACCTCGGCCCGTTACAGTAAAAAATACATCCCCGCTTTTTACATCCACAAGATGAAGTTTAACTTTTGCACGTGCTGTTTGAATATTGATGGTAGTTGATGCATCGGTTTTTTTTGTTGAGTTTATTTTAGATTCAATAATTGATCCTAAAATTAAGGTGTCTACCCCTTTTAAATTTGTTGTTTCTAAGGTGGTTTGTTCTTCTTTAATGATATCTGGGCGCTCAATCACTAGCAGCTTATGAGAGGCAGTTAAACGAGCCGCTAACAAACGAGAGGTTTTTTCCGCTAAATGCCCTTGATGCTCATCAACCAGATTATCTTTCCCGTAGCGAGTTTCATTAGAAAGTTTCCCAATAGCAATTTTTTGCTTAAGCTTTTTAACTTCAGCTAGCGTGGCTATTGTTTCAGTTTTTTGTTTAGGATCGCTATCAAGTGTGCCTGCGCAAGCAGTCATAATAAAAGGGAAAATTAAAAATAAATATTTTTTATACATAAAAATCCTGGAAAACCTGACTTATCTAGCTTGGATAGAGGAGGTAAATAGCATTGCTATAAAAGTATGATCTTCTGGTTTTTCTTTCGGGAATTTAAATTACTCCCGAATTTCTCCATGCCCAAACACAATCCATTTTTCAGTGGTTAGGCCTTCTAAGCCTACAGGGCCGCGCGCATGCAGACGATCGGTAGAGATCCCTATTTCAGCCCCCAAGCCATACTCAAAACCATCAGCAAAACGTGTCGACGCATTTACCATCACTGAAGCAGAATCTACTTCATTTAAAAACTTCCAGCTATGCGCATAACGCTCAGTAATAATACTGTCGGTATGGTGTGAGCTATATGTGTTGATGTGAGCAATTGCTTCATCAAGAGTGTCAACCACCCGAATGCTTAAAATAGGCGCTAGGTATTCGGTAGACCAATCTTCTTCAGTAGCGGCAATAGCATTTTTTATATGGTGTAACGTTCGGGCGCATCCGCGTAATTCTACCCCTTTGGCTTGATAGATTTTTGCGAGTGGAATCAGTACATCATTAATACGTGAGGGGTGCAGCAGTAATGTTTCCATAGCATTACAGACACCGTAGCGATGCGTTTTTGCATTATCAGCAATGCGTACAGCCATTTCCGCATCCGCAAACTCATCCACATAAACATGGCAAATACCATCTAAATGTTTAATGACAGGAACCTTCGCATGCTCGCTAATTTCACGCACTAAGTTTTTTCCGCCACGGGGAATAATAACATC
>JAZKAR010000009.1:163203-181742 GCA_040389065.1 Pseudomonadota bacterium | reverse complement strand
TGGCTTGAATAAGCGCTCGTACAGCTTCCCGTTCAGGGGTAGGGAGTGTTTGAACGATTGCGGTGGGTAAGCCGCCTTCTTCAAGACCTTGCTGAAACAGTGAGGCAAGTAATGTATTGCTATGCCAGGCTTCAGACCCTCCACGTAAAATGCAGGCATTGCCTGATTTTAAACATAAACCCGCCGCATCAATGGTGACATTAGGGCGCGACTCATAAATAATACCGATAACCCCGATTGGAACACGCATTTTGCCAAGCTGAATGCCGCTAGGTCGAGTTTTAATATCAGACATATTGCCTACTAGATCAGGCAAGTCAGCAATTTGTCTTAAGCCTTCAGCCATACTTTTAATCGTAGACGATTTTAACGTCAGCCGATCAATAAATGCCTCATCACGTTGTTGCTTTTGAGCAGCATCAATATCTTTTGTATTGGCTGCAATGATAGCCGCTTCATTATCAAGTAAGGCCTGAGCTACGATTCTAAGTACATTATTTTTTTGAGCGCTCTGTGCTTTCGCTGCATGGCGTGCAGCATCTTTCGCTGCTTTGCCTAAGACATTCAGCTGCATTTGAATTGGGGATAATGACATAAGATATTCCGTAAGCTTTTCTGAAGAACGTATCAAGAATCTAAATTTATTAATAGTGGAAAATGAAGCTAGTGTCTAGAAGGGGGGAACCTTAGCATGAACTGCCGCGTCATTGGTTATCAGCCCTAAAATACATGTCTAACCAGTTTAACCTTTTCAATCACGGTAGTGGCAATTTCTTCAATAGATTTATCTGTACTATCAATCCAGGGTACATTGCTGTCTTGCATCAACTTTCGGGCTTCCCGTAATTCATAGTTACAGTTTTCAATCGAAGCATATTTGCTATCTGGTTTGCGCTCAGTACGAATGCGATGTAATCGCTGGGCATCAATACTTAATCCAAAAAGTTTATGGCGATGTTTTTCAAGGCTATCAGGCAATTTCTTGCGTTCAAAGTCATCAGGAGTGAGCGGAAAATTCGCTGCACGAATACCAAATTGCATGGCTAAATACAAGGCAGTAGGTGTTTTTCCGCAGCGCGAAACGCCTACAAGAATGACTTGGGCTTTTGCAAGATCACGTACTGTAGAGCCATCATCATGCTCTAAGGTGTAATTAATCGCCTCTATTCTTGAGTTATAGGCAATTTGCTGGGTTCCTCCCCCATGCGAACGACCGGGAGCATGGCTAGAGCGTACTTGAAGCTCCCGTTCCAAAGGCGCTATAAAAATCTGAAAAAAATCTAAGTGAAGTGCATTTGCTTGCGCTAAACGATCTGTTAGTTGTGGATTGGTAAGCGAACTGAAAACAATAGGGCGAATGCCATACGTGTTTTGAGCTTCAGAAATATAGGCTATAGCGACATCTACTTTTTCAAGAGTATCTACAAAAGGCAGAATTCGATTAATAAACTCACATCCCTCAAACTGTGATAGCAGGCTATTGCCTAGCATTTCAGCAGTAATGCCAGTGCGATCGGAAACAAAAAATACAGGGCGGCGATTAGGTAGAGTTGTGAGAATATCAGGTGAAGTATTGTTATCTGTCATGTCGTAGATTCCTAAAAGATTCCCAAACAATAATAAGTTACGCAGTTAGGTTCTCTCGGTGTATGGGCAGCCTGTCGTACTCGGCCTGCATTGCCTTGAGGGGCATCCCATGCCTATATGCCCTCACCTGCGTAACTTCTAAGTAAAAAAATAAACGGTGAATTTTAAAAGTATGTCTAAAAAAAGAATAATAGAAAGAAAAGAATAATAGGTAGGCTAGCATGAGAGGCTTAACACTGCGCCGTATATTCTGTGGAAGATAAAGAGGGAAAATAAGGAAGCCATTCTGCCCATACGGGTGTCAGAATAGAAGGAAAAGGAATCACACCGCCTAAATCAATTCGGCTTTCATCTGGTGAATGAAAGTCTGATCCACACGAGGCTTTTAAGCCAAGGCGAAGGCAATTTTCTGTAAAGTAGGCTGTTTGCTCTGGTGTATGATTTGAAGTCGTTACCTCGAGTGCGCCGCCCCCTAACTCAGCAAATTCATTCAGAAGTTTTTTGCGAGCAGACGATGATAAGTCGTAGCGTCCAGGGTGAGCTAAAACGGCAATACCTTTCGAATCTTTAATGATACGAATAGCGTCTTCTAAACTTAGCCAGGTAGATTTGATATACCCCGGTTTTCCTCGTTTCAAATAATTTTTATATACTTTAGACAGGTTTGCGCAAAGGCCTTTATCGACCAAAAATCGGGCAAAATGGGTGCGTGTCAATAAATGTTCTGAGCGTGCAAAACGCATAGCGCCTTCAAACGCATTTGGAATACCTGCTTTTTCGAGATCAAGTGCCATCGCTTTAGCGCGCTCAAAGCGTATCTGAGCAATTTTTGCTGTTGCATGTTTAAGAATGGTTGTAGTGCGATCAATATTAAGCCCTACAACATGCAAGGTAGTGTTATTCCAGGTGACTGAGAGTTCAATTCCGGGAATCAACGTAATATTGGCATTGTGAGCAGCATGTTCTGCCTCTTCTAAACCTTCAATTGTGTCGTGATCGGTAATCGAAAGAAAACGTACACCATTTTTCGCTGCGCGATTTACAACATCGGTAGGTGAAAGTGTGCCATCGGAGAACCACGAGTGGCAGTGTAAATCAAAAATATTAAGCGCCACGTCAGACTCCTTATAAAGAAATACACCATTTTTTAAAAAAAATAGTTTTCTCTTAATGTTTTAAAAATACCCGCAAAGCGAGATTTAATCGAGGTTAAACGAAGATTTTGTGTGGTTTTTATGCTTCGTAAAACATTCGTACCTTGTCGTTAAGCGTAAATTCATGGAAAATTATGCCTTTCTACGACAACTTAGTGCAAACGATTCATGATAAGTACGCAACAAGTCACCATGCAATTTGGTGCCAAACCCCTGTTTGAAAATGTTAGTGTGCGCTTCAGCGATGGTAATCGCTATGGCTTGATTGGTGCAAATGGCTGTGGCAAATCCACATTCATGAAAATTTTAGGAGGGGATTTAGAGCAAACCCACGGTGAAGTTGAACTTGGAAATGGTGTGCGACTTGGAAAGTTGCGCCAAGATCAGTTCGGGTATGAAAATGTTCGAGTTCTTGATGTCGTCATGATGGGCCATCAAGAAATGTGGGCCGCAATGGCAGAGCGTGATGCTATTTACGCTAATCTTGAAGCCACTGACGATGATTACATGCGTGCCGCTGAGCTTGAAGCTAAGTTTGCAGAGTACGATGGTTATACCGCTGAGGCACGAGCAAGCGAGCTACTGTTAGGCGTAGGAATCGAGATTGCCTTACATCAAGGTACAATGTCGCAAGTGGCGCCTGGTTATAAGCTACGTGTATTGTTAGCGCAGGCATTATTTTCTAATCCTGATGTTCTGTTGCTTGATGAGCCAACAAACAACTTGGATATTAATACCATTCGTTGGTTAGAAGACGTTTTAAATGAGCGCTCTTCCACCATGATTATTATTTCTCATGACCGACATTTTCTGAATGCCGTTTGTACGCATATGGCTGATGTGGATTATGGTGCTATTCGTATTTATCCTGGCAACTATGACGAGTATATGGTGGCATCTACTCAGGCGCGTGAGCGCTTAATGTCAGATAATGCGAAGAAAAAAGAGCAAATTTCTGAGCTGCAAGCCTTCGTGGCTCGTTTCTCGGCGAATGCTTCTAAGGCTCGGCAAGCTACTTCACGTGCCAGACAAATTGAAAAAATTAAACTTGAAGATGTTAAACCTTCAAGTCGGCAAAATCCTTATATTCGTTTTGAGTATGACCTTAAAAATAAGCTTCATCGTATAGCCTTAGGCGTAGAAAAGCTGAGTAAAGGTTTTGATGGAAAAACTTTATTCAAGAATGTAAATTTCTTACTAGAGGCGGGTGATAAGCTTGCTATTCTTGGCCCTAGTGGTGCAGGTAAAACTACACTACTTAAAACACTCTTGGGTGAGTATAGCGCTGATCAGGGTGATGTGAAGTGGGCAGAAAAAGCGAAAATTTCTTACTACGCTCAAGATCATAATGAAGATTTTGAAAAAGATATGACGTTATTCGACTGGATGAAGCAGTGGACGCAAGAGGGCGAAGATGATCAAGCCATTCGCAGCATTCTAGGGCGTTTGCTTTTCTCAGGCGATGATGCAAAAAAATCAGTACGTGTGTTATCTGGTGGTGAAAAAGGGCGTATGCTTTTTGGTAAAATGATGCTTGATCGACCCAATATCATGGTGATGGATGAACCCACGAACCATATGGATATGGAATCAATTGAGTCTCTTAATTTAGCTTTAGAGCAATATACAGGTACGCTGATTTTTGTGAGCCATGATAGAGCGTTTGTTTCATCATTAGCTACACGAATTATGGAATTTACACCCTCAGGATTACGCGAGTTTAATGGTAGCTATGAAGACTATCTACTCGAGCAGACTTCCTGAGGATAGAGAATAATTGATTTTAAACTTTGAATGTTAAGGGCAGTATATGACTAAACAGCATGTCATTGGCTTTGAAGCCTTACGCATGACAGATGTCGAGCACGTCGGTGGTAAAAATGCTTCTTTGGGTGAAATGATTTCCCAGTTAGCAAGCACAGGGGTGCGTGTTCCAGGCGGTTTCGCAACAACAGCAGAAGCGTTTCGTGAATTTCTTGAGCATAGTTCTCTCACCGAGCGCGTTAAAGCACGTCTGGAAGGTCTGGATACTGATGATATCGATGCCTTAACATCTGCCGGTAAAGAAATTCGTCAATGGGTACTTGATGCTCCTTTTCAATCACAGCTTGAAGCCGATATTCGTGAAGGCTACGCGCAAATGTGCGCAGCTTCTGGCGGTATTGAGGTGCCTGTCGCTGTACGCTCATCAGCAACCGCTGAAGATCTTCCTGATGCCTCCTTTGCAGGGCAGCAAGAAACATTTTTAAATATTAGCGGCATTGAAAATATTTTACAGGCCGTTAAAGTTGTTTTTGCTTCTCTCTATAATGACCGTGCCATTGCTTACCGGGTTCATAAAGGCTTTGCACATGCTGATGTAGCGTTATCAGCCGGTATCCAGCGCATGGTACGTAGTGACTTAGCCTCTTCAGGTGTCATGTTTACAATGGATACCGAATCAGGGTTTGACCAAGTAGTATTTGTGACATCTTCCTATGGTTTGGGTGAAACAGTTGTGCAAGGTGCTGTGAATCCTGATGAATTTTATGTATATAAACCTAATGTAATGGTTAAGCGTCCCGCTATTGTTCGTCGCAATTTGGGTGCCAAAGCCATTAAGATGATATTTACAGAAGAAAAAGTAGCAGGCCGTTCTGTAAAAACAATTGATGTCGCGAGGGAAGATTCTGCCCGTTTTTCTTTAAACGATACTGAAGTAAATCAGTTAGCAGAATACGCTTTAATTATTGAAAAACACTATCAGCGTCCTATGGATATTGAATGGGGTAAAGATGGTATTGATGGGCAGCTCTATATTTTACAAGCGCGTCCTGAAACCGTAAAATCTCAAGAGTCAAAGCAAGATAAGCAAATTCGTTACCGCTTGAAAAATACTGCTAACGTATTAGCAGAAGGGCGTGCGATTGGTCAAAAAATTGGTCAGGGAACAGTACGCTTAGTAAAGCATGCTGATCAAATGGATAGCGTAAAGCCCGGCGATATTCTTGTTACCGATATGACAGACCCTGATTGGGAACCTGTGATGAAGCGTGCCGCTGCCATCGTAACGAATCGTGGTGGGCGTACATGTCATGCTGCCATTATTGCACGCGAATTAGGTATTCCTGCTGTAGTTGGTTGCGGTAACGTTACGGAAATCTTAAAAGAAGGTGATGAAGTTACCGTATCATGTGCCGAAGGCGATACCGGGCACATTTACCCAGGGTTATTACAAATAGAAGTAACTGAGGTTGCGTTAACGCAAATGCCTGCTTCTCCTGTAAAAATCATGATGAATGTGGGTAATCCTGAACTGGCGTTTGATTTTTGCCAACTACCTAATGAAGGCGTAGGCTTAGCACGTTTAGAGTTTATTATTAATCGCATGATTGGTATTCATCCTCAAGCCTTGCTAGAATTTGAAAGCCTGCCTTCTGAGCTAAAGTCAGATATTGCAACACGCATTTCAGGTTATGCTAGCCCTCGTGAGTTTTATGTTCAAAAACTGATTGAAGGTATTTCTACGATTGCTGCGGCATTTCATCCCCGCAAAGTCATTGTACGTATGTCAGACTTTAAATCGAATGAATACTCTAATTTAGTGGGCGGACAACGTTACGAGCCTCATGAAGAAAATCCGATGTTAGGGTTTAGAGGTGCTTCGCGCTATGTTTCTAAAGACTTTGCTGAATGCTTCAATATGGAGTGTGAGGCACTTAAGTTTGTACGTGATGTAATGGGTTTAACAAACTTAGAAATTATGATTCCTTTTGTTAGAACTCTTAAGGAAGCTGAAGCTGTCGTTGGTCGTTTAAGTGAACAAGGCTTACGCCGTGGTGAAAATGGCTTGCGCGTCATTATGATGTGTGAAATTCCTTCAAATGCTGTTTTAGCTGATCGTTTTTTAGAGTATTTTGATGGGTTCTCTATTGGATCTAACGATATGACTCAGCTAACATTAGCGATCGATCGTGATTCCGGCGGCCCTATTTCTGCAAGTTTTGATGAACGTAACGATGCAGTAAAGGCAATGTTATCGCTTGCTATTACAGCGTGTCACAAGGCCAATAAATATATTGGAATTTGTGGGCAAGGGCCTTCAGATCACCCTGATTTAGCAGAATGGTTAATGGAACAAGGAATTGAAAGCATTTCATTGAATCCTGATACTGTTATTGATACGTGGTTATTTTTAGCTAAGCAACGTGCGTCAAAAGGTGGTTTAGGTCTGTAGCCACAAAGTATTAGTGGTGTTAGGGTAGGTTTCAGAAAGTGCTTTTTTCTTGATAGGTCTTAACTAGTTATGACCTATCAGCTAATTTTTCTGCATAATTGCTTTAGTATTTACATTTTTCTTCTTTTTTTGGAAAAAAACTAAAATATATGTAGAGAAACTCAATTAGTTTTATCAGGAAATAAGCTTTGGTTAAGTAGGCAACTATTAGGTAAACTATGGAAGCCACAGAAGTACTTTATGAAAAATGGATGCCAACTTCCTCATGGGGGTTGGCGTTTTTATTTGGGGGGTTTAGCTTAATAAGCTTAGGTTTTGCAGGCTATGGTATTTGGTTTATGCCTCTTCAGCAAGCCTGGCGTATAGCGAGCTTGTTGGTGTTAGTGATTACGGGGTTTGTATATATAGGGTATGTAATTTGGCATCATGCCTTATTAAAATCTCCTTATTCGATTGTTTGTATTGAATGGATTTGGGCAGAACCTGCACCCCTTTGGCGTATAACTAATCGTAAAGGCCATTCGCAGCAATTTACGCATTGGCATCGAGATAGCCGTGTTGGTGCATGGCTATGTTGTTTAATGCCGCCTATGGTTTTTTCTTTGCATACAGCTCTTTATATATTATTTCAGCAAGGCATTATTATAGTGCCCTCTCAATTAGACGCACCGCAATATAGGCGATTATCTAAACGTTTGTTAGAGCAAGGTAATATAGCTTAATTTAAATTGAGAGCCTCTTATATCTATTCTATAAGGAATTTTACATGTCAATGGTTTTGCCTCCTCTGCCTGAATTATTTCCTGTGCCTGGATTGCGCTTAGGAATTGCACAAGCTCATATCCGTAAACCTAATCGTGATGATGTGGTTGTAATGGTTTTGCAAGAAGGTTCTCATGCGGCAGGAGTTTTTACACAGAATAAATTCTGTGCAGCGCCTGTGCTGGTATGTAGAGAGCACTTGATAAAAACGACTGCTATTCGTTCATTAGTTATCAATACAGGGTGTGCTAATGCGACAACAGGTGAGCAAGGCTTGCAAGATGCCCAACGCACGGCGCATTATACGGCACAGTTATTAGAGTTTACGCCCGAAAGTGTTTTACCCTTTTCAACTGGCGTTATTATGGAGCGTTTACCCATAGATCGCCTAGAAGCGGGTATTAAACAATGTATCGAAGGGTTACAAGAAGATAATTGGGCACGCGCCGCTTCAGCCATTATGACAACAGATACCTGCCCAAAAGGTGCATCCAAACGGTTTGAGTTATCAGGTAAAACTGTAACGGTAACAGGTATTTCTAAAGGTAGCGGGATGATTCATCCCAATATGGCAACTATGTTAGGTTATTTGGCAACCGATATACCGATTGCACCTGCCTTATTACAAGAGTGGACCAAGCGTATTGCTGATGCTTCATTTAACCGTATTACGGTAGATGGAGATACTTCTACGAATGATAGCTTTATTCTAATGAGTACGGGGGCTGCACAAATAGAAGTGATAAGCAGCGATAAAGACCCTCGTGCAGCAGAAGTTTTTGCTGTTTTAGAAAGCTTATCCATTCACTTAGCCCAAGCCATCATCAGAGATGGGGAGGGGGCTACTAAATTTATTACGATAAGCGTTGAAGGAGCGAATGATTCGCAAGAGGCAGTTAAAATTGCAAAATCAATCGCACATTCACCCTTGGTAAAAACAGCTTTTTTTGCAAGTGATCCTAATCTAGGAAGAATTGCTGCTGCAATAGGTTATGCAGATGTAAACGAATTAAATTCGAATGACATTGACGTATTTCTAGATGATGTTCACGTGATTCGTGATGGAGGCCGTGCTTCAGAGTATCAGGAAGCCGATGGAAAACGGGTCATGAAACAGCAGGATATTACCATTAGAGTTGTGCTTAAAAAGCGCGGTGATGTTTCTGCTACAGTTTGGACATGCGATTTTTCTCATCAATACGTTACGATAAATGCAGAGTATCGTAGTTAGCTAGAAACTTAATTTAATTATATGGTATTCTTATAGGTTATAAGGTAGGCCTGCTAGCAGGCCTACATCTTATATCGGCAGTTTAGTTATTAAGTCTGCCCCTTATATTTAAATGTTAGGAGTTACATATGTTGATGAAAAAAATTAGTGCGTTACTATTAGGTGCTGCTTTATTAGGTTCTTCTGCTGTATATGCTGGGAATCACACTTACACTTCACCTTCAGCTAGTTTTGCCATCGGTAGTGCGAATAGCTATGTTGTTGAAAATGGAGCCTTTACAGATACGTTTAATTTTATTGTAGATGCTGCTGGTTTAAACAATTTTTCTGCTACAGTAAGTAATTTAGTAAATGTTAATCCTCAGGGTGCCTTAAAGATCAATCTTTTTAATGATATCGGTACCTCATTAGCATCTGCACAAGGCAGCGGTGGTTCTAGTCTTAATCTTTCCTATGCTTCATTGATGGCTCCTGGTGCATATCAATTAGAAGTTAGAGGAACAGGAACAGGCGGAATTAATGTGGCTCATGGCTATAATTTAAGTACCACAGTTTCTCCTGCTCCAGAACCAGAAACTTATTCTATGATGTTGTTAGGCCTAGGTTTAGTGGGCGGTATTGCTCGTAGTCGTAAAAATAAAAAAGTTGTTTCTGCTAATAGTTAAGACAGAAATATAGCTTTATCTAGGGAAATTCAGAATTTACCATTCTTATAGCTCCTATGAGCTCCTATGAATTTCCCTAGAGTTGTGCTTTCTTTTTATATCCATAAAATAATAAGTATAAAAACACTATATTCTAAATATTATTTAAAGATTAATGCTCTAGATAAGCAATATAAATTTTTGTTTGCTCTATCTTTTAGCGGGTTGCATAATTACAAAAAAATCTAACCGCGTTTAAATAATAAAAAAATAATTCTAATAGTAAGAAGGTAGTAAAAATGGTGGCCTCAGGAGAAAAGGACTATGAAAAAAATCCTCCTCAATCCTTAAGTCGAGAGTTAAGTTGGCTTCAGTTTAATGCGCGCGTACTGCAAGAAGCAGATGACCCTAATGTTCCTCTGATTGAACGGCTAAGGTTTTTAGGAATTTATTCTAGCAATATGGATGAGTTTTATCGGGTACGTATACCAGCATTAAGTCGATTTTTAAAAACTGTTATATATCCTCGCAGCAAAGATGCAAAAAAAAATGTACAACAAGTTTTAGATAGTATTCATAAAGTAACAGTAAAACAACAAGATAAATTGGAGCGCATTTTTACTGATATAAGAATACAGCTAGAAAAAGAAGGATTATATTTTCATTCTGAATATTCAACTTTGGCACCTATACAAGCTGAATTTTTAACACGTTATTTCCATGAAGAAATAGGGCCGTCATTAATGCCACTATGGCTTAAGCCACGTCAACCCTTACCAATGATTGGTGATCGCTCAATTTATTTTGCAGTAAAAGTTCATATTCACACAGCAAAAGAACCTTTATATGCGCTAGTACGTATTCCTACTCATGTGCTCCCTCGTTTTATTGTTTTGCCATCTGTTGATGGCAAAATGGCTGTTATGTTTTTAGATGAGGCGATTCGTCTACATCTTAATGAAGTTTTTCGCGGTCTTAATATCGCTGAAATTCATGCCTTTGCAGTTAAAGTAACACGTGATTCAGAACTGGCTTTAGAAGAAGAACGCGATATTGCGCATAGCTATGCGCAGCAAGTTGAAAAGTCACTTAAGAAGCGTAAGCATGGAACGGTTACAAGGTTAGTTTATGATAGTAATATGCCTGAGCGCTTACTAGATCGTATCCGGCAGGGATTAGGCGCTAATGAGGAAATGAGATTAATTGCAGGAAAGCGATACCATAATTTTAGAGATTTTATACGTTTTCCTGAAGTAAATCGCCCTGAATGGTTTTATATGCCATTACCGGCGTTAGAGCATCCTTTATTAAAGTGTTCTAAAAATTTTTTTAAAACAATTCAAGAGCAAGATATACTTTTAACGTTTCCGTACCAACGATTTAGTTATGTTATTGAAATCTTGCGTGAGGCGGCCTTAGACCCAACTGTTCATACGATTAAAATAACGTTATATCGTATGGCAGATGCTTCGCACGTAGTCAATGCGCTTCGATGCGCTGTGTACAATGGCAAGCGTGTATTAGCGGTTGTTGAGTTACAGGCGAGGTTTGATGAAGAAAATAATTTATATTGGGCAAAAAAATTACAAAAAGAGGGCGTAGAAGTTGTATTTGGTGTGCCTGGTTTGAAAGTGCATTCTAAAGTTTTTTTAATCGAAAAAGGCAAAGGTAGAGCAGCACAAAGTTTTGCCTATATAGGCACAGGAAATTTTAATGAAAATACAGCTAAAGCGTATACCGATTGCGCATTATTAACTGCCGATAAAAGAATTACTAAAGAAATTTATAACTTATTCGAATTTTTACAAGTTAACTATAACGTTGGGCAGTTTAAAAATTTAATGGTTGCGCCTTTTGCGCTTCGTGATCGAATTGTTGAGTGTATCGATAGAGAAATTGGATTTGCCCGCACTCAACGGCAAGCCCATATCGATATTAAATTAAATAATTTAAATGATCCTTTTCTCATTAATAAGCTTTATGAAGCTAGTCAAGCAGGTGTTCATATCCGCGTTATTGTACGGAGTGTATGTGCATTAGTTCCGCAAATCAAAGGGTTTAGCGAAAATATTCGTGTGGTTAGTGTTATTGATCGTTTTCTTGAGCATAGCCGTATGCTATTTTTTTATAATGGTGGCAAAGAAAAAGTTTATTTAAGTTCAGCTGATTGGATGGTAAGAAATTTAGATCATCGCGTTGAACTGGCGTGCCCTATTTATAGTAAAGATATATGTACAAGATTAAAAGAAATATTTGACTGTATGTGGAATGATACACAGAAGTCGCGTTGGATTGATCAACAACAATCAAATCATTATCGAAAAGCCGAAAATAGCCGTGAAGATAGCAGAGGGCAGCTTTCTGTTTATGAGCTTTTTAAAAAAGATGGTGAGGTAGCGTTATGAAATTTGCGGCTATTGATTTGGGTTCTAATGCTGTTCGTTTATTAATCTGCCATGTGCATCATCAATTAAGTGAAAAACCTATTTTTAAAAAAGGTTCATTAGTACGTGTACCCTTGAGGCTAGGTGAGGATGCATTTTGTTTAGGGGCTCTTCAACCACAAACAATAGAGCGTCTTGTTAAAACCATGCAAGCATTTAAACTACTGATAGAAGTAGAAGAGCCTATTGCTTATCGTGCATGTGCAACCAGTGCATTGCGAGAAGCGAAAAATACCCCTGAGGTCATTGCTAGAGTTTTTAGTGAAGCAGGATTAAAGATTGATGTGATCACGGGTGATGAAGAAGCTCAACTCATTTATGAAAATCATATTGAAGAGAATTTAGACCCCGACAAAGTGTATATGTATATTGATGTGGGCGGGGGAAGTACAGAATTAACTTTATATTCAGATCGGCAGCGTATTGCGTCACGCTCCTTTGATATTGGTACAGTAAGAATATTAGCAAACCAAGTGCATGCGGCTCATTGGAGTGCGCTAAAAGATTGGATTCTTGAAAAAACCCGCAATATTGATCAGCCCATTTATGGCATAGGCTCAGGCGGAAATATTAACAAGCTTCGAGGCATGACAGTAGGAAAGCGCGGTAATAAACCCATTACCTACGAGCAATTAAAGAATATATATGAAATAGTCAGCAAAGCTACATTTGAAGAACGCATGGAATTATTAGGGTTAAACCCTGATCGTGCTGATGTTATTGTGCCTGCTTGTGAAATATATTTTGCTGTTATGGAAACCGCTAATATTGAAAAAGTATATGTGCCAGAAGTAGGGCTAGCTGATGGTATTGTACATTTGCTTTATTCTGACTATTGTCGTTCAGTATCTGAGTTAGGTATTGTAGTTCAATGAAGTATCTAAAATAATGTAATTGAGCAAATTAGCTCATGGAAATAATTTATTTTAATGTTAGAAGTTACGCAGTTTGCTCTCTTAGCGTGGGACGCCCTGCGTTATCTCAACTTGCCGTACTATGTGTATGTCCGCGTTGCCATGCGAGCCATCCTATGCCTTGATATAGTTCAACTGCATAACTTCTAAATGTTTAATTACCATATTGTTATCATAATTTTTTAGGGTAACTATCTATTATTATTAGTGAATTTTATTTGAATACTCCTAATAGAAGATTTATTTCACCCTCTGTGTAATGGTTCTAAATGTTAGTGCTTATAAGAGGAGAAAATAAGGAGGAAATCATGGGTAAAGAAAACAGAGTTGGTTTACGTAAGCCCGTAAATGTTTCGGTGATTGTATCTGAGCTTAATGGCGCCGATCACAATGCTATTAGTGCAGATATCTCTGAGGGAGGTATCTGTTTGTATACAGGAAAAAAAGAAATTCAATCAGGTGATGTTGTTAATATAAAGTTTAATATTTTAGTCAGAGGCAAATATATGGATGTAAAAGCTGAGGCTAGAGTTGTGCATCAATCTCCCCATAAATATCATGGATTGACGGTTGGTTTAGAGTTTTTACATCTAGATGATTCATCTTTGCTTGCGCTAAAGTCCATTGTAAGTACAGTTAGATAAAATAAAAAATTGCTTTAAATTTTAAAAATTAATCCTAATAAAAATAATTAAGATATTGGATATGCAGATTTTTAGATGGGTAATTATCTAAAATTACTCAAGAAAATGAAAGGCTTCTGGTACAATGCGGGCTAAGTTTTATGGGTATGGAGAAAGTCCGAATGTCTTTAGCAGCACACTCTGTGGTTGTGGCGCTTGATTGTCCTGATTCTGCGAGTGCGCAGCGCCTGGTTGAACAGTTAGATCCTTCTTTATGTGCCCTAAAAGTGGGTAAGGAACTTTTTATTAGTGAAGGGCCTCGCTGGCTCGAGGGATTAATTCAAAAAGGTTACCAGGTTTTCCTTGATTTGAAGCTTCATGATATTCCTAACACTGTAGCAATGGGGTGCCTTTCTGCAGCTCGGTTAGGTGTTTGGATGATGACACTCCATGCATCTGGTGGGCGAGCAATGATGGAAGCTGCTCGCGAAACGCTTGAAAAAGAAGGCGATGCTGCTCCTATTTTGGTTGCAGTAACAGTATTAACTAGCCTTTCAGATCATGATTTTAAAGATATAGGGTGGACAGGTTCAGCGCAAAGCCAAGTGCAACGGTTAGCCCAATTGGCTTATCGCTCAGGGATGGATGGAGTGGTATGCTCAGCGCATGAAATTCGAACGGTGAAGCAAGAGTTAGGTCAGAAATTTTTATGTGTAACCCCTGGTATTCGTCCTGCTGGATCCAATGCATATGATCAACAAAGAGTAATGACGCCAGGCGATGCGATTTTGGCGGGAGGAGATCATTTGGTAATTGGGCGCCCTATTACGTTAGCGCCTGATCCTCTAAAGGCTTTGTTAGCGATTCGGGCAGAAATGGAGCAAGCCCAGCAGTCTAAAATGATAGGAATGACGATATGAAAATAACCGTTATTGGTACAGGCTATGTTGGACTGGTCACAGGAACATGCTTGGCTGAAGCGGGAAATAACGTTCTATGTGTTGACGTTGATGAAAAAAAAATAGAGAGACTCAATCAAGGTATTGTACCAATTTATGAGCCTGGCTTAGATATGTTAATTCATCGTAATGTTCAAGCCGGGCGTTTGCGGTTTTCTATAGATATTAAAGAAGGAACGGAGCATGGCAAACTCCAGTTTATTGCCGTAGGTACTCCTTCTGAGGAGGAAACTGGCGGTGCTGATTTACGTTTCGTTTTACAAGCAGCGCGCACCATTGCTGAATCTATGACAGAAGAGCGAATAATTATTAACAAATCTACTGTTCCTGTGGCAACGGCTCAATATGTTTCTGAAGTGGTTTCTCAAGTCTTAGAGGAACGTGGTGTCAATATTCCTTTTCATGTGGTTTCAAATCCTGAATTTTTAAAGGAAGGGGCTGCAATTGAAGATTTTATGCAGCCTGATCGTATTATAGTGGGCTGCGATCATGCTCCAACTATTAGAACCATGCAAAAGCTTTTTGAACCTTTCTTGCGTGGAGATCCTAATCGTTTAATTATTATGGATATACGCTCAGCTGAGCTAACAAAATATGCAACAAATGCAATGCTAGCGACTCGTATTTCCTTTATGAATGAGTTAGCGAATCTTGCAGAGTTAGTAGGTGCAGATATTGAAAGTGTTCGGCTAGGGGTAGGTTCAGATACGCGTATTGGGCCATATTTTCTTTATCCTGGGTGTGGATATGGAGGCTCTTGTTTTCCTAAAGATGTAGCAGCGCTTCAACAAACTGCCCGAGAGCATGGGCAAACATTAGCCATTGTACAAGCGGTTGAAGCAGTGAATGCTTCTCAAAAACAACGGCTGGCTCAAAAAATTATGCAGCGCTTGGGTAAAGATCTCAAGGGGTTTGTATTAGCTATTTTGGGGTTAGCATTTAAGCCTAATACAGATGATATGCGAGAGGCTCCTAGTATTCATTTGATACGTACATTGTTAAAAAGAGGGGCAACATTGCGTGTTTATGATCCCGTAGCGATGAGTGAGGCGCGTAAGGTTTTAGGGAAAGAAATAGTCTCGAAGTTAGTATGGTGTGAGTCTGCTCTGGAAGCACTTGATAATGTTGATGCTATGGTCTTGGTCACAGAATGGCAAGAGTTTTCTGCCCTTAATCCCATTGTTATGCGTGAGCGTATGCGTCAGGCATTAATATTCGATGGTCGTAATCTTTATAATCCTAAAGAAATAAGAGAAGCAGGCTTCGAATATTGTGGAATAGGTCGCCCATAAGCCTCAAGCACTGTTGGTTAATAACATGTTCAACTGTAATAACTTAGCCTGAAAAAATAATTGTGCCGTTTTTTTTTAAATATTTTTGTATAAGAAAATCACCTCTAAGAAGAAGCGACTGAGATAGAATAGCGCTACTTTACTTGGGTGATGACCTTATGTTGCATGCCTTAGCTTTATATTTAGCGAAAGACATTGGCTTCTTTCGCGTATTCAACTATATAACCTTGCGTGCTGTTTTGGCGACCTTAACAGCCTTATTAATCACAATATGGTTAGGCCCAAGCGTTATTCGTTATTTAACGCGCTTGAAAATAGGCCAATCTGTTAGAGATGATGGGCCTCAGACGCATTTAGTAAAAGCAGGTACTCCAACCATGGGCGGGGCCTTAATTTTACTTGCACTGATTATTTCTACCTTGCTATGGGCAGATTTAAATAACCCTATGATTTGGGTGTTAGTCATTGTTACCTTAGGGTTTGGATTAGTGGGGTGGCTTGATGATTATTTAAAAGTGGTTCATCGCAACCCTAAGGGTTTATCTGCGCGTGCCAAATTATTTGGGCAAACCACAGTAGCGTTAATTGTTTCATTCTTTTTAGCCACTACAACACATAAAACTCATCTAAGTTTATTAGTTCCCTTTTTTAAGAGTGTGGCTATTCCTCTGGGCTTATGGGGATTTGTTGCATTAAGTTTTTTTACCATTGTTGGAACCAGCAATGCAGTAAATTTAACCGATGGTTTAGATGGTTTAGCTACATTGCCAACCGTCATGGTGGCGGGGGCGTTGGCTATTTTTGCTTACGTAGTTGGGCGTGTCGATTACTCTCATTATTTACAGTTCCCTTATGTAGCGCAAGTAGGCGAAGTAACTATATTTTGTGCAGCCTTAGCAGGGGCTGGTTTAGGCTTTTTATGGTTCAATGCGTATCCTGCAGAAGTATTTATGGGTGATGTGGGTGCTCTAGCATTAGGAGGAGCATTAGGCACCGTAGCCGTGATGGTGCGCCAGGAATTAGTATTAGTAGTGATGGGTGGCGTTTTCGTTGTAGAGACCTTTTCTGTCATGATTCAAGTGGCGTCATTTAAATTAACCGGAAAGCGTGTGTTTCGAATGGCTCCTTTACATCATCACTATGAGTTAAAGGGTTGGAAAGAGAACCAGGTAGTTGTTAGATTTTGGATTATTACTATGGTTTTGGTTTTGCTGGGTCTTTCTACACTCAAGTTGCGCTAAGCACTGCACTTTATAGTGATGTTTTTTGACCAAAAGCAGATGGGCGAATGATAAAACCTTTAAAAAAACGTTTAAAAATAGGACGTTTATCAACGTATACTAAAGATCGCACTCCTTGGCCAAAAGGGGTTGATCCCATGCATATGGGTGTTGTATGGGCTGCAATGCTGCTTTTAGGCATTGGTATTGTAATGGTTTACTCAGCCTCTATTGTTACCGCCAGCGCAGCTAAAATGACAGGTCTTAATCCTGCCTATTTTTTAACCCGTCATGTTTTGTTTGTGTTTATAGGGCTAATGGCAGCGTTATTATGTGGGCAAGTTTCTATGAAAGTATGGCAGAAGTCTGCTATGACTTTATTTTTAATAGGAACAGTTTTATTGATTGTTGTTTTAATTCCTGGATTAGGTAGAGAGGTAAATGGTAGCCGCCGGTGGATTCCTCTTCTCGTCGTTAATCTTCAGCCATCTGAGTTTATGAAGCTTTTTGCTGCGTTATATGCGGCAGATTATACCGTTAGAAAAGCGGCATATTTACATCAATTTCGACGTGGCTTCTTTCCCATGTTTTTGGTGATGGTAGTAGTAGGGTGGCTGCTTCTTAAAGAACCTGATTTTGGTGCATTATCAGTTATTACCTCTATTGCAATGGGTATTTTATTTTTAGGAGGCTTAAACGGTCGCCTATTTATTGGTTTGTTGGGGTTGCTGGTAGTGAGTTTTCCTTTGCTTGTATGGTTGGAACCCTATCGACTTAAACGGTTAGTTGGTTTTTGGAACCCGTGGGCGGATCCTTTTGGTAAAGGGTATCAGCTTAGTCATTCACTCATTGCATTTGGCCGCGGCGAATGGACAGGCGTAGGATTAGGAGCTAGTATTGAGAAGCAATTTTATCTGCCTGAAGCGCATACTGATTTTTTGCTTGCAGTGATAGGTGAAGAGCTAGGACTCGCAGGAGTTATGGTTGTTATTTGTCTCTTTGTCTATTTGGTGGGATGCATTTTTTACGTAGGTTATCGAGCTTGGCGGTTAAAACAGCATTTTTCGGGGTTAGTAGCGCAAGGCATAGGAATTTGGATAGGTTTACAAGCCTTTATCAATATGGGAGTAAACATGGGATTGCTTCCAACAAAAGGGCTTACGCTTCCCTTTTTATCATTTGGTGGTAGTGGCTTGGTGGTGAATATTATAGCCATTGCAATAGTACTAAGAATTGACCACGAGAATAGACGCTTAACCTATGGTTTCAAAATTTAATTTTCCGTCAAACCACACTCAACCTTCGCGTGTTCTGATAACAGCAGGTGGAACGGGTGGCCATATTTTTCCTGGCATAGCGTTAGCGCATAAGTTATCGCAGCAAGGTTGGAGTGTGCAATGGTTAGGTACGACTAATAGTATGGAGGAAGGGTTAGTTCCTAAAGAAGATATTCCTTTTAATTTTTTTTAATTTTCGCCCGGCATGTAAAAACA
>JAZKAR010000009.1:122620-163193 GCA_040389065.1 Pseudomonadota bacterium | reverse complement strand
ATGAGAAGTAAAGGTATCAAGCATGCAGCGCGTGGTATTTGGGGTATTGTGGTTGCTACGTTTCAGGCAATTATTTATATAAAAAAATTACAACCACACTTGGTAGTAGGTTTTGGTGGGTATCCTACTTTACCGGCTTTAATCGCTGCATGGGTGTTGAGGGTACCGGTGGTTTTGCATGAGGCTAATCGCGTATTGGGAATGGCGAATCGCCTAGCGGCGCATTGGGCAAAGAAAATTGCTGTAAGTTTTTCTCAGACCATTTTGCATCAAAAAAAATCAATTGTTTCCAAAATGGTACACACTGGTGCGCCTCTGCGTGAAGCTTTTGAGCATCCTGTGTCATTACCTTCCCTTAGATATCGGCAGCGTACAGGTGTTTTAAAAATTTTGGTGGTAGGGGGAAGCCAAGGCGCAATGGCATTAAATCAGATTGTTCCTAGAGCCTTATCCTTAATTCCAGCAGAACTTCGCCCAAAAGTAGTACATCAATCTGGTAAAAATAATATTGATACTTTGAAGCAAACGTATAGTGATTTTCAAATAGAGGCTGAATGCGTTGCCTTCATTGATAATATTCTTGGGGTGTATTTAGATGTGGATGTCATTATTTGTAGAGCAGGTGCACTCACAATTGCAGAATTATTGGCGGTAGGTTTACCTGCTTTATATGTGCCGTTACCGGGCGCCGTGGATCAGCCTGCGAATGCTAATTGGTGCCAGGCGCAAGGGGCAGGCTGGTATATGCTACAAACCGATTTTACGGCTGAAGCGTTATCTGCTCGTATAATGTCATGGTCTCGTGAGGCACTCACTGAAGTGGCTGAAACAGCATTTAATTTAGGTATACGTGATGGTACAGAACGCCTGGCAAGCATATGTGAAAATGTAGTAAACAGTTAGAAAAAAGATCACAGTCTTTAAGGTCTGATATGAAAAAGGTAGGCTAACCTTTAGGTTATTGGGCGATTTGTTTTTATACAAAAAATTAAAATAATGGTTTAGGGGATCTTTATATGCGTCATAAGGTGGAGCGCATCCATTTTGTTGGAATTGGTGGCTCAGGGATGAGCGGAATTGCTCAGGTATTTCATACCTTGGGATTTAAAGTCAGTGGTTCTGACCTATCTCAAAGTACAGTAACAGACACCTTAAGAGAGCAGGGTATTGAGGTCTTTTTAGGACACCATGCAGAGCATGTTGACTCCGCAGAAGTAGTTGTCACGTCTACAGCGATAACAACAGATAATCCTGAAGTGCTAGCTGCTAAGGCTAAAAGAATACCTGTGATTCCACGTGCTGAAATGCTTGCAGAATTAATGCGTTTTAAGCGCGGTATTGCAGTTGGGGGAACGCATGGAAAAACAACGACCACTAGCTTAGTTGCTAGCGTTTTAGCCGAAGCGGGGTTAGATCCTACCTTTGTAATTGGAGGGCGTTTATTAAGTGCTGGTGCACATGCGCGTTTAGGGCAAGGTGAGTACCTTGTCGCAGAAGCTGATGAATCAGATGCTTCATTTTTATATTTGCAACCAGAAATTAGTATTGTCACAAATATAGATGCTGATCATATGGAAACATATGGGCATGATTTTGAACGCTTAAAACAGACTTTTTTGGATTTTTTACATCGTTTGCCTTTTTATGGCGCAGCAATTTTATGTATAGATGATGAAAATGTTGCGAGTTTATTGCCTTTAATTACTAAGCCGATTATTACTTACGGGATGACTGAAAGCGCTACTATTCGTGCAAGCGATATTCAAGCTGTTGGTTGTACAACGCATTTTAAACTGCATCGCCCTGGTCGTGAAGTGGTATCGGTTACTTTGAATCTTGCTGGGCATCACAATGTATTAAATGCATTATCCGTTGTGGCTGTGGCAGAGGAATTAGGAATAGAAGATGCGCCTTTACTTAAAGCATTGGCTGAATTTAAAGGGGTAGGCCGAAGATTTCATCGTACTAGTTTGTCAATTCCTAATAGAGCTTTAGGTGAAACAATAACGCTAGTAGATGACTATGGGCATCATCCTGTTGAAATTCAAGCTACCTTGCAAGCCGCGCGTGCTAGTTTTAAAGAGCAAAGAATTATTCTGGTTTTTCAGCCGCATCGTTACACGCGTACCCGTGATCTTTTTGAAGATTTTGTTCGAGTATTGGCAAGTGCCGACCTTCTCATTTTAACAACGATTTATGCTGCTGGAGAGCAAACTATTCAAGGAGTAGATAGCGAATCGTTGGCACTCGCCATCAAAAAAATCAACGGAAGCTCAACTATTTTGGTAGAAAGGATAGAAAAAATTCCTGCGGTTTTAGCGGCATTAGTACGCGCAGATGACGTGGTGCTGAATATGGGCGCAGGTACTATTGGGCAGCTTCCTCATCTTTTACAAACGCAATGGCAAGAAAATAATTTATCTGCCGTTCAGCATGCTCCAAGCTTATAGGAGTTTAAAGCGTGATAGTACCAGCGTTAGAGTTAGGGCTTTGGCTTGAAAATGAGTCTATGGCATCCTATGTATCTTGGCGGGCAGGTGGGAAAGCGCGCTGGTTTTTTAAACCGCAAAATCAAGAAAGTTTAGTTCGCTGGTTTGAGGAGGTATGTAATATTGGCGAGGCGTTTCCTAAGATTTATCCAATTGGTTTAGGAAGTAATCTGCTAGTGCGTGATGGAGGGTATCCCGGTATTATTCTCTGTATGCACCATGCTTTAACGCAGCTTGAGTGGCAAGCAACTTCTCATGCAAAAAATGGCAAAGGGTTAATCTTTGCAGGTGCTGGTGTGGCTAGCCCCAAAGTAGCACGCTTAGCTATTCAATACGGGTTAGGGGAAGCTGAGTGGCTGGCAACGGTACCTGGAACAGTGGGTGGTGCTTTAGCGATGAATGCAGGGTGTTATGGATATGAAACATGGCCTTATGTGCATCGTGTAAGTATTTTTACACCTGAGAAAGGTTACCAGGAGCTTTCTCCAGAAGCGTATGAGATTGCTTACAGAAGTGTTAAGGTTGAGGGTTGCTATGTGGGGCATGCATGCCCCCATTATTTTTTAGGGGCATGGTTTGATTTTCCTGCCGATAGCACAGGTGAGGCTAAACATCGAATGAAAGCTTTTTTATCAAAGCGAATGGAAACGCAGCCTTTAAATTACCCCAATGCAGGTTCGGTTTTCAGAAATCCAGATAATGATTATGCAGCACGAGTCATTGAGTATTGCGGATTGAAAGGATGCGCTCAAGGAGGAGCCTATGTTTCCGATAAACATGCTAATTTTATTGTGAATCCGCAAGGTGAGGCGACTGCTACAGATATAGAAACTTTGATTATGAAAGTAAAAGCACACGTAAAGGAGCGCAGCGGAATTGAATTGATTCCAGAAGTTCGAATCATTGGAGAAGCATTGTGAAAATTTGGAATCAACCCACACGATTAAGGCATATTGCTTTTTGTTTATATGCGATAGCTACCTGTATTTTATTAGGGTTTGGTGGACGCTATATTTTAAGCTGGCCTGGTTTTTCGGTTGGTGATGTAAAAATTATGGGTGAAGTTAAACATATTTCGCCTGTGCAGGTTGAGCGCGTTATTCAGCGTACAATAAAAGGAAATTTTTTTACTGCGAATGTAGGCGAAGTAAGAGAAGCATTAGGGGCAGTACCTTGGGTGCGGCACGTTATTGTGAAGCGCCGTTGGCCAGCCATGCTAGAAATTTACTTTGAAGAGCATAGGCCTATAGCTCGGTGGGCAAAGGGCGGATTAGTGAATACGTATGGTGAAATTTTTACCGCTGATTATGCAGGGGTAGGGAAACTCCCACTATGGTCAGCGCCATTAGGGAGTGAAAAAGAGTTAGTACGTCGACAAAGTATTCTAGTTGAAAATTTAGAGCCTTTAGGTCTAAAAGTATCAGGTTTAGACCTTTCTGCGCGGCATGCATTGGTTTTAGTTGTTAATCAAGGTGTTAAAGTTTTTTTGGGGCGTGATAATGTTGAAGAGCGCTTAAGAAGATTTGCATGGGCGCATCGAAATGTGTTGCATACACGCTTTGGTCAGTTAGAATATGTGGATTTAAGGTACAATAATGGCTTTGTAGTCAAACGGCGCTAATTAAAACGGCGGGCCCTAATTAAAACGGTGGTCAGTCTGGGGATGGGGGATAGTATAGGTCATGCGCGACACTAAAAATATTATTGCCGGACTAGATATCGGCACCTCTAAGATTGTTGCTGCGGTTGCTGAAGTTAACGCAGATAACAAGCTTAATGTTATTGGGGTGAGTGCGCATCCTTCGCGTGGATTGAAGAAAGGCGTTGTGGTCAATATTGAGGCTACGATGGCAAGTATTCAAAAAGTGCTAGAAGAGGTTGAGTTTATCGCCGGATGTAAAATTACGCATGTATATGCAGGAATAGCGGGTAGTCATATCCGTAGCCGAGATTCAAATGGTATGGTCGCTATCAAAGACGGCGAGGTTACACAGTCTGATATGGATCGTGTAATTGAAGCAGCTAAAGCTGTGCCGATTGCAAATGATCAGCGAGTATTGCATGTGCTTCCACAAGAATTTATTATAGATGGTCAGGAAGACGTTAAAGAGCCTTTAGGTATGAGCGGTGTGCGTTTAGAAGCTCGCGCTCACATTGTCACTGGTGCAGTTTCTGCGGCGGATAACATTACTAAATGTGTGCGTCGTTTAGGGCTTGAAGTGCAAGAGCTGGTATTGCAGCCTCTGGCTTCTTCATATGCTGTATTGTCTGAAGATGAAAAAGAATTAGGGGTATGTTTAGTTGATATTGGTGGGGGAACTACTGATATAGCGGTTTTCTCTAATGGATCTATTCGCCATACTGCCGTCATACCTATTGCGGGTGATCAGGTTACCAATGATATCGCTATGGCTTTACGCACACCAACAAAGGATGCTGAAGAGCTGAAGCGTATGTACGGTGTGGCTTTGCGGCAAATGGCTTCTTCAGATACAGTGATTGATGTACCTAGTGTCGGTGGTGATAGGAGCTCTCGCCAGTTATCTCAGCAGATACTCGCAGAAGTGATTGAACCACGCGTGGAAGAGCTATATACCCTGGTTCAGGCAGAACTGCGACGCAGTGGATTTGAAGAAACTTTAACGTCTGGTATTGTGTTAACTGGTGGTTGTTCATCATTGAAAGGTATGGCGGAATTAGCAGAAGAAGTATTTCACATGCCGGTTAGGTTAGGTTTACCCTCAAGTCCATTATTTAGTAGTTTGCCTGATGCAGTAAATAATCCGCGCTATTCCACAGCAATTGGGTTATTATTGTATGGTTTTCAACAAATACACCGCGAACATCAGGGAAAGTCCCAGTCTGGTAGCTTTCATGGTGTTTGGGAAAAGATGAGAGGCTGGCTCAGCAATAATTTCTAGCGCTGAGGGGTTCAACGTCAATATGTTGTGGTATCGCTGGAAAAGAGCCAGTATGCCTAGAGGGAGATAAAAGCTATGTTTGAGGTGATTGATCAGACTGTCGGTCAGGAGGCTGTGATCAAAGTGATCGGCGTTGGCGGCTGCGGCGGCAATGCTGTAGATCACATGGTCCGCAAAGGTGTTCAAAATGTTGAATTCATCGCTGGTAATACTGATGCTCAAGCGCTAAAGCGCAGTTTGGCAGGTACTACCCTTCAACTAGGAACTAATTTAACCCGTGGTCTTGGTGCTGGTGCTAATCCAGAAATTGGACGGCAAGCAGCGCTTGAAGACCGTGATACCATTGCTGGGTGCCTAAAAGGCGCGAATATGGTATTTATTACTGCTGGAATGGGCGGTGGTACAGGAACAGGAGCTGCTCCTATTGTCGCTGAAGTAGCGAAAGAAATGGGAATTTTAACGGTTGCTGTAGTGACACGTCCCTTTGAAATGGAATTAGGGCGTCGTAAACTGATTGCTCAACAAGGTATTGATGAATTATCAAAGCGTGTAGATTCACTTATTATTGTACCCAATGAAAAGCTGATGCAAGTATTGGGTGAAGATGCAACGCTGCTAGAAGGTTATGCAGCAGCAAATGATGTGTTGCACGGTGCAGTATCTGGTATAGCTGAAGTTATTAATAATTCAGGTATTGTGAACGTTGATTTTGCCGATGTGCGTACAGTAATGTCTGAAGTCGGTATGGCGATGATGGGTTCAGGTTTGGCACGTGGCCCAGATCGTGCTCGCATTGCAGCAGAGCAAGCGGTAGCAAGCCCACTGCTTGAAGATGTCAATCTTTATGGTGCACGAGGAATATTGGTTAATATTACCTCAAATGCAAGTCTTAAAATGCGTGAGTTTCATGAGGTTGGTAATACAGTACGTAGTTTTGCTGCTGAAGACGCAATGGTTATTGTGGGTACTGTAATTGATGAAGCAATGGGCGACGATTTAAGAGTAACCATTGTTGCTACAGGTTTGGGTAATCCTTCTAGCCCTCGTGCAGGAGCTGTTGCAGCGCGTACTCCTTCCCGTAATGATGGTAGTAGTACAGAAGATAGTATTGATTATCACTCTTTAGAAACACCCGCAGTGATTCGTAATGCACGTAGAGGCGGTGCAGCTGTTCCTCCTTCTGCTCCTAATAATGCTCCTACAGCTTATCATCATCCTAATTATTCAACTCCTTCTTCAGGAATGGAAACATTAGAAATACCTGCTTTTTTGCGTAAGCAGGCGGATTAGTTTTAGAGGATGACGCTGATTTATTGTGTCAATAAGCCAGCGTTCTTATAAACTTCTTCATGCAAAATTTATGCGGAATAGTAGGTAAATCTTGTTGCAACATACCTTAAATTCTAGCGTTTCAACGACCGGTGTGGGGCTCCATACCGGTCGTCCCGTTTCTGTCACCTTTCATCCTGCTCCTGAATCCACAGGAATTGTATTCCGACGTCTTATCAATCAAGAATGGTTGCCTGTTAAAACTGATCCTTTCAGTGTGTATGAAACTCGGTTATGTACATGTGTAGGTGAGGGAAATATTACTGTTATGACAGTAGAGCATGTGCTATCTGCTTTTGCAGGTATGGAAATTGATAATGCGTATGTGGATATTGATGGTGAAGAGATGCCTATTTGGGATGGCAGTTCAGCTCCCATTGTTTGGTTAATTACGCGCGCAGGTATTTGCCAGCAAACCGCGTTGCGTCGATACGTTTCAGTAAATCGCTTAATTAGAGTTGAAACGCCTGATGGTAAATGGGCGCAACTTGAGCCTTATGATGGTTATAAAATTCAGTTTACGATTGATTTTCCGCAAGCCGTTGTTAAAAATTCTCCTGATACCGTATGTTTTGAAGTAAAGCGCGATCTTTATTTAGAAGAGGTTGGGCGAGCAAGAACCTTTGGTTTTGTGCATGAGGTTGAAGCATTAAGAAGTCAGGGTTTGGCGCGTGGAGGCAGTTTTAGTAGCGCAGTGGTACTCGATGAGTTCGAAGTACTTAACCCAGAAGGTATGCGTTATCCAGATGAGTTGGTACGACATAAAGTACTTGATGCACTGGGAGATTTATATATTTTAGGCGCACCTTTAAAAGCATCGTTTAAGGCGTATAAATCAGGTCATGCATTAAATAATCAATTATTGAGAGCATTAATTTCTGATACCACAGCATGGAGTTATACCTATTAATGAAACCCTATACACAACACGAATAAAGGGTGACTTTATCGCAGAGTGTTGTAAATAGGAATGCTTGAAGGCTATGAATAAAGGTAAACAAGCTAAGTTTTAGTCAAATCTCTATAGTTTCTTGTAATATCTGTACCTAGTTGAAGTGTAGAAATAAAGGCAGCGCTGATCGTTCTGTCGTAAAGCATAAAATTAGAAGTTACGCAGTGTGGCTCTATCGGGATATTCAATTTATCTTGCTCGTTGTATTGTCTGCATTGCCATTTTTTGATAGAGCTAAACTTGGTAACTTCTAAAATATAGCTAAAAAATGTTTTTCTAAGCGTGTGTTGAATAGGGGATAAAAAGTATGTGGGCAGTAATTCAGTCTTCAGGATGGACGATTTGGCCGATTGTGTTATCTTCTGTTGTTGCTTTAGCTTTAGTATTAGAGCGGTTTTGGTTTTTAAAGAAAGACAAAGTTTTATCTCCTGATTTAATTAATCGAATTCGAGCAGAAGTTGAGCGTGGGGGAGGTGTTACAGGCGAGTTAGTACAGCGCGTGGCTGAAGAAGGTATGTTAGGGCATGTATTGGCTAGCGGGTTACGCTATGTGCGTGCACCGAGAGAAGTAATGAAAGAATCAATAGAGTCCTCAGGTCGAATGGTAGCGCATGAATTAGAGCGTTTTTTACCTACATTAGCAACGATTGCCTCTATGGCACCATTGTTAGGATTACTGGGTACAGTGTTTGGAATGATTGATATTTTTGGTGCTCAGTCTGGCGCAAGTTCTAACCCGCAACAGTTAGCGCACGGTATAGCCTTAGCTTTATATAATACGGCGGCAGGTTTAATTGTGGCGATTCCAACATTAATATTTTACCGATACTTTAGATCTAAAGTTGATGGAATGATTATGGAAATGGAGCGTCAAGCTTTACAGTTGGTAGAGTTGGTTCATCATCAATCCACCTTAGTAGAATAACCATCATGCGTTTTTCAATGCGAGGACGTACAGGACACGACGAGCCTGAAATTAATTTAATTCCTATGATTGACCTATTTTTGGTCATTATCATTTTTTTAATGCAAACCACTACCTATGATCGTTTCAGTGAACTGCAAATTACTCTTCCGATGGGAGGGCAGCAAGCGAAAGAAGTATCTCAAACAAAAGGACGAGAAGTCTATATAGGTATTCAATCAACGGGAGCCTATAAAGTAGATGGCATACATTTAGCAGCAGGCACATCTGTTGATAGCCTGGCAGACGTTCTTCAAAAAGCGAAAGAGCAACGTACTAAAATTGTAGAGCCATTAATTATAGTCATTAATGCTGATGCTCAAGCAACCCATCAATCGGTTGTCAATGTGATGGAGGCAGCCAATAAAGCCGGCATAGCCAACATTACATTTGCCACTCAGGCAGATACACCTTCTTCAAAATAATGAGTTAAGTTAACACTGTTAGTGTAGGGCATATTTGTTTATCTGAAGTGTGGATAAATCAGTTATGCCATGTAAAAAGTAATTGTAGATGCTGCCTAGTATGATTTTATGAATCAGCTTAAGAAAAGCATTGGATGTAAACAGATCAAAAAAACAAAAAATTTGAAGTGCATGAAGAAAAGGTAAAGTTAAGCTTGAAAATATACCAAAAAATAGTAAGTCGTATATCTAGTGTTAGGCAATTATATTTTAGACGTTCAGTTATAGGAGTTATGAGTACTGGCGTAATATTATCTGCCTGCGGCATGAAGGGAGCCTTAGTACTGCCTGAGAAAACAAATGCTCAGCATTCCAATACGTTTGAAAAAATACTTGGATAAAGCTGAGCGTGTATTTTAACTAACTATCTATCTATCTATGCGTTATTTGAGTTAGTTGATGCCAATGAGCGTTATGAATATTAGAAGTTACGCCGTTGATTTCGCTTAACAAGTGTTGGCAACTTGATCTACCTCTTGTGTCGTGCGCGCTGCTAAGCCTTGATAGAAGCCAATTGCGTAATTTCTAAAAGTATAACGCACACAAATTTTCTTCTAAAAATGCTAGACCATTAGATCTATTGCATTGCTTGTGCCGCTCTATTGGAGCAACTGTTCGTAAGCTCTAAAAAATTAGCATACTAGGTTTTTGTATTGTAAAAAGCGCATCAAAATACAGAAGGCGTATCGCTCACTTATTAATAAGAATTGGTATGGGGATGCAAAATAAGCACGATAATGTAAATATTTTTTCAGCTCATGATGGCTATGCTTATTGGGTAGAAAATCTGGCTAAGGCTCAGCTGCTGGTAGCAGGAGATGTCATGCTAGACCGCTACTGGTTTGGGCAAGTAGATAGAATTTCTCCTGAAGCGCCGGTGCCAATCGTTAAGGTTGATAGTAGTGAAGAGCGTCCTGGTGGCGCAGCAAACGTGGCTAGAAATATTGCGGCGCTGGGAAGCCAAGTTAATCTACTAAGTGTGGTAGGTGATGATGAGGCAGGTGAAATTCTACGAGATTGTGTAGAAAGCTTTGGAGTAAAAAGTTTTTTTCAAAAAGATTCACGTTTGCCTACCACGGTTAAATTGCGCGTGGTATCACGCCAACAACAATTAATTCGAATTGATTTTGAAAATGAGCCAAATTCTCTTGCATTAGATGCTAAATTACAAGATTATGAGCAAAAGCTTGATCAAACCGATTTGGTGATTTTGTCAGATTATGGCAAAGGGGCCTTAAGGTATATTGTAAACATGATCAAGAGCGCACGCGATCGTGAGATTCCTGTATTAGTCGATCCTAAAGGTTCTGATTACGAGCGTTATCGTGGTGCAACGATTTTAACCCCTAACTGTGCTGAATTAGCCATTGTGGTTGGTAAATGGGCAAATGAAACACAATTAATTGATAAAGTTCAACAGCTACGCCAGCATTTAGAGCTAAAAGCGTTGTTGTTAACACGCTCAGAAGAGGGAATGACGCTTTTTACAGAGGGTGAAGTTTTATATATTCCTACACAAGCGAGAGAAGTTTACGATGTTACCGGTGCAGGTGATACGGTAATTGCAGTGTTAGGAGCTTTAATGGCTGTTAAAATGCCATTACCGCAAGCTGTGCAATGGGCAAACCGTGCTGCAGGAATAGTAGTAGGAAAGCTAGGTACAGCGGTAGTGCATCCATCGGAGTTATGGGGTAAGGCGGCAGAGTAAATTATCATGCATTGTGCATACCCATGAGCGCTTCTTAAAATATTAAATTGCCGATGCCTTTACTATCAACATAAAGTATGAAGCTTTTATGATTTTAAAGGTATTTAAGAATGTTTGAATAAGAAAGTTTGAGTAGATCTGGTGGCTGTAAAGTCTAAATCGATATTCGTATGCAGTGCCTGCGGAGCTGAGCTTTTGAAATGGCAAGGCCAATGCCCTCAATGCGGGGAGTGGAATACGTTGCAAGAGCAACGTAGCTACCAAACTGCTTCCGCGCAAAAGGTACGCGCTCAAGCTTCATTAGCGCCACGCTCTGAAGTCGTTATTTTAGGTGAAGTCGAAGCGCAGGAATGCCCGCGTTGGTCAACAGGCATACAAGAATTAGATAGAGTTTTAGGCGGCGGGGTTGTGCCTGGGGGTGTGGTCTTATTGGGGGGCGACCCGGGTATCGGAAAATCTACACTTTTGCTACAAAGTTTGGCGGCATTAACCGTTAAGCAAGGTAATACTCTTCAAGCGTTATATGTAACGGGCGAAGAGTCTGCTCAGCAGGTGGCGTTAAGAGCGAATCGCTTAGGGCTAAAAGATCTACCTATTCCATTGCTAGCAGAAACGCGGTTAGAAACTATTTTAAATGTTATTGAATCACGTTATCCTAACATCGTAGTTGTTGATTCCATACAAACGATGTTTACTGAAACGTTAACATCAGCACCTGGTAGCGTTGCCCAAGTAAGAGAGTGCGCGGCAGCGTTGACACGAATGGCAAAAATAAAAGGAATTAGCGTTATTTTAGTGGGCCACGTTACAAAAGATGGCACGCTGGCTGGGCCTAGAGTTCTTGAGCATATTGTAGATACTGTTTTATATTTTGAAGGTGATACCCACTCAAGTTTTCGTCTCGTTCGCGCTATTAAAAACCGTTTTGGTGCAGCAAATGAGTTAGGCGTTTTCTCAATGGGTGAGAGAGGATTAAAAGAAGTAAGTAATCCTTCAGCATTATTTCTTAACCGTCATGCGCAACCTGTACCAGGAAGTGCAGTCATGGCTACCCTTGAGGGAAGCCGGACATTATTAGTAGAAATTCAAGCATTAACAGACGATTCACAATCTACAGGAGCGCGCCGTTTATCGGTAGGCCTGGAGTCAAGCCGTTTAGCGTTACTGCTCGCTGTTTTAAATAGGCATGTAGGTTTATCTACAGGGCAATCAGATGTATTTGTGAATGCAGTCGGCGGCGTAAAAATTACTGAGCCTGCTGCCGATTTGGCTTTAGTGTTAGCGGTGTACTCTTCGTTAATGAATCGACCCTTACCAACGCAATTGGTTGTATTTGGTGAGGTAGGGTTATCAGGAGAGGTTCGTCCTGTACAGCGAGGGCAAGAGCGTATAAGAGAAGCAGCAAAATTAGGATTTACTCAGGCAATTATTCCGCAATTAAACTTGCCTCCCAAGTTCAAAGGAGCATCAGCTAAAGGCGGCATGATTGATGGAATGGAATTAATAGGCGTAAGCCGTGTAGAAGAAGCGTGTGATTGGGTGAAACATCAAACCTAAGCGCATTAAACATAAAACTTACAATACTGACAGGTAATCGATATGTTGGCCTTAATCACTTAGGTTGCTAACATTAAAGTATTCAACAGTAACGATAGATACCCTTAAAACTGATGATTTACAATTGGCTCTTTCTTAAAATTCTTAAATCATCAAATAGGATTTTTTCTAAGCAGCTTATGTTTTAGTGTATGATAATAGAAGGCGTGCTAAAGGTATGATTAGATAATGGTTAGTTCTAATCACTATTATTAGAGATATGGAAGGGCGCGTGGAAAACATTAATAATTTTGATTATGTTCGTCAGGAACGAACAGCTGAAGCATGTGTGCGGATTATTGAGGCGTTATTATTAGCATCGCCGGAGCCTATAACTGTAGAGCGGCTAGCGAGTGCCTGGGAGCCTCCTTTAGATGAGTCTATGATTGAAATTGCACTAGGGCAGTTGCAACAGCGTTGGAGCCAGCAAGCAGTTAGATTACAAGAGGTGGCGTCAGGTTGGCGTTTTCATACAATAGAAGATGTTCAGCCCTGGTTAGATAGATTAAGGCATCGTTCTGAGCGTCCTGCGCGTTACTCGCGTGCAGTGATGGAAACGCTGGCGGTGATTGCTTACCGGCAACCTGCTACTCGTACCGAAATTGAAGCAATTCGGGGCGTAACGGTGGCGACTCCCGTTCTTAAAACACTGGAAGATAGAGGGTGGATTGAAGTGATTGGGCATAAAGAGGGGCCAGGTCGTCCGGCTTTATATGCTACAACTTACCAATTTTTAAATGATTTAGGATTGAAATCCTTAGCTGCATTGCCAGCACTAGCTGATTTAGATATGTCAGCATTACCCAACCCTATTACTATCATCGCCGCGACCAACCCTACTCAAAATTAATTTGATAGGGCTTAAAACAAAATGGTTCCAGTAAACATGATAGTTAGAGATTTTATAGCATGCGTTTGAAGCGCTGTTTAGACCATGGATATCTTGGCATACTGTACGTATAGGTATCTAAGATAATTTAATACTAATCAATACTAATTTTTAGCCTGGAGACTTTATATGAAACCAGATCAGATATTAAGGAGTAGTAAATACATCAAAATGTTTTTAATTTAATACGAGAGTTCTATCAGTTTTGTACTAAATTGCTAACATACGTGAATTAATCAGGCGCATACAAAAATATCTATTGCTCCTGGTAGATCAAAAGTACCTTAGAAAGTTTTGTAAGCAAAAGGTACAACTCACTTGATACGTGAGGATTTAACCAAAATCTTGCAGTCAGGTTAACCAGGCACTACATGGGTAGTTGTCATTATGCCACTGAGAAGTTTTTGATTAAATCATGCCTAAACAGGCTTCATACACATTAATTTAACAATCTATATTAGAGAAATAACTTATGCCCCATCCCGTCAGGCAAATGCGCTTACGTAAACAAAGACGTGAGCAACTGGAAGAAAACACACTCTCTGCTGGAGCAGAACAAAATCGTGAATCGACTGGAGTACAGGAAAATCAACCTGCTCCAGTTGGTGTTGTACCCGCTGTAGCTGTTGATGCAGCTAATAAACCGGTTGATGCGGTTCCAGAAGCGATTCGGCTGCATAAAATTATGGCAGATCATGGCTTGGGATCACGACGACGTTTAGAAGACGCCATTCGTGAAGGTAAAGTTACGGTAAATGGTGAAGTTGCGCAAATAGGTCAAACAGTAAAAGCGGGTGATAAAGTACATTTTGAAGGCCGTTTGATAGAGCTTAATTTTTCTACACCTACCTTTCCACGCGTACTGATTTATCATAAACCATCTGGTGAAATTGTTAGCCGTGATGACCCTGAAGGGCGTGCAGATGTATTTGAGCGTTTGCCAAAAATTGACCAAGGACGCTGGGTATCAGTAGGCCGACTAGATCTGAATAGTGAAGGTCTATTGTTATTTACTGATTGTGGTGAGCTTGCGCATCGCCTCATGCATCCGCGTCATGATATTGAGCGCGAATATGCTGTAAGAGTATGGGGTTCGCTTTCAGGTGAACAATGTAGAAAACTTTTGCAGGGTGTCGAGTTAGAAGATGGTATTGCTCGTGTCATGAGCTTAAAAGATCAAGGCGGTGAAGGTGCAAATCATTGGTACCATGTGGTATTAAAAGAAGGCCGCTACCGTGAGGTTCGTCGAATTTTTGCTGCCTTAGAGTTAACAGTGAGTCGCTTAATTCGGGTGCGTTATGCCAATCTTTGTATGCCATCAACGTTAAAGCGTGGCAATTTAGATGAGCTTTCAAAAGATCAGGTTATTCGGTTAATGCGAGTTGTTGGATTATCAGCAAATGATTTTTCTACCGCCGAAGCCGTTGCGGATCTTAATAGCGAAAGTGGCAGCAATCCACAACATAGAGATCGTCGTACACCTTATCGTTCTCGTCCGTTTAATCAGGAAAGAACTGGTGATGATAGAGCAAAACGCTCAGATCATCGATCCCATACTTCCCCATCACTGCATAGCCGTGAAGAGCGCCCGCATCGTCGCCCTGATGATCGCAATACGCGTTCTACGCAGTATGATCGCCCTCAGGAAGCAAGAGGCCATTCATCATCACGCCAGGGATCTTATGAGCCAGGAGCTGGGGGGCGTGGAAGTGAGCGCCCACAAGGCGATAGAACTGGCTATCAAGGCCAGCAGCAGCGTCGTGAAGGCTATGGGCCTCGTAGTGCAGAATCTTCTTCCCGCCGTCCTTATGATGATAAAAGAGCAGGGGGAAGTTCTCAAGAGCGTTACCCTCAAGCGAATCCTGCTGTAGCAGGCCAAGAGGATACCGATCCTAATTTAAAAGCAGGTGGCGGTCGTCATCCTTTTAAACGCTATAGCCAGCGACGTGTGATGTCTCATCAAAGAGAAGATGGTGAACAAGTGGTATCAACGGTTCCTTCACATGTGCCTCATGAGCGTGCAGAACGCCCAGAGCGCACAGAGCGTCCACGTAGTTCCTATCCTAATCAGTCATCTGCTCCTCGTAATGATAGAGATAGACCTCCTCATAGACAACAGCGTTCTGATGCGCCGAGGGCGCCAAGACCACCGGTAGATGCTACGAGAACAGCTAGACCGGTAGATGCTACACGAACAGCAAGACCAGCAACACGTTCACAAGAAGATGAAGATGCACTCTTACAGCAACGTTATGCAGAACAAGAGCGCCGTGGAGAATTACGCGGGTTAGCAGGTCAAACCTTAGGACAACAGCGTCAGGGAATAGATACAAACGGTAATCGCCGTTCTACCTATCAAAATGATACAGGGCATACAGGTCGCCGCCCAGGGTTTGGGGGCAGTTCTTTTGGGGCCGGTGCAGGCGGAGGAAAACGACCTTTTTCTAATTCGGGAGGGTATTCAAGCCCTTCCTCCGGCTATCGTGGAGCGCATTCTTCTTCTGGAGCAGGTACTAATGGTGATCGTCACTTCAGAAATCGGCCTGACGGATTAACATCTGCTCAGCAACCGCACAATAGCAGAGGTCGAGGAAGCGCTTACCCTAGGGCAGGCGATAACAGACATGAGGGAGAGGGTTCAAATCAAGCCCCACGTCCTTTTTATAAAAAGGTCTTTAAAAAGGGGTAATGAATGAGCTGGCTTAGATCCGGGTTACGTTCTACCTTACGTTGGTTAATACAAACGTTATTTCGTCTTGAAGTTCGTGGAGAATGGCAATTTCCTGGAGAGCGCCATATTATTATTGCTAACCATGAATCGTTTCTTGATGGTGTTTTATTAGCCGTCAGTATGCCCAGAGAAGCGGCTTTTGTTGTCAATAGCGAAATTGCTGCACAGCCTTTTTTTAAAGCTGTATTGAGTCTAGTGGACTATGTCCCTATAGATCCTGCGCGCCCTTTAAGTATGAAGCGTATTTTGAGCAAAGTGGCTGAAGGGCGCCCTGTTGTTATTTTTCCTGAAGGGCGTATTACTCTTACAGGCAGCCTCATGAAGATTTATGATGGGGCAGCAATGATGGTGTTACGCTCCCAAGCTTATTTAATACCAGTTAGGTTAGATGGGCCTTCAGAAACACCGTTATCACGCTTGCATGGGTTATATCCTTTGCGATGGTTTCCTAAAATTCGTATATCTATTTTAGCGCCACGTCAGATACCAGTGCCTGAAGCAGCGACCGTAAAGGAACGCCGCCGTTTAGCAGGAACTCATATTCGGAATATTATGTTAGATGCCGCAGTGAAAGGATACCCATCTCAAAGCCAAACCCTTATGCAAGCTTTTTTGTGTACGGTTGAGCGTTTTGGTAAAAAATATGAACTGCTTGAAGATATTCAATTTAAACCTAAAAGTTTGGGGGATATTCTCAATGGCGTACTAGCTTTGCAAGCATGGCTAGAACCTCATACCAAACCGCATGAAACAGTAGGTATTGTATTACCTAATATGACAAGCACTGTAGCTGTTTTATTGGCACTTTCAAGCCGTGCACGTGTAATAGCCATGTTAAATTATACGTCAGGTGCTGAGGGCTTAAGGTCTGCCTGCCAATCAGCGCATATTAAAACCATTATTACTTCGCGCGCTTTTTTGGATAAAGCCAAACTTCATGAAACGCTTCATGCGCTGCATGATATAAAATATTTATATTTGGAAGATATCCAATCAAGTTTAACGCGTGTTGATAAGTTAGAGATTTTTAAAAAACGATTGGCGCCTGAAAAGACCTTAATACATCAAACGCTTCATACACCTGCTGTGGTCTTGTTTACATCAGGTTCTGAAGGCGCTCCTAAGGGAGTCGTGCATACTCACGCTACCTTAATGGCAAATGTATCGCAAATTAGAGCGGTTGCAGATTTTCATCCCAGAGATAAGTTTATGGGGGCGCTGCCGCTGT
The DNA here is from genome assembly GCA_040389065.1 of Pseudomonadota bacterium. Taxonomy (GTDB): domain Bacteria; phylum Pseudomonadota; class Gammaproteobacteria; order Burkholderiales; family Casimicrobiaceae; genus JAZKAR01. Next base: position 145,922 of record JAZKAR010000009.1, on the reverse strand, counting down.
TTCATGCGTTTGGCTTAACAGTATCAGGAATTTATCCTTTAGTAACAGGTGTTCCAGCGTTTTTATATCCTAATCCTCTGCACTATCGAATGGTGCCAGAAATGGTGTATGACCGTCGGTGTACTGTATTGTTTGGTACCCCTACGTTTCTTGCAGGGTATGCGAAGTTTGCGCATGGTTACGACCTGGCAACCTTAAGATACGTGGTTTCGGGTGCAGAAAAATTAAGTGAAGCTATACGCACTACTTGGCTTGAGCGTTTTGGGATTCGTATTATGGAAGGCTATGGTGTCACCGAGTGTGCGCCTGTCGTCGCTGTTAATACACTCATGGCGTATCGCCGCCACTCAGTAGGTCAGTTAATGCCTGGTATGCAAAAAGTGCTGGAACCTGTACCGGGAATTGATGAGCTGAATACAGGCATATTGCATGTTAAAGGCCCTAATATCATGGCTGGTTACTTTAAGGTGACTAATCCTGGTGTGTTAGAAAAGCCAGTGTCAGGATTCGCAGGGGAAGGGTGGTATAACACGGGCGATATAGTACATATCGATTCTGAGGGTTTTGTTTTTATTCGAGGGCGCTTAAAACGTTTTGCTAAAATTGCTGGCGAAATGGTGTCACTTGATAATACAGAGCGTTTGGCACGCGAAGTATCGCCTGAGTTTATGCATGCTACATTGGCACGGCCTGATGCTTCAAAGGGTGAGGCTATTGTTTTATTTACGACTGACCCTACTCTCAATCGCGCTAAGCTGATGACGCATGCTAAGCAAGCAGGTATTCATGAATTAGGGGTGCCGCGAGATATTCGGGTAATAGAAAAATTACCGGTATTAGGCACAGGAAAAACCAATTATGTAGGGCTTCAAGCCGAGTTAGCTTTACAGCTTCAACATGCAGCAGCATCAAGCAGCCAAGAAGACGATGCGTAAATAAAAAAATGTAGAAAAAAGGGAAATGCTTAAAATTTTTTTAAGCGTTTCTCTTTTTTTATAAGGCGCAGGATTTTATAATTGCTGCTTATTACTAATTTTAATGTTTATTTAGATAAGGATAAGCAATACGGCAATAATAAACCATTGACCATAAGGTTAAGGCAGCAGCACCCCATAATACCCATTGCCCGATTTCTAAAATACGTGTGCCGGGCAGTCCTTGCTCACCAACTAATAACAACAAAATGGCAAGCATCTGGCAGGTGGTTTTTATTTTCCCCAGCATAGAAACAGCTACGCCGCGTGATTGCCCTAATTGTGCCATCCACTCTCTAAGCGCAGAAATAGTGATTTCGCGCCCAACAATAATAAACGCCGCCAGCGGGCTAGCATGCCCTAGGTGTACGAGCATAATTAATGCTGCTCCTACCATTAACTTATCTGCTACAGGGTCAAGAAAAGCACCAAATGCAGTGGTTTGATTAAGCTTGCGTGCTAAATAGCCATCTAGCGCATCAGTAATGCAAGCAAAGGCAAATAAACCTGATGACCACCAAGCCCGCGATGCTGGCAGCATCCATGTTTCAGGAACATATAAAACCCCAATAAATAAAGGGATTAAGGCAATGCGCAGCCATGTAAGTATGGTGGGAAGATTGATGGGCATGAATGATTTGCCTGATTAAAAGGGTTAATACACTTCGCTTTACTAAAATACTCAAGCGAGTCTCGCCGATTAAATGTTTATAGTGATCTGATTCAGCAAGATTCTCAAATCAGAACACTACAAGCAATAAACAAGCAGTAAATGTTGACATTGGGTATAAAGCGATAATATGTAATTATACGGAATGGCTAACTTTGCGCTGTGAAAAATAATAAAGAAGAATGGAAACGAGCATAGCCCCTGCAAACAGTGCAATCAACCATACGGGAGCAGTTAAACCTAAAATCCTCCAACTTGTATCGGTACAGTCTTGCGTTCCTTTCCAGCTTTTAAGCACAACATCTAAGAAAGGATAGCTATCAAGCATATATTGAATACCCATACTGCAACTGCCTTTTGCAACCTCGGGGTGAGTTTGAATCCAAAGGTGGCGTATAGCAAGCGTTGCGCCGCTGATACACAGCAAAAGTTGTAACATAAGTTGTGATGTAGCTGCTTTTTTTGTGAGTGCATTCAGTAACCATGCCAGCCCTAATGCCCCAATCATTAATCGCTGAAAGTAACAAATAGGGCATGGTTCGAATCCTTGAACATGCTGCGCATAAAGCCCGTAGCCGAGCATCGCTAACGCTAAAAAAGCTAAACTTCCATACATAAGTTTAAGCTTAGATTGAAGAGATTGAAATCTCATAAGTAATCCTTTCCTTATACTGCGATTAAAGTAATCCTTTTTTTTGCCAAAATAACTAAAATCATTAAGAAAAATGTGTGAAAGCATTCAACAATTCTTTCAGGATGCTTTACAATATCATGACTTGAGGCTTTTAATCCTCAGTAACTATGCAGGGCATCTCTAAAAACCTTAAATTCATCCCCACAGGGTTGAAGTTAATTGAAGCTAAAAAAATTTTTCTTGCCTATTACCCAAGGTTAAAGCAAATTTTTTTTAATGCCTCTCTAATTCGCTTAAATTTAAAGCTTTTAGAGATGCCCTTCAGTCTTAGAATGAATTTTCTTCTATTGAGAAGGAAATTCAAAAATAGAGATGGTCAACGTAAAGGAATGGCGCAATGCTACAAGTAGAAAATCCTATCCCCGTAATTGAAAATTTTTTAGCGCATGCACAACAAAAGTTAGGGGATGACGCGTTTCTACGTGCACAGCCGTTTCTAAAGCAGTACCTAAGCCAGGTTGATCCTGATGATCTAGAACAGCGTTCAGCAGAAGATTTAGCTGGCGCAGCACTTTGCCATTGGCAACTGATTCATCAACGCGAAGTTGCAGGCGAGCCTTCCGTACATATTTATAATCCCCAGCGCGACAGAGATGGGTGGCAATCTCAACATACCGTGCTGCAGATTGTCAATGATGATATGCCCTTTCTGGTTGATTCCGTTACGATGGAATTAAACCGCCGTGGTCTAACTGTACATCTAATTATTCATCCTGTTATGCAAGTTCAGCGCGATGCTAAAGGCCTCATTGCTGCAGTACATAGCCATGCAGGACGTATCGATAGTACCCAGTATGAATCCTTCATTCATATTGAGCTTGATTATCAAGCTGATGCAGTTTACCGTGATGATATTGCTATCGCCGTAAGAAAGATTCTTCTTGATGTACGGAATGCCTGCATTGGCTATGCAGATATGAAAACTAAATGTTCAGCGCATATAGAAAAGCTGCAACAGCGCGGCACAAGCAATAGCGACTGTACAGAGGCAGTTACATTTTTACAGTGGCTTAAATCTGATCACTTTACCTTTTTAGGCTATAGAGATTGCAATCTCATTCAAGTAAATGGCAAAGCAGAATTGCATCCAGTTATAAATTCAGAGCTTGGCATTCTCAAAAATGTTGAATATCAAAATAAAGCGATTGTGTTGAGCGATGCAGCACAAGCGGCATTAGCCAATGCTGGCGTAGTATTTATTACCCAATCAAATTTGCGTTCTACCATTCACCGCCCTGGTTTTCTTGATTATATTGGCATTAAACATTTAGATGAAAACGGCGCAATGGTAGGCGAATCTCACTTTTTGGGATTATTCACCTCATCAGCTATGCATGAGCGCCCACACGAAGTGCCTTTACTACGTCAAAAAGTACAAAATGTAGTGGAGCGTGCGGGGTTATTATCAGGCAGCCATATTCACAAAACATTAATTTCTATTCTGGAAAATTATCCACGTCAAGATTTATTCCAGATGAATGCAGATGAGTTATTTGAAATTGCAACCGGTATTCTTCGCCTGCAAGAACGCCAGCGGATTCGTTTGTTTTTACGGCGCGATCCATTAATGCGTTTTTACACAGGTTTGGTATTCTTGCCGCGTGATAAATTTAATACCGATGTTCGTCTTAAAATTCAAACGCAACTTGAAAAACATTTACAAGGAAGCACGGTAGAGTTTACGCCTTCCTTATCTGAATCAATGTTAGCGCGTTTATATTTTGTGATACGTACTTCTTCAATGGTTGATATTGATGTACGTGAGATTGAGGCCGAGTTAGCAAAAACGATTCGCGGATGGGATGACGATTTCAGCGTGCGTTTAAATGAGCATTTTGGTGGTAAAGGTACCAATTACGCACGTAAATGGGCTAATATTTTACCCACCAGCTATCGCGAGTTTTATACAGCCAGTGAAGCAGTTGCCGATGTGGCAATTTTAGAGTCATTAGATGAAGCTGATCCTTTAGGCGTTTCGTTATATATACGCGAAGGCCGTGGCGATGATGAGCTGCGCTTCAAGCTTTTTCAAATGGAAGCGCCCATTCCGCTTTATAAAGCACTACCTATGCTAGATATGATGGGTGTAAAAGTGTTAGATGAGCATCCCTATACCTTAAATACGCCTAATGGTATTTGCTGGTTACATGATTTAGGTCTTAAGCTACGTAACGACATAAAAGATTTATCTGCACGCCGTGATAACTTCCATACCTTGTTTCAAAAAGTGTGGCAGGGCGAAGTAGAAAGTGATGACTTTAATCAGTTAGCATTAGTTGCAGGCATCGAATGGCGTCAGATTGTTGTATTCCGTTCGTATGCCAAATATTTCCGCCAAATTGGGTTTAATTTTTCTCAAAGTTATATTGAACAAACACTGATTGCATATCCCAAAATTGTTCAAAAATTATGGCAGCTTTTCGATCTACGTTTTAATCCAGCGGCAATTGAGCCTCGTACTTTAGCGGTTGAGCAGCAGGTTGCTACGATTAGTGAAGACTTAGAAGAAATTACGAACCTCGATGAAGATCGTATCTTGCGCCAATACCTTGAGGTAATTCAGGCAACCTTACGTACTAATTTTTATCAGACAACTCCAGAGGGTAGCGCTAAACCTTACGTCTCGTTCAAATTGAACCCCTCGCTGATTCCAGGTGTTCCTGAACCTAAACCGATGTTTGAGATTTTTGTGTATTCACCACGCGTTGAGGGAGTACATTTGCGCGGTGGTAAGGTAGCACGTGGCGGGTTGCGCTGGTCAGATCGTCGTGAAGATTTCCGTACCGAAATTTTAGGTCTTGTTAAAGCACAAATGGTTAAAAACACCGTGATTGTGCCGGTGGGTTCCAAAGGCGGATTCGTATTAAAACAGGCGCCTTCAGCTCAAGATCGTGAAGCCTTTATGAAGGAAGGCATCGATTGCTATAAAACCTTTCTGCGTGGCTTGTTAGATGTCACAGACAATTTAGTAAAAGGTGAAGTGGTGCCTCCTGTGAATGTGGTACGCCATGATGCAGATGATCCTTATTTGGTGGTAGCGGCAGATAAAGGAACAGCTACTTTTTCAGATACGGCAAATGGTATTGCAGATGAGTATGGGTTTTGGTTAGGCGATGCGTTTGCATCCGGCGGTTCAGTTGGGTATGACCATAAAAAAATGGGTATTACCGCAAGAGGCGCGTGGGAATCTGTTAAACGTCATTTCCGCGCTCAAGGGCGCAATACACAAACAACCCCTATTACGGTAGTGGGTGTGGGCGATATGTCGGGTGATGTATTTGGTAATGGTATGTTGCTATCGCCGCATATTACCTTAGTCGCCGCATTTGATCACCGCCATATTTTTATTGATCCCACACCTGATGTTGCAAAAAGCTTTGCTGAGCGCCAAAGAATGTTTGATTTGCCACGTTCTTCATGGGCTGATTATAGTAAAGAGTTAATTTCAAAGGGCGGGGGGATTTATCCACGTTCAGAGAAGTTTATTGATTTAAGTGAACAGGCAAGAGCTGCCCTCGGAATTTCAGGTTCGCGTGTTACCCCTATCGAGCTGATGAAAGGGATTCTGCAAGCCCCTGTTGATTTACTCTACAACGGTGGAATCGGTACCTACGTAAAAGCCAGTTCAGAAACAAATGCACAAGTAGGTGATCGCGCCAATGATGTGATTCGTGTAAATGGCAGCGAAGTTAGAGCGCGTGTCATTGCTGAAGGTGGAAATTTAGGATGTACTCAGCAAGGGCGTATTGAGTATGCGGTAAAAGGTGGCGCAATTTATACCGATGCCATCGATAATTCTGCTGGGGTAGACTGTTCAGATCACGAAGTGAATATCAAAATTTTGGTCAATCGGTTACAAGAAAGCGGGCAGTTAACGCAGCAGCAACGTAATCAACTATTGTTTGATATGACGGATGAAGTAGGGCATTTAGTACTCGAAGATAACTATTATCAAACCCAATCCATTAGCCGTATGGTAGCCCAGAAAGATCAGTACCTAGATGTACAGGGTTTATGGATGGATGCTTTAGAAGCTAGCGGTCGTTTAAATCGTGCCTTAGAAGGCTTGCCTTCTCAAGCCGTATTAGATGAGCGTAAAGCCAAGCATACGGGCTTAACTTCACCTGAGCATGCGGTGTTAATGGCGTATACCAAAATGGCATTATTTGATGAAATGTTAGCCTCGAACTTGCCCGATGATAAAGCCTTATTGCCAGTGTTACATCGTTACTTCCCTAACTTAATACAAACGCGTTTTGGAAAAGAGTTAGAAAGCCATCCCTTAAATCGCGAAATTATTACGACGTCAGTTGTGAACCAAATGGTGAATCGGGTAGGCAGCACGTTTGTCTTCCGTATTCGTCAGGCCTTGCCTTCGGTTTCAAGCGCGGCTGTAATAGCAGCTTATTGGGTAGTTAAAGAAGCCTTGCGTTTAGATGAAACCTTATCGGCGATTGATCAGCTCGATAACGTGGCGGCTGATGCGTTGCAAATTGAAATGTTAAATACAGTAGCTGAAGCAACACACGAGTTAACATTATGGTTATTAGGTACGCATCCTGAAGGCATTACGCTGTCTGATTATGCGCCTCGTTATCAGCTTGTGTTTGATCGCTTGAAGCAACAGTGGGTGTCATTATTGCCAACAGGGCAAAAAGCGGTTTATCAGGCAGAAGTCACACGTTTACATAGCCAATCAGTTCCTGAATCACTTGCTGAAATCATTGCATTGTTACCTAGCCTGAAAGCTATCTTGCGACTAGTGAGTAAAGCCAGTGCTGATTTACCCATTGAGCGTATTACCAGCCTGTATTTTGCACTAGGTGAGCATTTGCATTACGCCTGGCTCCAGAAAAATCTGGATGCCTGGAAGCCTGAAACCGTTTGGCAAGAGCAAGCAAAAAATACATTGCTTCAACAGTTATTGCATACACAGCGTGAAATTACAGTATCGTTATTCCAGAATTCATCTGAAGAGCAAGATAACACTGTATTGCTTACCCAGTGGGAGAGTGAACGCGCAACTGAATTGAAAGACTACCAAAAGCTAGTGGATTCATTACAGACTCAACCTTCATTAGATCTTTCGATGTTAACGGTAACCGTGCATGCGTTGAGCAGTTTATTGTAAAATCTTAGCTATCTTAAAAAAGTAAGGTAAAAGCTTATCTTTTGAGGTATGTTATGGGTATGGTATATCTATCTATAATATGTCCTAGATAAGCTTTTGCTATTATGGGCTATGGAATAGCTAATCATTTTTCTGCGCTAAGTAAAAAAACATATCAAATAGCATGTTCGAACATGCTTTTATCATTTAAAGGAGTTTATGATGCCCATTTACGAATACGCGTGCTCTTCTTGCGGATTCGAAAAGGATTATCTTCAAAAGATGTCGGATCCTTTATTAACTGATTGCCCCCAATGTGGCAAAGCAACGCTCTATAAAAAGCTTTCAGCACCTGGTTTTCAGTTAAAGGGAAGCGGTTGGTACGCTACAGATTTTAAAGGAGGTTCTACCTCCGCTGCGCCTGCTAGCCAAAATGATGCAACGGCCCCCGCAGCTTCAACAGCTACAGAAAGCAGTACCTCAACAACCACTAGCGAAACCACAAGTAGCCATTCCTGTGGAACAGGAGCATGTGGTAAGTGTGCTTAGTCGTAGTGAATTAACATTCATAGTGTGATGGTTTTAGTTTAAGTGCAAATACTCTAATTAAGCCAGCCTTTCAACAGGCTCTAACATAATCATTAGAAGTGTCGCAGCTAAGTTCATTCAAGGCTTGGGCTGCTCTGCGTAGCAATGCAAACAATACAAAATGTACAGCAAGTTGCCAAAACGCCGAGAGAACCCAACTGCGACACTTCTATATTTACTATATTAAAAAAGGATACCTCTTTCATGATCCCTCGTACCACCTATTGCGGTCGTGTAAACCGCGAATACTTAGGGCAAACGGTTCATATTTACGGTTGGGTGCATCGCCGTCGTGATCATGGAGGGGTCGTATTTATTGATCTGCGTGATCGTGAAGGTTTAGTTCAAGTTGTGTGTGACCCCGCAGCAAAAGAAACCTTTGCTCAAGCTGAACAAGTACGTTCAGAGTTTGTTCTACGCGTAGAAGGGCGAGTAAGATTACGCCCCGAAGGTACAGCAAACCCTGATTTGTTTAGCGGTGAAATTGAAATTGAAGCGCTGAATATTGAGCTTTTAAATGCATCACAGCCTATTCCTTTTCAAGTAGATGATGAGCATTTGTCTGAAACAACACGCTTAACACATCGGGTATTAGATTTACGCCGCCCCTACATGCAAAAAAACATGATGCTGCGTTATAAAACCGCCCGTGCTTTCCGCCGATTTTTAGATAACGAAGGGTTTGTTGATATTGAAACCCCAATGTTAACGAAGTCAACGCCAGAAGGTGCGCGTGATTATTTAGTACCTTCACGTGTACATTCAGGTGAGTTTTTTGCATTGCCACAATCGCCTCAACTCTTTAAACAATTGTTGATGGTGGCTGGCTTTGATCGTTATTATCAAATTACAAAATGTTTTCGTGATGAAGATTTAAGAGCTGATCGTCAGCCAGAATTTACCCAGATCGATATTGAAACGTCCTTTTTGGGCGAAGATCAGATTATGGGCATTACAGAAAACATGATTCGCACAGTGTTTAAAGAAGCCTTAGAAGTAGCATTGCCCGATCAGTTTCCCCGTATTACCTATGCAGAAGCTATGTCGAAATACGGTTCTGATAAACCCGATTTGCGTGTAACGCTACAATTAACTGATGTTACCGATGCGGTAAAAGATGTTGCCTTTAAAGTATTCTCCTCCCCCGCTAACAATGGCGGTCGTGTAGCAGCCTTACGCATCCCCAACGGTGCAACGCTAACGCGCGGTGAGATTGATGAATACACCCAGTTTGTGGGCATTTATGGTGCCAAAGGCTTAGCGTATATTAAAGTAAACGATGTAAATGAATTAAACGAAAAGGGTTTGCAATCTCCTATCGTTAAAAACATTCATGAAACAGCCTTAAAAACAATTATAGAACGTACCGGTGCAGCATCAGGCGATCTTATTTTCTTTGGCGCAGATACCACTAAAGTGGTGAATGATGCCTTAGGTGCTTTACGTACCAAGATAGGCCACGAAAAAGGCTATGTCGATGGTCGTACCTGGGCGCCTGTATGGGTTGTAGACTTCCCCATGTTTGATTACGATGCCGAATCAAAGCGTTGGACAGCTTGCCATCACCCTTTCACCAGCCCTAAAGATGATCATATTGCGTTATTGCAAACAGACCCCGGTGCCTGTTTAGCAAAAGCTTATGACTTAGCGTTAAATGGTTGGGAAATTGGCGGCGGTTCAGTACGTATTCACCGCGCAGATGTTCAGCAGCAAGTGTTTACAGCCTTAGGTATTCATGAAGAAGAAGCGCGTTTGAAATTTGGTTTCTTGCTCGATGCCTTGCAGTTCGGCGCGCCTCCTCATGGTGGGTTGGCATTTGGGTTAGATAGAATAGTAACCTTGATGACCGGTGCTGAATCCATTCGTGATGTGATTGCATTTCCCAAAACACAACGTGCACAGTGCTTATTAACACAAGCGCCTAGCCCTGTGGATGAGAAGCAGTTGAGAGAATTGCATATTCGGTTGAGGACGCCAGCGCCAACTGTTGCGGCTGCTCAGGAGCCTTCGTTGTCGTAGTTTCTTTAGCTTTGATGAATGGTGAAAAATGCCCTGCTGAAAAGTGGGGCATTTTTTTAGGTGTATATTACTTGTTAGGCCATAAAATGCATATACCAACAGACATTGAGCAACTAACCGAATTATTCAAAAAATTTGGTGCAAAAGATCCTGAGTTATTGGCTGAATCTCAAATCAAAGAAGAGATTCCTCAATTACAACGTTTTCTATTTTTAAGGCAAGCATGGAAACGTATTCTAGAAGAACATGAGACAGACTGGATACAACAAGAAATTAAAAACTCCGAAACCTTTCCTGATGCACCATATTCTGGTATTGGTCTCGCCCTTAAAAAATGCATACAAAAAGGCATAGCACCTCAAGAATTAACTAACATTGCTAGAGGTATTCAAGCACAAACTCTGTTTCATCTATGTTACTTGCTAGACGCCCCATCTTTCGCAGAGAATGAACTGCAAAATTTTGCATGGGGTCTTTTTGCAGTAGATGAAAATGATAACCCGTATTTACCCCGCATTAATGCTCTTCATGAATCAGTGCTTGAAACTGACCCCTCAGGCCATGAAATGCGGCCACAAAATAAATCTTAAAATATAATAAAACAGATACCCAAACCATACAACGAGACAGCCAGCTGCCTCCCCGCTTCGGTACCCGTTAACGGGCTTTAAAGAAAAATAAAAATGGGAAAAACAAAAGAGATATTTGCTGAGCAACTAGAAGTAGAAAAACTAATAGCATTTGAGCGTGCCGAGGCAGCTTACTTTGCTGTTCCAGATGCTTTACACGAAAACTTAGGTATTGCACGCTCATTACAAGAAAGCCATAAATTAATACAAGAAAAAAATGTTGAATTGCATGCTCAACTTATGACACTACAAAATGATTTTAAAGAGCAAACTAGTTCACGGGCAAAATTTAAAGAACGTGCTATTGGCTTTATTCTTGGTTGCCTTGCATCAGTATTAGCATCAATTATTTGGTTAAAAATGGGGCATTATTGGTCAGTTTTTCAATAGGCACTTTTCATTTTTTTTGCTTATCACGAGGTTTAGGGTCAGGTCTCCCATTGCACATTAATTTTTGCTCAGGTAAAATTATTTTAATTATCACAGATGGAATCTATATAAAAAATGGCGAGGCCGTTAAGAATAGAATTTGAAGGCGCGTTGTACCACGTAACAGCCCGGGGTAACGAAAGGCGAGATATTTTCTTTCAGGATGAAGATCGGGAGATGTTTCTAAAAATACTAGAAAAGGTAATTCATCGTTTTAATTGGTACTGTTATGCCTACTGCCTGATGGACAATCATTATCATTTGTTGATTGAAACGCCCGATAGCAATTTATCGAAAGGTATGCGCCAATTAAATGGGATATATACGCAATATATTAACCGTACTCATCATCGGGTAGGTCATTTATATCAAGGCAGGTTTAAGGCGATATTGGTTGAAAAAGATGCTTATTTGTTGGAGTTGTCGCGTTATATCGTTCTTAATCCCGTTCGTGCGGGTTTAGTAAAACATGCAGAAGAATGGCATTGGAGTAGTTACCGCGAAACGATTGGATTAAAAAAACAGTCTGAATGGCTGATGACAGATAAAGTGCTTTCAAATTTCGGAACGACTAAACCGGCGGCACAAGAGCAATTCATAAGCTTTGTTTTAAACGGTGTAAAACAGGAAAGTATCTGGAATGCGCTAAGGGGCCAATTATTTTTAGGTTCTGAAAGTTTTATTGAAGAAACGCAGAAACATATTCGAGAAGACCAGTCATTGCACGAAATTCCTTTGCAGCAAAAACAATTGCAAGCAAAAGAACTGTCGTACTATGCAGCTAACTATGCAAATAAGACAAAAGCGATGGTAGAGGCGTATCGCAGTGGTGGATATAGCCTACAGGAGGTTGGAGTCTATTTCGGGGTTGGACGTATGACAGTGAGCCGAGCAGTAAAAAAATTTGAAGAAAGTGTGAAATGGGAGACCTGACCCTAGTTTTTTTGAAGAAAGTGTGAAATGGGAGACCTGACCCTATTGTTGTTTTGTTCAGTTTTGTATAGAACGGTGGATACCCTTGGCGCAGATATCGCAAAATGGGTAAATGAACAAGCTCAACTTTTTGATTAAAAATTTGCGTGTTAAGTTTACTAACTCATAAGCGAATGTTTAGGGCAAGGTCTGGCATTATAAAAATTTGGCGTTGGGCGTATGGCAATGAGTGGATCAGTGAAAAAGTTTGAATAGAAGGTGAAATGGTATACCTTACCTAACTTATATAAGAATAAATTCAGCCGCTAGCAGGAAAATGCAATGTTAAACATTTTCCCTAGGATGCCTAATAATGAGTGTCGATTTATATTTTATTTCGAGCCTATGAGATAAGCACATCTTGAAGCTGTAGAAGGCATGCAGCGCTTACCAAAAATTTGTAAGTTTTTAAGATCAATGGCGTTGCGACATTTTGTTTGAGCATTCGATTGAGTTAATTGGGTATTAGGAACAAAAACGCTATTGCTATGGTTTGTACCGCACATGCCTCCTGCGGTGGCTTGCGACCATTGCCCATTCCAAACGTAAAGTTCTCCTGCAAAGGTCATTGAACTAGAAAAAGATAATAGTAAAAAGAAACCATATCTGAACACATTTTTTTTCATAAAACGCTCTCTTATTTGAAAAACAATAAAAGTTTAAGATTTTATCATTATGATAGATATGGATTTTGTGGCAAGTTCTTCATTTTAAAGAGATAAAGATTAAGTGGTGTTGAGCATGCTAAGAATCAGGTCTTGCATTATGCAAATTTGGTGTTATGGGTATGACAGCGAGCTGAGCAGTAAAAAAGTTTGAAAAAGATGTGGAATGGAATACTTGACCTCATGTGCGTAACGCCAATAATTCCTTACTTTAAAGAATCATAGCAACGCGTTACAGTAGTAGATACTTTCTACATTCTCACGAGGCTTAAAAATCATGACAGTAGCGCTACCTCAACAAATCTGTACAAAACGTCTGGTGCTTCGTGAGCCACAAATAACTGATGCAGCACAAATATTTTCTGCCTATACGCATAGTGCGGAAGTTGCCCAATACATGGTCTGGCGCCCTCATACTAAATTGGTAGAAACCGAAGCATTTATTGTTGCATGTATAGAAGCTTGGCACACAAAAGCTCGGTACCCATTTGTTCTCGCTCTCCATGGTGCTGAAACGAAACCCATTGGAATGATCGAAGTGAGACCGCAGACGAACAAAGTTGATATAGGCTATGTGTTGGCTCCAGCTTACTGGGGGCAGGGCCTTGTACCAGAGGCTTTAATCGCAGTAGCAGAAGAATGTTTGGCGCAGCCTGATATATTTCGCGTTCAGGCAACTTGCGATGTTGAGAACAAAGCGTCGATACGTGCACTTGAAAAGGCTGGATTCTTAAAAGAAGGACGGCTTGAGCGGTATACAGTGCATCCAAATATCAGTGCTGAACCTCGTCCTTGTTTCATGTATGCGAGGTGTCGATAGAGAAACGCATTGGTATGCCTAGATAAAACATTTTTAGCCAAATCAATGCCAATAATGATAATTTTATTTCATGATTGCCTTCCAGGATGTTGATACGCGTTTAACACTGCTATAGTGTCATTATTGTTTTATGAAATAACCTATGTCGGAATGGGAAATTCCTTTTTATTCGTTAGTCGTCTTTGGTGTTGCTGCGTAAGTAGCAAAAATGGTAGTCAATCTCTAATTACTGTGAGGAATTTAATCATGGCAAAAGCTTATTGGATATGCGCTTACCGTTCGGTTACTGATCCTGAGTCGCTAGCAGCATATGGAAAATTGGCTGGCCCTGCTCTCCAAAAATTTGGAGGGCGCATGCTCGTTCGTGGAGTGCCCGTACAAGTATATGACGGAGGAGTATCTGAGCGAACGGTTGTTCTTGAGTTCGACAGCGTTGAACAAGCAATGGCCGCGTACGATAGCCTTGCATATCAAGAAGCTCTAAAAGTACTGGGCAACGCCAATGAGAGAGACTTGCGCATTGTCGAGGCAGTTGAGTAAAAAATCTAACTGGTTGCTCTCTGGTTTTGCTCGTTGCTTTGCAAAGCTAAAAATATCCAATGTTATGAGTAGTATATTGTTTTATATGGCAAAAAATCTTATATATTCTAAAGAAAAACACCATGATTACAACAAGATTTTTTAAAAGCTGGAAATTCCTCTGCTTAAGCTTTTTAAGTCTAATGTTTGCTTCTAACAAAGTGGTCAGTCTCGACACGCCTTTAACAACCCCTTTTACCCTACTCATTAGCAGTGTTGCCCAACGCCTTACTTTTGCTGACCAGGTTGCTCTTTACAAATGGAATAATGCCCAATCGATTGCTGATCCTCAACGGGAACAACAGGTACTTTCCCACACCGTACAACAAGCAGCAAGCTATCACCTAAGCTCTGATTACGTTTCGCGTTTCTTTTCAGATCAAATAGAAGCCAACAAGCTTGTTCAGTACGTGCTATTCGCTAACTGGCATCGTTTCGGTAACCTTCCTGTTGCGCCAGCATCGGATCTCAAACGCAATATCCGTACCAAGCTAGACCAGCTTCAAACTATTCTTTTACAACAGCTTGAGTTAAGCTCACCGGCGCGCCATCAGCAGAACTGCGCAAAGGTGTTAGCTGAGGCTACAGAGCTTTATGCTACGCAGCACTCTCTGGATGCATTGCATCGAATTGCTTTAGAGCGCGCGCTTGTTAACGTTTGCGAGCCATCTTCTTAAAATTGCTTGTTTATTCTTATCATAACGTTGTTACAGAATACTTCCGAGCCAGATCTGCGATTGCACAAAATATATAAGCGTTAATTGTGCAGTAAAATTTTTTATGTAATCTTTATCAAATAATAAATCGTTTATAAGAATGGTTATTTAAAGATTATTTTGTAACAGGAAACGTCATGAAATCAATAAAAATTGTAACAATATTATGCATCGTTAGTTCTTTAAGTATGGCTAGCCTAGCTAATGCCAAAGGATGCTTGAAAGGTGCTGCAGTTGGCGGATTAGCAGGGCATGTTGCTGGTAAGCATGCTGTACTAGGTGCAGCAGCAGGTTGCGCAGTAGGGCGTCACAATGCCAACAAAAAAGAGGCAGAAAAACAAAAGGCGGCTTCTAATACTGCACCTTCTGCTGCTCCTGCACATTAATATAAAATAATTGAAGTTGCGGTAGATTATTATAAAAAAATTTGCGCGCAACCTGGCCTGGATGGGGTTATATGTGATTTTGGGATAATATTAATTAATCAATTAATATTCTGCAATAGAAGGAAGGGGCTTCATTAAATAGCATCCCTTCCTCTTATGCTATACCAATATTAATGATTAATTTTGCTTATTTTTGCACCTTGAAGTGATATTCCCGCCATTAGTCCAGCATTTGTTGTTACAAAACCGATAATAGGTTGCTGTATTGTATGCGTATCAATATCTCCATTCGCGCCGACTGTAGCTACCGCTACGGTAGCATTTGCGCCTACTTCCCAACCATTGCTATTGCGGAACTTATCAAGTGCTTCTTGTGTCATAAAAAGCATGATGACAGCTTTAGACTGTGCACCCCATTGCCAACCGACTGAACCTGCAACAAGTTGTAGATATTCTTCGTTGACATCGCCTACGCGCAGTACACCTTTTCCGTACTCACCACCCACAACAAAACCAGCTTGCAGCACAGAAGGGAATACTAGAACACCTTTGGCGCGGCGAACAAGTTGGCGTGCACTAGGTGCGTTTTCATAAAGTTTGGATAAAGCCGAATCAGCATCACTAGCAATTTTATTGCGATCTACACGAGGGCTACTGTTTTGATTAGGGAGGGTAGTAGTACAACCAGAAAGACCAAAGCTAAACAGTGTAACTAAGGCTATCGCGAGGCTACTAATGCGCAATACTGAAGAATGTTTTTGCATGTTCTTCTCCTAAATAAGAATTGGAATATGGGATTAGTACTGCTCAGACAGTTATACTAAATCAAGGTTATTTTATATTGCACCTTATAGGCCATTTTAGTATATCAGGATGTAATAATAATCGTTGAAAATTCATCTGAAAAATAATATTAAGGTGGCTTTTTAAACTACTAATATTGGCAATTAAAATTCTTTGTTTTTATGGTTTTGTTAGCAAGCAGTAGTATATTGAACTGGATGTTTTTTTTATATTATGTGGCTGTTGTGTGAGGGTTGTTTTTGGTAATAAATACAGTATTTTATTGTTTTGTTCGCCATACTTATTAATGCGATTAATTCTGCTGAAAAATTATTTATCGAATAACTATTCTTGCGTAGTTTCTTTTCAATATAGCATTTGAAAACTATGTAGGGCGTAAAAAATGTAGAGTTAAAATACGAATGCTTATAATAGCCATATAAAATAAAAACCTGTTAAATTTATCTGGTTTTGTTTCTCGGCTATGTACAAAAAATAGGGAGTTGACCATCTGTTGATGTTTTTTAGTCAAGCATTCCCATGTTGGTTATGTTGCATAATGTTAGTCATTGCAAAAGAAAAATTTTTTATTGTGCTTTTTAATTTTTACCTATAACGGTTGCGATTGCTTTGGAAGCGTAATGAAAAATGTTGTACCTTCCTTTTCTTTTGAAATTACATGAATTGTACCGTTATGCGAAAGAATAATTTCTCTAGTTATAAATAACCCTAAGCCAAGATTTAATGTTCTTACTTCATGATGCTCGAGTTCGCCTCGGGTAAAAGGGTTAAATAAAGTAGGGATTTTATTGAGGGGAATAGGAACCCCATTATTATGAAATAATAGCGTAACTTTCTGAGCTTCATTTTTTATTGTTACTTTAATAGCTGTATTTAATGACCCATATTGAACAGCATTGCCGATTAAGTTAGAGAAGACTTGCCCTAACCTTGTGATATCCCATTCGCCCATAACTATATCTGGGGTCTCTAATATAAAAGTACGTTCTGGAAACTGCGTGCGCATTTCGTTTACGACTTGTTCAGCCAATACACTCATATCCATCGGCTGTTTAATAATAGGAAGCCCCATTCCTATGCGCGCATGCGTAAGATCAAGTAAGTCGGTAACGATGGTGCTGATACGTAAGCTGCTTGATTCAATTTGTGAAGTAAGCTCTTCCTGTTTCACATTCATTGTTCCCACTTTAGGCAAAAGGTGAGCAGCCATCTTAATGGCTCCTAGCGGGCTTCTAATATCATGGCCTAATACGCCCAAAAACAAATCTTTAGAGTAATCAAGTTGCTTCATAAAACTTACAATAGATTCGGCAAGTGCTTGATCTACAGCTTCATTAAACCGAGTTAAATCCAATACATCTTTGTTAGTCAAACTGCTTTTAGCTTCTGTCCATAATTTAATTATGCTACTGCGTAATGCACGATATTCAGAAACCATTTGAACAATATCGAAACCTGTTTCATGTCTTAAATTACCATGTGTTTCAGCGGCACTCTCTTGATAATTATCGATAGTGTGGTTTTTTCCATGAGATTTCTTAATCTGTTGTGCAGATGATTGAGGTGATTCAATATCTGTAGCTATAAAAGAAAGTAGTTCTTCAATGTGATCCTTCAATTGTAATGAACTCATGTTATCTGCTGCTGGCGTAAGCGTTTGTGCAAACTTTACCCATTCTACCGTGATAATTTTCATATTTTCGCGTAGAAATTGTGATAACTGCATGGAAAATCTTTCATTTTTTGAAGGGAATGATGAAAAGTAAGACCATTTTTAGTAGCGCGCTAAATCATTATATTAGAAAAGGCTGCTGATTGAATTTATTTGAAATAAATGTTTTTTTAAGGGGGAAGGCAACTTTACCAAGGATTATAAGTCGGGAAGATATAGGTTAAGAGGGTAAGCGAGAAGTATTACGATTCAACAGTTAATAGTGCTAATCACAATCAAATATTTATACTTTTGAAATGAGTAGCAATATAAACCATAAAGTTTTGCCATTGATCCTTCAAGAAGAAAGATATCATATTACTGTGCTAACAATACAAAGCTTTTTTTTGTAATTTTATTGCCAAGATCTAGGGTAATAGATAGCAATATTGATTTAAATTTCAATTCATTTAATAAATAGTTGTCGATCAAATTTTATATAAGTACATCAAGAGCTTTATAGTTATCGACCTTCCTAAAGGAATAGTTATGAATAATAAACCTGAAAATAGTAAACATCATTTTAGGTTTCACATGCCATTCGCCCATATATTTTCTGTATTCGGTGATGATTGGTTTTCTTTGAAGGCTGAGGCATTTGCAAGGTTTTTTGGTACACCTATTTTTCTTATTTCTCAAACCATTGTTGTTGCAGCATGGATAGTATTGAATGTGGTGGGTGTTGCAAAATTCGATCTATATCCATTCATTTTGTTAAATTTAGCATTCAGTCTTCAAGCTGCATATTCAGCTCCACTCATTCTTCTCGCCCAAACCCGTCAAGCTGACAGAGATAAAGCACATGCAGAAGCAGATGCCTTACATAGAGAAGATCTTGCAGCAGCTAGTGAAAAAAGAGAGTTATTTGCGAGCAAACAATCAGCCCAATTATTAGAGCTAATGGAGCAAAATACCAAGCTCACAGAAGTTACCAAAATACTAAGTGAGCGCATTGAGGCGCTAACAAAAGAAATTCATAATAAGTTTGTTAAGTAAATAAGTGAAATTTTTGAAAGGGCGTTTAGTTACTTCTATTGCATACTGTTTGCTGCGCAAATAAAGTTACTTAAACTACCAGCAAAACAGTAAGGGCTGTTTTGTTACTTAATTTTATTAAGCTATTTTAAATTATTATTATTTTTGAAGTATATTTTGATGGCATTATCTTCATTTTTTACTTCTAAAAAACACTGCTCATAATGCGTGTATAAATATAGTGTGTATCCATCTTTCATAAAAAGATAATCGCTTCCACTTGAATGTATTATGACGGCATCTTTTGACACGTTAACTGCATTTGTGATGATTTTACCATCTTCTATTCTTAAAGATTCTTTTTCATTAGTACCTTTATTTAGGTAGCCAAAAAGAGGGATGTTTTTATCGAAATAAATATTTATTCCATCTAAATAGTTTTCTGTATGGTCAATCCAGCAAGGGGCTGCAATAGCATAAACTGATGAACTTAGGCTGTAGCTTAGTAGAGTAATAATTATAAATTTTTTTTCAATGTTGAACACCATATTCATTGCCCGTAAAATAAATTTATTACATCTAATAATGAATATTATGACCTTTCATCAAGATGAGGATATCAAAACTTAAATGAATGAGCGCATGGTTTACCACCAGTGCTTGTTTGATGTATCGGTACTTTTAGCACAAAAGCTTTAAAAATTTAGTTTTTTTTGATTAGGTTTTTCATTGAACGGTGTTACTTGTATAACCGTTGGTAGCGATAGTGAACGTTAATATAGGCAAAAGCTATGTGCAAAGGGAGGGTGGAATTGAAAGGTGAGAGCTTTTTTCACACACGTCTCTTTGGCTTCGAGATTTACTGGCAACAAATAAAATACCATTACCACGCAAATGGTTCTCGAAAAAGAATTTATCAAAAATTGAACTCTAACATTAGCTGTAAATATTTGGTTGGAGAGCAAAAAAATACGATTAAACAATTTCAAAAATTTTCGCTAATATAGTAAGTAGGTTCATGCTACTCTGTAAAAATAATGAATTATATCAATGTTTTGTTAAGGGAATTGATAATCGCTACCCATACGCCATTTGGATGTTGTTATGTAAACCGATGTCAGATGCTAGCAAAGCAGAGTTGCATGTTCAAGGTGATTAAAAGTAATGATAATTTTTATGTTATCCAGAAGACATTTAAGTTTGAGCACGTCAAACGTGCAATTAGAATATTGGATGCAGTAGCGAATTGAAAAAGTGCCTAAAGATTGCGAAATAGCAAAATTTATTAGAAGGCATAGTTAACATTGTACGTGGAAAGTAAAGGGCAGAGCTCCACTTGTAATTTTAGGTGTAAGTTATTGTACGAAAATGGTTTTGTTTTTAGCTAATTATTCTCAAGATACTCTGTTAACCCTTCGGCTAGAGCATCAAAAACAATTTTACAGCATGGAATATGGCGTAAATCTTCATGCATAGTGATCCAAGTGTCTAATTGCATGGAAAAAGCATGCGCTAATACCCTTGAGAGGTTATGGTCACGTTTGGCTAAAAGTACTTGGCAAACACCTATGCCAGCTCCAGAACGAATAAAAGCAAGTTGTGCAAGATCGCTATCAGTGGCTAAAGAAAAATTTGTACGAGAAATGTCTGGTAAGGTCTTACTGGCATTACGTAAGAAAGCATTCGTTTGGTCATAACCGATGATCGAATAGTTTGCTAAGTCATGTAATGTTTGCGGAATTCCATGTTGTGTTAGGTATTCTTGGCGAGCATATAAGCCGAGTTCGATATTTCCGATACGACGTGCTATGAGCTGTTCTTGTTTGGGCGATACCATGCGTATAGCAATATCAGCTTCACGGTGAAGTAAATCTTGTAAACGATTAGATGCTACTAGTTCTATTCTCAAATCCGGATAGTTGTTACGTAAACGTGTAATGATTGAAGGCAAGACTTCTATGCCTACTACTTCGCTTGCAGTGATGCGCACAACACCCGAAATTTTACTGCCATTACTTGATACCGTTCGTTCTAATGAGGCAACTGTATTTTCAATAGTTTCTGCATGTTTTCTAATGATTAGAGCTACTTCAGTGGGGGTTAGCCCTGCCTGAGATCGTGTAAAAAGTACAGCGCCTAAAGCTTCTTCTAGAGCAGCAATATGGCGGCCTACTGTAGGTTGAGTAGTACCAAGATTACGTGCAGCTGCAGATAATGAGCCTTCCTTCAAAACATGAAGAAATGTACGGTAAAGTTCCCATCCAATATTTGATGTCATAAATTTATGAATAGCCTCTATACGCAATTAGGTAATTTTAGTATAGCACTGCTTGTTTTAGAATAGAGTTATCAATATTAATCATTTTGGGGAAATGAAATGGCTGATAACAAGAGCGTTCTGATTCTAGGTGCTAGTGGGGGTATTGGAGGAGAAGTGTCCCGGCAGTTATGTGAAGCTGGATGGGAAGTTAAAGCCTTAACGCGGCGAAAGGGAGAAAGCGATCATAACGATGGAATAATTTGGCTATATGGAGATGCTTTAAATCGGCAAGATGTTCTCGAGGCTGCAAAAGGATGTTCAGTCATTGTTCATGCTGTTAATCCCCCTGGGTATCGCCAATGGTCACAACAAGTATTGCCGATGCTTGATAACACGATTGCTGCTGCTATTGCTGAATCAGCGACGATTGTTTTACCAGGTACTATCTATAATTATGGGCCAGATGCGTTTCCAGTGTTAACAGAAACTTCATGCCAACATCCGACAACACGTAAGGGAGCTATTCGTGTAGAGATGGAGCAACGTTTATTTGAAGCCAGTCGTCATGGTGCTCGCGTACTTATTGTTCGTGCTGGAGATTTCTTTGGGCCACGACCGGGTAACAACTGGTTTACGCAGGGATTGATCAAGCCTGGGCAACCTGTTAGTACAGTAAGCTATCCAGGGCAGCGTAATATTGGTCATCAATGGGCTTATTTGCCTGATGTAGCACGTACTATGGTGGCTCTTCTAGAACGCCGTCGCAAGTTAGAAGCTTTTGATACGTTTCATATGGCTGGATATTGGGATTCGGATGGTACGCAGATAAGCCATGCGATCAGCGATGTGGTTGCTCAGCACACTGGCAAACGTCCGAAAATTCGTTCGTTTCCATGGTGGTTATTAAGGCTTGCATCACCCTTTGTTACAACGTTTCGTGAAATCTTAGAAGTGCGTTATCTATGGCGTATGCCAATACAAATGGATAATAGAAAGCTTATCAATATTTTAGGGTATGAGCCGCATACACCTTTACATGAAGCAGTTAAGGCAACCTTGATAGGGGCAGGATGTTTTAATTAATATAATTAGAAGTTACGCAGTTGGCTCTCTCGGCGTGGGACGCCCCGCGTTATGGCAACTTGCCGTACTACATGTACTGTCTGCGTTGCCATGCCTTGATAGCGCTCAACTGCGTAACTCCTAATAATGTCAGCCATACTCTTCATCTATGCCTTCTCTCTCAAGGAAGGAAGGCATGCGATACAATCAAGTAGTATTGTCTTAGTCTAATTGTTATTAATTTTTTTTGGTCAACATACTAACTATCATTAACAAAGATTATCCGTTTTTTAATATCATTGCTTTTAGATGCTTTTTTCTAACGCGCCCTCTAACAATTCCAGCCCTAAATCAATTTCTGAGTCGCTGATGGTTAATGGTGGAGCAATACGAAAGACACCGCCCATTCCTGGTAATTGAACAATGTTCATACTTAATCCAGAATCCATACAGGCTCGAGTAATTGCCTCACCTAATTTGGAGTCAGGTTCTTTGGTTTCTCGATTTTTTACAATTTCTATGCCTAGTAAAAGACCTCGCCCTCTGATATCGCCTATACATTCAAACCTATTTTGTAATGAACGTAATCCATTTTTTAAGCGTAGCCCTGCAATTTCTGCGCGTTTAACAAGATGATCTCTTTCTACTATTTCTAATACTTTCAAGCCTACTGCAGCAGGAAGAGGGTCTGAAACATGCGTCGTATAAAAAAGAAAATTCTTTTCATGGCATTGTTCTTCAATATGTTGAGAGGTTACAACGGCAGATAAGGGAAGGCCAGCGCCAAGAGTTTTAGATAGGGTCAGAATATCGGGTACTATACAATCACGTTCAAAAGCAAACATATGGCCAGTACGCCCTATACCCGTTTGTGCCTCATCCAAAATGAGTAACATATCGCGTTCTTTACACTTCTTTTTTAAAGCAATCAAATAGCCGGGCGGTAAATCAATTAACCCTCCTGAGCTAAGTATAGGTTCAGCAATAAAGGCGGCGAGACTGCCATTCGACTGGCTATCAACTAAGTCAAAACCATAATCTAGTTCAGCTTGCCAATCGGCTTTACCATTTAACTCGAAACGAGGGCGATACAGTGACGGCACTGGAATAGCAAAAGAACCGACTGAGGAAGGCCCATAACCTTTTCTGCCTGCACAGTAAGTGATAGCGGCAGACCCATTTGTCATTCCATGCCAAGAGCGAGCAAAACCTACTATCTCATATTTTCCTGTCGCTAGT
>JAZKAR010000009.1:23225-122610 GCA_040389065.1 Pseudomonadota bacterium | reverse complement strand
CGCTAGTTTTGCCATTTTAATGGCAGCTTCATTCGCTTCACTTCCTGTGCTTAAAAGCATCGAACGATCAAGACCATCAGGCGTAATTGCTGCAAGTTTAGACGCTAAATTGACAACGGGCCGCGATAACATTCCGCTAAAAAGATGATCGAGGTTATGCGCATAGTCCTCGATAACTTCACATATTTCAGGATGCCCATGTCCAAGAATGGCGCTCATTTGCCCCGAAGTGAAGTCTAAAATGGCACGATTATCGGCATCGTACACATAGCTACCTTTAGCGCGCTCAATAATTCTTGATTCAAAATGTCCACCATAGCGTATTAAATGTTGATGTGCTTGTTGCCAAAACTGAGAGTCTTGATTTTTAGACACAGGAAGTCCTTTAAATAATTTGATGAATTTTTTAGGTATAAATAATGTGCTCAAGGAGGTACTTAAGTTTTGTATCTTGTATTAGAAAAATAGATTAAATAATTCGCATGCTTCAGTAAAGCTTATAATATTGATAAGGGGTATAAGATTTTCTTATGGATAGGGGCTAAAGAGTTGTGAGCGCAAATCTTGACATTGATTTATTAAGAACATTTGTGGTGGCAGCTGAAACAGGAAATTTAAGCCGCTCTACAGGGCGAATTGGAAGAAGTCAGGCGGCGATCAGTATGCAAATACAGCGCTTAGAAGAGATTGTGGGTAAAAAGTTATTTTACCGAACCAAGCAGGGTGTGATAGTAACATTTCATGGTGAGCAATTACTGGGTCATGCACAAAAAATACTTTATTATCATGATGAAGCTAAAGCAGCGCTTGCAGGGCAAATGCTTTCTGGTACGGTTCGTTTTGGTTGCCCTGATGATTATGCCGTAGGATTTTTGCCTTATCTTTTACGAGGTTTCGCAAGCCAACACCCTCAAGTATTCGTTAATATTTTTTGTGCGCCTACACCACGTTTGCTAGATCGGCTGAAAGACAACTATTTAGACTTGGCGTTAATTTCTTGTTCAGAAAAACAATGCCCTGGAATCATTATTCGACGTGAACCTTTAGTGTGGGTAGCGTTAAAAGGTTCTTATGCCATAATAAAACAGTTTCCCTTAAAGCTTGCCTTATCAGATCCTGACACTAGCGATTATCAAGCAGCGTGTACGTGTCTTGATACAGCAGGAATTCCTTATCATATTGCTTATGCCAGTGCTAATTTGATGGGATTAATAGCCGTGGTTCGTTCTGGTCAGGCGATTGCCGTTCTTACTCGAACTGCTGTTCCCCTTGACTTGGAAATATTGCCGCCTGATAGCGGTCTTCCTGTTTTACCTAATGTTGAAATAACATTAAAATTGCAAAATGAATCACCCTCAATATTAACCTCAGCTTTTGCAGACTATGTTCATTCGCAATTACCTATTCTTTGATAGCTGGCGATATTAAAAATGTGAAGTATACAAAATACAATTTCATATTAGATTCTGAAAGAATTATATAATATGCGTACAAAAATCGCTAAAATTTTAATTGGCATTATTTCATTTTGTTTCATTAGCTATTTGGTTGTGCATAAACCAATTGCACAAGATATCAGTTATCATTATTTTGCAGATGCCCGCGAATTATTTCATATACCTAATTGTTTAAATACGGTATCAAATGTTTTTTTCATTTTGGTTGGTGTAATCGGCTTAATTGATCTTAGGCGCTTTACTGCAGAGCGTTATTTAGTTTCTTTCAAAATAGCCTATATCATTTTATTTTTAGGTTCAATTCTTGTGGGGTTTGGCTCAGGTTACTACCATCTTTATCCAAACAATAATACGTTAATATGGGATAGACTGCCAATGACGTTAACGTTTATGGCATTATTTTCGATTGTGGTTGCAGAATTTGTGTCACTCAACCTTGGTAAAAAAATGTTCTGGCCAGTTATATGTTTGGGTGCTATATCTGTTATCTATTGGGCAGTTACTGAAACATATCATGTCGGTGATTTGAGGCCATATGTAATTATTCAATTTCTGCCTATGCTAGTCATTCCAATTATATTGCTAGCATTCCAAAGCACATTTACTCCTATCTATGGTTATTGGTTATTATTTTTATGTTACTTATTAGCTAAATTAACTGAGCACTTTGATGTTGGAATTTATCATTTTTTGGGATTTATCAGTGGTCATTCAGTTAAACATATATTGGCAGCATGTGGATTATTATTGCTTTCTTTAACATATAAATGTCGTAGGCATATATGAACATAAGGTCTAAATTTTTAAAAGCGTTTTTTACAGCTTATTTATAAATTAAGTATAAACATGAAAATCAAAGAACTTGAATCAAATGATATTGAAGAATTAGCTTGTTTTATGGCTACATTAGAAATGGCTGGCTGGGCAAAAGAAAAATTACATGTGCATATTAAAAACGAATTAATAAACCGGCTAAAATCTAAAGATACGTTATCTACTATTTTAATTGCTACAAACCAAGAAAATAAAATAGTAGGCTATTGTTCAATTCATTGGATTCAAAATTTAGTGTTGCCGGGTTCTGAAGGCTATATTTCTGAGTTGTTTGTTGATAAGCATCATAGAGGCGCGGGCATTGGCATGGCCTTACTGAGCGCTGTTGAGAAAAAGGCTATCGAAAGAAAGTGCTATCGACTTTCATTAATGAATTTACGAGATAGGGAATCTTATCAGCGAGCGTTTTATTTAAAAAATGGTTGGAAAGAAAGGGAAAATGCAGCAAATATGATTAAAGAATTAATAAACTAGTTTCTAAAAACCTAAACTATCTGTTCAACTATAATGACTCAGTTTAATTCAACCATTAAGAAAATTATCAAGCGATAGTATGTTAAAAAAAATAAAATTTAAAAAAGTTCTATTTTCTTTGCTGCTTAGTACAGCATGCTTATTATTTATTGCAAACATAATAGTCACTAATTATAGCAATGCCACCACAAATGCTGTTAAAGATCTTCCCCAGGTATACGCATGTTTAGTATTAGGAACTTCTAAAACACTTTCGAATGGCGCACAAAATTTATTTTATGTGTACAGAATGAATGCTGCTATTGAAGTATATGTATCAGGGAAATGTAAAAGAATTATAGTTTCAGGCGATAATCGCCATTCTAATTATAATGAACCTGATGAAATGAAAAAAAGCTTAATACTAAAAGGTATTCCTCCTTCTGTAATATTTTGTGATTATGCAGGTGGTAGAACATTAGACTCCATAATAAGATTTAAAGAAATATTTGGTCAAAACGCTGGAATAGTTATTTCTCAACAGTTTCATAATGAAAGGGCAATTTATATTGCAAGCCACAATGGTATTGCGCTGAATGGTTACAATGCTCAAGAAGTAAATGCGTATAATGCGTTCAAAACAAAATTCCGTGAGGTATTTTCAAGGGCACTAGTTATTTTAGATGTACAGATATTTCATACTAAAGCAAGGCATTATGGAGAGAAAGTAGTTATTTAAGGCCTGGATGTAAGATCTGAATGTAAACGTTAGCTATGCAGAAATTATAAAATTTTTTAACATTTGAGTACATGAATGAATTATACGCTTGTAGGGTTAATAGCAGTGTTGATATGGGGGGTTTCTCTTCCGGCAGGCAAAGTTGTGCAAGAGCAAATAGGCCCAGTAGCTTATATTGGAATTCTCTTTTTAGTGACGGGAATATTATCGCTGGCGCGGCAACGATTTTTATTTTCATTTAAGAAGGCTGAGTTATCTCACCCAGTATTTTATTTGCGATGGGCTTTTTTTGTACTTCATGAAGGGTTAATTTCGATTTCAGTCGGTATTGTTTCGCTTCATAATCTACCTATCGTTATTTTAATTAACTATTTATGGCCAACGGCAATTATTTTATGTTCTATCTTTCTAGCGGGAGTACGAGTATATCGGCCCGTAATATTTACAATTGGCACAGTCATTGTACTTGCAAGCTTAGGTTATGAGCTTCTTGGAGGAGCTGAAATAGGTAGAAATGTATTTTTAAGCCATATGGATAACATTGCTTATGGTTTAACTTTTTTAGGTGCTATTTCATGGGGGCTTTATTGTGCCTTATCAAAACGGTACGGATCTGTAACGGGTGAGGCTCGCCCTATAGCATTATTTCAGCTTACCCTTGGCTTAGCGTTACCGTTTATTTTTCTTCCGCAATTTAATCATTCGTGGAATTTAAACCTAGTAGGTGCTATGGTTTTGGGCGGAATCTGTTTGGCTCAAGCATTAGCGTATTATGCGTGGGATATAGGGATGAGGCTTGGCAACATTGTAGTATTAAGCCTTCTTGCTGACTTTATACCTTGGGTTTCTCTTGTTTGTACAACGTTAATTTTGGGCGTTAAGATAGAAAAACGAACAGCGCTTTCTGCGGTGTGTTTGGTTATCGGGGCGCTTATTACACGTTTTGCGACTCGAACTCCAAGTATTTCTACTAAAGATGTGCAGCTAACGTAGTGTTAGCAGATAAACAAACCAGTCGCGGCTGTTTGTTAACGCATAATAATATGTTTTGAGATCGCCAATATGCAATCAGTGATACAAGAAGAAGCAACAGGGTGCGGTATTGCATCTGTAGCCAATATTGTAGGAAATACCTACAGCGAAACGAAAGATATCGCTAACGCTATGGGAATCTATGCCGAGGATAAAGCGCTTTGGTCAGATACTCAATATGTTAGAAAATTATTGGCAACGTTTAATATCGCTACCTCTAACGAGGAACACCCTTTTCAGAGTTGGGAAGCATTACCTGACGAAGCGCTTTTATCTATCAAACATCACGAAGAAAAAGGGCGTTACTTTTGGCATTGGGTGGTTTTCAAAAGAGTGGCTGGCAAAGAAGCAGTGTTAGACTCTGCCAGTTACTTGCCAGAAAATGTTCGAACTGATTTTCATGAAATGAAGCCAAAGTGGTTTATCGAAGTTAAAAAAGCTTAATTTTAGATACGGTTTTTGGTTACTCTCAAAGGCTTATCATGATTAACTGTTTAAATGTTTTTTTGATTTGAGCGTTTTGAGTGTTCTAACTATGTCAGTATGGAGTTTCATACCAGCTGCGGCTACGGTTAACGATATGAACTACTAAAAGCATAACAGGTACTTCAATCAATACCCCGACGACTGTAGCTAAGGCAGCACCTGAATGAAAACCAAACAAACTAATCGCCGTAGCTACAGCCAACTCAAAAAAGTTAGAGGCGCCAATGAGAGCAGAGGGGCAGGCGATAGAATGCTTTTCTCCTACTTGTCGGTTAAGCCAATACGCTAACGCTGAGTTAAAAAATACTTGGATAAGAATAGGAACTGCCAGCATTGCAATAATTAAGGGCTGCTGAATAATGGCTTCACCCTGGAAAGCAAACAGCAAAACCAGTGTGAGAAGCAATGCAGAAATTGACCAAGGGCTAATTTTAGCCATAACGGCATCAAATGCTGCTTCACCCTTGTTGAGCAAAAGCTTTCGCCAGCCTTGTGCCAAAATAACGGGGATGATGATATACAGTGCCACAGAGATTAACAGTGTTGCCCACGGAATCGTGATTGAAGAAATACCTAGTAGAAGAGCAACAATAGGCGCAAAAGCGAAAATCATAATGGCATCGTTCAATGCCACCTGAGAGAGGGTGAAATAGGGGTCGCCATCTGTCAGCTTGCTCCACACGAATACCATAGCAGTACACGGTGCAGCAGCTAATAAAATAAGCCCTGCTGTATAGCTATCGAGCTGGTCTGGCGGCAAATACACTGCAAAAATATGGCGGATGAATAACCATCCCAAGAATGCCATTGAAAAGGGTTTTACTGCCCAATTGACGAAGAGGGTAATGCCAATACCTTTCCAATGTGATTTCACTTGATGCAGTGCACCAAAATCAATTTTGACCAACATAGGAATAATCATGACCCAGATGAGTAAACCAACTGGGAGATTAACCTGGGCAATTTCCATATGACCGATAGAATGAAAAATGCCTGGCAGTGTTTGCCCGAGAGTAATACCAATGACGATACACAAGGCAACCCATACCGTCAGATAGCGCTCAAAAAGATTCATTGGCGCTTTTTTAGCCTGTTGAATACTCATTTTTCTTCACGGATACTTGATTGACCTATCTTATTCATTTCATGCTTGATAGCGTTTTGGTCAAGCGTGCCAAGTGGAAGATTAAGGAACAGGCGTACCCGATGATGAATTTGATGAAAAATTGTATCAAAGGCTTTTCGTTTTTCTTCATCCCTTCCTTCTACAGCCGCAGGGTCTTCAAAACCCCAGTGTGCCGAAATGGGATGTCCTAGCCATATTGGGCATGTTTCACCCGCTGCATTGTCGCAGACGGTGATAATAAAATCCATCTTGGGTGCTTCAGGTTGAGCAAATTCATCCCAACTTTTACTACGCACATTTTCGGTTGAATAACCGATAGATTGGATTTTTTCAAGTGCAAAAGGATTGACTTTACCAGTTGGATGGCTTCCCGCACTATAAGCACGAAAGCGCCCTACACCTAATTTATTAATAATGGCTTCTGCCATAATGCTTCGAGCAGAATTGCCCGTGCAAAGTATAAGTACGTTATAAACTGATTCAGTCATGATGTGTTTCTTCAGTAGGCATAATTGAGCAAGGAGCTTTAATCGACAGGCAAGGCTTGCCGCTACAACAGTTTTCCATTAGGAAATCAATCAAATCATTCATCGCTGTGTAATTAGCTGTGTAAATGATAGAGCGGCTTTGGTTTCGAGCACTGATAAGCCCCGCATAGCTCAGCTCTTTTAGATGGAAGGAAAGCGAAGAAGGAGCTATGCCAAGATGTTCAGCAATTTTCCCCGCAGGCAAACCTTCTGCTCCTGTCTGTACTAATAGACGAAAAACATTCAATCGTGATTCCTGGGCAAGGGCAGCTAAAGAGGTAACAACAGTTTTATTTTCCATATTTCAATAATATTGGAATTATGAAATAAAATCAATTGAAGTTTTATAATCAAAAACGCTAAAATACCCTTGGTTGCTAAAGTGTTCAGCTTTTTAAGGTGCGCTAGTCTTACTTAAATTGAGAACCTCTTGCAGCGCTTCTAGTGCTACCGGCTTAACCAGGTGATAATCAAAGCCTGCATTTTTAGACCGTAGCCGATGCTCTTGTTGCCCCCAGCCTGTTTGCGCAATCATTAAAGTATCTTTAAGTTCAATTTTTTGCCTCATTGCATTGCAAACATCATAGCCGTTCATTCCTGGCAAACCGATATCAAGCAGCACAATATCCGGGCGCAACATTCCAGCTTGAGTAAGTGCACTTGGCCCATCGAAAGCGAGATGCGCTTCATACCCAAGAAGTTCTAGCATCCATCCCATTGTTTTAGCAGAAAGCTCATTATCATCTACGATTAATACACATTTACTGTTTTCTGCTTTGGTCGGTGTCTTTTTTTTCTGTAATTCGATGTTTTGCTCGGTATCACGCGAGATAGCTAAGGGAAGAATCACCATAAACTCTGATCCTTGTCCGCTTCCGCCGCTAGTTACACTTACGTTACCGCCATGCAGCTCAACTAATTTTTTCACTAATGCCAAGCCTATGCCTAAGCCACCTTGCGTGCGTTCAATTGAGCTATCAATTTGAGAGAACATATCAAATATATTAGGTAGATTTACAGCAGTCATTCCAATACCGTTATCTGTAACGCGTAAAATGACATTACTACCTTCTCGTTGTACATCTAATCGGATACGTCCATTTTCCTTGGTGTACTTGGCTGCATTGTTAAGTAGGTTAACTAAAACTTGCTCTATGCGCGTTGAGTCAATTTCTAGCCATAATGATTCATCAGGCTGAATTACCGTTAAGGTATGGCCTGCTTTCTCAATAAAAGGGCGACTAGTCTCGATCGCACTTTCAACGATTTTCCCCAGCTCTACGCGTTCTAAGCGCAGCTCAATTTTACCTCTGCTGATTCGTGAAATATCGAGTAAATCATCAACTAGACGCACCATTTGTGTAAGTTGATTGTCCATAATCTGGTGTGAATGTTTAATCATTTCAAGCTTTGTATTCGGCAATCGCAAGATTTCTAACGCGTTGCGCAGAGGCGCTAATGGATTGCGTAATTCATGTGCTAAGGTAGCTAAAAACTCATCTTTATTGAGATCAACAGCCGTCAGCTTCTCAGCAGATTTTTTCAACTCTTCTTCTAGGTGTTTACGTTCACTAATATCTTGCATCGTAAGAAGTATTAAGCATGTTTCTTTTGTACCTACATGTCGGATAAAACTGCTGGCGTTGAGCAGCATGGTTTTATTGCCTACTGACTCAAAGGTATGTCGCACTTCATAGTCAGCTATCTTTGTTTGATGATCACAAATAGTTTTTAGCTTGTGTCTTAACTCTGCAATATCCCATTGTCGGTTCCCTAATTCATAAAGAAAATGATGCTCAGTTTCTTCGGGCGTTACCAAAAATGTTTGGTAAAAGGCAGGGTTAGCCATTTGTACACATAGTTTTTCATCTAAAACCATTAGCGGATTAAGAACCGTATTGATAATTGTCTCAGTATATTTACTCGCCTCTAGCAGCTCTTCTTGTTTTCTCTTGATTTCATTAATGTCTAGCATGACGATCACTGAACCATCAATTTTATTATCTCCAGTACGATACGGATGAATTTCTAGCATGTACCAGCGACCCTTTGGATTTTGAATTGCGCGCATGCTCACTTGTAAGCTTGTGGTGACTTCCTCAATAATTTGTTCAAGATCTGGCAAACTTAAAGAAGCTTTAAGACTAGAAAAAGAATTGTCTTGAGGGCTCGGCAAAAGAGCCAACGCTTTGATGGCAGCCTTTGTAAAATGTCGCACACGCAAATTCGCACTTAAAAGAATAATAGGAACGCCTGCACTGCTCTGCAAATTCGTTAAATCATCATTAAGCTGATTTAGCTCTTGGTTACGAAATTGGAGCTGCTCATTAACGGTGGTCAATTCTTCATTCACCGACTGTAGTTCTTCTTTCGCGGTTTCCAGCTCTTCATTTGTGCTCTGTAATTCCTCATTGCTGGAAAGCATTTCTTCGCTGGTTGATTTCATTTCTGCATTAATCCAATCTTTCTGTTCAATGAAAGATTGCATATATTCATGCATGGAGACTAGCTCTTGCCTTAAGTAAATGACTTCGCTCTCGTTAGCATGAGTATCTTCACTAACAGGAAGTTTATCACCCTTAGTTTGCACGCTTGTTTCCGTGAAAAGAATCAAAAAGCAGCTTTCACAAGAACCTGATGGCTGCACAGGCAAAACTTCTATATTGATCTCAGACGTGTTGGCATTCTTTCGTAATCGTATGCCATTGCGATGAACTGCTTTATTTTGTCGGCGACACTCATCAATAGCGCTGCGTAAGGTAGGAAAAAGCTCATCACTGGTCATTCGCAATAAATTATGGCTTGGTTCTCCTGCAGCGTGTTCCAAATAGGGGCTGGTATGCCCATGAAATTGTAAAATATCTAAGTTTTCGTTTACCAGCCAGCCAACAGGGGCATATTTTTCTACAATCATACGCTCTGCTGCTCGTTGCCAATCTGCAGGGCTAGCAACGGGTAATGTGCTGCCTGAGTCGAGGGCCATCTGTACCCTAAAATCTTTGGCATTAAAATGTTGATACTGCCGACCGGCGCTTGCCTTTTTGATATAAATACGGTGTTTCGGTTCTACCGCATTGAATAAGTCTGTAAAGACGCCAACAGTTTCTGAAGCTCCAAGCAGCAAAAATCCTTCTGTATTTAACGCATAATGAAATGTAGGAATCACACGCCGCTGCAAAGGTAGCGATAAATAAATCAATAGATTGCGGCAACTGATAAGATCCACGCGTGAAAAAGGTGGGTCTGTTGCTACATTATGTTTAGCAAAAACACACATTTCCTTAATGCGAGTATCAATAGAATATCCGCCATTTTCTTTTGTAAAGAAGCGGTTAAGGCGTTCAGATGAAACCTCAGTTTCAATACCTTTTGGATAAAAACCTTCTCTTGCTCGGCGCAGTGCTTGCGTATCGCTTAAGTCGGTAGCAAAAATCTGAACGGGCGGGCAGGGCTGATCATCGAGGCACTCTAATAAAAGCATGGCTAATGAATAGGCTTCTTGCCCGGTAGAGCACCCTGGTACCCAAAGACGAATAGTTTCTCCTGGTTTTTTGCTTTTAAGAATTTGAGGAAATATTTTATCTTTGATAATTGCAAACGTTTCAGGGTCTCGAAAAAAGCTTGTTACATTGATTAAAAGATCGTTATAAAGCGCTTCTGCTTCGGTAGAGTCTTTTTCTAGCAACTCTACATAATCTCCTAATCCTGCTTTAGCATGCAATATCATGCGGCGTACAATTCGCCTCTTGATCGTTGTATCTCTATAGGTACTAAAATCAACGCCGCTTGTAGTACGCAGCAACTTAAGAATAGTTTTAAAATGTTTGTCTTCAGAAAGTAGCGCAGGTATTTCTTCATTGTAAGTCGCAGGCGTATCCCTTAATTCTGCCAAATCAGAAATAAAAGGATGGTGTTCAATACGTGATAATTCCGCAGCAATTTGGTCAAGCGGTAAAATAAAATCAACGTTACCGCTGCGAATGGCGCTTTGTGGCATGCCAGGATATTTGGCGCTTGTTTCTTCTTGAGCAAACGTAATGCCGCCTACTGCTTTAATGGCGGCTACTCCCTGAGTGCCATCTGAACCTGTTCCTGATAAGATCACAGCAATAGCATTCGCTTGTTGATCATCAGCAAGCGAACACAGAAAATGGTCAATAGGGAGATAAGGAAGTGAGGCATCCGCACGCGGTTCGAGCTGCAATATGCCATGCTTAAGCGTTAGGCTTGTATTAGGAGGAATAACATAAACATGCTTAGGCAGAATCTTTAAGCCCTGCGTTGCTTCTAGCACAGTAAGCTTTGTGATGGTAGCCAGTAGTGCGCTTAAGTCACTTTTATGGCTAGGATCAAGGTGATGTACCAATACGTAAGCCATCGCACACGTTTCTGGTAGCGCCGATAAAAGGCCCTTAAACGCTTCCAGACCCCCGGCTGAGGCGCCTACGCCAACAATCAGCGTTAAATTATTTGCCGGAAAATCTTGCACATTATCTTTTAATATTTTTGACGAACGTCCTTTAGTTTGCTTCATAAAGGTACAACAATAAAAGCATGCCTGTTGTCTTCAAAGTTAGAATTTAGCTTCTCAATAGCTAAAGATAGTATAAAGATAAATAGGTGCATATATTATCATCCAGATATTTAATTTATATAACTCAACTAAGGTTTAATTGATAATAATTTTTTATAAAAAAACCAGGTCCAATAAGCTATCAACGTATTAATATTTTTTTATGACGCAATCTATCTACTAACTAGAGTAATATCTTGTGAGTTTTTTAGAAAAGTCTGTTGTGTAATAACGTTATCCAATATCCAGAATAAGTTAATAAATATAAGTTTTGCAGATCTTACTCTGATTTATTTAGAGCCGTGTAAATAGATTGCATCGAAATTTTTTATGGGTAGGCATTTTTAGCCTATTTTATAAAATCATATGCATTGATCATTTCATGTAACTTAGCTATTTTTTTAGCGGAATTATTTTAGAGGGGCATTTGCTGCTATGCTATCTACTTATTAGCGCATAGAGAAATGCTGGAAAGAAGTATTAAAATCAGTTAGCTTTTTTTAAATTTATATACCAACTGTTTTTATCATTTATAGATAATAGTTGGACAAGATATTACAACGTTTTGTCTGGTTTTAATACAACGTGTTTAATTTTAGAGGTGGCTGTGAAAAAAAAACATACCTCTACAAAGACCTTTCCGGTGGTTTGTGTAGGCGGCTCGGCAGGAGGGCTAGATGCCTACATGCGATTGCTGCGGCATCTGCCAGCTGATATGGGAGTCGCTATCGTTATCGTAAATCATGTTAGAACAATGGCAACGCAGCTACACGAAATTCTGCCGGGTTTTACAAAAATGCCCGTTGAGTTAATCACTGATCGACTAAGTATTCAACAAAATCGAGTGTTTATTATCCCAGAACAGCGTGATCTGCATGTTCAAAATGGGCAGTTTCGTCTAGAGCCAATATCGAAGCCTAGAGGGTGGTCTGATGTAATAACGATCTTCCTTGAGTCGCTAGCTCAGCACTGGAGCGGTAAGCTAATTGCAGTTATTGTCTCGGGCTATGATAGCGATGGAGCAGCTGCTTTATGCCATATCAGAAAAATAGGCGGCACTACGATTGCTCAGAAGCTTGACACTGCAAAACAACCCGATATGCCTGAAAGCGCTATAGCAAGCGGCTGCATCGACTTCATTCTATCGCCTGAGGATATCGCTACAGAAATTGTGCGAATCGCGAATGCTGAACCCAATGCTCATTGAGGCCAGCGTAGCCTTTGGAGTTTGTCGCCAATGTTGCAAAGGCATTAAATATAAGGCGATTTCATCTAATTTTCTATCAACATGGTTATAGAAAATTGTGTTTTCTTTTTCAGTAGAATGGTTTTTCCTTTTGAGATCGTGTTTAATGACATCAAAAAGGGAAGTGCATGATGATTATAATAAAACATTTTATCCAGGGTATATTAGGAATGGCATTAAGCTTCCTGACCATTGCAAGTAGCGCTACTGAGTATCCACTCCCTCAAGAAGGTAACTGGGTCATACCTGACTTTCGTTTTCATACCGGAGAGCAATTGCCCGAACTGCGTGTGCACTACACAACGGTTGGTTCTCCTACTGGCATGCCAGTATTAATTCTGCATGGTACGGCAGGTTCGGGAGCCAGCATGCTTACGCCATCATTTGCCGGAGAACTCTTTGGCCCAGGTCAACCGCTAGATGCTAGCCGTTATTACATTATTTTACCTGATGCGATTGGCACAGGTAAATCTAGCAAACCTTCAGATGGGCTGCGTACACGTTTTCCAAACTATAATTATGATGACATGATTGAGGCGCAATATCGACTTGTTACTGAGCATTTGGGTATACGTCATTTGCGTTTGGTTTTAGGCAACTCAATGGGGGGAATGCACACGTGGATGTGGGCACAAAAATTTCCTAATTTCATGGATATTGCGGTACCTATGGCGTCGTTGCCAACTGAAATATCGGGGCGAAACTGGATGATGCGGCGCTTGATTATTGATTCTATTCGTAATGATCCCGCCTGGATGAACGGAAACTACACAACACAACCTCCCAGTGCAAAGTTTGCATCGGTATTTTTTGGGATAGCAACAAGCGGGGGAAGCCAAGCCCTCTATAAAGCTGCGCCTACGCGAGAAAAGGCTGATGAATTACTGAACCAGCAACTCAATACTCCTTTTAATACTGATGCTAACGATTATCTATATCAATGGGCATCATCACGTGACTACAATGCTTCAACCAGTCTCGAGCGTATCGAGGCAAACCTTTTAGCTATTAACTCGGCAGATGATGAACGTAACCCACCAGAGCTGGGCGTACTAGAGCGTGAAATCAAACGTGTTAAAAACGGTCGTGTGCTGTTAATTGCTTCAAGTGACCAAACGACGGGGCATGGTACGACTAGCCAAGCAAGATTTTGGAAAAAGGAACTAGCAGAATTGCTGCGAACCTCATTACGGAGAGGCAAATAATAATGCTAGTGTAGGGATATTATTTTGTTTTAGTATAGTAGATCTCCTTAAGGGTTTTATTCATTAGGGCATGTTATCAAGTCGTAACTTCTAATAGTAATAATTTGTGTAAGTTTTATTTTTAAAGTTCAAGGAATATCAAATGAAAAAAACATGGGTCTACTCTTTAAGCCTAGCTATGCTTTTCTTTAGTTCAACGATAACTACATTTTCGTATGCAGAAGGAGTGCCTAATTGGTACAACATTTTATTAGCACAATATGGTGCACCCCCGTTGCCTACTACTCCTTTAATCGTTATTGCACCTAAAGGAGATCACGGGCATCTTAAGTGGAATGAGCAATGGGCTAATGTGGGCGCAACTGCCTCAGTCTGTGGAACTTCTAAAGGCGATGTTAAAATTACTAATTATGCTATTGCAGGTAATGATGATGCTAGCCAAGTTTGCCCTAAGGCTGTTGCTCAAGCTACAAGTGGCTAATGAAAGTTAAAGGGTAATTGTTATTAAGGTAAATAGTTAATGTGTAAGTCTATGGGAGTAGATGTGAAAGTATCTACTTCGGGTGACAAATTTGCCTTAATAGGTAGATATATATAGAAAAAATTAGAGCTGCTTAAGGGTTTTATTCATACATATATGGGTATCTAATTAACCCATTTTTTCAGCGTTGCTCGAATTTTTTGGAAAAAACATGAAACTAATAGGGTTACTGGGAGGAACCAGCTGGCCTTCAACGATTGAGTACTATCGCATTTTGAATGAGTTGACTCAAGATAAACTGGGAGGATTTCATTCTGCTAATATTTTATTACGCAGCATTGATTATCATGCTATTAAAAGTTGCTATCACGATGCTTGGAATAAGATACCGATATTGCTGAAACATGAAATTGAAGCATTTGTACAGCTTAAGCCAGCATGTTTGGTGATTTGTAATAACACATTACATAAAGCGTTTGATGTGATTGAGCCTGATCTTGGTTTAACGATACCTGTGTTTCATAGTGTAAAAGTCACAGGTAGGTTTGCACAATCGGCTCATTTGAATCGTCTTCTTTTATTGGGCACAAAGTTTACAATGGAAGATGGTTTCTATCATCAAGGGTTAGAAGCGTTTGGTTTGCAAGTAAGCGTACCTTCTGAAGAAGATCGTAGCCGGATTCAAATTATTCAATCACAGTTGGCAAAAGGCATCATAGAGCCATCTTTTAAACAGTATTTTATACAGCTTATCAACAAGCATACTGAGGTTGATGCTGTTGTTCTGGCCTGCACTGAGCTGCCTTTGGTGATTCATGCTAACGATTGTAAAATACCAGTGATTAATCCTACTGAGTTACAGTGTAAAGATGCATTTGAATTTGCTTTAAGTGAATAAAATAGGCTCAAATCAATTGGCAGTTAGTTGAGCCTATTGTTTAGTTTTTATGCGTCAGATGTTGATAGTTATTCGACTAAAAGTTGTTTAATTCTTTCCAACTAAGCCGTTTAGGAACTGTTTGAAAGAGATTTACGCCAATCGAGTCGCTTAGCCCTGTAGAGAAGTCGCAAGGAGGGGTAGTACACGTAAATTGCTTAGGGCTAATCCAAACCGAGGCATCATATACCCGGGCTTGATTCTGTAAGTTAACGCCCGTTACATTTATTTTATTTCCATTTCCCCATTGATCATACTTATCATCGTCATTTACTTTTCCATCAAAATTGATATCAAATATTGTTAATTGAGGTCTGCCTCCTGTACAGGCGTTAAGCGCTTGCGTAGTTGCCCATAGCTTTCCATTTTCGCAGACTGAAAAATCAGGCGTGGTGGTATTAAAATAAACAATGTTATTGGCTACATAAGGCGGTACTAAAACGCGG
Source organism: Pseudomonadota bacterium (assembly GCA_040389065.1). Taxonomy (GTDB): domain Bacteria; phylum Pseudomonadota; class Gammaproteobacteria; order Burkholderiales; family Casimicrobiaceae; genus JAZKAR01. Next base: position 107,068 of record JAZKAR010000009.1, on the reverse strand, counting down.
GCGGGGCGGGGTGGGTTATTAAATAATGGTAAAAACCATCCACGTTGTGTTGCCCAATCAACTGGATTATCACTGGTAAGAATTAATGATTGAGCAATATCAGGGGCATTGCTGCTGACATTTCTTACATCGCCTGAGGCGTAATACCATTGTTGGGCAAGGCTGTTATGCGTAATAGAAGTAGTATCGAATTTATCCCAAAGCCCCATCATGTAGTCAGTATGAGAATCTGTATAGCCAGCGTTATTATCGCCTACTTCTAGATATTTACCGGTGCCCACTATCACCATAAGGCCAGGTTGAGAACAATGATAGGTAATAGTAGGTGCTGTGGTAATAGGCGAGAGCGCCCAATCGGCATTGGGAACGTAAAGCTTGAATGCGCTCCAGGTATTTTCATCACCGCGCAAATCAAAGCGCCAGACATTTCCTTTTAAATCTCCCGCATAGGCATAATCAATCAGGCCATCATTATTTATATCGATAGGCGTAGGGGTAGAAAGCCCGCCGGTTTCACCTGCAATCATGATTTTTTTATAAGAAGGTGTTCCTCCGCTAGCATCTAAATAGCTAATCACTAGCCCTGTACTGTTATTAGCAGAGTTGTATCCATTGCCTGTGATCACTGCCCAACGATTATTCGCCATTCTGCCAACTTGCCGGCTTAATCCTCCACGTATTTGATTGACTTGCCCACGATTTAAAATATAACCAATGTCAGCATCAGTTTGCCCATTCAGCTCCCATAAAACGATAGTGTTGGCATTATTTTCTGCTTGCAGAAGAGTGGTGTCGGGGTTGGTAATATTTAGTGCAAATAGACCTGTTCCTCCTATGCCAGGAAAACCGATTAGTTGAGTTGTCCAATTATTTGAAAGAGGTACATCAGCAATTAAGGGAGTTTCATCCACAAAAAAATCGTGCGTATAAGAAGGGCTAGAGAAGTTTGTAAGTTTGGGAATAACAGCATTAGGAATATAGGCAAATACTTCTTGAAGCGTATCGGCATCAAAACCATGTAACATGCCATCATTCGCTCCTATATATACCATTGGGCGACGTAAGGTTGTATTGTTTACGTAAGTGGTAAATGAGGGAGTTCCCAGAGGGAAATCTGAAGCACTATAACCTGCGGTTGAAACCCCTACATAAACAGGAGAGCTATTAATAATATCTCCTAGCACGGTAGTTAAACGTGTTCTGAATCCACTTACGTTATTTTCATTAGAGCGATTGCCGCGAATGTAATTAATACGTTGCATACCCTGAGCAGCTGTTTCACCTGTATTAAGTAGTAAGTTTTGTGTATAGGTTCCAATTGTATCCCATGAAAATGCTGCGCCACTGAGGGCAGGGCTATCTTTGCGTGTGGCAGTGATAATTTGTCGAGGTCTTCCGTTGATTTGATCACTTGTTAGCCACTGTGCTGCGCCATTTGTAAAAGAGTTGGTGGTGCCAGTATTGTAACTAATAATATTATTAGTTACAGAAGCCGTTGGGGTTGCTTTAATTAAATTTCCGCCCCACATATTACCTTGAGCGCCATAAAAAGCTTTATATACGCTTACTGTTTGAGCATGTAGAGGCTGACTAATGGCGATGTGACCATTATTGGTTCTAATAGAAATTTTATATTGAATTTGATCGACGATCGATTGAAAGGAATTCATCATAGTCGTTGGGTCTTGAGCAAGTAAGGCTTGGTTGGTACCTCCATATTGCGCCATGTTGTTAAGCCCTGCCATTGCAACAGAATTGGCTGCAAAATCTCCCATTCCTAGTACATAGGTTTGAATATCATAGGTATTGCTACTAAACGATAATGAGCGGAGTGCCTGAATTTGTGAGTAAAGATCAGTATAGGCTTTGCCTGTATTAGCATTGGCAAGTTGGGCTGCTGAATAAATATTTCCATTTGCATCTGCTGTTGGCTGACCATCGGTTGCTAGCAATACAAAGTTTTTTTGGCAAACATTTTGAATAGGGCTTGTAAAACCTGGTAATGTACCCGAAAAATATTTTTTTGCGGTAATAAAACTTCCTACTAACGGCGTTTCTAAAGAGCCATTTTTGATTTCAGGGGTATTTAAGTCACAAACTTCAGGCGCAAACGCTTTTAATAAGTTATTTGTGTGACCAGAAGTAGCATCTGGCATAATAGGCTCGATAATGGCGCCATTTCCAGTATGCTCCTTCATAAATACCCAGCCATCATTCATAAACACGATGCGCGATTGTTTCTGCCCTACACAGTTGCCACTATTCGTATCTAAACATCCTGTCCAGTTAAAATAATTTGTGCCAGGCCCCGCAGTAGGGTCTTTAAAGTCATTAAATTGATTAAATGACGTACTATTATCGTTACCAACATTCCATGTTGTTACACTGTTGTGATGATCAAAAATATTAATCCAATAACCTGAGTTGTTATTAACGGCATAGGTTCCCCATGACCATTGTTTATAATAACTAGCTAACAGAAAAGAACTGTTTCCGACTGAGCCGCTATTATAGGTAATATAAGAATAACCATTATTAGGCTCAGGGTTAGGAATACATTTTAACCCACCGTTTGACCAAGAAATACCGTTCACACAATCATTGGTAAACACCATTGTGCTGCTATCGCCTTCATATCCTGTATAAACCCCGCTCCTGCCGTTGCCATCCATATTCCACTTTGAGCCATAAATTTCAAATGTTCCAATTCCCCAGTTAAATTGAGAACGATAGCTGGTTATGATGGAGCGAAGCGCTGTTCGTGCAATATTGCTGCGTGATTTGGGATCATTGCCACCGATGAACGTATAATAATTAGGACTAAGTTGTCCTTCCATAGAGAAGGAATTGTCGTAAAGAATAAGCACATTAGGGGCGGGTGGTAAGCCGCTCATAGAAATTGGATAGTTCGGAAATGTAAGTGTTCCTGCCCAGAGGTGATTAGCCACAAGCATGCTTGTTAACAAAATGATGGTTTTAAAATATGTAAAACTATTTAGGTGTAGGCGGCAATAAGATAATAATTGATGGTACACATTTAAAAGATTGGGCAAATAATTCATACAGTATCCCAGTAACATAATGGGCTGCATTATTGGTACAGCTTACATATAAGGGTTGTTATCTATTAGTATGATGCAAATTGGCAAATGGGATAGGGTAAATATTTATTTTGTAATGTAAAAAATAGCTAAAATTGAAAGCTAAAATATAGTTTCTAAACCTTTATTTTAGCTTCTTATAGTTTCTTATTGAAAACTATTTAATTCTTTCCAGCTAACTCGCTTAGGAACCGTTTGGAAAAGATTGACACCAATAGAGTCACTCAAGCCTGTTGAGACATCACACGGTGGGGTAGCACACGCGAATTGCTTGGGGCTAATCCAAACAGAGGCATCATAAATCCTGCCTTGATCTTGTAAATTAATGCCTGTTACGTTAATTTTAGTTCCGCTGCCCCACTGGTCATATTTATCGTCATCTGTAATTTTACCGTCAAAATTCGTATCAAAAACAGTGTATTGCGGCCTGCCTCCTGTACAGGCATTTAAAGCCTGCGACGTAGCCCATAGTTTTCCATTTTCACAGGCAGTAAAATCAGGAGTTGTTGTATTAAAATAAACCATTCCATTCATAGTGTAGGGTGGTACTAAAATACGAGCGGGGCGCGGTGGATTATTATAAAGGGGTAGGAACCATCCACGTTGTGTTGACCAATCTACGGGGTTATCACTAGTAAGAATTAACGACTGCGCAATAACGGGTGCATTATTGCTTGCATTGTGTACATCGCCTGAGGCGTAATACCATTGTTGTATAAGGTTATTCGTAGTGATAGGGGTAGTATCAAGCTTATCCCAGAGTCCCATCAGTAAATCATTATGTCCATCTGCATAACCCGCGTTATTATCGCCTGCTTCCAAATATTTTCCTGTTCCTACTATCACCATAAGCCCGGGTTTTGAGCAATGATAGGTAATGGTTGGAGCTGTAGTAATGGGAGTGAGTGCCCAATCAGAGTTAGGAGTATAAAGCTTGAATGCGCTCCATGTGTTTTCTGCATTACGTAAATCAAATCGCCAAACATTGCCTTTTAGGTCACCGGCATAGGCATAATCAATAATGCCATCGTTATCGACATCTACGGTGGTAGGGGTAGAAAGCCCGCCGGTTTCACCTGCAATCATAATTTTTTTATAAGAAGGCGCTCCGCCGCTAGCATCCAGGTAGCTAATTAATAGCCCTGTACTATTATTTGCTGAGTTATACCCATTACCCGTGATGACTGCCCAACGATTATTAGATAGCCTGCCAACTTGTCGGCTTAATCCTCCACGAATTTGATTTATTTGACCGCGGTTTAAAATATAACCAATATCAGCATCAGTTTGCCCATTTAATTCCCATAATACGATATTGCTAGCATTGGTCTGCGCTTGGCTAAGGTTGATATTTGTACGAAAGGTATCAGGAGACGAAATATTTAATGCAAATAAACCTGTTCCTCCTACGCCAGGAAAACCAATAAGTTGTGTTGTCCAGTTTCCTGAAAGAGGAACATCAGCAATAAGAGGGGTTTCATCTACAAAAAAATCATGGGTGTAGGTAGGGCTTGAAAAATCTTTAAGTTTCGCAATCACTGAATTAGGGATAAATGCAAACACTTCTTTAAGTGTATTTGCATCAAAGCCGTGCAACATACCATCATTTGCGCCTACATATATCATGGCACGGCGTGATGCAGTATTTTTTGCGTAGGTTAAGAAAGAGGGTGTGCCGAGAGCAAAGTCAGATTCACTATACCCTGCTGAAGTAGCGCCTACATAAACAGGCGAACTGTTCACAATATCACCTAGTACAGTGGTTAAGCGCTTTCTGAATCCGTTAGGGTTACTGGCCGAAATCTCATTTGAACGATCTCCTCGAATATAACTTAGCCGTTGAGAACCTGTTGTTGAAGTTTCTCCTGAATTAAGAAGCAACCCTTGTGAATAGGTACTCAGGTTAGCCCATTCAAAAGGCGAGCCGCTTAATAGTCCTCCGCTTGTTTGCCGAATAGCCGTAATGATTTGTCGAGATTGCCCACTGATGGTATTTGATGTTAACCATGCCGCTGCCCCATTTGTGAAATTATTAGTGGTTCCTGTGTTATAGGTAATAATATCGTTAGCTATTGATATCGTTGGTGTAGATTTAATCAAGTTACCTTGCCACATATTTCCAGCAGTTGCATAAAATGTTTTATACACATTCGTTGGCTGAGACTGCACAGTATTACTGATAGCAATATGACCATTACTTTGCGTAATGGGTATTTTATATTGAATATCATCTACGATTGCCTGGAAGGAATTCAACATGCTGGTTGCATTATTTCCTACCAATGCTTGGCTAGTTCCTCCATATTGTGCCATCTTGTTAAGCCCAGCTGCCCCTACTGAGTCACTTGTAACACCTCCTATTCCTAGTACATAGGTTTGAACATCATAGGTTTTTCCATTGAAGCTTAAATTCCGTAATGATTGAATTTGAGAGTATAAATCTGTATAAGCTCTACCAGTGGTGGCATTTGAAAGGTCGCTTGCATTATAGTTATTTCCGCTTGCATCTGCTGTAGGCTGACCATCGGTTGCTGTTAATATATAGTTTTTCTGGCATGCATCTTGAATAGGGCTGCTGTAACCTGGTAATGTGCCAGAAAAATATTTTTGAGCAGTAAGAAAGCTACCCACTAAAGGGGTTTGGCTGGCACCATTTTTTATATCTGAGCTACTGGGATTAGGAAGTTCAGGAGCGAGCGCATTTATCATATTCGTGTAATGGCCTGCTACTGCGTCTGGTTTGATGGCTTCTACTATCTTTCCAGCGCCTGAAAAGTTTTGCAAAAATAGCCAGCCTGTTTTCATAAAAAGATTATGCGGTAGGTTGGTTGATATATTACAACCACCACTTCCCGCGTCTACACATCCGCCAAAACCAATAGGGTTACTCCCAAAAAAAGGGTTGGAAAAGTCATCGATGGGTGGGTTGGTGACGGTGCTATTGTCGTTAGTAATATTCCACGTGGTGCTATTTGTAGCGTGGTGATCAAAAAGATCAAGCCAGAATCCAGAGGGATCTCCTGAGTAATAGACGCCCCATGCAAAATTTTTATTATAATTAAGCACCAGCAAATAACCACCCGGACCATAGGTTAAATAGTTATAGCCGTTAGGTTCAGGGTTAGGAATACACGGAAGTCCGCTATTTGAGCTAGAAACGCCATTCACACAATCATTCGTAAATACCATGCTGGTTGTTGTTCCCTGGTATTGCCGAAAAAGACCGCATAGCCCATTGTTGCCGGAGCAGCCTGCTTCGCCGTAAGTATCAAACGTTTCAATTCCCCAGTTAAATTGAGTGTGATAATTTTTTAAAATCGTGTTGAGCGCTCGTCTGGCAATATTGCTGTTGGTATTAGGATCATCACCGCCTTTCACTCCCCCGTTATCCATAGACGTAGAATTATCATAAAGAACAAGTATATTGGGTAGAGCAGAAATACCGCTCATTGAGATAGGATATTTTGAAAAAGTAAGCGGTGCGGCATACATTTTTGTAGAAAATAGCAGGCCTGCTATAAACATTATTACCGTGTAGAGCGTATTGATACGGATACACGTATTAAAAAAATGTTTATGGCTTGTATACGAAGGATAAAATATAAAATTCATAGCATGCCCAGACACGATACGCCAGCTAATATATGACACTGAAATAGGGGGTTGTACTTATAGTTATAACGCGTTTATTAGGTGTTGCCTAGGTTTTTTTTTGTGCGATGCTGTATAAACAGAAAAGGTGTCTTGTTATTATTTTAACCGTTCAGTTCAATTGTTTGTCTCTCAAATGGTATATGCATAATTATATTTGTGCCTTGATCAATTTTGCTATCAATATGTAGCGAAGCATTAATTAATCTTGCACGCTCTTGAATACCAAATAACCCTTGAGATAATGATTTGTTAATCGTGTTGATATCAAATCCTTTTCCATTATCTTTAATTTGAAGCTCGAGAGTATTTTCATTGCGAGTTAGTTTAATAACAACGTGAGAGGCAGAAGAGTGCCGCATAATATTGGTTAGTGATTCTTGCGCAATTCGAAAAATGATAGTTGCTTGGGTATCTTCTATCGTAATTTCGCCACAGTGAATATCTGTTTCACAATAGATATTATTGTGCTGATTAAAGTTGTCGGCAAGCCATTCTAAGGCTGCAACAATACCAAGGTTAAGGGCTCCGGGTCTTAGTCTGCTTGAAATATTGCGTACAACGATAATGGTTTTTTCTACTAGTTCAATAATGCTGTAAATTTTTTTGAGAGATTCTTCTGGGTCTGAAAGTTTATAGCGTAAAAGAGAAAGATCCATTTTTGTTGCGGTTAATAATTGCCCAAGCTCATCATGAATTTCCATGGCAATGTGTTTTCGTTCTTCTTCCCGTATCGCTTCCAAATGTGCAGAGCGAGCACGAAGTTGTTCGCGTGATAGAATAAGTTCTTGCTCAATGCGTTTTCTTTCTAATACTTCTAGTTCAAGACGATGGTTAGCGTTTTTAAGCTCACTGGTTCTTTTTTGAACTTGAGTTTGTAGTTCTTGCGGTGCTTTTCGTAATAACGCTTCTATGCGTCGTCTTTTCTTATTTTCATGTTGCAGTGTACGTGTTGCTTTGTGAAGCTGGTCTTGCATAAATGCGGCAGATGCAAAAATTTCACCAATTTCATCGTTACGTGCTGAAAAGAAATCTTGCGTTAAATCGCCTCGCGCCATCGCCTGAAACTTAATGCGTAAAGCACTAAGGCATGAAATTAAAGGCTTTGTGATTAACATAAATAGCGTTAATGCCAACACAATCGTCATGATCAATGAAAAAAGCATGACTTTATTTCCATGCTCAATAACTTCTTGCGCACTGGCCTCTTCTAATATGTTTTTGTGATTGGCAAGAATAACCACTTGATCGATAGCTTTGCGATGTTGCTCATAATAAAATTCTAATTTTTTTAGAATAACTTCTTTTTCGGCAACATTATTTTGTTTCAGCGCAGGAAGATATTCATTAAATACTATGTTGTAGAATGCTTGTGCAGGTTCATGCGCTGCTTTTAAAAATTGAATTTTAATATTTTCTTCTAAAGGAGCTTTAAGCCACGCTTGGTGATTCATATCATAGGTAAGTTTTAACTCCTCTAAATGCGATTGCAGCTTTTTTTGTTCATCAGGATTAGATGTATTGTTAAGTTGTAACGTTATTAAGTAAGATTCAATGATGTAAGAAGGAGGAGGTAAAATATCAGCGACTAAGTTCTTGGCGCGAATAATATTGGTATACATAGTACCGCCAATGCGAATATTTTGAATTGTTCGCCATGCATGATGCCCAAAAAAGAGAAAGCCACACAGTAATATTCCTAATAGTATTAAAAATTGTGCTCTTAAACGAAGCTTTGCTATTGATGTTGAAATCATTCATCAAGCCTTTAATTATTATTTTATTTACGATACAAAATACGTGATCAATATCACTATGGTACATCAGATTAGGGTATTGATTTTGACACTTGGTATAAGGCTCTAACAAGGAGATGTCATGTTTGTTCGACCTATTACAGGGCGTGATCTTTCAGCGCTAAAAATGTTAGCAGAAGAGGCGGGTGTTGGCTTTACTAGTCTGCATCCTCATGATGATGTGCTTAATCGCCGTATTTCCTGCGCTACGGCATCATTTAGTGGTCAGGCCAGTTTATCTGAAACCGATTATTTGTTTGTGCTAGAACTAGATTCAGGAGAAATCGGGGGGTGCTGTGCAATTATTGGAGCTGTGGGTCTTGATACCCCTTGGTACCAATACCGATTAGGGTTATCGGTGCGTCATTCTGAACGGTTGAAGACCAACAGCAATTTAACGCTGATGTTTCTTACCAATGATTTAACGGGTAGTACAGAAATATGCAGCTTATTATTATCTCCCAAAGTGAGAGGCTTAGGCGTAGGGCGCTTTTTAGCAAAAAGCCGTTTTTTGTTTATGGCTAATTTTCCGTATTTATTTGCTGAACGTTGTATTGCTGAAATGCGTGGATGTATTAATGAGCGAGGTATTCCGCCTTTTTGGGAGGCAGTGGGTTCTCATTTTTTTAAAACAAGTTTTAATGACTATGATGTGCTAACAAGTACTGGGGATAGAACATTTATTTCAGAGATGATGCTAACGCATCCTTTATATTTAGACATGTTGCCTGATGCTGCAAGAGAGGTAATTGGAGAAGTGCAGGCCGATACCTTGCCAGCTCTTCATATGTTGGAATCAGAGGGGTTTAAAAAATCAGAGTATGTAGATATTGCTGATGCAGGACCTGTCATGATATCGCACACCAAAGATATTCGTTCGATTCAAGAGTCACGGCTTTATACGGTAAGGCATTCTGAGCATGCTCTGGAAGTGACCGCACCTGGAGCAAAAATAGAAGGGCCGCAATGGATGGTAGCGAATACGCATTTGCAACAGTTTCGGGTGATTATTACATCGCAGCCCCCAGCGCTTGATAATACCTTGGCGTTGGATGAGCAGCATCGTCGTAGCCTGGGAATTAACGTAGAAGATACTGTAAGAGTGGTCAAGTTATAGCAAATAAAATTAGAGTTTTTGAAGTTGGTTTCTCTCGGCATGTTTGCAACTTGCCGTACCCTGTGTAATGTATGCCTATACTAACAACTAAGCATGCCTGACCTATAAAAATTATAACCAAGCCAGGTGAGAGGCTGATTTTACAGTATCATCAATCGCTAAAAGGCTTTCAAGTAAGGGGCGCATTTTATCAAGCGGCCAGTTATTGGGGCCGTCAGATAAGGCTTGATCAGGCGTTGGATGGGTTTCCATAAATAATCCTGCTACACCCACAGCAACCGCTGCGCGTGCAAGGGTAGGCACAAACTGGCGCTGCCCGCCACTTTTTTCACCCGCGCCGCCCGGAAGTTGCACTGCATGAGTTGCATCAAAAATAACTGGGCAGCCAGTACTGCGCATGGTTTCTAGCCCACGCATATCAACAACCAAATTATGGTAGCCAAATGTGGTGCCGCGCTCACATACGCATAAAGCGGCTTCAGGATTTGCTGCACGCGCTTTGGCAACAACATGCACCATATCTTCAGGTGCAAGAAATTGTCCCTTTTTAATATTAACTGCTTTACCACTTAAGGCAGCCGCTTCGATAAGATCGGTTTGTCGGCATAAAAAAGCAGGAATTTGTAACATATCTACATGGTTAGCAGCTTCATGCACATCTTCAACATTATGTACATCGGTGACTACTGGTACGTGAATTTGACGCTTCACCTCTGAAAGAATGCGTAATCCTTCAGCTCTTCCTAAGCCTCTAAATGAGCGGGAAGAGGTACGATTAGCTTTATCGAATGAAGATTTGAAAATAAGTAAAATGCCTAGTTCGTCACAAAGCGTTTTGAGCTGACCGGCAACCTCAATCTGAAGACTTTCAGACTCTACGACGCAAGGGCCAGCCAACAAGAAAAATCGTTGATTAATACCGACAGGGCGTCCAAATAAATTCATGTTAAGAGGTCCTTGCTGTTTGTCATACGGTTAATTCGACAATATTAATGCGTGGTTGTTCCTATTGAAGAGTTTTCCCGATCATGTTGATAGGAGAGAGCTGCTTCTACATACGCTTTAAATAAGGGATGACTATCTCGCGGATTAGATAAAAATTCCGGATGAAATTGGCATGCAACAAACCAACGATGTGACGTAATTTCAACCATTTCGACCAGGCCTTCTTGATCTGTGGTTCCGCTAATCGTTAAGCCAGCATCTTCTAAACGTTTCAAATAATGATTGTTGACTTCATAGCGATGGCGATGGCGTTCAGAAATAGTGGCGCTCTTATAGATACGTGCTGCTAGCGTGCCAGGCTTCAGATTGCATTTTTGTGCACCTAAACGCATGGTTCCGCCCAAGTTGGTTTGTTCATCGCGCGTTTGTAAGCTACCTTTTGCATCTAGCCATTCTGTGATCAGACCTACCACAGGTGTCGTTGTTTCAGGCTTAAATTCAGTACTGGTTGCATCAGGAAGACCTACGACATGGCGTGCATATTCAATGACTGCTAATTGCATACCTAAACAGATACCGAGGTAAGGAATATTATTTTCGCGAGCATATTGAATCGCCTTAATTTTACCCTCTGAACCACGAACTCCGAACCCACCGGGAACTAAAATAGCATCAACATTGGCTAAACTATCTGTACCTTCTTGCTCGATGCGTTCAGAATCAACATACTGAATGGTTACTTTAGAGTAAGTATGAATACCTGCATGCGCTAACGCTTCCGTTAGTGATTTATACGACTCTGTAAGGTCTACATACTTACCTACCATCGCAATGGTGATGTTGTGTTTAGGGTTTGAAACTTGTCTTGTCAGCTGATTCCATACGCTTAAATCTGCAGCAGGATGTGTAAGGTTCAAGTGTTTGCTGATAATGGTATCTAGCCCTTCATCATGCAGTTCCTGTGGAATTTTATAAATACAATCGGTATCGAGTACAGGGATAACAGACTCTTTACGAAGATTACAAAAGAGCGCAATTTTTGCACGTTCATCTTCAGGAATCGGGCGATCAGCACGGCATAACAATACATCTGGCTGAATACCAATTTCGCGTAATTCTTTTACAGAATGTTGTGTAGGCTTCGTTTTAAGTTCGCCTGCTGTAGCGATATAGGGCAACAAGGTAAGGTGAACATAGCATACATGGTCGCGTCCTGCTTCTAGACCAATTTGCCGAATCGTTTCTAAAAATGGTAAAGATTCAATATCACCTACGGTGCCGCCTACTTCAACAATAACAACTTCAGCATCTGCAGCACCTTGCTGAATAAAAAGCTTAATTTCATCAGTTATGTGCGGTATTACTTGTACCGTGCGACCTAAATATTCGCCTCGGCGCTCTTTGCGGAGCACACTTTCATAAATTTGGCCTGTTGTAAAATTATTGCGCTTACCCATACGGCGTCGAATAAAGCGTTCGTAATGGCCTAAATCAAGATCGGTTTCTGCACCATCGTCGGTAACAAAAACTTCTCCATGCTGGAACGGGCTCATTGTGCCTGGATCAACATTAATATAAGGGTCCATTTTGATAAGTGTCACGCTGATTCCACGTGATTCGAGAATCGCTGCTAACGATGCAGCGGCAACCCCTTTACCCAAGCTTGAAACTACTCCGCCCGTTACAAAAACATAGCGTGTCATGATGCCTTCCTGCGACTATTGCATGGTGGGCTATTTTACTTGAAGTTAAGGGGTATCACACGTCTTGAAATTTTTGAAAAACTGTTATTTAGATCTTTTTTTGCAATCTAGCATAGGTAGTAATATTTGCATGAGGCTTATAGGTAATAGGATTGAAGGTAATAGGCAGCGTTCATATAAAGAGTAATTGAAGCAGAAATTATTTATTTTTAATTTTTTTTTAGTAGGTTTATGAAGGAAAAATGCAAAAGGGGAGGTACCAGAAAGCGTTATATGGTTTTTAGTGCCGCAGATGACACTAAAAACCATAGGAAGAAAGATAGGTTTATAAATTCTCTGAACTATAAGCTATTTTTACTTGTCTTACGCCGTTTGCTAACGAACCCTACGATTCCTAATCCTGCCAACATTAAGCAATAGGTTTCAGGTTCGGGAACAGGAGCAGGAATAATCTGAGAAGGAGAAACAGATTGCGTAGGTAGCAAGAACGGTGGTGGGCCAGAGCGCAAAATCAGCGGAGGACCACCAGGGTACGTAATAGGGGGGATGGGATTATTTCTAGGTCCATATTCAATGGGCGGCGGAGAAGGTTCTCCTTTTCCTTCATCATGTACAGGCACTTCTTGATTGATTTCATCTTCATGGGGGGCAGAAAAACTAGCCACAGCATTTGAATTTCTTAACTCAGTGTTATAACCGCTTTGATTAAAGCTAGCCGCCCCGCCTCCTCCACCTGTTTCAGACACTGAGCTAGCAGCAGGCGGAGGAGATAAAGGAACACAGCGTTTAGCTGGCTTTGCATGTTGGCTAGGACGAGCAGGTAAAATACGAATAGTCATCGGTTTTTTATGCTTAGGCTTAGTTTTGGATGCCTTTTTTTTGATGGATTTATGCTTAATTTTTTGAGGAGTGTGTGCTTTTTGAGGCAAACAGTCAGGATCAATAGGTGCTTGAGCATACGCTGTGAACGACAACGTTATGCTGAGCAAAAGCGTGAACATTTTTTTGAGAGACATAAAGGCACTCGTGTAGTGAAAGACTATTGATAAAAGATAGCCCGGTAGCCTTATAGCTAAGGGTTATTCCTAGCAAACTGTTCTCAGTGTGCAAACCTTCAAACACTTTTACAAAATAAAGAAAAAATAAAGAAATAAGCTTTTTTTCCGTTAAGCGCTAAGTGGCTATCAAACAGTACTTATTACCTTTATTTTTTTTGTAAGCTAAAATTGAATAAATAAGGGAGTATTTTTTCTTTCGCTTAGCAAAGATAGTTTAAGGATTTCATTCTTAAACCTTCATTTGCATAATCAAAATATTCTTCTCGAAATTATTTGATAAAAACTTAAAGAGCTTTTATCATTCATTTTTTATTTGCCTATAAAATAAAAAAATTGATTATAAATAAGGGGTGTTATAATCAATATGTTATTTTATATTGAGCATTAAGCTTACAGTTTTCCTTATAAAGTTTTAATGAGTGTTGAAATAGACACACGTTGAAAAGCCCTGAAAGAAAATATAAAGTCAGTTATTCATAATGAATGAAATGAACTGAAAAAATAAAAAATCCGATAAAGTTTACAGCTTTACTGGAATATGATTGAGATCATACTACAGTAAAAAAAAGAAGAATCGAATAATAAAAAATAAATTTTAAATAATTGTTTTTTATAATTATTATTATTTGTAAAAAAGTCACATCTGCTTTGAAAGTAATGCTTAAACTATTTTAGTATTATTTATTATTAAATGTTTTGTTTTTAATATCAATTAATTAATAAATGATAGTTAAATATTTTTTAATATTTAACTATGACTATAAAAAGAGAGATAGAAACCTATTTGAATCGTAAAATATTATTTCTTTTTATTATGTTTTTGTAAAGCTTCAGTATCGAGGTTTTTTAAAAAGGCTAATTTTTCAGCAATTTTAATTTCTAAGCCTCTTGATACGGGTTCATACCAGTTTTGAGGTTTCATCGCATCAGGAAAGTAAGATTCTCCTGCTGCATAGGCATGAGGTTCATCATGCGCATATCGATAGGTGTGACCATACCCTATAGTTTTCATCAATTGTGTGGGAGCATTTTTTAAGTGGTTGGGCACCGAATGCGAGGTCGTATTTTTAATAAATGCTTTGGCTTGGTTATAGGCTACGTATCCAGCATTGCTCTTAGCTGCAATTGCGAGGTATAACGTGGCTTGGGCTAATGCTAATTCACCTTCAGGTGAACCTAGCCGCTCATAACTTTGAGCAGCATGAAGGGCGATTTCACTAGCTCTAGGGTCAGCTAATCCAATATCTTCCCAAGCCATACGAATTAAACGGCGTGCCAGATAATGAGGGTCTGCGCCTCCATCTAGCATACGGCAAAGCCAATAAAGCGCTGCATCAGGGTTAGAGCCTCGTACAGATTTATGCAGTGCTGAAATTTGATCATAAAAGCTATCGCCTTGTTTATCAAAGCGCCTAATATTTGAACTGAGCGCTTGTTCAAGAAAAGAAGTCTCAATACGCTCAGGTTTTAATGCTTCTGCTGCACTACGAAGGCTTTCAAGCGTATTGAGTAGCCGCCGTGCATCTCCATCAGCCATATTCAGAAGCGTTTGAATCGCATTTTCTTCAAATTGTAATGTAGGAAACGCTTGCTGCTGCGCTCGGTTAAAAAGATGCCGTAGTTCATCTGTTTCAAGAGATTTTAAAATATAAACATGTGTACGCGACAATAGTGCGCTATTGATTTCAAAAGAAGGGTTTTCTGTTGTGGCGCCAATAAGCGTGACTAGGCCCGATTCCACATAAGGAAGTAGGGCATCTTGCTGAGATTTATTAAAGCGGTGAATTTCATCGACAAACAGTATCGTGTGATACCCCGCAGCCCGAGAAAGTTCAGCCTTTTCCATCGCGGCACGGATATCCTTAACCCCAGCAAAAACAGCTGAAAGTGAAATAAATTCGCCCTGAATAGCGTTTGCCAATACATGGGCTAGCGTTGTTTTGCCTACGCCAGGTGGCCCCCAGAGAATCATAGAATGAATATGCCCGCTCTCTATCACCAACCGCAATGGCTTTCCTTCTCCTAACAGATGCGATTGCCCTATCACTTCTGATACATGATGAGGGCGCAAGGCTTCCGCTAAGGGGATATAACTAGTTTTAGGTGATAACGGTATTGAAGACACAGAGGTTCCTTGAATTAATTCAAATGTTCCCAGTCTAAAATAACTTTTCCTGATTGCCCTGAGAGCATAGCCTCAAACCCTTCTTTATAACGCTCGGCAGGAAAATGATGCGTGATAAGGGGCGTAAGGTCTAACCCCGATTGGAGCATCGCAATCATTTTATGCCATGTTTCAAACATTTCACGCCCGTAAATACCTTTGATTTCCAAGCTCTTAAAAATCACTTGATTCCAATCAATGAGAGTGTTTTCAGGGGGGATACCGAGTAAAGCAACTTTTCCTCCATGATTAAGATTCTCAAGCATGCTCCGAAATGCAGTAGGGTTGCCTGACATTTCTAGCCCCACATCAAAGCCTTCGAGCATACCTAGTTCAGCCATCACATCAGAGAGATTTTCGTGTTGAACATTTACCGCGCGAGTTGCTCCCATTTTTCTTGCAAGCGTTAAACGATATTCATTGATATCGGTAATGACAATATGTCTGGCACCTATATGGCGAGCAATAGCGGCTGCCATAATGCCTATAGGCCCAGCGCCTGTGATCAGTACATCTTCTCCAACTAACTGAAATTTCAATGCTGTATGGGTTGCATTACCAAAGGGATCAAGAATAGCGCCCATATCATCAGAAATATCATCTGGTAATTTAAATGTATTAAAAGCCGGTAGCGATAAGTACTCTGCAAAAGCCCCGGCGCGATTAACGCCAACGCCAATGGTATTGCGGCACAAGTGATAGCGTCCTGCTCGGCAATTTCGGCAGGTGCCGCATACAATATGCCCTTCACCGCTTACACGATCCCCAATAGAGAAGCCTTTAACTTCTGAGCCGAGTTCTACTATAGTTCCCACATATTCATGGCCTACATGCATTGGAATAGGAATAGTGGCTTGTGCCCAATCATCCCATTTCCAAATGTGAATGTCGGTGCCACAAATTGCAGTTTTTTTTATTTTAATTAGAACATCATTTACACCTATCGTAGGTTTTGGTGTGTCTATGAGTGTAAGACCCGATGAACGTTCTAATTTAGCCAGTGCTTTCATAGATAACCTTCGTACTGATGACAAGTATGTATATAAAAAAGAAATCCAACAGGCGAAAATTTTCTATAAGGAGGGTATTGAAGAGGGGATAACGCCAAACTGACGACCTGCCTGAATAAATGCAGCAATTGCTTTATCTAAATGTTCTTGTGTATGGGTCGCACATATCTGGGTGCGGATACGCGCTTTGCCTTTAGGCACTACGGGAAAAGAAAAGCCAATAACATAAATGCCTAGTTCTAGCATACTGGCAGCTATATTCGCTGCTAATTGAGCATCGCCTAGCATAACAGGAATAATAGGATGATGCCCAGGCACTAGGGTAAATCCGGCAGCTTGCATATGGCGGCGGAAATATTCAGCATTATGTTTTAATTGCTGGCGTAATTGCTTTCCTTCTGTCTTTAACAGAGTTAAAGCTTCAATGCTCGCAGCAGTAATATGAGGCGCGAGGGAGTTAGAAAATAAATAAGGACGCGCACGTTGGCGCAGCCATTCAACAATAGAAGCGCGACCCGAAATGTAACCTCCTGAGGCGCCTCCTAGCGCTTTGCCTAGGGTGCCTGTATAGATATCAATTTTATCACTAACACCGCAAAGCTCAGGGGTTCCACGGCCTTCTTCACCGATAAATCCTACGGCATGGCTATCATCTACCATCACTAATGCCTGATAAGTTTCAGCGAGATTACAAATCCCTTTAAGATTAGCAATGATGCCATCCATTGAAAACACGCCATCTGTTACGATCAGTTTGAATCGTACTCCTGCTGCATCAGCTGCTTGGAGTTGTTCTTCAAGACTATGCATATCATTATTTTTATATCGATAGCGTTGAGCCTTCGATAGCCTGATTCCATCAATAATGCTGGCATGATTGAGTTCATCAGAGATAACTGCATCTTGTTCACTTAATAGTGTTTCAAATACTGCTCCGTTGGCATCAAAACAGCTAGAGAAAAGCACGGTATCTTCTGTTTGGAGAAAATCACTTAGTGCGTGCTCTAGTTCTTTATGGATTTTCTGAGTTCCGCAAATAAAGCGAACAGAGGCAGCTCCATACCCGTACTGTTTTAAACCTTTTGTAGCTGCTTCGGCAAGTTTAGGATGATCTGCTAACCCTAAATAATTATTTGCACAAAAATTGATTACTGAACGTCCAGAGTCAAGAGATAGTTCAGGGCGCTGAGGAGTCGTAATCACATGTTCAGGTTTATAGTAGCCTTCTTGTTTAAGGCTTTGCAAATTTGAATCTAAATGCGATAGAAACGTTTTAACATGAGAAGATTGAGCGCAAGCATTCATTGCATGAAACTCCTAAACATAAATAAATATCAAATAAAAAATGCCTGTTCGTGAAAAGATGTGAACAGGCAGTTTAACGTTAAACTTTAAGTAATAATGTTTAAATGGTAGAGATATCTGGATACATTAAGTTATAGCGTTACTATCAATACTGCCTGAATTAGCAAGCTTTGATAACAAACGTTTGCCTATCATCTGTAGCTCAATCATTGAGCTTATCGATTTGAAGCAGGTGCACCTGCTGTACCTGCTGTAGCTGGTGGGGTAGCAGCACGATAGTCTACAGTAGCTTTAGATCGTATCTCACGTAACCATTCTGCAAACGTTTCTTCCATTTTTTGAGCACGAAGAGCATTACGCGCAATGGTTCGATCTTTGTTTTTAATAACATCATATTGGCGTGTTTCAAGTAATTGAATTAAGTGATAGCCAAATGGGGTGCGTATAGGGCGGCTCAATTGATTAGGTTTGAGCTGAATCATGGCATTTTCAAACTCAGGAACGGTATCACCCAAATTAACCCATCCTAAATCACCTCCTTTTTGTGCGGTGCCATCTTCAGAATATTGGGCTGCCAATTTGGAAAACTCTTCGGGCTTTGTTGCGGCTTTGCGGTAAATATCTTCAATTTTTTGTTTGGCATCTGCATCCGTTAAGCTCTCATTTACCTTAATCAGAATATGACGAGCATGATATTGAGGAACAGTGCTTTTACCTTGTTGAGCTGCTGCTTTCACTTTTTCATCATCCCAAAAATGATCAATATCAGTTTCTGAGATAGTAATACGGCTGCCAATCTCACGCTCTTGTAAGCGATTAAGCAAAATTTCTCGGCGTATTTCATCTTTAAATCGTGTAACACTAATGCCATTGCGCTCTAAGCCCATCATAAGTTGCGGTACGCTCATGTGGCTATCTTCAGCAATTCGCTCAAGACTACGCTTAAGTTGAACTTCTTCAACATGAAGCCCTGACTGTTCGGCGAGTTGAAGCTGAATACGTTCATTGATTAGGCGATCAAGCAATTGAGCATCTAATTGAGATTCAGGAGGTAGTGGGGTGTTATTTTGAGCAAGTTGACGTAACGTTATTTTTTTATACTGATTAAAATCTTCACGCGTAATAGCATCACTATTGACGACGACAAGAATTTCCTCAAGTGTTCGTCTTTCGGCATAGGTAGGAGAAAGAAATACGCTAAGACCGCTGATTAAAAATAGGGCAAGAGTAAAGTGTTTTTTAGGTTGTTTTAAAACGTGTAAATAGCGCATTGATACACTTTCAAATGAGAGAATTTCTAGTAAAAAAGTAGTTTATACCGAATGTTAGAAATGTTTAATACCTATTATTTATAGAGGTTACGCATTTGCACTCTATTCTCTTGGCATGTTGGCAACTGGTTATACTGCGCGTACGGTTTGCATTGCCACGCCTTCATAGAGTTCAGCTGCATAATCATGCTGACTTTTAGTATATGCCTAAGCATCTCTATAATAAGACAAATGAGTTAGAAAATACTAAAGAACCTTTTGAAAAGTCTTCTAAACAAAGAGGTTGCACTATGTTTAGGAACGCTTTCAGGAGAATCTTTTGTATTTAGGAGTGATATAAGAATGTTTGAGAAGAGAGAGGCTATTGCTAATCATTCTTTCTTTTCTAACGTAACATCATATCAAGCGACGATGAAGCCATGCAGTAGAAAGAGTACTGTAGTTTCGCAGTGAAACTACAGTACTTTATGTTTCTAGGCGATAGGGGCTTCTCCTGGTTCGGCAGCGTGATTTGTAGGCTGTACAATGGCTACAGCAGGTGCAACAACCGGGGTAGCACTGGCGGCGGCAGCTAAAGCAGCAGCAGCTTCTTTTTGGGTTTCAACTTGAAGCATGGGTTCTGCTACCGGCATGGTTTTAGCTGCACGTGGGCGTCGGCCTCGTGCAGGGGCAACTTGCTCGGTAGGTTCTTGAGCTACTGGGTTATTGCCAGAGGTTTCTACCATCACCAACCCTTTATCTGAAGGATGCACGATATCTTCTGCCTTAGGTGGGCGTCCTACAATATCTTTATCTGATAACAATGGTTCTATTACCACTGTTGGGATAATAACTGCAGGTGCCATAACAGGTTGAGGTTGTTGTGCAGGTCTACTTACAGATTTTTCAGGGGTAACCGCAGCAGAAACACCTAGCTCTTGTTTACCTGAGCTTGCATAAGGAGAGGAAGAAAGCTCTTTAGTCAACTCATCACTTTCTTCTGTTTTATGAAAGGTCATTTCCTGTTGTGGTTTACTTGTACGTTCTTGCCGTTCACGAGGACTTCTTCGTGCAGGTTTTTCAGTACGTTCACGTTGCTGAGAAACTTCTTCATTGCGTTCAGCGTCTTGAGCAATACCTCTATCTGAAGCTTGTCTGTTTTCGTGCTTTTCTTCAGTTATTTCTTGGCTTTGCTCACGGCGGCGTGTGGGTGTGCTGTTGCTTCCGGTAGGGCGGCTACTACGTTTAACAGGTGCATCCGCATTTTGTAAAGAAGCTTCTTCCTGATGGCTGGAAATCGCTGCACTCACATTTTCATTCGACTGCCCATAAACAGAATTGCTTTGGTTCGATGGCGAGCGAACTGGTGCAACCATTAATGGAGAAGTGTTATTCGAAAGTGTGCTTTCACGATGATCACGTTGCTCTTGGCGACCCTCATGATCATGCTGCTCATGACGAGGTTGCCTTGGTTGACGCTCAGGCCGACTTTCTCTGCTTTCGCGTGGCTCATTTCTATTTGAGTTAGCGCCACGGGTGTTTTCGCGTGCATTTTCGCGTAGATTTTCTTTAGGCTCGCGTGAGCTATCACGTAAACTTTCTTTACCTTCGCCGTAGTTAGAAGCGTTAGGGGCTGAGCGAGTGTTAGTGCGTGAAGTGCCGCGTGGCGATGTTTCGCTGCTACTGCTGCGCTGGCGGTTTTCACGACCTTCTCTATGCTCTCCTCCATTACTGCTACTGCTATCTCGACTGCGTGTATTCGTTGCGCTTGAGTTATTGTAACTGTTGCGAGAAGCCGGTGCAGAAGCACGCCTTTCATGCTCAACGCGCGTACTACCCTCGGGAGTTGCTTTGATTGCAGGTACGGGCTTGATCGGTGCATCGCCTACTAACCAAGTCCATAAACGCTGCAAAATGCCATCTTTAGGATGAATATGGCCTCCAGCGCGCGGCGAGGGCGCAGGTTGTTGGGGAGTAATTCCTTTTACTGCTGCTTCTTGCCGTGGTTCACGCGAATATTCAACACGTGTAGCGCTTATATCTTCTTCAGGTTTTTGGGCGCGCTGAAAACTAGGAATATCATTTTCTGTTTTGTTTTCATCATGCTTAATTTTTTGAATTTGATAATTAGGCGTTTCAAGATGTTTATTAGGAATCAAAACAATATTAATCTTGAGGCGTGTTTCAATATCATGAACTTCAGTACGTTTTTCATTGAGAAGGTAAGTTGCAACATCAACAGGCACTTGAGCGATAAGTTCAGTAGCATTGCCCTTTAAGGCTTCTTCTTGAAGTAACCTTAACACATGCAGCGCAATAGATTCAGTACCACGAATATAACCAAGCCCATGACAGCGGGGGCAGGCAATATGGGTAGATTCACCTAAACTGGGGCGTAAACGCTGACGCGATAGCTCAAGCAATCCAAAGCGTGAAATTTTACCTACTTGAACCCGTGCGCGATCATAACGCAGAGCATCACGTAGGCGATTTTCTACATCGCGTTGATTGCGTGGGTTTTCCATATCAATAAAGTCAATAACCACTAACCCGCCTAAATCACGTAAACGTAATTGACGTGCGATTTCTTCTGCTGCTTCAAGGTTAGTATTAAAGGCTGTTGCTTCAATATCTGTACCGCGTGTAGCGCGCGCTGAATTGACATCAATAGCGACTAACGCTTCGGTATGATCAATAACAATCGCTCCACCTGCATTAAGGGCTACTTGGCGTGAGTGAGCAGTTTCAATTTGATGTTCTATTTGAAAGCGCGAGAAAAGGGGAACATCATCTTCATAAAAATGTACGCGCCCCACATTTTGAGGCATAACATGCCCCATAAACTGCTTGGCTTGCTCGTAAATTTCTGGTGTATCAATGAGGATTTCGCCTATATCAGGGTGGAAATAATCACGAATAGCACGAATAACGAGGCTAGATTCTTGGTAAATTAATGTAGGAGGATTTAATTGTGTTGAAGCTGACTCAATAGCGACCCAAAGTTGAAGTAAATAGTCTAAATCCCATTGCAGTTCTTCAGCACTGCGCCCAATACCGGCTGTACGTGCAATCAGGCTCATGCCATCAGGTGTATTAAGTTGAGCCAATGTTTCTTTAAGTTCGCTGCGTTCCTCGCCTTCAATACGGCGCGAAACTCCACCCCCTCTAGGGTTATTGGGCATTAAAACAAGGTAGCGTCCTGCCAGTGAAACAAAGCTCGTTAGGGCGGCGCCTTTACTGCCACGTTCATCTTTATCTATTTGAACAAGAATTTCTTGTCCTTCTTTAAGGGAACCGCGATGCCTTCCCGCATCCTGGTTGCCGTTTTCATCTTGAAAATAGGTTCTGCTAATTTCTTTAAAGGGTAAAAATCCGTGACGCTCGGTACCATAATCAACAAAACACGCTTCTAAGCTAGGTTCAATACGTGTAATGATGCCTTTATAAATACTACCTTTTCGTTGCTCCTTTTGTGCGGATTCTATATCCAGATCAATAAGTTTCTGGCCATCAACAATTGCTACTCTCAGCTCTTCTGCTTGTGTAGCATTAAATAACATTCTTTTCATGCTTTTCCTTATATTGCAGAAGCCGCTTTTTATTTAGAAATACGCCACTCTTTATAAGAAACCTTAAACACTCTGTTTTACTTTAAATAACCGCATGGACATCGGTTGAGATTTTGAGCCTACAGTGCCTGACATTTCTTTTTATATCACTTGGTTTTATGCTGGAATGCGTTGGTGTGATCAAAATACCCTAATTTAGAAAGGGTGGCATTAATACAAGCGCATGTTTTTGATCATAATTTTAAGCATAATAAGTTTTAAACCAGGTTTATGAGAGATACGTAGAGAACAGTAAGGTGTTCAAAATTTCACGACTCCACTGGGTTCTTTCATAGAAAATTGAGATGTTCAATGCCTCCTATGAAGGAAAAAGTGTCTGGAATCGTCGTAAACGCACGTACATTTTCCGTAGCTTTTCTCCTGTGTATAGCTTTAAAAAGGCGACTTCAAACCCCCTGTCTTACATCACACATACTGTCTAAATGTATGCCTATTGAGATACTGGCATATACATATTTAGACAGTTTCCGGGTTTTGACTACTGTGACCACGGTAAAGATTGCAGGGAAAAGAGTACTGTATGTGATACAGTACCGTTGTTGTGCAGTAAACAAAACGGCACAGAGTGCTACGTCTATGCGAGAGATCGAGTCAAAGAGCGGGGAATACATAAACCACGCAGAACAAATACTTTGACCTAAGCCCATCCACTTTTTTTCGTCTGTATACCGGACATTATTATTATATAGGAAAAATGCATACTATAACTAAACCCCATGTCGAGTATCTTTCGATTGATGAGGATCAGGCAGGACAGCGACTTGATCATTTTTTACAGCATCACTGGAAAAGTGCCCCTAAAGGCTTGTGTTTTCGTTTGTTGAGAACAGGGCAAATTCGCGTTAATGGAAAACGGGCTAAGCCTGATTACCGACTTGCAGCAGGAGATGAGTTGCGTTTGCCGCCAGTCAGCGTTGAAGCACCGCCTGATTCATCAAGGGTTGAGCGTTGGATACCTGAGTGTTTGTTTGAAGATGACACGATGATGGTAGTGAATAAGCCTGAAGGTTTGGCTGTTCATGGTGGCAGCGGTATTGAGTTTGGGTTAATTGAGCGGCTGCGTCGTACCTATCCTGAATTTAAACATCTTGAGTTAGTACACCGTATTGATCGTGATACATCAGGTATTTTACTTGTCGCAAAAAAGCGACAAGCATTAGTAAAACTGCATGAAATGTTGCGTGAGCACAAGGTTCGTAAAGTTTATTTGGCAGGTGTTCAAGGCTACTGGCCTGAAGGTGAGCGTAAACGTATCGAGCTACCTTTATTTAAATATGTATTGGCCTCTGGCGAGCGGCGTGTGAAAGTTGATAAGCAGCAAGGGCAGCCTTCAAGCACGGTGGTAGAAGGCATAGAGGCATGGCCTGAGTTTTCTTTGCTGCGTGCTGAACCGCTAACAGGGCGTACGCATCAGATTCGTGTGCACTTAGCAAGCACTGGGTATCCTATTGGCGGCGATGATAAATATGCTCCTGATGCTTGGAATGCTCAATTGGCAAAACAAGGATTAAAACGCATGTTTTTACATGCCTGGAAGCTTAGCTTGCGTCATCCTATCAGTGGAGCGCCGCTGGAGCTTGAAGCGCCGTTGCCTCCAGAGTTGTCAAAGTTTTTAGACATACTGCGTAAGCAAAATCTAAAGGTGGTAACTTAATTATTGTGCTGTGCAAAAAAGCAGGCTAAAGATTCATAGCCTGCTGAATAAGCTGTTGAGCGTCATTAAAAAATCTAAATAATCCCTAGCTCATCCCATAACGCATCAATTCGAGTTTTAATGCCCGGCGACATTGTGATAGGGCTTCCCCACTCGCGATCGGTTTCTCCTGCCCATTTGTTGGTTGCATCAAGCCCCATTTTAGAGCCAAGACCAGAAATTGGGCTGGCAAAATCTAAGTAATCAATAGGTGTCCGGTCAATCATCACTGTGTCACGCATAGGATCCATACGGGTAGTAATCGCCCAAATAACTTCTTTCCAATCTCTAATATTGATATCTTCATCAACAACAATGACAAACTTGGTATACATAAACTGACGTAAAAAACTCCATATGCCCATCATGATTCGTTTGGCATGCCCAGGGTATGCTTTACGAATACTGACTACTGCCAAGCGGTAAGAGCAGCCTTCTGGAGGTAAGTAAAAATCTATAATTTCACTAAACTGTTTTTGTAAAATGGGTACAAATACCTCATTTAGAGCAACCCCAAGTATGGCCGGTTCATCAGGAGGGCGGCCTGTATAAGTACTATGATAAATAGGATTTTCGCGATGGGTAATGCGCTCAATAGTAAAGACAGGAAAGCGCTCTTGCTCATTGTAATAGCCTGTATGGTCACCATAAGGGCCTTCGAGAGCGGTATCGTTAGGGTAAATAAAGCCTTCAAGTACAATTTCAGCATTTGCAGGCACTTGCAAATCATGAGATATGCACTTCACCAATTCAGTGCGTTGCCCACGAAGTAAGCCTGCAAATTGATATTCAGAAAGGCTGTCTGGAACAGGCGTAACAGCCCCTAGAACGGTAGCAGGATCAGCCCCTAAAACCACTGCAAGCGGGAAGGGCTGACCAGGAAACGCTTTCTGGTGTGCTTGAAAATCTAACGCACCGCCTCGATGTGCAAGCCAGCGCATAATCACACGGTTGGGGCCAATGACTTGCTGGCGGTAAATGCCTAAATTTTGGCGGCGTTGATGTGGCCCTTGCGTGACGACGAGGCCCCAAGTAATGAGTGGTGCAATATCACCAGGCCAGCAATGCTGAATAGGCCATTGTGCTAAATCGATAGCGTTATCTTCAAGAACAATTTCTTGGCAAGCCCCTGTTTTTAGGATTTTTAAAGGCATGTTAAGAACTTGCTTGAAAAGCGGCAGCTTTTCCCAAAGATCTCGAAAGCCTTTGGGCGCTTCAGGTTCTTTTAGCGCAGCAAGTAGTCGGCCTACATCGCGTAACGCTTCTAGGGAGTCGGCACCCATTCCTAGCGCTACACGTTCAGGGGTACCAAAAAGATTGGTTAGTACAGGGGTGCTAAAGCCTGTAGGGTTTTCAAAAAGAAGGGCAGGGCCTTGGGCTTGTAAAGTACGATCACTAATTTCAGTCATCTCCAGATGAGGTGAAATACTGGTTTTAATGCGTTTAAGTTCGCCGCGTGCTTCGAGTTGGCTAAGAAAATCACGTAAATCATGGTAAGACATGGAAGTGTGCTTTATAAATTTCTTCTATGGGTAAGAAGGCTTCAATAAGGTTGTGTTAACGCGGCATAGTATCGAAACAATCATGCAAACAATACACGTAAATACGTTTGTATGAAATACCTCCCTCAGTATGCAATGTTGAGAGATATGGTTAAATAATGCTTATATAGCCGCATGACGAATATAGATCCAAGTTGACCAATTATCTTCGTAATCTTTTTGACCTACCCTATGATAATCGCGTGTAAGCAGCTCGATAAAGTCTTTTTCGTTGGAAAAATCTTCAATAAGACCCTTTGAGGTGCGTTTCCATTGAATGAGAATAATTTTAGGCGGTTCTTTTCGAATGTCTTCTAGTGTATTTATCATATCTTGATGAAAATACCGTAAAAAGGTAGCTTGGGTAACATGCCCTGCGTGCCATTCTTCTTTAATTCCATAGGAAGGCCATAAAGACGGGTAGCGCGAAATAAGTTTATAGGGGCCAGATAACGAGAGCGGGAAATTACAATTTAAATTAGAGGATAAGCATAAATAAGTATCACCAGCGGTAGCATTTTTTTTGAGCGTTGAAAATATCCATTGATAATAAGGTGTATCGTAAAAATCTTTATCTGAATATCGAAGATAGGCAACATGCGCACTTAGTAAAAAAAGAATAAATAATATAAATGAACGTTTGCGATTAATAATAGAAAATGCAACCACCCATAATGGAATAGTAACGGGTAGAGCGTGATAATACCAGCCTTTACACTGCAGTAAATACACTGGCAGCATACTAAGGCTAATAAGTAATAAATTTTTTATTAAGTGGTTTCGCATAAAAAAAAGTGTTTGATTTTTATTTTTAATCTGCAAAATAATATAAGCTAGTGGTGATAGGAGGTAAAAAAATAAAGCTTGTAGAGTAAATAAAAAAGTTCTGTTATAGCCTGGATAAGCCAATTTTATAATAGGTAAAATAGATAACCATTCAGGAAATATAAAAAAAATACTGATAAGTAAAAGGCTGCCTACTGTTGTAAGCGTGAGAAATAATGGTAAGGAGAAGCGAAAAGATTGGTAAAGAATGTAACTAAAAATATGAAGCGATAGTAAGCTTAATAAATAATAAGGTTTTAAAATAATTCCTATGCCTAATAGAATAAATATGATTATGTTAATGTTAACGTGTAATTTTAATTTAAGGCCTTTTGGGGATAACAAAAGTAAACTATAAGGAAAGACGCAAAGGCCAATAATATGGTCGCGCTCTCCTAAAGCACCTAGTGAGGTAATCATTGAGGCAGCAACAATGCTGATAAAGAAAGAATGTGATGAAAGGAATAAAGGCTTAGTAAGGTTGTTAGAGTGTGTAGGGTCAGAGTATTTACTTAAATTATTAATGTTATTGGGATAGTGTTCAATAATCAATGTGCTTAACCAAGCACACAGTAAGGTTAATAGAGCTGATAGTAAATACGTAATGATATAAGAAGACAATGGCAGTATTTTTGAGATTACTACAGAAGGGATATAGAGTAATACGCTAAAAGGAAGGTTAAGTTCAAAAATATCAGTATAAAATTTACCGCCTTTCAATAATCTATCTGCACATAATGTTAACCACGCAATATCTGTATTAGGATATGTTAAGGTTTGAGAGAAAATTGTGATTCCAATAATACTTATTAAAAATAAGTAATATTGGCATGTTGAAAAATCATTAATGCGATTGCTAGCGTTCATTTTTTAAAGTATATCCAAGTGGATTGGTCGCTAAAATCTTTATGGCTGATAAGGGTATAGTTTTTGTTAAGCGTGTAACTAAATAGGAGGTTTTCAGAAAAATCCTCAATTGTTCCTGATGCGCTACGCTGCCATTCAATTATAATAAATTTCGGATTTTTTATAATAATATCTTCAGTTGAGTTTTTAATATCATACATTAAGATTTTTTTAAATTCACTTTCATTTAATTTATGATTCTTGAAAAGTATTTTTGCCCCTGCCCCAGCACTTAAATGCGGATAACGAGATGCTATTTGATAAGGGCCGATAAAACTAAGAGGATAATTACAGCTCATATTAATGGAGATGCATATAAATTTATCATTTTTTTGAGCGTATTTTTGAATGGTATTTATTTTCCAAATAAATTCATCAGTTTTAGTTTGAGAAAGTTCATAATTAAGTTTTATATTAAAAGAAGCAACGCAGCTTAATAGTATGGCAATAAAATAAAATTTATGAGGCTGAGTAAGAGAAAAAATCCATAAGCTCATTAGGGCTGGAATTGTATGATAATACCAGCCTTTGAATTGAAAAATATATAAAATAATATTGGCAATACTAGATATAAGAAAACCATAAGCAAGAGAGTTTTTCTTAGTGAAAAAGTCATTCAAGCTTAATGTATCTTGAGAGGTTATTTTGAAGTAAGCAATAGGAATGCTAGCAAGGACAAAAATATTTCCAGCTACTACTAGAGGATGAGTATTGTATCCGCTATAAGTTTTTAAAGTAATTTTCCATATTTCAAACCATTCAGGAAAATAATAAAAAGTGATTATCATGCCAAGAGTGATCGTTGAAGCCACAATTGCAATACTTAATAATGAATATTTTAATTTTTTATAATAGATAAAATTTAAAGATTGAATTAGAATAAGTGCTATAAAATAATAAGGTTTAATAAGTAAAGCATAAGCCACAGCAAAAGAAGCTATAGCATTCATTAAATATTTTTTTTCTCTAGTGTCTTCTTTAAAGCCAGATAAGGAAAATAAAATACAAGTATAGGGGAGCATAAATGCACCAATAAAGGGGTCACGATCTGCAAAAGTATAAGAAGGAAGGATTAAAAATGACCACAATATGGCAAGAAAATAGTTATTAAAAGCTGTAGGGCTTAAATTGGGATTTCTGAATGAAATTAATTTTGCACAGAAAAATGCCCAAAGTGTAAGAAAAAATGTATTAAAAAAATAGCTGATTACATATATTGATGAGCTTTTAAATAATTTAGCAATAAATATGGCTGGAAAGTATAAAGAGGTAGCAAAAGGTGTATTTATCTCATAAAAGTCAGAATAGTATTTTCCACCTGCTAACCATCTTTCTATTCCTAAAATATGCCATGCAATATGCTGAGAGGGTAGTAACGTAAGGTGAGTATAAACATTAGTAAAAATAATAATGAAGGCTATAAAAAAAACCATCATTGTATTAGAGAAATAAAAAGTAGAGGAGTTAAGTGTAAATTTTGCTAAATAATGGATTTTTTTAGATAGTTTGTTCATTATTGTTTATAACTTACCCTTTAAAAGCCGCTCTTCTGCTAGCATCAAATGTTCGTGAGATCCTAGTAAAATTAATGTGTCAGCAGGCATCAGACATTGTATTTTATTAAATTGATCATGCTCAATTCGCTGGTTTTTACGACGTATAAAGCGAATTTCAACCCAGCTTTCTATATTTATTTCTTTTAAAGTACGCCCGATTGCCCACGCTTGATCAGATAAGTACACTGGATGAAGCCGAGGGTGTGCATGATCAACTTCGTCATTATCGGTATTTCCATGATAAAACCCTTTTAATAGACTATAGCGCCCGGCGCGTACTTCATTAAGGCGCTGATTAATACGATGAATAGGAATACCTAACATTAATAGTGTTTGGGAGGCTAACATCAAGCTACCCTCTAAAACTTCCGGCACGACTTCGGATGCGCCAGCTTTATATAAAGCTTGTAAAGCATCATCATCACGCGAACGAACAATAACAGGTAATTCAGGGCGTGCCGCATGCACATGATGCAATACTTTGAGCGCGACGCTTTGTGAGTCAAAACTAATAACTACCGCTCGTGCGCGTAATAATCCAGCAGCAATAAGAACTTCTTTTCGACTAACATCGCCATACACAATACTATGGCCTCCACTATTGGCTTCGCTTACGCGAACAGGATCATAATCTAAAGCCATGAAAGGAATTGATTCATGCTCTAAAAAGTGCGCTAGATTTTGACCGCTACGACCGAACCCTGCAAGTATAACGTGATTTTCTCGCATCATGGATTGCACTGCTGTTTTATGAAGTTCAGCAGCACGTAGCATCCAATCATTGCCTGTCAGTCGGCGAATAAGCACATCGCTATATTTAATTAAAAAGGGAGCTAGCAACATAGAAAGAAGAATAGGGGCGAGCAGTACTTCCATCCATACACTTGGAAGTACATGAGATTTATGGGCAAGATCTAAAATTACGATCGAAAACTCTCCACCTTGCGCAAGATAAATACCTGTACGCAGTGCGGTTGTCCAGGGGCTGCCAAACTGTTTAGAAAGCCATGTAGTGAGTGAAGCTTTAGCAATAACGGGAAGGGTTAGTAAAATAAGGACCCAATACCAATACTGTGCTACCGTTCTTAAGTTAAGCTGCATACCAATAGTGATAAAAAATAAACCGAGCAACATATCGCGAAAGGGTTTTATGTCTTCCTCTACCTCATGGCGATATTCAGTTTCTGCAATCAGCATACCTGCAAGAAATGCGCCCAATGCCATTGAAAGCCCTGCCATAGCGGTTAATGTGGCTAATCCTAAGCTGACTAATAACAAATTCAACATAAATAACTCACTTGATCGTTGACGCGTGATCAAATGAAACCATTGGCGCATGGTTTTTTGCCCAATAAATAAAACAAGTGCTAATGCAATAATAATTTTTATGACAGAAAAGCCAAGCTCTTGAAATAAAGCTTCGGTAGGTTTAGCAAATGCCGGAATCAATATAAGTAAAGGAACGACAGCAATATCTTGAGCGAGAGCAATCCCCATCACTTCATGCCCATGAGGGGTGTTGACTTCTTGGCGTTCAATCAACATTTTACTAACAATGGCAGTGGAAGAAAGCGCGACAGCGCCGCCTAGGATAATACCTAGACGCCAATCAAGGCCTAAGATAAAAGGAAAACTTAGCCCTCCTACTAAGGCTGTTAAACCAACTTGCGTCATCCCTAAGCCTAAAACAATACGTTTCATAGCCTTTAGCTTCGCTAAGCTGAATTCTAATCCTATGCTGAACATTAAGAAAACGATGCCAAATTCAGCTAGATGATGTGTTTCTGAAGTATTAGGGATCCAATTGAGCGAATGTGGGCCAAGCACAATGCCTACAGCCAGATAACCCAGTAGCGACGGTAATCGTAAGTACCGGCATAATGCAACAGCTATTAGAGCAGTACTGAGCAGTAACAAGGTAAGCATGAGCATGGTAGGGATCAAATTACGTTCCTTAGCAAAATCGATCAAATCAGGAGTTTGATTGAGGTATAAGAGTTTTGTGCTAGTTGTGCTACCTGCATGTATACAATGGAAAGTTACGCAGTTGAACTTATGTAATTGAACTTACTCAAGACAAGAAATGCGCTCTGCATGGCAATGCAGATAGTACACAGGGTATATTGCTAACATGCCGAGAAAAGTATACCTGCATAACTTCTAACAATAATACGGCTTTTATGAGGCGAAAAATAACCGCATTTGAAGACTTATACCAAATTTCAAAAATAAGATACTTATTTGGCGAGATTCACGTGCTGCTGGGAATGTGCTGATTTGCACGTTCCGTCGAATCATGTCAATACCGACATCAAAATTGAGAGTTTTATTAAAGCAAATTGTATTATCTGCATGATATAAGTTTGATATAGATAAAAGCGACATCATTTAGGGTAGCGTGCATCGCTTAAGTTCGCTATGATCATGACATTGATAATGACAGCGTAGAGATTGCTATCATTATTTTTGGAGGGCCAGAAGATTAATCGGTAGTTAAGAAATTCAAAGAAAAATATAGAGAAAGAAAAATAAGGAGATTGAAAATGATGACAACATATCCCCTCACTGTACAGGGGGCAGAAAAGCTCAAGGTAGAGCTACATCATTTAAAAACGGTTGAGCGTCCTAATGTGATTGCGGCAATTGCCGAGGCGCGTGCTCATGGCGATTTATCAGAGAATGCTGAATATGATGCTGCAAAAGAGCGTCAGAGCTTTGTTGAGGGGCGTATTCTTGAAGTAGAAGCCAAACTTTCTAATGCTCAAATTATAGATCCTTCTTCTTTAGATGCTGATGGGCGCTGTGTATTTGGAGCCACAGTGGATCTTGAAGATTTAGAAAATGGAGAAACGATTACTTATCAAATAGTTGGTGATGATGAAGCTGATATTAAAGAACGTAAAATTTCAATTAGCTCACCTATCGCACGTGCATTGATTGGTAAAACAAGCGGTGATGTTGCAGAGGTATTGGCGCCAGCAGGCATTCGCCAGTATGAAATTTTAGATGTGCACTATATTTGATCGCGCTTGATTTTAATGGCGTTTATCCTTCGCTCACTAAGTTTTCAGCTTCGCCTGTACGATGGCATATTGCTACTAACCTTACCGAAGTGCTACCTACTTTAGAAAAAGTTTGGAGTGAATGTGAGCTTGGATTTGAAGCCGTAGGTTGGATCAGTTATGAGGCCGCATCTGTTTTTGATGCGGCTTTTCAGTGCGCACCTGTTATGGCTGCGAATATTAGCACTGCGGGTAGTCCCCAACCTCCCTTAGTTGTATTTGCTGTTCTCGATGCTTCAGAGGCGTCATTGCCTACGCATGAAGCAATCAGTTTTCCACCCCGGCGATGGAATTGGAAGCCGCCTTTAAATGCACATAGTTATCAAAAACAGTTAGAAATCGTGCAAGAGGCTATTCGTGCGGGTGAAACTTACCAAGTTAATTTGACGCATCGTTTGTATAGCACATTTGAGGGAAATCCTTGGGATTGGTATCAATCGTTATGCCGGGAGCAACAAGCAGGTTATAACGCATTTATTCAGTATCAGGATTGGTCAGTATTGTCATGTTCTCCAGAATTGTTTTTTGAATGGAATGTAAATGTAGGTGAGCCAACAGGGTTGGTAAAAGCAAAGCCTATGAAGGGAACACTAGCGCGAGCGCCTGATGCAGCATCTGATAGCATGCGTGCTAACTGGCTAAGAAACTCAATTAAAAATCGTGCTGAAAATGTCATGATCGTTGATTTATTAAGAAACGATTTGGCCCGTATTGCAACGCATGTAGAGGTTCCTACATTGTTTGAACTAGAGCGTTACGCCAGTGTTTGGCAAATGACCTCAACTATTCATGCGCATATTAAAGCTTCTACACGATGGCTCGATGTTTTGGCTGCATTGTTTCCCTGCGGTTCGGTGACGGGAGCGCCTAAACTTAAAACCTCAGAGTACATTGCTCGGATGGAAGGTGTGCCAAGAGGTGTTTATTGTGGAGCGGTAGGATGGGTTAGTGCTCAGCGTGCTGTGTTTAATGTGCCGATCCGAACCATTCAATATCATGCGTCAGGTCAAGCAGTGTATGGGGTAGGCAATGGTTTAACGATTGATTCAGATCCTGAAGAAGAATGGCAAGAAATTCAAGCAAAATGTCGATTTTTAAATCGAAAAACACCAAGTGATTGGGTATTGTTTGAGACAATGTATTGGAGCGAATCAACGGGTTTCCGATATAGAGAAGAGCATCTGCATCGTATCATCGCATCGGCTGAATATTGGGGCTGGGTAAAACCTGATGGTATGGCTGCACTGAAAGATCAATTAAGGCAGGCACTAACAGATAAAAGTGTTGAGTGGGTGCGCTCACAAGCGGCTCAACGGGTAAAGCTTATGTTGGCCTCTAATCAAGCCATCACTATTATTGCAGAACCATGGACTTGGAAAGCAAATACTACCCCTTATTCAGTGATAGTAGCCAGTCAACCAATTCCTGCGGAATATGATCAGCGTTGGTTGTGTCATAAAACAAGTTTTCGAGAGATATATGATCAGCTAAGGTTAACAAAGTCTGATGATATTTGGGATGTTATTCTTTGGAATGCTAAAGAAGAGTTAACGGAATTTACAACAGGTAATATTGCATTAGAGTTAGAGGGGCGTTGGTATACACCTCCTGTTTCGTGTGGGTTATTGCCTGGAATCGCTCGGCAGAAAGCATTAGAGTCAGGCTACCTTAATGAGCGTGTGCTAATGAAAAAAGACCTTAACCAGGCAACACGTCTTGCGTTTATAAATAGTTTGCGCGGTTGGGTAGACGTTTGTTTAGGCTAGTTTAGGTTATAGCGTGGAAGGTAAGAGGAACGTATGGTTATCTCACATCAACAACATTTAAAGCAGGTCATCCGACATAGTGCAAAAAGAATATTT
This sequence comes from Pseudomonadota bacterium, assembly GCA_040389065.1. Classification (GTDB taxonomy): domain Bacteria; phylum Pseudomonadota; class Gammaproteobacteria; order Burkholderiales; family Casimicrobiaceae; genus JAZKAR01. The sequence goes on along the minus strand of JAZKAR010000009.1, from coordinate 72,894 downwards.
CGCCGTTCAAGCGCCTGGTGGTTGGCTCGGCAAGCGCGAGAGCGACGCATTCTAAAAATGGGTATGTGGATTATTCTTGCAGCGTCTTTCTATACGGTAGCAGAAGGAATGTGGGGATTTTATAGTCGATTACCACAAACACGGGTGCAATGGCTTCAGCGTGAATGGTTATTAGAAGATATACACTGGCTTATGAAATCAAAAGCTTCTGCGACTGCTCCTACTTCTCCCTCTGCCCCAGTATCATCTCTTTTACCTGCCAGTGGAGCATTTTTAATGTTGGCTCATCAGCCGGGTGTTAATGGTCAATGTGCATCTCAAAGCGCTGGTCAATGGTTATGTACTGGGGAGTCAGCCTCTTTAGAAGCAGTACAGCAATGGTGGGCAAAAGGGCGAAATGAAGGCTATTTTGTTGAAAAATTTGACGCTAAAACCCATGCTCCAGGACTTATAAAATGGACATTGGTGGTACATCGCTAACGCTATCGAAACATAAAGCTGCTGCAAGGGTGGCATAACATTACTATTGATAAGCTTAGCGAAAGTTCTAATTCAACTGAAGGAAAAAAGGCTATGCGCCGCACAGGGATGATTTTAGGAATACTGGTAGTCGCTACACTTGGTGTCATTACCTATTTTCCAGCTATCTGGCTTGTATCATGGTTTCAACCTGTGCTTCATTCGTGGATGTTAACTCAAATAGAGGGTTCTCTTTGGCATGGAAAGCTGATGCTGAATTCGCCCTTATTGAATGTTGATTTGCCTATACAATGGCAAGCCTCTTATTCTTTTGATAAAGAGTTAGGCTGGAAAGTGTCATTAGCAGATAAAAAAATAGCTGATATTAACTATAAAAGTGGAATGTTGAAGATTCAGGTAGAAGGTGCCTCAATTCCACTATCCATTTTAAATATTCCTACCAAAGGAATGGGAACGCTTTCAGGAAATGTACTATTTTCAGGCATTTTTAATGCAAGTGCTCGTAAAGGTGAAGGCCAAATCCAGCTTCAATCTACAGCTTTAAATAACAAGACGACATTAACCGAGCTGGGAGAAGTTGGGGGAAGTTGGTCGTGTATGCCTGACACATCAGAAATGTTATGTACGGTTAATCTAATTGCGCAGCCTCACTTAAATTTAACGGGTAGTATGGTGTTGAAAAAAGGCAAATTGTCAGGAGCGGGTAGCCTGCAACCGGATGATTTAACGATTAAAAAGGCTTTGCAGTTTATGCCTCCTGACTGGTTGCATCCTATTCAACTGTTGCCAGACTATCCGATTGCAGGAAATCAGAGTAATGATCCTAATCATTCTGCGCTTTTACAAATGCCACTCTCCTGGAAGTGGAGTCTTTAATTTATTATTTAAAATAATGAATGCAATAAGGTTAAGAAGGCTAAGCGGTTCAGGCTAAATTCTAGGCGCTCAAATTTATAGTAGTAGCTAAGCTCTTTTTAAGTGAAGTAGCGTAATTTCTGAAGGCACACCTAGGCGAGTAGGCGGCCCCCAGTATCCTGTACCACGGCTTACATACACCCACATATTCTCATGACGATTTAGCCCTTTATAGTAACGTTGAGCAAACATCACGAATATATTAAAAGGAAAAAATTGCCCTGCATGGGTATGCCCCGAAAGTTGTAAATCAAATCCAGCGGGAGACGCTTGCTTGTAGCTAATGGGTTGATGAGCAAGCAAAATTTTCACGAGATTTTTAGGGGTCCCCTCTAAAGCTTTATCAACATCAGAAGCTTGCTCCCGTATAAAATTAATAGCGGTTGGATCAGTAATGCCCGCTAAAATAAATTGTGCTTGATTGCGTTCGATGAGTACGTGCTCATTGATTAAAGGGCGTATACCCATTTGCTTAAATGTTTCAATCCACTCAACTGCTCCCCATATATACTCATGATTGCCAGTCGTATAAAAAACGCCTTCTTTTGCTTTAAGGTGAGCTAAAGCGCTGACGGCATCTCGCAGTTGGGAAACGGTACCATCGATAAAATCTCCTGTTAGAGCGATGAGATCAGGGTTTAATCCATTCGTAATATTTACCACATGCTCGGTATACTCTTTGCCAATCGTTGGCCCAATATGTAAATCGGTAATTTGCGCAATTTTAAATCCTTCAAATTGAGAAGGAAGATTTTTAATAGGAATATCAACATTGTACACTTTAGGGCCATTATTTAGCTGTACGGCGCCTGCAACACTCGAACCTAGTGCTAAACCCCCTGTCAGTAATACGCCACGCCGTTCTATATTAATTGAATGTGTATTGTTTGAGCTAAATATTGCCATAGCTTTATTTTTGATACGAAGGCTAATATCTAAAATTAAAGTATAAAAAAATACATTAGCAAATAAGCCTAGTATTGTGTAAATAATCCAATAGAACGTTTTAAACTGCCCAAAGTGTGTAGGAAATAAACGCAATAATAAAAATCCTGAAGCTTCCAGTATTAAGAACACAAAAATAATAATGTTGATTCTTTTGCTGTGAATTTCCCAACTTTGCCATTGCTTCCAGCACGAGGCAATATAAAAAGCGCCTATGCCAAGAAGGGCAGTGGCGCCTGCAGCAAAAAGAATTAAATGTAAGTTCATGATACCCTGGAAATAGAAGAATAAAAAAGTTAGATGTGCCATACGTAATGGCTCAACGCTGATTACGCACGCACAAAAGTGCTATGGCTTATTATGTTATCGTGTCAGACTTAAGTAAACTAGGCTTAAGCAAAACAGTGTTTTTTCTTTATACAGCTCAAACAATGTTTTACAAAATTTACTGTGGCGGGATGAAGTGTACATGCTGGCGGAATAATAGTGTATAGGACGTAAGCAAAATTGTTCTAATAGGATAATGGTTAATTTGTGGTATCCCTTTTCCTCTCTTTTACTAAGTGTAGAAGAGAGGGGGTATCGTATCTTATTTAATTAAAGATCAAAATCAGCAGGATTTAACCCAAGTTCTTGGGCAATCGTTCGAACAACCGCACGTTCATTTGCATCAAATTGTCCATCAGAAGCGCCAATAGCGCAACATACCCGCACCATTAAGCGTGAGGCCTCAACATTGCTGCGAATGAGCCCAATTTTTTTCAGCGCTTCAGCGCGCCCAATTTGCTGATCAAACTCCATTTTTGAGCAAATATTGTTAAATGATCCAATCACTTGATCAAGATCGAATGCTTTAAGTTCATCTGAGTTTTGAATAAAACCAATCAGTTTTTGTTTTTCAGCAGAGCTGATTTCACCATCTGCACTTGCAACAAGTGCACAACCAGCAACTACAGCCTCCATAAAGTCTTTATTTTTAAATTTAGAAACTTCTGCTGCGAGTTTTTCGCGGGCTGATCGAGCATTATCTTGTAACCATTTAAGCATCGCAAAATCTCCATTTATTATAATAAGCTGAAGCTTACACTTTATCATACTCTTTATAATTATTAAGAGCGCTTTAGTATAATTAATGATAATGGATTTGTACCGAATGATATAAGTAAATCGCTGAATCTTTATTTTCATTATTTTTTATATGAAGATTATATTTGGTAAGATATTGTGTTAAGTAGTAGAGAAAATAAGCATAAGAACCCGTAGATGATGAGCTATTAGCTATTGAGCCATTAAATAAGATTCAATCGTAAATCGAATGTTTGATGAAAAAGGAATTAAGCAATTGTTATGACACACACTGATAATTTTGAAGATTTAGATAGTGAAATTGATCCTGAGCTAAGAAAAAAAGTTGCGCAGCGTAGCACCTGGGTAAGTGTGGTAACAAATATTGTATTAATCATTGTGCAAATGATAGCAGGGTGTTTAACGGCCTCTCAAGGGTTAATTGCTGATGGATTACATTCACTAGCAGATATTGTTTCAGATGTTGTAGTGTTAATGACTCAAAAGCATAGTCATAAAGCACCCGATGAAGATCATCACTATGGTCATTATCGTTATGAAACAGCAGCTTCGCTTGTTTTAGGGTTGCTGCTACTGCTGGTTGGAATGGGGATGATTAATGCAGCCTTATTAAATCTTACTAAAGTGTTAACTTCAACTTCTCAAACTATTCCGTTTTTAGCATTTGGGGTTGCAGCTGCTACCGTTGTGGCAAAGGAAACGTTGTTTCGTTATATGATGAACGAGGCAAAAAAAATTCGTTCACAATTACTGATTGCAAATGCATGGCATGCACGTTCTGATGCAGCCTCTTCTTTAATTGTTGCCATTGGAGTATTAGGAAATCATGTAGGTTATCCTGCGCTTGATCCAATTGCAGCCTTATTGGTAGGATTGTTAGTTGCTAGAATGGGGTGGCGTTTTGCTTCAGAAGCCTTGTTTGATTTAATGGATCGCTCGGTAGAAGAGGCAATAATGGGTCGTATTAGACAAGAACTACTTGCAACGCAAGGACTCTTAGGTATTCATGATTTAAGAACGCGTAAGATTGGTGATTTTATTTGGGTAGATGTACACCTAGAGGTTGCTGCTAACATTACTGTAGCAGAAGGGCACGAAATTAGCGTACAAGCTAAAAAGCAGCTAATGGTTGCCATACCCTGTATTTTAAATGTAATGACTCATGTTGACCCTGTTGACGTGGTTTTAGAAATACCTGCTCCTACAGAGTAATTAATTAATGGCTTACTCCAGCCTCTTCATTTTTATATAAAGGTTAGCTATGCCTAATGTAAGACATGCAACTATGCCTTTAACTATTCGTATCGCAGCAGGATTATTAATCGGAAGCCTGGCTTTTTTTGTTTTTATGATTTTGCAGCCTTTTATTATTCCGATTGCCTGGGCGGTGATCTTAAGCTGTGTAACATGGCCTCTTTATACTAAAGTACTTCGCTTGTTAAAAGGGCGTGCGTCTATGAGCGCATGTATTATGGTGATTGGGTTTAGTATTGCTTTTGTATTGCCTATACTTTGGCTGATTATTGTTATACAAGATGATGTTAGTGCTCTTTATCTATCTATTCCAAAATATGTGAATCAAGGCTTGCGTGTACCTGAGTCTATTCGAGGGATACCGTGGTTAGGAAATTTTTTGCAGGCGTGGTTAGATAACCATATAGGCGATATGAGTACAGTGCGTAAGCAAGCAGAATTATGGATGGCTCAAAGTTCTCAGCAATTACTAAAAATTGTTGGTGGAGTAGGCTCTAATGTAGGAAGGTTAGGGGTAACATTAATTACCTTATTTTTTCTTTATCGTGATGGAGAAAAATTTCTAGCTGAATGTATGATGTTGCTAAAAAAAATTATTGGTGAACGAGCAACCATTTATTTAAAAAAAGCTAATGATATGACGCAAGCCGTTGTCTATAGTATGGCGGTTACAGGAGTTAGCCAAGGAATTATGGGTGCAATAGGTTATTGGTTATTGAGTGCACCAGCCCCTATTTTATTTGGAGTGTTAACAGCGGTTGCCTCAATGGTTCCCTTATTTGGAACTTTTTTAGTGTGGGGAATGCTAAGTTTATGGTTGTTGCTAGCTGGGCACCAAATGCAGGCTTTAGGTTTATTGGTTTGGGGAATTGTATTGATTAATCCTATTGATAATATTATGCGTCCATTGGTGATGAGTAATATGAGCCAAGTTTCTTTTTTACTGACGCTATTTGGAGCCTTAGGAGGGTTGGCAGCCTTTGGTATGGTGGGTTTATTTGTCGGGCCTGTCGTGTTAGCACTAGCTGCTACGATTTGGAAAGAATGGCTGCTTAATCCTACATCCTTTGAATAAAGGTAATATAAATAGCTAAATAGTAACCTCTAAATAGATGAATTCTTATTAGGATTTAATTAAATTAAAAAGGACATAAGATGAATCAACATGAGCAGCAATTTCTTAAGCAGTTTTTAGATCAACTTATTCAAGCGCGTGCAGTGTCAAAAGATAGTGATGCAGAGGCATTGATTAAGCAAGCGGCTGACCAGCAGGCTGACGCATTATATTTATTAGTGCAAAAAGCGTGTATTCAACAGCAAGCTTTGGTAAAGGCGCAAGAGCAAATAGCGCAATTAAAAGAAGAAGTGTCGTCGTTACAATCTCAAACTTCTAATGCCTCAGCGCCTGCTGAAAACGCAAAGCAAGGTTTTTTTGCAGGCGCACCCTTTATGAACCAAACTATAGTGCCACCATCTTCTCAGCAAGGAGTTGCTGCCGCAAGTAACGGTAGTGGCGGTTTTTTTGGTAATTTTTTAAGTAACGCTGCTACGACAGCCGCAGGTGTAGCAGGAGGTGCTTTTTTATTTGAAGGGTTACGAGGGCTATTAGGAGGAGGGCATGCGCAAGCATCGCCGGGTCAAGGTTTTTTTTCTTCACCAGTAGAAGACGTTTCTACCTTTAGCAACAATGGTAATAGTGAAAATATGGAAAGTATCGGAAATTTTTTCGATAGCAGTATCAATGACAATGCGAACGAACAAGCATTTATTGACAATGATAATGATGTTTTATTGGATAGCAGAGATTTTTAGTTTAATTTTAGGCACTCCACCTTAGTTAGGGGGAGTGCCTATCTATACAGCAGCTAATTATTGAAACGTATGATCTTTATTCATGCGTTTTTAAACGCTTAGATGCTCAAAGGTTAGTTTTAAACATCAAGGCTGAGAAGTTTCAGGAGACACGATTGGATCGCTTGATGATGGCTCGCTTGAAGGTGCAGTTTCAGATGAGGAGCTTTCATTAATACCATATTGAATTTTTATCGCTCTTGAAGCTGTTTCAGCAGCAGGGTCATTCTCATCAAAAAACACTTTTACTCGATCGCCATTTTGCGGTACCCAATTGGCACTAATGGGTTGATCAAACCAATACGTTTTTCCGCTATCAAGCACTACCTTAATTTTAGCATTTTGCGGTAAATTAGCCGCGGTTGACGTAGTAGGCCTTCCTCGAGATTCTTGTGAGCCTGAATAAGTACATTCGTTACCAGCTGTTGTAGTATGGCAATTGAAATTATAAACACCTAATGATTTAATGTTTTGCATAATCTTTGGTGCTTCATTTATTTTTGCTTTACTTGTTGAACCATACGATTTGTCTGATTTTTTTTCATTCGCTAACATATCAGCAGTATTTGAAGCCGATTTTGTAGGGCGCGAACTTACTTCACGAGAAACACGCGGATCAATAATAGGGCCGCCCTCAGTATCATCTGAAGAAAAAGTGTTTACATTTTCAGAGGGGGAAGAACTGCCATTCGCTGAAGAAACACTTTTAATAACACCATATTGCACGTTAGGATAGTGAAACTCGGCGGGCTTTTCACCTCGCTCATAAGCAATACCTTGCAGGCTTTGCGAACAGCCGGTGCTAAGAAGAACAGAAAGTACGAGTGATAAAGATAAAGGGGTGGTAGCGAAAGCGAAATAACGTTGCATTATTAATTATCCCCAAAGTGGTTCGTGGAAAAGAGTCTCATAGCGTTGAGCAAGATCATCAGGTTCAATTGTATGATTTTGTCCACCATGAACTTCAATTTTAATCGAACCTAACAAAGAGGCAAGCCGTGCTGTTTTAAGCCATGACCAGCCATGAATTAAGCCATACATTAAACCTGCTCTATAAGCATCGCCACATCCGGTAGGATCAACAGCGCGATGCGTTTGTACTGCTGGAACAATCAATATCTCGCCATTTTTGAAATGAATTTCTGAACCGTCTGCAGCTCGCGTAATAATCAAAGCTTCTACCAAGCTGGCAATTTCGCGTACATTCATGCCTAAGATTTTTTCAAGAAGCTTTGATTCATAATCATTTACTATCAGCCATGTGCTTTGGCTGATAGTTTCAAGTAATGGTTCTGCTGAAAAGAGGGGAAGCCCCTGCCCGGGATCAAACAAGCAAGGCAGTCTGCGTTCAAAACATTCATACACGTGTTGCTTCATGCCCTCATAACCTTGAGGGGCAACAATTGCAAGGGCTATATCATCAGGTGCGCTGTAAACATGATTGATATGGCATTCATTCATAGCGCCTGGGTAAAAAGCAACAATCTGATTACTATGTCGATCAGTGGTAATAAAAGCTTGTGCGGTATAGGTGTCGCTAAGTACACGCACATGATGCGTATCGCAACCCCATTCATTCATGCGATCAAGATAGATAGCGCCATCGAGTCCTAGTGTACCCATGACAACAGATTTTCCACCTAATGCTTGGAATGAATAAGCAATGTTGCCGCCGCATCCTCCAAATTCCCGACGTAATTGCTCAACTTCAAATACTGCATTTACCGATTGTTGGCTATTCGGTAAAAAATGGTCTTGAAATTGCCCAGGAAAAACCATGATTGAATCAAACGCTAACGAACCGCAAATTAATACCCGTTGAGACATAAACCGCCTTATTAACACATCACAAGCTTAGAATGCTGGTTACAGTTACTGAGGGCGACGAACTTCAATTCTGCCACGCCCATCAGAGGTCAAAGGAATATTAACTTCCAAAACCTCTAAATCATCGTGCCGATCAAGTGACACTTTTATATCAGCTGAATCTATACGAATATATTTGGAAATTACATCAATCAGTTCACGTTGAAGCCCAGGCCAATAATCAGGCTGAAGAGCATCCCTTTGGCTGCTGCGTTCATGCGCGAGAATGATTTGTAAGCGTTCTTTTGCTACGCCAGCCGTTTTTTTCTTCTGGCCAAGAAGATAGGACAAAATTGACATTAGCGTCCTCCACCGATTCCGCCAAACAAGCGTTGAAAAAAGCCCGGTTTTTCAAACTGTGTAAAACGTAAAGGTCGATCTTCTCCTAAAAATCGTGCAACAACGTCTCGGTAAGCTTCAGAGACTTCTGTATCTTCCATATGAATGGCAGGTATACCTTGGTTTGAAGCATGCAGTACATTTTCAGATTCAGGAATAACGCCAATAAGAGGAATGCGCAGAATATCTTCTACATCTTTAATGGAAAGCATTTCACCTTCTGCAACACGACGTGGGTTATAACGTGTGATTAGTAAGTGAGTTTTAACAGATTCGAGTTTTTCAACCGAACGTTTTGATCGTGAATCGATAATCCCCAAAATACGATCAGAGTCGCGCACCGATGAAACTTCAGGGTTAGTCACAATAATTGCTTCATCAGCAAAATAGAGAGCTAGTACTGCCCCTGCTTCAATTCCAGCTGGTGAATCACATATAATATAGTCAAAGCCCTGGTCTTTAAGTTCATCCAGAACAAGGCTAACCCCTTCTTGCGTGAGTGCGTCTTTATCGCGCGTTTGAGATGCAGGTAATACAAAAAGATTATCGCAATGTTTATCTTTGATCAAAGCTTGATGTAAAGTGGCTTCTTTATTGATAACATTAATAAAATCATACACTACGCGACGCTCGCAACCCATAATAAGGTCAAGATTACGTAGACCTACGTCAAAATCAAGAACGGCGGTTTTTTTGCCCTGCATGGCTAAGCCTGATGCAAAGCTGGCGCTGGTTGTAGTTTTGCCTACTCCGCCTTTTCCAGAAGTTACAACGACAATTTTTGCCACAGCGATAACCTCGTTTAAGAACCAATCTTTAGTGATTGTAAGTTAAAAAAAAGCACCCGCCTAGCTAGAAAGCGGTTGAATATGTAATCTTTGTTCAGATGTTAGAGATATGCACGCTGTTTTACCATGCCAGGACTCTTGCTGATCCATGATATCTAACGTGCGATATACTCCAGCGATTGAAACAAGTTCTGCTTCCAAGCTCGAAACGAAAATACGCGCCTGACGATCTCCTTGAGCACCTGCAATGGCTTTGCCACGCAGGGGGCTATATACATGAATATTTCCATCAGAAATAACCTCAGCACCTGCAGCAACAGGCGCTAGCACTATCAGATCACAGTTTTTAGCATAAAACTGTTGGCCTGATCGCAGATGTTTATCAAGCACCTGTGTAGGAACTCGTGTAGGAACAGGGATTTCAATTTGCATAGGAACCGGAACTTGAATTTCTTTAATAATTTCTTTTATAAGTGTTGTTTCGGGTGCACGCGTTCCTTCCGGGAGTAGGGCTAACCCTAGAGATTGCGCTTGCCTAGTTTGCGCAGCATTTCCGCCTCGGCAGCCTACAGGCACCATTCGATATTGGCGGCATAAATCTAGCCATTCATGAAAGGGCAGTTCGCCTGCCTCTTCAGTTAATGTTGATACATCAAGGATAACGGGTTCATCATTAAAGAAGTCAGGAGTTTGTTCCACACGTTCTTTAATATCTAACGCTAAACTTTCTACATTTAGCGTTTTTATCCATAGCACCAATGAAGGAAGCTGAGTGCTTTTAATGTCAAGAATTTGTTGGCTTGGTTTCATGATAGGTCTGCAGAAGCTAATGGTTTAGCACACAATTAAGCGCTACCCTACTTAAATGCTACGCAAGGGATGGCGCTTAACCAGTGTTTGATGTCTTTCAGGACCTGTAGAAACTAGGTCGATAGGACACCCTACACGATCTTCAATATAATCTAAATATGCTTTTGCTTGCGATGGTAAGGCGTTCCAATCACATACGCCATAAGTGCTTTCTTGCCATCCTTCTATCGTTTCATAAACTGGCGTGCAACGTGTAGCATCTTGAGCGCTATAAGGCAATCGGTCAAGAAGTTGCCCATCTAGCTCATAGCCGATACAGATTTTAACGCTGTCAAAGCCATCTAATACATCAAGCTTGGTAATGCAAAGGCCGTTTACGCCATTAAGCTCAATAGAGCGTTTTAAGGCGGGGAGGTCTAGCCAACCGCATCTGCGCTTACGGCCTGTATTAGAGCCAAACTCATGACCGCGTTCACATAAACGATCACCCGTTTCATTAATTTGTTCGGTAGGGTAAGGGCCTGATCCAACGCGTGTGCTATAGGCTTTTGCAATTCCTAGTACATAATGCAGCGATTGTGGAGGCATACCTGTTCCGGGTGATGCATAACCGGCTACACAGTTTGAAGAGGTTACAAAAGGATACGTTCCATGATCAATATCTAATAATGCTCCTTGTGCGCCTTCAAACAGCAACGTTTTTTTCGCATGATAAGCATCATGCAGTTGAGCTGAAACATCTTTTAATAAAGGTGTCAAACGTTGTTGATGTTTGAGTGCGGCTTCCATTAAGGAGCCTAATTCAATGGCAGGTTCTTTAAAGTATTGAGTGAGAACAAAATTATGGTATTCAAGAGTTTCTTTTAATTTTTCTTCAAGCACTGATAAATCAAATAGGTCTTGAAGTCTTAATCCACGGCGCGCAACTTTATCTTCATAAACAGGGCCAATGCCGCGGCCTGTGGTACCAATTTTACCTGCGCCTTTTGCCCGCTCTCTTGCCTGATCAATAGCAACATGGTAGGGCATTAGCATAGGACATGCATAGGAAATATGCATGCGTGATTGCACATCAACGCCAGTGGCTTCAAGGGCATCCATTTCTTCTAAAAGCGCACTAGGCGATACGACAACGCCGTTGCCTAAGTAACACTGAATATGTGGATGAAGAATACCAGAAGGAATTAATCTTAAAATGGTTTTATGACCATTGATGACTAATGTGTGTCCAGCATTATGCCCTCCATGAAAGCGCACGACAGCATGCGTATCGGGAGCCAGCCAGTCAATAATTTTGCCTTTGCCTTCGTCACCCCATTGAGTGCCTACGACGACAATGTTTTTAGCCATGAAACACAATCCTTCTAAAATAGTCGTAAAATTGCGTAGGTATTATATACCTTGCGAGTCTATCAATTGCGCATTTATTAATCGTTTACTCTAGTTCAACCCACTAAAGGGCTTTAAGCTATCGCACCTTTCGGCCATCTTAATGGGGTAGCGTTTAATTTTATGCGCACTGTACAATGGTTAATAAAAATAAAATTTTGAATCTTAAGAGCTAATAGGTAACGCTGGTATTGCTTCAACCTGCCAAACATTGTTTACTTTTACAATTTGATGAGTAGCAGGAATAGGAGAGTGTTGCTCAGTAGTATACGTGCACGAGGCGGCTGGTGGTAATTGTATCCAAATACATTCACCTTGTTTCCGCAATGCATTAATCAGCTCTTTAAGTGGTTCATCATGAGGATAATAAGGCGCAGTAATGCATGTTTTTTCGATGGGGGAAATTGAGGCTGCAATGGCTCTCAGATCTAAGCTGAACCCTGTAGCTGGCCGCAAAATGCTAGAGCTAGTAGTTTGCTGAGAGGTTTCAAGCCTATCATAGCGGCCCCCTAGCCCAATTGCTCGATGCTGTTGGGGCGTGTAAAGAGCAAACACAATTCCTGTATGGTAGTTATGCCCTCTTAGCTCTGCTAAATCGAGGCGCACTTGCGTGAATTTGGGTTTTAAGCCTGTTAATACCTGTTCAATGAAACGAATATGTTGTAAGCATTCCGGAAAATTTGCTAATGCTTGGCGCGCGTTAGCGAGTACTATTTCTGGTTCGCCATAAAGTTTGGTAAGGGCTAGGAGTGCTGCTTGTGTAGTGGCATCTAAAGTGGCGGTTAATGCAAGCAGCTCCGGCGTATCTTTTGATTGAAGTGCTATAAAAAGTTGCTGGCGCAGTGATTCAGGAAGGTCTTGGGTCAGGCTTTCAAAAAAGCCTACATGCCCAATATCTAGATACGTATCTTTTAGCCCAGCTAGTTCTGCTAGTTCAAGAAAAAGCTGAAGAATTTCAATATCAGCAGCAAAGTGATCAGTGCCATAAAGTTCAGCGCCTAGCTGCCATATCTCACGACTATCATGCAATGCAGAGGGCTGTGTATGTAAAACTGATCCACAATAACATAGACGATTTAATGGAAATGAGGCAAAAAGATGTGAATCAATACGGGCTGCCTGAGGAGTGATATCGGCACGAACACCTAAGGTTTTTCCTGAAAGCTGATCAACTACTTTAAACGTAATTGAATTCAGGTTTTGTCCGGTTCCTGTAATTAACGTATCAAGATTTTCAATCAAAGGGGTTTGAATCCATTGATATCCATAAGACGATAAATGATCAAGCAACTTACGGCGTAAAAGCTCTAAAGTGTTAGCTTCTCCGGGTAAAACATCTTCAATATATTCGGGCAGCAGCCAAGGCATGACAGGCATCATAATTGGATTTCGTTTGTTGAGAAATAAGTGAAGTGAAGTAACCTGATTGATGACATGCTTAAGGTTGCAGCGATAACATGTTTTAGCTGCAACCTTAAGCACCATTAAATAGAATAAATATTTATTTCATTCATTCAAACTATACAAGTGTGCATACTAGCATACCCAGAGATGGCTTAGCGATGAATACGTCCAACTTCATGAGTTTACTATGCGCACTTTAGCAAAATCGTTCTGGCAGTGGTTGGCAGTCTGTTAGCCAGTATTACCCTGCCACGATAAAACGATTTTACAGAAGTTTAATGGTTTTTTTAGGCTTGAAACCATTCAGGTTTTTCGAGCGGCCAACCATAAGAACGTAAGGTATCAAGAACAGCTTGATTAAGAAAATGGTTATTTAATCCATCGCCTGTAATAGCACTCAAATACACGCTTTCAGGCACTCCTTCTTGATTATGCTCAACGCGTGATTCTAAGCCTGCAAGGTCAATTTTATTGTAAATTTTGAGCTGAGGGATATTTTGTGCTTCAATTTGTTGCAATACGTCTTCAACTGCACGAATTTGAGTGGCGACTTCAGCATGGCTGGCATCGATTACATGCAGAAGTAAATCAGCCTGCGTTGCTTCACGTAGTGTTGCCTGAAAGGCATCTACAAGAGCGTGTGGCAAATCTTGAATGAATCCTACGGTATCTGAAAGTACTGTATTAATACCAGGCATGAGTGTCCATTGCCTAGCAGTTGTATCAAGGGTTGCAAATAACTGATTAGCAGTATAAACCTCTGCTTTAGTTAAACGATTGAATAGTGTAGATTTGCCGGCATTTGTATAGCCAACAATTGCTATACTCGGTGTTTGATTACGCTTACGCGCGCGTGATTGAGTAATTCGCTGTTTTTCAAGTGTGATGAGTTGTTTTTTCAAGCGGTCAATACGCGTTTCGATCATCCGGCGGTCAAGCTCAATCTGCTTTTCACCAGGGCCCCCACGATTCCCAATACCACCTTTTTGGCGTTCTAAGTGAGTCCACCCACGTACTAGTCGTGTTGATAAGTGTTGCATTTGTGCGAGTTCAACTTGCACCTTACCCTCGGCACTACGAGCCCGGCGAGCAAAAATATCTAAAATTAATCCTACGCGATCTGTTACGCGACACTCCAAGCTTTTTTCAAGATTACGTTCTTGTATTCCTGATAATGTATGGTTAATCACAACCCAGTCTGCATTTAACAGGTTTTTGAGTTCTATTAGTTCTTCTAGTTTTCCTGTTCCTAAAAAATGAGCAGGATGCGGTCTATCAAGTTTTCCTTCTAGTTCTCCTACAATCTCAGCTTCAGCAGATTGCACGAGTTCTCTAAGTTCAGGTATTGCCGTATTGCGCTCGGCAGGAGTGCCGAGCTGAACAATAATGGCTTTGTATCCACTAAATGGACGCTCTAGCATAATGAGAGCGTCTGTCTAATGAGTACGGTTGTTAAGCCTGAGTTTACTAGGCTTAACAATTGTTGAAAGTAATGTTTAATAGCTATGTGTTTCTGGTTGAGCGCTAGATTCATTGTGATCTTCTTCATCAGACTCATGTTCAGATCCACCTTGACCACTTGTTGTATGGGTATGGTGGTGGTGGTGAGGAGGCCATTGCACTGCTCTGGCAGGTACAATAGTAGAGATTGCATGTTTATATACCATTTGAGTCACTGTGTTTCTTAATAAAACAACATATTGATCAAATGATTCAATTTGTCCTTGAAGCTTAATTCCATTCACCAGGTAAATTGATACGGGAACGTGTTCGCGGCGTAATGTGTTCAAAAATGGATCTTGTAATAGTTGTCCTTTATTGCCGGTCATTATAATGCTCCTCTAATTATGTAGATATGGATTTGCTGAAGACTTAAACTGGACACGTAAAGGAGTGCCTTGCAATTTAAAACTTTCTCTAAAAAAACGCTCAAGGTAACGCTGGTACGAAAGAGGTATTTTACCTAAAGCATTGCCATGAATCACTACCACAGGAGGATTATTTCCACCTTGGTGTGCATAGCGTAATTTAGGACGCACGAGCCCCTGTCGGGGAGGTTGCTGTTGTTCAATAGCCATTTGAAGAGCGCGTGTGAGTTTAGGAGTTGATAGCGAAATAGTAGCTGCAGCATAGGCACGCTTGATTGCTTTAATTAACTCGGAAACACCTTTGCCTGTTTTTGCTGACATTTTAATAAGCTCAGCAAAATCTAAAAAATTAAGCTTACGCTCATAGTCACGGCGTAGAATATCTTGCTCACGTTCTTCAATACGTTCCCATTTATTCAACGAGACGACTAAAGCTTTACCTGCTTGCAGAATATAAGCTGCTATGTGTGCATCTTGTTCGGCAATATCTTCTTGCGCATCTAACATCAAAACAACCACATTCGCATCTTCAATAGCTTTAAGCGTTTTGATGACTGAAAATTTTTCAACCACGTGAGTAACTTTTCCACGTCGGCGAATACCTGCGGTATCAATTAGTGTATAAGCATCTCCTTCTAATGTACAAGGTAGATAAATGCTATCGCGCGTAGTGCCTGGCTCATCAAAAGCTATTACACGCTCTTCCCCTAAGATAGTATTTACTAGGGTAGATTTTCCAACATTAGGGCGGCCTACAATTGCAATTTTAGGATTTCGACTACTAGCTTCATCTTCATTTTGCCACGGAAATAAAGGTTCTAATGCTAATGCCATTACTTCACTGACACGATCGCCATGAGCGGAAGAGATAGCAATAGGTTCGCCTAAGCCTAGTTCATAGAACTCTGCTTTCGCAGGCTCAGAAGACATACCTTCACATTTATTCACAAGCAATAAGGTAGGGCGCCCTGATTTCCTTAATATTTTAGCAATGGTTTCGTCATGCGTGCATAAACCATCACGACCATCAACAATAAATAAAACAATATCGGCTTCATCAATGGCTTGCAGAGTTTGCTTGGCCATTTCTACCATAATACCTGTATCGGTAACAGGCTCAAACCCACCTGTGTCTACCACAATATAAGCTTGTTCTTGATAAAAGGCTTGTCCATAGTGACGATCACGCGTTAAACCGGGGTGATCAGCTACTAGTGCATCTCTAGATTTAGTAATGCGATTGAATAGGGTAGATTTGCCAACATTCGGGCGACCTACAATAACAACGGTAGGTTTCATTAGCGGGTACTTCCTGACTTTTTATCATTTTTTAAAGAGATGTTATAACGAACTAAGCGTCCATTTTGAGTTTGAACCAGCAGCGAGTTGTCATCAATTGCTTTTATCCACATTGCTGGAGCAGGAATCGTGAAGGTATTTACTACACGACCTGTTGCTGTATCAATTTGAATAATTGAAGGCTGATTTTTAAGCGCAACCCATAAAAAATTCTCAGCGAGTTCTGGTTTGAAAAGCAGTTGGTTTTTAAACTCATTATTTTGCCATTCAATTTTTCCATTTTTAGCAGAAAGGCTAAATATTATACCAGAGGGAGAGGTAGCGTATAGATTTAGTCCATCACTTTCAAAACCTGTAAGAGTACCAATCTCACTAGACCAAACTGGTGTGCCTTTTAATCGATCAAAACAGGCAGTACGATAAGCGTGAGCAGTACACGCATACGCTCCATTAATAATAGGAGGTATGGCAGAGGTGTCTAAAAGAGGATCACCTTCTTTCGCTTTACCTGAATTGCCAACTGTTGCTTGCCAGTAAGCATGTCCGGAGGAAACATCAAGTACAACGAGTTTGCCTTTTGGTGTGCCTGTAAAAATAGCACCTAAGGCGAATGTTCCTGTTCTAGGCGTTTGAAGCAATAAAGATGCAGGTGAGGTATAGACCCATTGACGTGTGCCATCTTTTTTGGAAATAAGAATAACATTGCCTTCTGTAGTCCAACACGCCAGACTATCAGGAAGAAATTGAGCAACGCCTTGTATGGAGTAATTGATAGAATGTTTCCATACAGGAGTACCTGTAATAACATCAGCTAATATAACTTCCCCGCGCGTAGATGTAGCAAGAAGATGCTCAGCATTGGCGCTTAAAGCGCCTTGTAAAGTACTGCCAAAATCTTTTGTCCACTGGGTATTGCCTGTTGTTAAATTAATCGCTCTAACTGTTGTCTGATTTTCTAATGCTAAAAGAGTATTGCCGCTAATAGCAGGGGAAACAAATTCTTTTTGAGGCGCAGAAATAGACCATTCTTGGCGAAGCAAGCCATTATTATCTTTAGATGACTGTATAACAGCACTTGATGATCTATCATTAGATCCCAACGGCTTTGAAACGGAAGTACAACCTGTTGCGAAAATCGCACACAGAATACTACTCACGATTGTTAAAGAGGGTGAAAAAGACGAAGTATAGCTCTTCCGTACACCTGATTTATAAAAATAAGCAGATGCGGTGCTAAGGGTAAAAAAATTCATTGAGTAAGGCTATCCAGTTTATGTTGAATCATGTCCCTGTAGGGATGACCTTGAGGTTGCGTATTTAATGCTTTTGTGTATTGGCTTCGCGCATTGACTAAATTGCCTCGAATCGCGTTGACATCAGCAAGAAGCTCATTGGCAGTTGCTTTGTAGCTCTCATCACTAAAGGGTTGCGACAGTGTTGCTATGGCGGCATTCCAATCTTGCTGCTGAATTTTTAGTTGAGCGATGTGAAGATTAGCAACATCTTTAAAGACAGGTAATGGGGCATGCTCAATCACCCATTTTGCTGACGCTTCAGATTCTTTAAATTGTTTCTGATCAGCTTGAAACCTGGCTAGCTGTAAAAGCGCTAAGGATGCATGATGCGTTTCAGGATGTTGGGTTTGCAATTGCTCGGCAGCACCTTGCAATGCGACAGCATTTTTATTTTCTGCTCCAGCATCGGCAGCTGCCAGTAATGTAGCGGCACTATCCAAACGCGCGTTACGCTGCTGTGTATAAACTGTATAGGCCGCGCCCGCAACCAATATAACAGCTGCGATTCCTCTTAGCACCTTTTGGTGTTTTTTCCACCATAACTCAAATTCGCTGACTTCAATAAGTGTTGACATAGAGCTTAACAAAAAGTTAAAAGAAAGGGGGCGCGCGCACTCAATTTTACTTAATGCGAGCGTAAATGCAATGTATATTAGTCATAAACAAAGCAAGTTACTATCTTATCATAGGCTGATCATTGTGGGGCAGGCTTGATTACATTGTACTGTATTGAGGGCCTTCGCCGCCTTCTGGTGTTCTCCATTCGATATTTTGCTGGGGGTCTTTAATATCACAGGTTTTACAATGAATGCAGTTTTGCGCATTAATTTTCAAAGCCATTTGCCCTTCTTTTTCTACAAACTCGTAAACAGCAGCAGGGCAGTAGCGTTGCTCAGGGCCTTTAAAAAAAACAAGATTGGTGCTGACAGGAACAGAAGGGTCTTTTATATGTAAGTGCACCGGCTGATTATCACGATGATGAGTTCCCGTTAAAGCAACGGATGAAAGCTTGTCGAATGTTAAAACGCTATCATAAACAGGGTAACGTATGATAGGCGCCTCATTAGCGGGAACTAATGACGCATGATCAGGAATTTTATGTTGAAGCGTTGGTAGCTTTTTACCAATGCCCATTTGTTCAAGCCATAAAGAGGCACCTCCTAACATCATGCCTTGAAACGTACCTAACTTAAGTAAGGGTTTTAAATTACGTGTTTGTGAAAGCTCTTGGTGAATCCAAGAGTTTTTGAAACGTTCTGTATAGCTGGTAAGTTCATCATGTGCTCGCCCTTGAAATACAGCTTCAATAACAGCTTCTGCAGCAAGCATGCCACTTTTCATGGCGTTATGAGAGCCTTTGATGCGTGCTAGATTTATCATGCCAGCTGAACAACCGAGCAAAGCCCCGCCAGGAAAGCTTAATTTAGGAAGTGATTGAATTCCTCCTTCATTAACCGCGCGCGCGCCATAGCCGATGCGCTCTCCGCCTTCTAAATAGTAACGAATGACAGGATGCGTTTTTGCGCGTTGAAATTCGTCATAGGGAGATAGATGTGGGTTAGTGTAATCAAGATGGATAATCATGCCAAATGAAACAAGATCTTTATCATAGTGGTACATGAAAATGCCACCACCTGTTTGATTGTCTAATGGCCAGCCGAGACCATGCATGACAAAGCCGCGATGATGCTGAGATTGGGGTACTCGCCAAAGTTCTTTAAAACCAATTCCATATTTAGGAGGATTGCTTTTGCTGCGCAGGCTGAATTGCTTAATAACTTTTTCTGCCAGAGAGCCGCGTGTTCCTTCGCTGATTAAGGTGTATTTGGCATGAAGTTCTACACCTTCAGTAAATTCAGGTAAGGGCTTACTGTTTTTATCAAGCCCCATATCTCCTGTAGCCACTCCGATGATGGCGCCGCTATCTGAAAACAGTAATTCACTGGCAGCAAATCCTGTGTAAATTTCAACCCCTAGCTTTTCTGCTTGCGTGGCTAACCAGCGGCAAACTTGCCCTAAACTTACAATGTAATTGCCTTGATTGCGCATCATTTTAGGAATGAGCCAATGAGGGATTTCTAATGCTTTTTGATCGAAAAAATAGAGGAAATCATCAGCGGTTACAGGCGTATTAAGAGGCGCTTTAAGATCAAACCAGTTGGGGAATAATTCATCTAAAGCAATAGGATCTATAACAGCGCCGGAGATAATATGCGCTCCAATTTCTGACCCTTTTTCTAGTAGGCAGACGCTAATTTCACGGCCTTGAGTCTGTGCAAGCTGTTTGAGACGTATAGAGGCACATAAACCTGCTGGGCCACCGCCAACGATAACCACATCGTATTCCATGATTTCGCGAGACATCGAGTCTATCCTTATTTTTTAGATGAAGCAGGCTGTGTATTAAGTGGAAGATCGCAAGGTTGCTTTCCTTGAGCTTCTGCAAGTTGGCACGCTAAAGACCATACAACACTTGCGTAAAGCCGACTGCGATTATATTTTGTGATAGCCTGAAAATTAGGACCTACCCATACAAAGTACGGCGTATCTGCATCCATTTCAAGTCGCAATAACGCTACTTTTTCTTGATCATTAAAAGGAAGTGCTGCAGGTTTGCCATCAGACGTTTGAAATAGTCGTTCCCATTCTTGTGGAGATTTCCACTCAGAAATTCCTTTTGCTTGTGTAGCATTTATAATAAGTTCCATGGGCAATTTTTCAATAGGTCGAACGCCCCAGCTGTTGCGTTCCCACCCATGTTCTTTTAGAAAATGACCTACACTGCCAATAGCATCTACAGGTGATCGCAATAAATCAATATGACCATCTTGATTGTAGTCAATACCAAAACGTCGATAGCTGCTTGGCATAAATTGAGGAATGCCCATTGCTCCGGCAAATGAACCTTTTAGCTCTAAAGGATTGATTTGCTCATCACGCGCTAAAATAAGAAAGTTTTTAAGTTCATCTTGAAAGAAAGAAGCTCTGCGCGGATAGTCAAATGCTAACGTACTTAAAGCATCCATCAGTCGATAATTGCCAGTAACTTTGCCATAAAACGTTTCTACGCCAATAATAGCTACAATGATCTGGGCAGGAACGCCAAATTGCAATTCAGCCTGTTCTAACGCGCGGCGATGCGTATTCCAAAAGTTAACTCCTTGATTATAGCGCGCCTCTGTAAGAATGGGCTGGGCGTATTTGTACCAGGGAGGTGGCTGTTTGAATGGGCGATCCATTGCATCAATAACACTTTGCACATGGCGCGCACGCGAAAACAGATCTTCAAGATCTGCTCTATTGAAATGCTCTTGCGTTTCTAAATCACGAATAAAAGTTCTTACTTCTTCTTGCTCAAGAAAGCGAGAAGGTGCTGCTAAGCTTGCCTGAATAGGGGTAAGCAGTAGTGCGATGAATGTGCTGATTGGTAAGAACAAGAATTTATGATATAAACGCATATTGGTTACGTTCATGATTTTGCGGGTCGGGATATTTTAAACAGGAGTATTGTGCCATGAATCCAGGGCGATTATACAATTCCTTCAAACCGCTTATTTTAAGTCTCGATCCTGAGCGTGCTCATACTCTGACCATGCAGTTGTTGGAGTGGGCTTACCGGTTAGGGTTAATTACACCCCTTAAGTATACGATTCCACCTATAAAAGTAATGGGATTAGACTTTGCCAACCCAATAGGTTTGGCAGCGGGGATGGATAAAGACGCTAAGCATTTAGATGCCTTAGGTGCATTGGGGTTCGGGTTTGTTGAGGTAGGTACCGTGACGCCGAAACCACAAATAGGAAATCCAAAGCCACGATTATTTCGCTTAAAAGATTCTGAGGCGATTATTAATCGTATGGGCTTCAATAACGAAGGCGTTGATGCATTGTGCCGACGCATTTCAAATGCCCGCTATAAAGGAATTATTGGAGTTAACATAGGGAAAAACGCACAGACCCCTATTGATCAGGCACATGAAGATTACTTAACGTGTTTGAAACGCGTTTATCCATTAGCAGATTATGTTACGGTTAATATTTCTTCTCCTAATACACAAAATCTAAGACAACTCCAAGAAACTAGTGCATTAAGGCGACTCCTAGAGGTTTTAGTAGAGGCGCGTGAGCATTTAAAAACAGAACATAGGCGTTATGTGCCCATGGCTGTCAAAATTGCACCAGATCTTGAGCGAGAGGATGTATTTCATATTGCTGAGCTGCTGTTAGAATATAAAATTGATGGGGTCATTGCAACCAATACGACGATGGATCGCCGGTGGGTTGAAGGGCAAAAATATGCTAACGAGCAAGGTGGGCTAAGCGGTACCCCAGTGCGCGCTCAGTCTACCGTTATAATTAGATGGCTTTCTGAGGCATTAAAAGGCTCTATACCTATTATTGGCGTAGGAGGTATTAACTCTACGCAAGATGTGGTTGAAAAGAAAAAAGCTGGCGCGTCTCTAGTACAGCTCTACACGGGGCTTATCTATCGTGGGCCAATTTTGGTTGAAGAGTTATTGCAATATTTAAGCATGAAAGAAACACCCGCTTCACAAACATGGACAGATCCTTTTGGTTCTATGCAGTAAATTTTTACTCTGTTGTTTTTATGAGTTTTATTTTTTTTTAAAGTGTTCTTAATCATTTTCTCGTGCGTTTATAACTTAATAGGTTTAAAGTCATGAGTGTGTTTGGTGTATGCTGTGGCTTGCAACTAGAACAGATTTAAAGAGCATTGATACTATAAAGTGTATGATCGGAGCCTCCGATATAAGCAGTGAGGCACTCAGAAACTTAATTAAGGTAGGGTGGAACGTGAAGGTTGGATCCCGTAAACCGACAGCAACGTCGAGTACAAAAGTACAAGGCACTTCTAGCTCAAGCTCTGTTGGAGGTGTTGGAAAAATCAGTGGGTCAGCAGGTGCTGCAGGTGCTTATGGCAATGCTGGAGTGAGTGCTGATCAAGTTAATATTCAGTCACAAGGCTCTCAGCTCTTAGCTCTTGAACAACAAATGGCAGATATTAGCGTGATTGATACTGCTAAAGTTGAAGCGATTAAGAATGCTATTGCACAAGGGCAATTTAATGTTGATGCTGAGCGCGTGGCTGATCGATTATTAGAGGTGGCGCGTGAACATTTATTAAGTGCTCCTACTCGCAATAAATAAAGTTAATAATCGATGATCTATTTTTATTCTTTATAGATAGGCAAAAAATGCCAACTCAGCATGTGGCTGTCGTATTTAAGCTGTGGCTTGATGAGCGTTTAGAATTATTAAGGCAACAGCTTAATACGGCGGAGGCGTTTAAAGATTCCCTGATTGCGCTTGATATAGAACAAGTAACAGATAATATTGAAAAACAAAATAGATTCGTTCAGCAAGCAGCACTATGGGGTCAAGAATGCGCGGAGTATTGGTCGCAGCTAGGATTTGTAAGTAAAGACTCCTCAGGTGCAGGCCTTACTACATGGCTAGAAAGTCAAAGTACCCAGTGGGAAAGTAATGTTGAAGTAAACGCTTTATTGGTTTCATGGGCACAGTTCAAGACGTTACTTTTGAAGCTTCAAGACATTAATAAATTAAATCAAAGCCTTTTAGGCCACCTTGCAGAAGATAACCGCAGAAAATTACAAGCTTTAGTTTCATTTTCTGGTATCGATGATACCGTCTATAAAGAAAATGGAGCAAATGAAATGGGCGCTACACATAATGTTTCATCTGCAAATCCACTCGGTACAGGTCGCTTGTTAGCTAAAGGCTAAAAAATAAAAGTAACCTATAGCTTAATCCTTAAGGGATTGAGGAACAGAAGGTAAAAAAAGTTTAAAAAGACTACCTGCCTTCACCGTAGATGTGATTTCTAAATTTCCCTTATGTGCCTGAATAACCTGCTTTACAATGCTTAGACCCAGCCCTGTACCTATCGTGGCATGATCATGGGCGCGATAAAACCGCGTACCTAAATGAATTAAATGATGATGATCAATGCCGATGCCATTATCTTTTACTTCAAAAATATTGTTTCCGTTATTGTTCTCGTTTTTGGCAACATACCATGAAATCACAATTTCACCTGTTTGATCATCAGTATAGCGTATGGCGTTATCAATTAAATTTTTAAATGCGCTGTATAAAGAAAGCTCATCTCCGAAAATCTCTACAACGTTATCAATATTCCAACTAATACGTCGGCTTTGCAATAAGGAGCCATCGAGATCGTTCTTAATACGATTAAAAAAAGTATGTGCGTCAATGGCCTTAAATTTAGGCAGATTTTGTTCGGCACGTAAAAGTTGTAATAGTTGGCTAGATAAGCCTGTTAGGCGTTGTGTTTGTTGATGCAAGCGTTGGAATATTTCCTTGTCTTCTTGATATTTAGCCGAAAGAATTTCTAAGAATCCTTGTATGACTGTAATAGGGGTATTAAGCTCATGAGATACGGCTGCAAGAAAGTCTCGTTGTGAGCGATGAATAGCCTCTCGATCATCTTCTTGTTCAATTTGCAGTAAAAATAAATGCGATGGAACTAAGCAAATTAACTGGAAACGTAATTGAGATTTGCCATATTCAATGGAAAGCTTATATTCTTGTTTATCAAGAAAATGTGTGAAGATAGGCGAACGAATGATATGAGTAATACGTCGGTTATGGTCAGAGTTTTTTAAACCTAGCCATTGTGTCGCAAGTGGATTAAACCATTCTAAATAGAAATTTTTACCGAGCAAAATATAGCCGCACGGGGCATGAAAGAGAGTTTCAGAAAGCGTTTTCCTCAATAACTGACACGTAGTATCTACTTCTAGATGAGGAGATGGGTGTAATGAAGAAGAAGCTGCTATTTTCTCATCAGACTCAAGGGTATCATTTGTTATTTGCGGAAAATTAAACCAATGCTTCAGCATTAAATCTATATCCTACACTGCGCACGGTTTCAATAATGCCTTGAATTTCATGGTTTTCAAGTGCTTTTCTTAGCCGGCGAATATGTACATCAACGGTACGCTCTTCTAATTCAGCATTGATACCCCACACACTATCTAAAAGTTGTGTGCGGCTATAAACGCGTTCACGATGTGTCATGAAAAATTGAAATAACCGAAACTCTGTAGGGTTAATTATAATCTCTTCGCCTTTATAACTGAGGCGATGCTGAGCCATATCAAGATGCAACGCACCTATTCTGCATTGATCTGCACTGTCAGCAATGGCATTAAGCGGGTGGCTTCTTCGAAGTAAAGCGTGTAACCGCGCAATAAGCTCTTTAGTGCTAAAGGGTTTAGTTAAATAGTCATCAATCCCTTTTTCAAACGCTTTAAGCTTATCGTCTTCTTCTTGTTTTGCTGTAAGAAAGAGGGTGGGTAGGTTGGCAGCGTAATCTGAATGACGCCAGTGATGTAGCAATTGTAACCCTGAGCCTTGAGGAAGCATCCAATCTATAATAGCAGCGTCAGGAAGCTTTTTCTGACTTTGGGCAATAGCTTCAGGCATTGTACGTACACATTCAACACTGAATCCAGCTTGAGAAAGTGCCATCTTTAAAAGATATTGAATATCGCGGTCATCTTCTACCACAAGAATTGACGACGACATAGTTATCTCCTTTTGGTTTAAGAAGTATGTACATTTGTTTAATAAACAAATGTACATACTCTTTGATAACACACTACTTTAAATATCTAAATGTTGAACGCCTAATGCGTTGAGTTCAATAAACGCACGGCGCGGTTCTACATCATCACCCATTAGAGTACTAAAAATAGCATCAGCTGCAATTGCATCGTCGATTTGCACTTTAAGCAATCGGCGCACAGCAGGATCCATTGTGGTTTCCCAGAGTTGGGCAGGGTTCATTTCACCCAAACCTTTATAGCGTTGCAGGCTGATATGGCTGCGTGCTCTCTCTAATAATGCTGTTAGTGCTCTACCAAAATGCGGCGCGAGCACACGGCTCTCATCTTCCTCCGCGGTCATCTCTTCTTTACCATCCTCAATAAACGCTGCTGTAGCAGGATCTATTAATTCGGAGAGTTGTTTTGCCAACGTTTGTAATGGAGAAAATTCAGCATGCCCTAAATTATTGGCATGAATATTAACGGCATGTACTCGACCATGAACGGTTTGTTCAATTCTGAGAGCATGGCCTTCTTCATCAGTTGCATCAAAAACAGCAAAATTTTCATCGCGTTCACCAAGTGCTTTTTCGAGCTGAAGACGACTTGTTTCTGTAAGCTCAGCCGTACTCAAATCAAGCACGACACCTTCGCGAAGCACTTCCAATAAAGGGCGTGGATTTTGACGCGCCAAGCGATCAATCAATGTATCTGTTTGCAAATACTGACGCGCTAATTTGCCTAAATCTGCGCCTGCGAGGGCAGGAGTAGTGGGATTTGCGCGAAAACTAATTTTTTTAAGCGATAGCTCTAAAAGATACTGATTTAACTCAAATTGATCTTTAAGGTAGCGTTCATCTTTGCCATGTTTAACTTTGTATAGTGGAGGTTGCGCGATATAGATGTGGCCACGCTCTACTAATTCAGGCATTTGTCGGTAAAAGAAAGTTAACAATAAAGTCCGAATATGCGATCCATCGACGTCAGCATCGGTCATCAAAATAATGCGATGGTAGCGTAATTTATCTGCATTGTATTCATCTTTACCAAACCCGGTTCCTAGCGCAGTAATCAGCGTTAATATTTCCTGGCTTGAAAGTACTTTATCAAAACGGGCTTTTTCAACATTGAGAATTTTACCTTTAAGCGGCAAAATCGCTTGAAACTTGCGATCACGCCCTTGTTTCGCAGAGCCGCCCGCAGAATCACCCTCGACCAGATATAATTCACATTTAGAGGGATCGCGCTCTTGGCAATCCGCTAGTTTTCCGGGTAAACCTAATTGATCCATCACGCCTTTACGGCGTGTCATTTCACGGGCTTTACGCGCAGCTTCACGCGCACGTGCGGCATCAATAATTTTATTGCAGATAATTTTTGCGTCGTTGGGATGCTCAAGCAAGAAGTCGTATAATTTTTCGGAAACAACTTCCTCAACAATGGGGCGAACTTCACCAGAAACGAGTTTGTCTTTCGTTTGGGAAGAAAACTTAGGATCTGGAACTTTTACAGATAGTACGCAAGTGAGTCCTTCGCGCATATCATCGCCGCTTGTATCAACTTTAGCTTTTTTAGCGAGTTCATTTTTTTCGATATACTGATTTAAGGTACGCGTCATTGCAGTACGTAAACCCGTTAAGTGGGTTCCGCCATCACGCTGAGGGATATTATTCGTAAAGCACTGTACAGACTCTTGATAGCTATCATTCCATTGCATTGCAACTTCGACAGTAATGCCAAGGCGCTCGCCGGATGAATAAAAGCTTTTACTGTGTAAAACAGTTTTGTTACGGTTCATGTACTCAACAAAACCACGAATACCGCCCGAAAAGGCGAAATCTTCATGCTTACCGTCGCGCATATCAATAAGTTGAATTTTAACGCCATGGTTTAGAAAAGAAAGCTCTCGTAATCGACGCGCTAAAATATCATAATGGTATTCAATCGTGCCAAACGTTTCAATGGCAGCCATAAATTGAACTTCAGTACCGCGCTCATGAGTTTTGCCAATTTTTTTAAGAGGAGCAACAGCCTCACCGTGCCTAAACTCAACTTCATGCATTGAGCCTTCGCGCCAAATTCTGAGTTTTAACCATTCTGATAATGCATTAACAACAGATACCCCAACCCCGTGTAGCCCACCAGATATTTTGTAGGAGTTACTATCAAATTTTCCTCCTGCATGAAGAATCGTCATGATCACTTCTGCTGCAGAGCGGCCTTCTTCATGGTGAATATCAACGGGAATTCCTCGCCCATTGTCACGAACACTGATGGAGTTATCAGCGTGAATGGTAACAGTGATTTCATCACAATGTCCTGCCAAAGCTTCATCAATTGCATTGTCAACGACTTCAAATACCATGTGATGCAAACCGCTGCCATCTGATGTATCGCCGATATACATGCCAGGACGCTTGCGTACCGCTTCCAGACCTTTTAAAACCTTAATACTGTTTGAGTCGTATAGTTTAGGGTCGTTTTCAGGCAATGGGTGAGAATCTTGACTCATAAAGTCTCCTGGAAAGACAGCATATCGGATGCGCTAAATGCACAATATTCAAATAAAATGTTAAATTTACCAAATTGAAAAGAGCGAAAAGTGTTCATTTAAATACGCATTGGCATAATGACATAACGGTATTCATGCGAGCGTGCCTCTGTGGTTTCTTCAGCGTTTTCTACGAGCGGTGCAATTAATGCACTGCTAGCCGCATCATTAAAATTAAAACGTATACGTTCAGAGGTTAAGTGCTGAAGTACATCCAATACATACGTGATATTAAAACCAATTTCGACAGATTCGCCCTCATAGCTAACTTCAAGTTCTTCTTGAGCTTCTTCTTGATCAAGGTTTGTACAGGCTAAGCTAATTAGATTGGGTTGAAAATGAATACGAACGCCCCGGAATTTTTCATTGGCCAAAATAGCAGCGCGTTGTAATGTTTGAATAAGCTGCTGGCGATCAATTTCTGCACAGCGAATAAGACCTTGCGGAAGAGCACGGCGGTAGTCGGGGAATTTGCCATCAATGATTTTACTTAAAATAATAATGTCGCCAAAGCTGAAACGAATTTGTCGGCCTAACCATTCAAGTTTTACATCTGCATCATTGTCTTGTAAGAGCCTTACCAATTCATCTACCGTTTTACGCGGTAAAATAACTTCATGTTTTTGAGGGCTAGGTGTTACTGTTTGCGAAGCAAGACATAAACGATGTCCATCCGTAGCGACAGCGCGAAGTTGGTCATCTTCAATTAGTAATTGTACGCCATTGAGATAAAAGCGAACGTCTTGTTGCCCCATTGCAAATTTGGTAAGTACAAGCAAGTTGCGAAGATCTTTTTGCTGAAGTGTTAGTGTATGTAACGGAGCCTCTTGCTGTGCGCCACGAGGAAAATCACTGCCAGGTAATGTTTGAAGCTGATAACGGCTGCGGCCTGCTTGCAGTTGCATTTTTCCTTCTTGAGGCAGCGTTACATCTACCACGCTTTGATCAGGAAGTGCTTTTAAAAGATCTAGAAATTTTCTGGCGCTTACGGTAATTTCGCCAGGTTCACTTTGAACTGGCTGAGATACTTTGGCACTAATTTCAATCTCTAGGTCGGTAGCCGTCATGATTAAATCGGTATCACGTGTTTCGATCAGCACATTTCCTAGAATAGGCATGGTTTGTTTGCGTTCAACAATACCAACAACAGCTTGGAGCGGCTTGAGGAGGGTTTCGCGTGAAAAATGGCGAAGTTCAATCATGGCGTTCCTTTTATCAGGGTTCGATATAGACGGATTCAATAGTATTCAAAAACAGTAAAGTATGATGCCTAGCCTTACGTGTGCAATTGTGCGTCATTCTTAGTGGCGCTATTATAATACGATTGATTTAAATGCAGGGTTCAAGTTAAGTCTCTACTAGCATTCACAATCTTTCTTGCCAGGCTAGTAGAGCAACTTGCGGTATAAAAATTAGTTTTTAAGAGCGTTTTTCGTAGAGAAAATAAACTGTCTTTTAGCTACGTAAAACTTGAAAAAGTACTGTTAAATCATGTGCTATGGTTGGGTTGCTATCACGCAGCTCAATGATTTTGCGGCATGCATGAAGTACGGTAGTGTGGTCGCGCCCCCCAAAATTTGAACCAATTTCTGGTAAAGACAATTGTGTTAATTCTTTTGCAAGAAACATAGCCATTTGTCGCGGTCTTGCAACAGCCTGCGAGCGCTTTTTAGAATACATTTCTGCTACTTTAATTTTGTAATAATCGGCAACTACCTTTTGAATATTGTCGAGAGAAACTTGGCGTGTTTGCACAGCAATTAAGTCTTTAAGCGCTTCGCGCGTTAATTCAAGCGTAATCGCTGTTCCATGAAGTCTTGCGAATGCAACAATGCGCTTAAGTGCTCCTTCAAGCTCTCTTACGTTTGAATAAATAAGTTTGGCAATATAGAAGGCTACATTTTCGTGCAGATGGACGCCCATCGCTTTTGCTTTACTAAGCAAAATAGCGACACGCATTTCTGTTTCAGGCGGCTCTAGCGCAACGGTTAGCCCCCAACCAAAGCGTGAAATTAACCGTTCTTCAATGCCTTCAATTTCTTTAGGATAGGTATCGCAAGTAATAATGACCTGTTTTTTTGCTTCTGTTAGCGCATTAAACAGATAAAAAAATTCTTCTTGTGTGCGGCTTTTTCCGCCAAAAAACTGGATATCATCAACAATAAGCATGTCTAACGAGCGGTAGCGGCGTTTGAATTCATCAAACGCTTTATGCTGATAAGCTTTTACAACGTCAGATACATAAGATTCAGCATGGGTATAACGAATTTTAGCGTTAGGCGTATGCTGAAGAATAGCATTTCCAATAGATTGTATTAAGTGAGTTTTACCTAGCCCTACGCCGCCATAAACAAATAAAGGGTTATAGGCAATACCAGGGTTTTCAGCGACTTGAATAGCAGCAGCCCGTGCCAGTTGATTGGCTTTTCCGGTTACAAAGTTATCAAAACTAAAGCTACTATCTAAACCGCTGCGCTCACTTGCTGGAATTTCAGCTTGGAGCGAACCAGACGTATCGTGAGAGACTTTGCGTTTTCTTTCTTCTGGTTTGGCAGGAAGGATAGGGTCAAGAATAACTGTAACAGCAGAGGAGGATAATGTGTCAGAAGGTGAGGAAGAATTTGAATGTGTATTCGTTGCAGTATTTTGCGGAGCAACCACTAATTCAATATGCTGAAGATTAAATGAAGATGATTCATCAACAACACTTGCCCAAAAGCGTTCTTTGACCCATTTCATATGAAATTGGTTAGGAGCAAGCACGCGCAACGATACATCATTTAATACCTCAATACGCAGGGGACGAATCCATGTATTGAATTGCTGGGTATTAAGCTGCTTTTCAAAATGTGACTGGCAGTGTTGCCAAAACTTTAATGCTGACATAAACCATCAAAATAATAATATCCATCTGTTTTCTCAAATGTGTGATGTGAACGATTAGGACTACTGTTTAGAGCAGTGCTAATGTCGTATTGCACATAGGATCATGACAAATGGTATAAGGTTGTAAAGCAAAGATGAGAGAAAGTATTGCATAACACAATCAGCATTCATCTTTAACAGATGCCAAGGCATTTAAGGCGCCTAATGACAGTGTTTAGTTAAACGTATATAAGATTAGCTTGTAGGCTATTACCTCATGTTTTATAAGGGTAATGTTAAGGGTTTTAAGGGTTAGTAGTTTGATTGAGTAATCATCATGTTTTTAATCTCTTACAATCATACCTAAAAACAATCATACCTAAAACTTATCATCAGTGTTGTACAGAGTATTATAGAGGAGAGCCTATTGAAAAGGCGGTTTTCTTGCGTTATTTCAATGCACACGGTTAGTTTAAGTTGAGTTAGGATAGCCGCCAAAGGCTTGAAGAAGCACTAGCAAATTTATAAATTTTGATGTGCTTCAAATAAATGTGGAGTTTGAGTATTAAGCGAACGTAAAACAACTAACTAGTGCTAGTCTAGTGACGCTTAAGCTCAGTATCAGGCTTTAGTGGCTAAATGAGGAAGCTAGTGTAGCATAGGTGAAATCGGTTAAGCTAAGGGCATTGCTGTTTTGTAAAAAAGAAGGTCAAAACATGAGCATAGAATCAATTTTATACAGCATTTTTGGATTTTTAATAGCAACTAGTTTGCTGGTAACACTCCATGAATGGGGGCATTACTATGTAGCTAAGTTATGCGGTGTAAAAATATTACGTTTTTCGATAGGTTTTGGCCCTACGTTATGGTCACGCTGTGTTGGCCCTGATCAAACTGAATGGAAAGTTTCTGTGCTTCCTTTTGGTGGATATGTACAGTTTTTAAGCGAGCGTGATGAAACACATCCTGTTTTGCCTGAAGAAAAGCATCGAGCATTTGAAAATAAGGCGCCTTGGCAGCGTATAGCAATTATTGCAGCCGGGCCGATAATGAACCTCTTATTGGCAGTTGTTATTTATTCACTTGTATTTTGTGTGGGAATTGAACAAGATCGGCCTCGTTTTGCTGCTCCTGCCGCCGAAAGTCTTTTAGCAAAAGCCGGTGTTCATGATAGGGGCGAGATCGTGGCATGGAATAACGCGCCTGTTCAATCCTTGCAAGACATGCAATGGTTATGGTTTCAAGAGATTGGTCAGTCTTCAGGCATACTTAATCTGGAAGTGAAAACGTTACGTGGTACACGACGGTTACAGATACCGTATGCCCAGCTTCCTCAAGGGGAAGATTTTATGGCATGGTTAGAGTCATTAGGTATCGAGCCTGATATGCCTGCAATTATTCCAATTATTTCAGAAGTTTTGCCAGGACAACCTGCAGCTTTAGCAGGCTTAAAACCAGGTGATCAAATTACCAAAATAGAAGGTCGTGCTATTGGTGAATGGCGCCATCTTATGGAAGCGCTTAAAGATAGGGCAGATAAAAATACACGGCTTGAATATAGTCGTGAAGGAAAAACGTTATCGGTACAAATTATTCCTAAAGGAATGCCGGATCGTAAAGGAGTTTTGATAGGTAAAATTGGGGTGGCTCCTAAACGTGTTCAATTAAATCGTAGTGACTATACCGTGCTTGTTCGTTATCCTTTAGGCCAATCAATAGCGCATGGCGCTTACAAAACATATGAACTAACAAAAATGACGCTATTGGCAATCGGGAAAATGGTTACAGGCGAGATTTCATTGAAGAATATTAGCGGCCCCGTGCGCATGGCAGATATGGCAGGTAAAAGTCTTCAAGCAGGATGGGTTATTTATTTGAGCTATTTAGGACTTATTAGTGTGAGTTTGGGCGTGATGAATTTACTGCCGATCCCTGTCTTAGATGGGGGGCATATTGTGTATGAAACTTTAGCAATTCTACGCGGTGGTAAGCCTGTTTCTGTACAATGGGTGATGGTTGGACAAAAGCTAGGCCTCCTCATTTTAGGTTCGATGATGTTGCTAGCATTCTTTAATGATTGGTCCCATTTTGTTAAATAATTTAATTAAAGGCCGAGTGTGTTTAGTATTGCTTGGGTGATTGCCTATGTGCTTTTTCCATTTTTGGGGTCTTTAGCGATTGCTTCTTTGATTGTGCGTTACCAGTATCTTCATTGTGGTGCCACAGCAGATTGTGATTTAACAGGAATACAAAAGTTTCATGTAGAACCAGTGCCTCGCATTGGAGGTATTCCTATTGTATGTGCGCTAGGTGCGGGTTTTCTTCTGCTTAAATTAGGCACAACAAACCAGTCGGTAATGCTATTAGAGTCTTATGCGCTCTTAATAATTGCGGCAAGTTTTGCATTTGCAATTGGGCTACTGGAAGATTTAACAAAAAAAATAGGCCCTTTGCCGCGTTTACTCGTTACATTTTTAGCGGCAGCTTATGCTTCTGATTGTTTGGGAGTAAAAATTGATCGAATGGATATTCCATTTATCGATGACTTTTTGCGAAATAATCCACTGGCAATTACGTTATTAACAGTGTTTGTTATCGGAGGTGTAAGCCATGCGTTTAATATTATTGATGGTTATAACGGATTAGCATCTGGCGCTAGTCTAATTATGTGTATTGCATTATCGCTGGTAGCTTGTTTTTTTGGCGACTGGATAATTGCTGTTCCTTGTTTTATATTAATTGGCGGTATTTTAGGTTTTTTAGTACTGAATTTTCCCTACGGAAAACTTTTTTTAGGCGATGGTGGTGCATATCTCATCGGTTTTATGCTTTCATCGCTAGCTATATTGTTAGGTAATCGCCATTCAGAATCGATTTCCCCCTGGTTTCCTATGTTGTTAGTGATTTATCCTGTTTTTGAAACGGTGTTCTCAATGTGCCGCCGTAAGGCACAAGGCAGAGCGATGGGCTTGCCTGATCGAGGGCATTTACATCAGCTAATTTTTCTGCGATTGGTACGCTGGAAGACAACTTCTAAAGCGAATCATGACAAAATATTCAGAAACTCTCTAACTTCACCTTATTTATGGGGCCTTACGAGTGCAGCAGTGATTCCTGCCGTGTTATTTTATAGTTCTACTCGCGCACTTAGCTTTTTTATTATTTTATTTATGGTTTCTTATATGTGGCTGTATCGCCGTATCGTTCATTTTAAAACCCCTAAATGGTTAGTTTTTTCTATTCCTGATCATAAACCGCTTGATGCACAGTGTAATGAAGTAAAATAAATGGTTATAAGTTAACTAGCTAAAAATGATCGCATAGCGTTATCATTCAATTGTGTTCATATAGGGCCATTGAAAATGAACTTAAAGAATTAAAATGTGAAAACACGCTATAAAAAAATGTTTTCAATTGTTAGTTTGAGTTTACGGTTTGATAGATGTTCCTGGTTTTCAAGTTTATAGATAAATTATTTACGTTGCTTCAACTACTTTGCATCATTTCATTTATAATTATAGGGAAATTGCTTATTGATGCAGGAAATAAGTAATGAAAAATTCTCTATAGGAATATTCAATGGATTTATTAAATTGGTTCGTTTTTGTTAGCGTTGCTATTTTTATTGTTTTAACGCCAGGGCCTGGGGTGCTATTAGCTATTTCAAACGGTGCTAAGTTCGGAGTTCGTTCTGCGCTCATGGCGTCATTAGGAAATGCTATAGGTTTATTTCTTGTATCAAGTGCTACCATGATTGGTTTAGGTGCATTGCTCAAATCTTCTATTGTAATTTTTACAGGTTTGAAAATAGTAGGGGCGTTCTACCTTATTTATTTAGGTATTAGGCAGTGGAAGTCTAAAAATAATATTTTTACTGAAGCAAATACAGTAAGTTTTAGCGAAGAGCCAACCTCTAAAAAGCTTTTGCTACAAGGCTTGTGTCTAGCGCCTACGAATCCTAAAGCTATTCTTTTTTTTACGGCTTTATTTCCTCAGTTTATTAAAACCACTCAGCCTATAATGGGGCAATTCTTTATTCTTACCTTTACCTTTATTATTTTGTCAGTAATGTCTCATTGGATTTATGCCTATGTAGGACAACATGCAAAAGGTTGGTTTACTTCGAATGCGCGCACAAACATATTCAATCGTTTTTCAGGTGCCATATTTATGTTTTTTGGAGTAAGTATGTTGAGCCTTAAGAGTAGTGCATAAATATAAGAATAATAAAAAATTTGTATTTAAAAGTACGCAGTTGGGTTCTCTGAGCGTGTTAGCAAATGATCGTATTGTTATCTTGAACTCAGGTTAATATGATTTAGCTCCCTAACTTTAAGTATTATAGCCGTGCCAAAAACTCTAGGGCTTCTTCTTCATAAATACTAACTTTCATTGGCGGTAACGCTGCAAGAATGCGGCGTCCGTAATACTTGCTTCTTAGGCGAGGGTCTCCTAATACCACTACGCCTTCATCACTTTCTCTGCGAATTAATCTACCAACACCTTGTTTAAGCGTAAGCGTGGCTTGAGGTAGCTGATGTTCCATAAAAGGATCTCTGCCTTTATGTTTTAACCAGGAAAGCCGCGCGGCGGTAATCGGATCATCAGGCGGTAAAAAAGGAATTCGATCAATAATCAATAATGAAAGCTGCCGGCCTGGAAGGTCAACCCCTTCCCAAAAACTGTGGCTTCCAAATAAAACAGGATTGGAATGTTTAGCAAACTGCTCTAGGAGATCAGCTTTTGAAGATTGCCCCTGTAATAACGGTAGCCAGTTTTGTGCATCAGGCGTGTTTTCTGCAAGCTGATGAAAGCGCTCCCAAGCATTTTCCATTGCTCTAAAGCTGGTAAAGAGTAACAGCGCTCGCCCGTGGCTTGCGCATAATAAGGGCCAGATGCTTTCAATCAGACGCTGTGCATGATCTGCTTGATTAGGTTGAGGTAAACCTTGGGGTAAGTAGAGTAAAGACTGTTTAGAATAGTCAAAAGGGCTTTCCCATACATTAGCTTCTATACCGCTATCTGAGGTAGATAACCCAAGCGCCTCACGATATAGAGAAAAATCTTGGCCTACTGCCAGGGTGGCAGAAGTTAAAATCCAGGTTTGTGGGGGAGTATCAGCAGACTGGTTTTGAATACGTTGGTGAAATTGTTCCCCTGCATTCAGAGGTGTAAGCACTATACGCCAGCTACGCTGGCGGCGCTCGAGCCAATGTACAAATGGCTGCATGCCTTCAGAGTTTTCAGGAAATGTTCCTATCCAATGGCTTAAGGTGGCGTAAAGCGTTTTGCCTCGTTTAAATAATTGGCTAAAGGTGCCTGATCGAGGAGAAGCTTCTTCCAAAAGACTTAGCCAAGGATGTAAAGCTTGATTAAACTGCTCAAAAAAACTTAAAAGTTCGGGCGTGCGTTCGGTAGAGCAAGCAAAGCGACCATTATAGGGGAAGGCCCGATCAATTTGAGGCTCTAGGCTTTCTAGCGCACGTTGTACCTTTTTTGTATGCTCTAAAAGTTGATGCGCATCACCTGCTTCAGTGAGAACAGAAATAATAATATCGCGGCAAAGATCAAGCCATTGCCCAGAACTGACAGATTCGCCAAAAAATTCACTGGCTAATTCAGGTAAGTGGTGAGCCTCATCAACGATAATAGTGTCGCATTGAGGCAGCAAATCACTCATGCCATCATCTTTCAATCGAAAGTCAGCTAGCAATAAATGATGATTTGCTACAATGACATCTGCTTTTAATGCTTCCCGGCGTGCTTTCAGTACAAAACATTCTTCTTTAAACGAGCACTCATTCCCTAAACAATTTTCACGATTAGACGTCACATAGGGCCAGACTGGATTTTCGTCAGTAATATCGTTTAATTCTGCCCGATCTCCTGTATCTGTCCGCTGTAGAAACCGTCTTACTAAGGGAAGCGTTGTTCGAAGATGAGGGGCAAGTGTACTAACATTTTGTTCAGCGAGATGTAGCCGATGGTGGCAAACATAGTTAGAGCGACCTTTTAACAAAGCGGTATTAAAAGGTCGCTTCAATACAGCCTGCACATTCGGTAAATCGCGATGAAATAACTGATCTTGTAAGGTCTTGCTGCCTGTAGAAACTAAAATACGTGTGCTATGCAGCAAAGCAGGAACAAGATAAGCAAACGTTTTACCTGTTCCTGTTCCTGCTTCAGCCAGTAAAATATGACGATTCAAAATGGCTTCTGCAACATGTTTGGCCATATCGAGTTGAGAGTGCCGAGGATGAAAGTCTTTTAAATGTTGAGCGAAGCACCCCTTCTCGCCAAGCCATTCCTCTATATTTTTAGCTGATGTAGAGGAGGAGGGGATAAAAGAATCAAAAGATGTCTTTGTATCGTTTACCAAGTGTCAATACCCTTGCGCTGCAAAAGCTGTTTCAGCGCCGTATTCAGTGTTCCGCCACCGCGTACATCATCCCATTCTTTGCCAGTCCAGGCGAATTGTTTGCCGACTTCTTTTGAGGCAAACCAAAGCTGATGCAGTGGAGGCTGCTTATTAATGACTACTTTTTCTCCATCTTCAAAGTAAATATAGAGAATATCGCCATGTGTTTCCCAATCGAGCACATCTAAGC
This sequence comes from Pseudomonadota bacterium, assembly GCA_040389065.1. Classification (GTDB taxonomy): domain Bacteria; phylum Pseudomonadota; class Gammaproteobacteria; order Burkholderiales; family Casimicrobiaceae; genus JAZKAR01. Next base: position 35,669 of record JAZKAR010000009.1, on the reverse strand, counting down.
ATGTATCAAGCTTTTGCTGAAGTCCTGCTAAGGTTTCATCTGCTGTGCGCTGGTAATCTGAATCACTAGGAAAGATTGACATAAAGCAGTTCCTTAAAGAAAACGTTTCTTCTCATGATGAAACTGTTGAGGAAGAGAGATCAAGCTGATAGCGTTGTATTTTGCTATATAAGGTATTGCGATTGATACCTAGCATTTTTGCTGCATGCGTTTGATTGCCTTCAGTGCGCTGAAGAATAAATTCAAGCAGCGTCTTTTCAACGCGATTCATAATAAGATTATGAATATCATGGGCATCAGCACCATCAAGTGTATCGAAATAATCATTGAGCATATGTAAAACGGCCCGTGTTAATTCAGATGACGGTGAATTCATACACTTTCCTTCAAACAGACTTGGGGACGAAGTAATACAAGTTTGTGTTGTATCTAACCAATTATTAGGGGAGGGGGATAAAGCATTTGCAGCCATAGGTTTATCAATCATTGGAATTGAGAGAGGGACCATTAGTGGGATGCACGTTCTGAATCAGCGAATGTTTCTGCCAAGGGGTCAGTATAACGAATCCGTTCCCCTTGTAGGGCAAGCTGGTCGAAAAAGCGCGTAATAGCTTCTATCTGCGCTTCAGTCGTTACCAAGAGATTCATTTCCCGACGAAATGCTGCTGATCCTGACAGTCCTTTTGTATACCATGAAATATGTTTTCGGGCAATTCGTGCGCCTGCCTCTTTTCCATAAAAACCATAATGATCCTCAAGGTGTTCGTGCAGAATACCTCGTATTTCTTCTACTGTAGGAGGGAGAAGATAGGTGCCGGTTTTTAAGTAATAATCAATTTCACGAAATATCCAAGGGCGTCCTTGAGCAGCACGACCAATCATCACCGCATCAGCGCCTGTGTAGTCTAAAACAAATTTAGCTTTTTCAGGCGTAGTAATATCACCATTAGCAACTACAGGTATTTTTACATACTCTTTAACGGCTTTAATCGTGTCGTATTCTGCATGCCCTGTATACATACAGGCACGCGTTCTTCCATGAATAGCAAGCGATTGAATACCGCTTTCTTCAGCAATTCTTGCAATGTTAAGCGCATTCTTGTGCTCTTTATCCCATCCTGTACGAATTTTTAATGTGACAGGAATAGATACAGCACCAACAACGGCTTCCAGAATTTTGCTAACCAGCGCTTCGTGTTTAAGTAGCGCTGAGCCTGCCATTACATTGCAGATTTTTTTGGCAGGGCAGCCCATGTTAATATCAATAATTTGAGCGCCCTTATCTACATTATATTGCGCTGCTTCTGCTAACATTGCAGGGTCTGCACCTGCGATTTGAATCACTTTAGGCTCTACTTCGCCTTCATGGTTTCCGCGACGCAGGGTTTTTTCAGAACCCCATAATAATGAATTTGAGGCCACCATTTCAGAAACAGCCAATCCAGCGCCAAGTTTTTTACAAAGCTGCCGAAAAGGACGATCGGTTACACCTGCCATAGGCGCAACAATCAAAGGGGTTTTTAATGTAAAGGTACCAATTTGCATATAAGATTCCTGGTATAAGCCCATATTATACCTAAATAACGACAAGCTGTTTTGATCACCCGTGGAGAAGTTTTCTATGCAAGCTGTTGATGAATCGGTAATTGCGAATGTACGTAGCTATAGTCGCTTTGTATGCCGCTGGATGGATCGCTTAGGAGAAGATGTATTTTTAAAAGATAATGCGTCGCAGTGGACACCAGCTTATTTGCAACAAGAAGTTTCAACGCTGATGGCATTAGATGAGGGTGCATTTTGGACGGGTATGCGTATTTTACGCCAGCGTATCGTCATTAGCTTAGTCATCGCTGATTTATCTGGTCAAGTTGGGTTAGAAATCGTGATGCATGCCATGAGTGATTGGGCCGATGCAGCCATTCATGCAGGGTTAGAATATTATACGCCTCGATTGAAAGCACGTTATGGGGCACCGAAAACAGCCACAGGTGAAGATATGGCGCTGTGGGTTGTCGGTATGGGTAAATTAGGTGGACGTGAGCTGAATGTTTCTTCAGATGTTGATTTGATTTTTCTTTATGAGGAAGAAGGGGTTACTGAGGGAGGGCGCTCCATTAGCCATACAGAATTTTTTTCAGAACTTGGAAAAAAGCTGATTAGCTTTCTGAATACGGTCACAGAATATGGGCAGATCTTTCGGGTCGATATGCGTTTGCGCCCCTATGGAGATAGTGGCCCCTTAGTGATGAGTCTCGAAGGTATAGAAGAATACTTTAGCACTCAAGGGCGGTTATGGGAGCGTTATGCCTGGGTGCGTGCCAAATTAGTGAATTTAAATTTGCCTGAGCGAGCCTATGAGCTATTTACTCATTATGTTCAGCCTTTTGTATATCGGCGCTACTGGGATTTTGATGCCTATGAAGGCCTACGAGACATGTATGCCAAAATTCGCGCAGAAGGTCAGCGCAAAGATTTAAGCCAACATATTAAGCTAGGGCAGGGGGGAATTCGCTATATAGAATTTATTGCTCAATTATTTCAGTTGGTTAGAGGTGGACGAAAACCTGAGTTACGTACATGTGAGACATTGCGCGCATTTGAAATTATTAAGTCTTTAGATTTAATGAGTTCAAATGAAGTTGATGCTTTAGTAGAAGATTACTATTTTTTAAGAAATCTAGAGCATCGTTTGCAATATAAAGAGGATCAACAAACACATACGCTGCCTAGCACTGAAGAAGGATGGGGTGAGCTGATTAAAGCGTATCCTGGTTTAACTATTGATGCCTTAAAATCTCAGATAGAGCGTACACGAGCACGTGTGAGCGATTATTTTTCAGAAGTAATTCAATTAAGCGAACGATCAGATGATTTATCCTCCTGTTTGGTTCCACCTTTACCCTTATATAGCGATAACGAACCATTAGCTGCCAAGCTGACTGAGTATGGTCTTCATGCAGAAGTAGCTAATCGAGCTGCTGTATTGATTATCGACTGGATGAAAAGCTTAAGGTTTAGGCGCTTGCCTGAGCGCAGCCAAAATAGTCTTGAGCATGTTTTGCCTTATCTCATTAAAGCGTCTATTCCGCATGGTGAACAAGCATTATTTAGAGCATTAGAAGTGTTAGAGGCGGTTAGTGCTCGCAGTAGCTATGTAGCTTTATTTCGTGAGCACCCGCGTGTATTAGATCGTCTGTTAAGAGTGCTATCTGCCTCAGCCTGGGCGGGAACCTATCTAAAACAGTACCCCTTATTGTTGGATGAACTCATTCATGGCATTCCCGACCAAGGGAGTTTGGATGCGGATGAGGCGATAGGCGAATTATATCGCGCCATGTCGCAGGCGCAGGGCGAAGAGCAGTTAATGGACGCGCTGCGTAATTGGCAGCGTATTCAAACGTTTCGCTGTTTGTGTTGCGATGTGAGCGGATATCTAACGGTTGAAGCGACTTCTGACTATTTATCATGGATTGCTGATCAATTGATTGGTGCTGCATTAAGAGGCGCCTGGCAAGAGCTGCCTAAACCTCATTGCGATACGCCGCATATGGCTGTGTTAGCGTATGGAAAGTTAGGCGGAAAAGAGTTAGGGTATGGTGGGGATATTGATATTGTTTTTTTATATGATGATCCTTTTGATTTAGCACCTGTGCGTTATGCGCGGCTAACTCAAAAATGGATTCATTGGATGACAGCTTTAACACCTGCTGGCAGATTATATGAAGTTGATATGCGCTTGAGGCCCGAGGGAGAGTCGGGGCTATTAATCGCTTCCTGGGCTGCTTTTGAAATTTATCAGCGTCAGCGAGCGCATGTATGGGAGCATCAGGCGCTCACGCGTGCGCGATGGGTAGCCGGAGATGACAGTTTAAAAGAGCGATTTGATACGTTACGCGCCGAAGTACTTCAACAGCCACGTGATCGATTTGCTTTATGGGAAGCCATTAAAAGTATGCGCACCAAAATGCGAGCGCAATATCCTGATACCACTCATAGCTTTGATTTGAAAAAAAGCAGAGGAGGAATGATTGATATTGAATTTGCTGTGCAATATTTTGTGTTAGGGTGGAGCATTGAAGATCCTGGCTTATTGAAGAATACTGGCAATATAGCCTTGTTGCGTTATCTCGGTGATAAGGATTATTTGCCAAAAGAAATTGCCGATGAAATTGCTGCTAACTATCGTGTTTTGCGATTGGTGCAACATCAATGCCAACTTCAAGGGCTTGAAGCTTGTATCAAGCGAGATGATGAAAGAGTGGCTTCATGGCAGGCAAGTGTTGACCGTTTATATGAGGTATTGGCAAAAGAGACAAATCAGGCTGAAATGATAGCTAGCACGTAGCGGTATAAATATCCTGATATGTTTCTCTTATATAAAAATTGATTATGTTAAGAGCAACTGCCTAAGTTAAGTCTATTCATTAGGTAAAAGTAGAGTGCTCATTAAAGAGCGTTAAAAGAACATTAGTAAAAGGAAAAAAGTAATTATGCTAACTCCGCCGAGCTTTAAAGGTGTATTATTTGATTTAGATGGCACATTGGCAGATACTGCCCCTGATTTAGGAGCAGCTGCAAATCGTATTCGTATCGAAGAAGGGCTGCCTGCTCTGGAGTTAGAAGCATTTAGACCCTATGCATCACATGGTGCAAGAGGGTTATTAGGCGTTGCGCTATCTATCAAGCCCGAACACCCTCAGTTTGAAAGCTATCGCCTCAAATTTCTAGATTACTATGAAGCCAGTATTTGCCAAAGCACACATTGGTTTGCAGGTGTGCCCGAAATGATTCTTGATTTGGAGAAAAGAGGGATTGCTTGGGGTATTGTTACCAATAAACATACCCGTTTTACTGCTCCCCTCGTTGCACAACTGAAACCTTTGTTGAATGCAGGGTGCGTAATAAGCGGCGATACAACGGCAAGAGCTAAGCCTCATCCTGAGCCTTTAATCGAAGGGGCTAGAAGATTAGGTATTCCGCCTGCGCAATGTTGGTATGTTGGTGATGCCTTACGTGATATTCAAGCAGCGCGTGCTGCTGGTATGTATTCTATTGCAGCAAGTTACGGCTATGTAGGGGGAGAATCTGCTCCTGAAACATGGGGTGCTAATTATTTATGTGATTCTTTATCTGGTTTGAGTCAGTATCTAGCTAAGCATGCCTCGGCTTAATATATAAATTAATGTGTACATTAAGGTAGTCAGAGTGTAACTATGCCACGTTTCCATTATCAGGCGTCTAATCCTCAGGGTGAAACGGTTAGCGGTAACCATCAGGCTGAGGATGCAGTTCAGGTACGTGATTATCTTCGCACACAGCATTTATTCCCGATAAGTGTAACAGAGGAAAAAGAAGCGGCATGGAATTGGGGAAAAGGCCGCTGGTCACTTTCAGAACGGGTGATTTGGATGCAGCAGCTAGCAGCTGCACTTGAGGCGCGCTTACCTTTGCTTGAAGCATTAGGAATTTTAGTGCAACAGTCAGCAGAAGCCTCTCAGGCTCGCAAAGTAACTCAAGCTATTTATTCAGCTGTGCAGGGTGGGCAACCCTTAGATTATGCCCTTAATGAATACTCTCGTTATTTTGATCGCATGACCATTACAGTAGTACGTAGTGGAATTGAAAGCGGAAAACTTCCTCAATTTTTAACAGATTTAGCTAAAGATTGGGAAGCGCAGCAAATTTTGCGGCAAAAGGTCATGGCAGCTATGTTGTATCCTGCGTTAGTAGGGGGAGTCAGTCTTTTAATGACAACAGGGTTGCTATTTTATTTAACGCCTACGCTTGAAAATCTTTTTGCTAAACGTTGGGATCAATTACCCTGGATAACCCGCTTTATGGTGGCGTTAGGTAAAATCTTGCGCGAATATGGATGGGTACTGTTATTGATGATCGGCGGATTTATTGCATGGCTGCCTCGTCTTTTAAAACGTCCCGGAGTGCAGGTGAAATTACAGCAGTTGATTCTCAAAACTCCATGGGTAGGTGTGCTTAGCGTTGGGTTAGATAGCGCCCGCATGGCAAATACCTTAGGGATTCTAGTCGCTAGTGGTATTCCTCTGCTAAAAGCAATTGTTATTGCTCGACCTGCTGTGAAGCTATTTACGTTAAGCGATGCTTTGGGCCGTATTCATGAAAGAGTGCAACAAGGGGGCAGTTTAGGCAGAGCTTTTAAAGAAGAAAATCTTTTTCCTTCTACATTGGTGCATTGGATTGAAAGTGGAGAGCGCTCTGGGGAGTTAGCCGATCGCTTAAAACAAGCGGCTAAACAGCTGCAAATGGACGCAGAGCGTCGCATTATGGTGTTCACGAGTATTTTGGAACCTATTTTGATTTTAGGAACCGGGTGTATAGTATTGGTACTCGTATTATCGATATTGTTACCAATGACGTCGATTCAGCAGCTAGTTAAGTAATATTATAAGTAATAAAAAAATTGCGAGACAAAGGGGTTAGTAATTCTCTAAACGACAGTTTCGCGTTAGGTTTCAACGTGTAAATACCCCAGGGTGGTGTTCATTCCCACTTGAGGTGGGAATGAAGATTGGCTACTGATTGACTATTAATGCTAGTTATCTAGCTACAATACGACGAGCTATATTTTTCTAACGTGAACTTCTAATAATTCCACAGGCGAGACGTCCTCCTGCATTGCCTACAGGCTGTGAGCTGTAGTCATCAGGGTTAGCATGAACAATAAGGGCACGGTTTAATATGCCATATTTGCTAATATTTAGACGAATGGTGTCAACCTCAAAGGCGGTAATAACATTACCTTGTTGATCAGCGATAAGATTTTTCATCGCCCCTGCATGGCGTTTTAACTGTTCAGGATTACCATGGGGGTGACCATCAGGGTTAAAATGCCCGCCTGCGCTACTGGCATCAGGGGCTGAGCAGTCACCTTTTTCATGAACATGGAAACCATGTTCGCTATTCGGTTTGAGTCCATGTAAATTAACCGAAACCAAAACCGACTCTTTTTTCTCTTCAAACGTGACTTCTCCTGATACTTCAGAGCCGCTTCTTGCTTCCAGCGTAGCTTTGGCAAGTGTATTAGGTTTTGAAAAATAATGGGTTGCTTGGCAACCTACTAAAGCAAGCGTTCCAACAAGGGTAAATAAACTGTAGACGCGTTTCATAAAGCAGCGTTCCTTTGTTTTGATGTAGAAGAGATAAGACATGTGCAAAGCTATTCCCGCAACAAACCCCGCAACAAACAACATGAGAGATAGCATCCCCCACATGTGTAGCAAGATAACGCCACGCCACTGGGGCAGGTTTGCATAAGTCTTTATACCAACTGTCATAAATTGGCACTAATGTGTTAAGGCTCGCTTGATGCTGGTATTGTGCTGATTTGAAAGTCTGGCCGAATCAGCACAATACCCAGCGTCTGACTCAGGCGAGTACGCGCTAGGCCATTTAATTAAGACAATAGTACTGTAGTACTGCGCCCTAAGTTTAACAATACTGCTTCATAAATAGGAAATCATTATGCCGGAGTTACCGGAAGTAGAAACGATTTGTCGTGGATTGACCATGAGCCTGCAAGGGGCAAAAATTTTAAAGGTTGAGGCAAGGCGCTCAGGTTTACGTTTTGAATTTCCTAATGATTTGAAATCAAAGCTTGAGGGTCGAATATTTGTACAGATGCGTCGTCGCTCAAAATATATTTTGATTGATTTGGATGATGGCAACTCGTTAATTCTGCATTTGGGAATGTCGGGACGTCTTTTGATAGCTAAACCAAATGATCCTGTAGCAAAGCATGACCATGTGCTGATTGAATGCGAGAAAGAGAAGTCCTTACGTTTTAATGATCCCCGCCGTTTTGGGGTATTAGACATATATCCTACTGAACATCTAATGAATCATCGACTGTTAAAGAATTTAGGTGTTGAAGCCCTAAGTTCTGATTTAACTCTTCAATATTTAAAAGCAATGTTTACATCGAAAAAAACCACAATCAAAGTAGCATTGCTTGATCAACGTATTATTGCAGGGCTAGGTAATATCTATGTGTGTGAAGCATTGTTTTGGGCAGGTATTTCGCCTGAGCGATCGGCACAAACATTGATAGAGAAAGAAATCGAAGCGCTTATTGTGGCAATTGTTAATGTACTCAATGCAGCGCTTAAGGCAGGGGGTAGCAGCTTGCGTGACTATGTGCAAAGCGATGGCGAGCAAGGAGGTTTTCAACATCAATTTGCAGTGTATAACCGAGAGGGTCAGCATTGCCCGCGCTGCAAAGAAAGTACATCTCTTACTCCGTGTATTAAAAGGATTACTCAAGCAGGCCGTTCAACGTTTTATTGTTCTTATAAGCAAGTTTAGCTTTTAATCTACCCTTCGTAGATGCTTAGCCTTTATGTTGCGTAAAGAAATGTAAAAATAAATAAGTGTACTCAGATAGAGTATTTTAAAATAGCGCTTATACCTTGTGTCACAATATTATTGCGGTTTTTTGAGGAATTTATATTGATACATACCACTGCTTAATATAAATGAATGCAGCCTAAAGCGAAAATGTCGATAATGATAAGGGTATATATAAACGCTAATTTATAAGCTGATTTCGAACAATAATTGTACGAGTGCTAGTACCTTTTATAGGTATAAAGGCTTTGTAATATCATTTGTGCGTTATCAACGATGTCATTACACATCTCAATGCTGCCTTGATCAATAGCAACATGATGAGTCAATGCACATTTACTTATAACAATTGGTATAAAGGCCAAAAAGGTCTGTTTTATCAAGCGAGAATACACATGATTCCCGAGCAGCTTTCTTCGATACTGGAAAAAAATGATACCGATACTGCCCATCGCTTAAAGCGAATAATGGATGGTATCGATGCAACAGTAGCGTATGTCGATAATCAATTTAAATATCGTTATGCTAATCGGGCGTTTTGTAACCTATATGGGTTTAGTTTAGAGGCTATGACCCAGATGGATGTACATACCTTATTAGGGCAGTCGAGCTTTCGTGAAGTTCATAATTATATTCTTCAAGCATTAATGGGTGAGCGTGTTTACTACGAGCGTCTTGTCCAGTGCAGCAATGGTGAAAATCGTTGGATGCTTGTACAGCTTACCCCTGATCGTGTCAATGAGCGTGTATTGGGCTACTTTGTTGTAATGGTTGATATTCAAGATCGTAAACGTACTGAGCAAGTATTAAGCAATACAAGCAACGAATTAAAGCGCCTTTTAGACAATATGCCAGGGCCTATTGCATATATTGATCCTCAATTTTGTTATCGCTATGTTAATCGCTCTTTTTGTGAATGGATTGGATTAAGTAGCGATTGCATTCATGGTAAAACAATTGCTGAAATTGAAGGTGAAGCCATTTTTTCTAAATTGGCGCCTTCTATTCGCCGTGCCTTAAGCGGTAAGGCAGTATCTATGGAACGTATTATCACCTATCGAGATGGCCAGCAAAATTGGATGTATTTACGTTATGTGCCAGATCAGCGAGGCAGTGTTGAGATTCAAGGTGTATATGCGATTATGTCGGATATTCAGCCGCTTAAAGAAACAGAGAAAAAGCTGCGGCAGGTAAATTGGCTATTAGATTCGCATATCAATAATTCACCGCTTGCCGTAACAGAATGGACAGCAGATTTTAGATTAGTGCGCTGGTCACCCCAAGCGGAAAAAATTTTTGGCTGGCAGTCTGAAGAGGTTTTAGGCCGAAGAATGGGCGATTGGGATTTTGTCTTTCCTGCTGATTTACCTGAGTTAAAAGCAGAGTTAGAGCGGGTGCGTAATACGCATAGCCATCATGCAGTTACCCTTACGCGTAATTATCGCAAAGACAATACGATTGCATATTGTGAATGGTACCACTCCTGTCTTTACAATGAGCAAGGGCATCTTGTATCTATTCTGTCGCTAGCCCAAGATATTTCTAGCAGAGTTGAGGCAGAACAACGGCTAAACTACTTAGCGAATCATGATCCGCTAACCGGCTTACCTAATCGTAGTTTATTGCAAGAGCGTTTAAAGCAGGCATTGGCTCGCACGAAGCGTTCTGGCAAAACAATGGCCCTTTTATTTATTGATCTAGATCGCTTCAAGATAGTTAACGATACACTCGGGCATAAGGTAGGTGATCGTTTGCTCAAGCAAGTATCTGAAACGCTTCGAGACTGCGTGCGAGGCAGCGATACCATTGCACGGTTAGGGGGCGATGAATTTATGCTCTTGCTAGAAGACCAAGCCAACCGTGATTCTGCTGCTTCTTTAGCCAATAAAATGTTGCTTGCATTAACGCAGCCTTTTTATATCGATGATCATGAAATATTTATTGGTGCAAGTATCGGCATTAGTTTATACCCTGACGATGGGCAAGATATTGAGAGCCTAACAAAAAATGCAGATGTAGCGATGTATAGAGCGAAAGAATCTGGTTCAAATAGCTACCAGTTTTTTGCAGAAGATATGGCGCAAGCAATACAAAAACAAGCTGTGTTAGAGCGATCATTACGTAATGCGATTGAGCATAATCAACTCTCTTTGGTTTTTCAGGTACGCTATAACATACAAGCCCCTGTACTTGAACCTGTGGCGTTAGAGGCGTTAGTGCGCTGGTCGCATCCTGATTTAGGGTTATTAGAACCAAAATCGTTTTTAAAAGTAGCCGAAGATAGCAATTTGATTAATGAAATGGGAGAGTGGATATTTGAGGAAGTGCTTAGACTGCTTGCAAGTTTAGAAACCCTTAAACCAGGGCTTCAAATTGCAGTAAACGTTTCAGGCCGGCAGTTGCGCCAGCCGCATTTTGTACCGCGTTTAGAAATGTTATGCAGGCAATATCACGTAAAACCTAAACGTCTTATCTTAGAAATCCATGAGGCTACCTTACAAGGTGATGCCGAATCATTAGAGCGCTTATTTCGTCAACTTAAAGACATGGGCATTTCTATTGTGATTGATGATTTTGGTACAGGCTATGCCAGCCTTATTCAACTTAAACAGTTACCAATAGATGTATTAAATATTGATCGACAATTTATCAAAAACCTTGGTCACAACGCTAATGATGAAGCCATTACAGCTGCAACCTTAGCTATTGCTCAAAAGTTAGGGCTACAAGTCATGGCTGAAGGAGTAGAAACTCGTGAACAGCTTGATTTTTTAATTGAGCAAGGGTGTAGTTTTGCTCAAGGCTTTTATTTTAGTGAACCTAAATCGTTTAAAGAAGTTCTGCACGATATACAAATTCCCTGGACACTTTCTTAGTTATTTATCATCCTTTAAGTTCAAGGGGTTGTTTGGGTGAAAATTTTTCATGGTTTTCACTAAGAGCACGCTAAATACTTAATGTATTCAGAGCCGCAAAGCGCCAGCGTGTATAAAGCACTTTCTATCCCCTTATCATCGTAAAAGAAAAAAGTAAAGCGATAACTATGGGGTAGTGTGTATGCGTGTGTTTAGGCTGCTGTTGCTCTTTTTAAGTGTCTTTTTATTCAATAAAGTCGCTTTAGCACAAACGATAGAGAGCGTATGTAAAGGAACAAACTCATTATCATCAGCATGTGAGCAAGCATGTACGATAAGTAATTCAGCCGACGCATTATGTAATCCTATAAAAGCTAAGATAACTACAGCAAAAAACGCTTGTGGACCTGGGAATGAGTCGTCAGCAGGGTGTATTACTGCTTGCCAAGGCCTTTCTGCCACAAGCGCCTGTATAACAGCAAATACGATCATGAAAGATCCTTGTTCGGCAGGGAATGCGTTATCAGCTGGCTGCCAAATAGCGTGTGCAACAACGCCTGGCCCTCAATGTACAGCCATTAATAATATATTGAATACTGCGAAAACTGCTTGCGCTACTAATCCATTATCTCCTGCATGTAACACAGCATGTCAGGCAATATCGGCTACCTCATTTTGCGCACCTATTGCAAATGCTCAGAATATATGTAGTGGCAACGGTTCATCGGATGCTTGTAAAAACGCGCTAGGTCAAACACCTGTTCCTAATGCAGTGTGTGCCCCTCCTAATCAGTTGTCTTCTGCGTGTCAGCAGTCATGCGGAAATAGTACCGGTGGGTTATGTAACCCTGTAGGAACCGCAGTTAATACTGCTAATACATCGTGTACAAAAGATCCCCTATCAGCAGATTGTAAGAATCAGTGTAAAGCATTAAGTACTGCTACCTCAACATGTATCAACAGCCAGAACACTCAAGCTATATGTGCTCCCAGCTCTACATCCACGGCCTGTAGAGCCGCATTAGGCCAGCCTAATGCTTCGTGCGCCGATAATCCACAATCAGATGCTTGTATTAGTTCATGTAAAACCAATAATGCAGATCCTAAGTTGTGTACGCCAGCATTAACACTAAATACTGATATTGATAAGGCTTGTCAAACTGTAGTATCCGATGCGTGTAAAAATGCGTGTAAGGGGTTAACCAATATA
>JAZKAR010000009.1:0-23125 GCA_040389065.1 Pseudomonadota bacterium | reverse complement strand
TATCCGATGCGTGTAAAAATGCGTGTAAGGGGTTAACCAATATAACCGCATGCGTTAATAATAATAACATTAATGATATATGTACTAAAAATCCTACAACATCGACAGCTTGCTTAGCTGCTCAGGGTAACCCTAATGCCGCCTGCGCAGATAATCCATTATCTTCTGCATGTGAGTTTTCTTGTAAAACGAGTAACACCAAAACTGGATTATGTACTGATGTAACAAACAAATTAGATGCGGTCAATAAAGCGTGTGCCAGTGATCCATTATCTTCAGCCTGTGCTACTGCCTGTGCTGCTGCACCTGATACAGCTACATGTAAAGCGATTACGAATGCTCAAACTGAATGTGCTAAAAATAACACTTCAAAAGCGTGTATAGCTGCTTTAGGCGCTACGCCTATTCCTGATGCCGTATGTGCGCCACCTAATCAGAAGTCAGCCGCGTGTCAGGCTAATTGTGCACCCTCTGGAACAAGTGGAACAGGGCTATGCGCGCCTGTAGCGGGTGACACAGCAGCCGCACTTGCAGCGTGTAAAAATGATCCTTTAGCTGCAGCCTGTACAGCTGCTTGTCAGTCTATTAAAAACGTACCTATATGTACTCAATTTCTTAATACGCAAGCTATATGTAAGCCTGATCCTACAGCTCCTGCATGTTTAAGTGCTTTAGCAGCTGCTAGCGGCCCAGATGCTGTTTGTAAAGCTAGCCCTCTTTCTCAAGAGTGTCAGGCAATATGTACAGCTTCAGGTACTAAGCTGAATGAGGCGGTATGTTCACAAGTTAAAACGAAAGTTGATGGTGCAACGACTGCCTGCCAAGGACTCGCAGCAGATGGTTCGGCTAAAGCATCTAGTAAGGCCTGCGAAGCTGCTTGTAAAGACATTCACAATACACCTATTTGTTTGCAGGCAGACGCAGTGCGTGAAGCATGTAAGATGGGTATGAAATCACATGCTTGTTTGGTAGCACTTGGGGCTGTTGATGCGGTAGCAGCCGCAGATGCATGTGCGGCAGATCCAAAATCAACAGCATGTAAAGATAGCTTAATTGCTGCCTGTAAGAACAATCCGGCTTTACCAGGGTGCGCAGCTATTATAGGTGCATGTGGTACCGATCCTAAAGATCCTAAAGCTAGTTCAGCAGCCTGTACGGGGGCAATAGGAACAGCAGCACCTGGCGCTGGCGGATTAGTAGGACCAGCAGTAGGAGCAGCCTCTACTGCAACGGGTTTGTTTCCTATGTGGCTTGAGGAACTTTTGCATGTGCGGCATGAAACGGAAATCGAAGGAGCAAAAGAAGCACACGAAGCGTGGAAAAGCGTAGAAGACCGTTGTGGGGTTGGGGTCCCGCCCTCATGTATAGCAGATCCTGCAGATCCCGCAAAAGGCCCAAATTCGACTGCGTGTAAAGACGATACAAAAAAAGTAGAGGAGGGAACATTAACATCAGGTAATGCGCATCGCTCGTTAATATTTATTGCTACCCGAGAAGAAACACTTAAGTTTTTGCATAAACCTACAAATTCAGGTGATACGATTACTTTAGAAGACCGTATGCAGGCTTCAATGGTGAACGCGCATATGTATAAAGAGCATAATGCAGATGGAACGGAAAAAGCATTGTATTCTGGTGAAAAGCCACTCGATTATCAAAATCGTGGAGAGTTATTAGTCAAACATCCTCTATCTGTACCAATTAACTTAGCAGTATGGTGTATTGCAGTTAAAGCGCAAGAATTATTGCCTATGTTTTGTAGCCAAGCCATTAAGCTATTTACACTGCTATTAATTCTTGAGTTTACTTGGATGGGTGTACAGTATGTTATCCATTTTGCAGATATCGGGCAGATTATTGATGGAATCGTTACTAAAATGCATATGTGGACGTTTTCAGGCTGCGTGATTTTAACTGTGTACTATGGGTTTTCAAACTCAAACTGGATGTATAGTGTTTTTAGCAGTATGAATCAGATAGGGGAAGATGTTGTAACGGTGCTTGTGGCAGATATGCAAACAAAACCTGCTGGGGCAACTGGCGATACTGTGTTTAGAGATGAACATGGTAATGAAGTAAAAGATGAACTCAATCCAGATGGTTCAGTAAAAAAATCGGGTGAAGAAATATGGCTTTCCAGTAAAAATATTGGCGCTGTTGAATATGCTGCTGCTCCTAAAGATAAAAATCCTACACCAGGTGAAGCGCTAAGCCCAGGAAGCTATTTTGCAATGTGTATTCTGGTGATTACAAGTATATGGAGTAAAATTACAGTTAATTTTTCACTTCAATCTCTTCTGTTTATTCCTATTGCTATCTTTGTAACACCTATTATTTTAGTTTCTTTTCTTAAAATGGCGGCAGATATTGCTTTAACAATGTTAGAGGGATATTTAGCAATAGGTTTGTTGGCAATTTTAGTGGCGTTTAGCGCATGCCGATGGGGGTCTGAATATTTTCAAAAGGCTATTCTTTATTGCGTCATGATGGGTTTTAAACTGATATGTATGTACACCGTCTTTATTATTGGTGTGCGCATGATGTCTTATGTTTCTATTTCTACTTGGTTTGTAAAAAGCACAGGTGATTATATCGTTTGTATTATGACGTTATTGTCGATGGTGATGCTGGTATCGTTTATCTTCCAGCGTTTAGGGGCAATGGCCATGGCGCTTTTTGGTGGATCACCGCTTCTATCGTTTGGACAACTTGTAAAAGATAGTATGGATAATGCAAGTGCAGGAGCAATGCCTTTTAAAGCATTAGGTAAAGGTGCTAAATATGGAGGTAAGCTTGCGAAATGGTCGGGTAAAAAACTAGGAATCAATGCGAAACTAGGAAAAGCAAAAAATGCAACCAAGGATTGGGGGAGAAATAAATTAAATAGCGCAAGAGATAAAGTAGGTTTGCCGCAAAAGCAGGCAAAGCCACCTAAATCACCTGAAGAGAAAAAAGCAGCAAAGAAAAAGGAAAAAGAAAAAAAGGCCGAGAAAGATAAAGTAAAAAATGAGGTAAAAGAAGGTCTTAAGGGGTCGTTAGACGATACGCCATCAGGAGGCAATATGCTATTGCCAACGGTTAATCCCCCTGGTGATGACTAAAATATTTTATAATCCTTCTACTATTATTTGCCCTATAAATATTTTTAAATTAAGTGCTCCATACAGGGGTATAAAGTAAGCAGCGCTTTGTTTTGATATGTTATAAGGCACATGTTAAAAACAAAAGGATTATATGGAAATCAGTTTTGAGTTTTTTCCACCAGCCACACCGGAAGGTCGATCTAAATGGGTTTCAACCTATCAGCAACTGAGACAATATAAACCTGGTTTTTTTTCAGTTACCTATGGCGCAGGTGGCTCCACGCGTGATCGTACTACTGAGTTAATAGCGGCTATTCAAGCAGAAGGTGACGATGCCGCCCCGCATCTTTCGTGCGTAGGCTCCTCTGCAAGCAGTATTGAAACTATTCTTCACGATTTTAAATCAAAAGGTATCAAGCGGATTGTAGCTTTAAGAGGCGATTTGCCTTCAGGTATGGCTGATCCTGGCGAATTTCGATACGCTAATGAGTTAGTAGAATTTATTCGAAAAACAACAGGTGATTGGTTTCATATTGAGGTGGCTGCTTATCCTGAATATCATCCGCAAGCGCTTTCAGCCCAAGCCGACTTACGGCATTTTAAGCAAAAAATGGATGCAGGTGCAAATTCTGCGATTACCCAGTATTTTTACTCTATAGATGCCTATTGGAGTTTTTGCGAAGAAGCATTAAGTATGGGGGTGAGTGCGCCTATTATTCCGGGTATTATGCCAATTGCCAGTTTTAGCAAATTATGTCGGTTTTCAGATTCATGCGGTGCAGAAATTCCTCGTTGGATTCGGAAAAAAATGGAAGGCTATGGTGATGATGCCGCTTCTATTCGTGCGTTTGGATTAGATATAGTGACTCAGTTATGTGACCAGCTTCGTGC
Source organism: Pseudomonadota bacterium (assembly GCA_040389065.1). Lineage (GTDB taxonomy): Bacteria > Pseudomonadota > Gammaproteobacteria > Burkholderiales > Casimicrobiaceae > JAZKAR01. The sequence goes on along the minus strand of JAZKAR010000009.1, from coordinate 19,151 downwards.
AGGAAATGCACCAGGCCTACATTTTTATACGTTAAATCAAGCTGCCTTAGTAAGTATTGTGTTGCAGCGTCTGGGTTTTGCTCAGTAGTACAAAGTACTAGCATACGGTAGAATAGGCCAAAATTTGTTCATTAATAACCATACAAGTTACCCAGTTGCGTTCTCGGTGCGTGTTGGCAACTTGCTTTACTCTATGTACTGTCTAGCGTTGCCAAGGTTTGAGTACACTCAAATTGCGTAACTTTTAAATCATATAAGTTGAGTTAAATTTTTTTAACTATTTTTATTCTTTACCTTAAAGGTAGTATATAAATGCGTTTAAAAGCTTCTTTTATAGCCGTGATGTTTGGGGTTTTGTCTACAACAGCAGCAACCATAGCATTGTCTGCTCCCCAAGTTCTTAAGATAGTTACCCATAGCCCTTTATCGGGTGCTCAATCTACGACCGGAGAAACAATTAAGTTTGGTACTCAGTTAGCAGTAGATGATTTTGGTAAAATACTCGAGCCTTATAACGCTAAACTTGTTCTTCAAGCCGAAGATGATCAATCAAATCCTACTGTTGGTGTTGCAAATGCTAACCGTCTGATTGGTGATGCATCGGTAATAGGAATTATTGGCCATTTTAATTCTGGTGTCGCGATGGCAACCACAGAAGTTTATGCTAAAGCTAATTTGGTGATGATTTCTCCAGCCAATACCAACCCAAAAATTACTGAGCGGGCTTCAACCTCAAAAATTGCTAACCGTGTGTGTGGGCGTGATGATGTTCAAGGGCCTGCAGCTCAAAGTTTTATGAGTTCACATTTAAAAGCTAAGAAAATTTACGTCATCAATGACAAAACTGCTTACGGGTCAGGGTTAGCGCAAGAGTTTGAAAAAGCTTCCCGCAAAGCGGGTGTGCAGGTGCTGTTATCAACCGGAGTAGACGAAAAAGAAACTGATTTTTCCTCGATTTTAAATCGAGCCGTGATTGAAAAGCCTGATGTGATTTTCTTTGGTGGAATTTATAGCCAAGGCGGATTACTTCTCAAACAGATGCGCCAAAAGCATATTGAGTCAGTTTTACTAGGTGGCGATGGGCTTGATAGTGCTGAATTACAAACGATTGCAGGGGCCGCCAATATACGTAATGTTTACTTTACTTCTGTTGCAATGCCTTTAAATCAACTTCCTAAAGCAAAAAGTTTTATAGAAACCTATAAAACAAAATTTAAGAAAAGCCCCGATGGTTTTGCGGTAGCAAGTTATGATGCAGCACATGCGCTTATTCTGGCAACAGCAGAATCATTGAAAGCAAAAAAAGGTCAAGCAGTTGATCGTGCTGATATCGCTGCTAACGTGCGTAAAGTGAATTTTGAAGGCTTAACAGGCACCATTGCTTTTGATAATAAAGGTGATATTAAGGCAGCCCGTTATGTGGTGATTGAAGCGGGTGCTACGCCTGCTCAAAATAAAACGGCTGCTGTAATTACTAAGTAATACTTAGTAATTACAATCATACACATGGAAACAAGTATTGGGTGGCAACTACTGCCGATGACATTGGCAGATGGTCTGAGTTTAGGGGTGATGTACGCCATTATCGCTTTAGGATATACCTTAGTATATGGGGTACTAGGCCTTATTAATTTCGCGCACTCTGAAGTTTTTATGGTAGGCGGCATCGTCGGGGTAGAGTTATTGATTTATGTGCTTACCCCGACATCATTGCATCCACTTATTCAACTTGCACTGGCGCTACTCGGAGCTGGTTTTGCAGCTGCCGCAGTCGCTTGGGGGGTAGAGCGCTATGCTTATTATCCGTTGCGTTCGCGACCAGGGTCGGGTAGTTTAGCGCCATTAATTACAGGAATCGGTGTAAGTTTGGTGCTAATGGATACGGTACGCCTTTTCGAAAGCTTTTTTGGGCATTTTGAGCGTCCGTTTCCATCTATTGCTTGGTTTGAAGAGACCTATGCAGTATCAGAACATTTGATATTAAGTTACAAATCGTTGGTGATTTGGGGGTTAGGCGGCGGATTTTTAGCCCTAGTGCACGGTTTAGTGAATCGTACTCGCTGGGGGTTAGCATTACGGGCTGTAGCACAAGATACGCATGCGGCAATGCTATTAGGCATTGAAAGCCGAAAAATGGTTGTACTAGCATTTGTTTTAGGTGGGTTTTTAGCGGGAATGGGAGGTGTTTTATATGCACTTCAATTCGGGAAAATCAATGCTTTTTCGGGGTTTGTGCCTGGCATAAAAGCATTTACGGCAGCTGTGTTGGGTGGCATTGGTTCAATACCTGGAGCGGTATTAGGTGGTATTTTGCTGGGGCTGATAGAAATGCTGGCGGGAACCTATTTACCTCTTTTAACAGATGGTGCGATTGGATCAGAATATAAAGATATTGTTACATTTTTATTGCTGATATTGGTGCTGTTATGCCGCCCCACAGGTTTATTAGGTAAACCGAAAGCTGAGAAAGTATAACGATAATGATAAGAAAGCTTTTTAACAACGGCAAAAATCAAACTACTTTCGCGCTAGGTGCTGTATTTTTAGCAGTTATATGCAACATTATTCTTGCTACGCAAGGAATCAATAATAGTTTTGTGGTGTCTTTAGCATTTTTGCTTTTAGTCAGCAGTTTATACCGCTTAAATTCTTCTTCTGTTGCTACTTGGGCGCGCGTTTTTGGGGTAGTAAGCGTAATTTTTGGAGTGTTGCCCTGGATAGGGTTATCGCGCTTAGATTATCTTGATGTCGCTACGCAAATTGCATTATTTGCAACGTTAGCAATGGGCTTAAATCTTGTGGTAGGAATGGTGGGTTTACTGGACTTGGGTTTTATTGCCTTCTTTGCTGTTGGCGCGTATACCTGGGCAATACTGGGTTCATCACAATTGAGTGAGATTTGGATTGGGTTTGCAGGGTTACCTGGATGGTCTTTTTTTCTGGTTTTACCCTGTGCAGCAGCATTAGCGGGCGGGGTAGGTGTTTTGTTAGGCTTACCTGTCTTACGCGTTAAGGGCGATTATCTGGCGCTCGTTACGCTAGGCTTTGGCGAAGTTATTCGCGTTCTTTTAAATAATCTTGATAAACCCATTAATCTTACAGGTGGCCCCAGAGGCATTCCTTCTATACATCAACCTTTTGCTGAGTTAGCTACTACCGTAGCACAGTGGAGTGGAATAGAAAATTATCGTCTACAAGCACTAGCTTATTATCTTTTAACAGTGTTAATCGCTTTCGCTGCCGCGTGGGTCTTTAATCGTATTTCTCGTTCGCCAATAGGGTGGGCATGGGAAGCGATACGAGAAGATGAGATCGCAGCTCAAGCAATGGGAATTCCGCGGATACGAATGAAATTGTTAGCCTTTGCGCTAGGTGCTAGCGTTTCAGGAATGATGGGAGTGGTATTTGCCGCTAAGCAGACGTTTATTAGCCCCGATTCGTTTGATTTTAATCAATCGATAGGCATTCTGGCGATGGTTGTATTGGGCGGAGTAGGGTCGTTGCGCGGTGTAGTACTAGGTGCTGCGGTCATGGTAATTCTAAATGTACAGGTTTTAAAAGGTTTTAGCTCTACGCTTGCAGCTCTTAAAGCGTCTGGCGCAAGTTTTATGGGGTCATCGTTTACCAATTGGCCGCCAGAACTTGAGCCTTCTAAATATGAGCGTCTCTTATTTGGGCTTCTAGTATGGTGGATGATGATTTACCGCCCTGAAGGATTACTTCCAGCTAAACGCCCTATTTTCATAAGAGATGACAACCATGTTGCTTGAAGCAAAGGGGTTATCAAAAAGTTTTGGTGGTATACACGCTGTCAGTGCTGTTGATTTATATGTACCTGAAAAAAGCATTATTGCTGTTATAGGGCCGAATGGCGCAGGAAAAACCACCTTTTTTAATATGGTAACAGGCGTCTATTCACCTGATGCCGGCTCCTTAGTGTTAGACGGCGAATCATTATTAAACACTTCAGCAGATCAAATTGCTCTAAAAGGAATTGCTCGTACCTTTCAAACCATTAGAATTTTTCGCGGAATGACGGTACTTGAAAATGTTTTAGTGTCTCAGGCTATGCGGGTGCCACATGGTTTATCTGCAATATTTCGCACTGCTGCTTACTGCCGCAAAGAGCAAGCTGCTATAAACTTTGCGTTTGAATGTTTAGAGCGTGTTGGATTGGGTGGTGTTTCTCAGGAAATAGCTTCTTGTTTATCGTATGGGCAACAGCGCTGTCTTGAAATTGCACGTGCGCTAGCACTTAAACCTCGAGTATTACTGCTAGATGAACCAGCAGCAGGCATGAATGCTCAAGAAAAAGCTGTTGTCATTCATCTTGTGAAAGTTTTAAAAGAAGAATTAGGAATTTCGATCGTATTAATTGAGCATGATATGGAGATGGTAGCTAAGTTAGCTGATCGTGTAACGGTTCTTCATCACGGGCAAGTGCTTGCCGAAGGCGAGCCTGCAGAGATCAGTCGGCATCCCGATGTTATTGCTGCTTACTTAGGTTAAAACGTCCTATTTTGCATTATTTTGCAAAGAGTCTTAGTAAAGTCTTATTGCACTAGTCTTAATAAAAATGCTCTATTCTTGTAGAGCCAAATGCTTGTAATGAGTTAGTTCGGCGAGATTCGCAAATCAGTGCAACATCAGCAGGTGACTCTTGCTGAGTCAAAGTCTTATAAAGAACTTAAATGAAGATTAAAATCCATTTTTCCATGTTCTTAACACAGCAAACACTTCTTCTGCAGTCAATAGCGTCTGTTGACTATAGTTCTCTGCTGCATATTTAATCTCAGGATCATCGCAGCGTAAAAAAGGATTAAATTGTTGTTCAAAGCCTAATGTACTAGGCAATGAGCTTTCTCCTTGAATCGATAATTGTTCGTAATGAGCGATAAGTGCTTTTATTTTTAAAGCATAGTCAGAGGTTTTGCAATAATTGCTTACAGCTGCTGCAAAATAAGCATTGCTTAGCGTATATTCATGCGTGCAAGCCACCTTAAAGTGTTCAGGTAACTGGCGCAAGGTAGCAAGGCTATGCCAGTATTGAGTAGGGTTGCCCTCAAACATACGCCCGCATCCTAAAGAAAAAAGAGTATCCCCACAAAATACGACTTCAACCTCTGGCAAGCAATAACTAACATGTTCCAATGTATGGCCTGGGGTATGGATAACCTCTATCTTTATAGGTAATAGCGAGTTGCCGTTACTATGAAGGGTGTTAGAAGTGTTAAGAGGGGCAAGGCATAAAGTAAATGTTTGATGGTGCCTAACGGGTTGATGAGAAAACACCCATGAGTGGTAAGCAGGTGCCCATATATTAAGTTGAGGAAAAGAGGCTAACAGTTCTGGAATGCCGTCAATGTGGTCATGATGCTTATGCGTGATGAGAATGCCTGTCAGCGGACTTTCAGGATGCTGGCTGCACCAATGTAATAACGCAGTTGATTCACCAGGGTCTACTGCCCAGGCACTGCCATAAGTATGAATTACCCATATCCAGTTATCTTTTAAAATAGGAATTCCAGATAGCTTAACTTCATTATTAAGATTAAGATAAATAGGGTGACGCGCAGTAGCCATTATTTATTCTGCCGGTAATGAAAAGGTTAGAAGTTACGCAGTTGAGTTTTCTCCGCGTGGGACGCCCCGCGTTATAGCAACTTGCCGTACTGCGTGTACTGTCTGCGTTGCTATGCCTTGATAAAACCCAACTGCGTAACTTCTAAAGTTAATAGATAGTTGAGAGAGGAAGGAAAATTTTTAGTAAAGTTTTTGCTGTTCTAAACCCTAGGCTTGTTGAAATAAGTTAGAGTATGTCATCAATCATGAACGATAAAGAGTTATGGGTTAATCTACTTACGTTCTTAAGGCGATTTTACGCCTACTATATTTCTACGTTAGCAGATTCAAAAATAATTCGATTATTTTATCCAAAGCTTTGTTTTTGCTAAAAATAGAGTCTAATGGAAGATGCATATTAGGGCTTGCAGTACTAATCAAGTAGTTTAGCCACTATCAAAACTTAGCACAAAGGTGCATTTAGAGTAACATTTTTGAAAGCGCTTTCCTTATAATGGGAGCCTTCTTTGAACAAAGGATGATCAATGACGCGCAAAGCACTAAGAGCATGGGTTGCGTTGGGCTATGCGGCCTTTACCTTGGCGAGTGGAATGGCAGTTGCTGTATCAGACTCAAAAGCTAATAGTTCTGAGTTTGTTGTAGAAGATATTAGAGTAGAGGGTCTTGAGCGCATGGATGTTGGTACAGTGCTCAGTTATCTGCCTGTCAAAAAAGGCGATAAAATGTCGTCTGCGCGATCTTCAGAAAGCTTGAAAGCGCTTTTCTCCACAGGTTTTTTTAAAGATGTGCGTATTGAGGCAGATGGCGGCATACTCATTATCAGTGTTATCGAGCGCCCTACGATCGATCGTGTTACGTTACATGGTAATAAAGAAATTGACTCTGATACGTTAAAAAAATTCTTAAAACAAGTAGGTATCAATGAGTCAGAAATTTTAGACCGTGCTGCTCTTGATAAAGCTGAGCAAGAAATTAAGCGTCAGTATCTAAATCGTAGCCGTTACAATGCTGAAGTTAAAACAACCCTAACGCCGTTAGAGCGTAATCGGGTGGCAGTCGATATTGATATTGTTGAAGATGAACCAGCACTTATCCAAAAAATTGATATTGTTGGTAATGACTCGTTTCCCCAAGATAAGCTCCTTAAATTATTTAGTATTCGTACTAAAAATTGGTTAAGCTGGTGGACAAAAGATGATCAGTTTTCACAAACCAAGCTGAATGCTGATCTTGAAGCGCTCAAGAATTTTTACTTAAATGAAGGCTACCTAGAGTTTGAAGTAGTATCAAATCAAGCCTCTATTTCTACAGATAAAAAAAGTATTTTTGTTACCGTTCGTATTAAAGAAGGTAAGCCCTATACAGTAAAAAGTGTCGAGCTGTTAGGTAACACGATTGTGAAGCCTGAAGAATTACAGCCTTTAATTAAACTTAAAGCAGGAGAGCGGTTTTCTCGTGAAAAGCTAACTGCTTCTGTGCAAGCGATTACAGATCGATTAGGCAATGATGGATATGCGTTTGCAGCAGTAAATCCGGTGCCTGAACTGAATCGGGAGGCAGGAGAGGTTTCATTTAAGTTAGTGGTTGATCCTAATCGTCGTGTATATGTACGCCAAATCAATATTTCAGGCAATCGAACCACGCGTGATGAAGTGGTTCGTCGTGAAATTCGGCAAATGGAGGCCTCACCTTATAACTTGGCTCAAGTAACACGCTCTCAACAACGTATTGAGCGTTTGGGGTTCTTTCAAGATACAACGGTTGAACCCGCGCCTGTTCCCGGCACAAGCGATCAAGTTGATATGAACGTTAATGTTACAGAGCGTCCGACAGGTAGTATTACTTTTGGCGCGGGGTTTGCTTCAGGCGAAGGGTTAATCCTAAATGCAGGTATTTCTCAAGAAAATGTTTTAGGTACTGGTAACTCTCTTTCAACCCAAATTAATACAAGTAAAGTTAATCGCGTTCTTTCCTTATCCTTTACTGATCCTTATTGGACAGTAGATGGTGTAAGCCGTGGGTTTGATATTTATCACCGCGTATTTACTTCTAACAACCTTAGTAACGTGGCGCATTATGATACCTCCACCACAGGTGCGGGTGTTCGCTTTGGCTTTCCTGCTACAGAAACCCAACGTTATAATTTAGGCTTTAATGCTGAACATGTAAAAACTACGCTTTATGATGATAGTCCATTAAACTATTATGAGTTTTTTAATGCATGTAATGGTCAAACATGTAGGTATGCAAATTCAACTGCTACCCCGCCTGTAAGTTCTACTTTAAAGCCAGGCGATTATTCTGCGGCTACCTTATCCACTTCTTTAGGCTGGTCAATCGATACTCGTGATAATATAGTATTTCCTAATGGTGGCTATTTGCATTCCATACAAAATGAATTAGCGTATGGTCAACGTAATGATGCGTTATCTAATGATCGACAGAATTTTAATTTTTATCGTTTAACAACGCAACATCAGTGGTTTAAAAAGTTAGGTGATACTCCAGCTGTGTTGATGTTGAATGGTGAGCTAGGATATGCTACTAAAGACACGCCATTTTACAAAAACTTTTTTGCAGGCGGTCCAGGCTCAGTGCGCGGATATGAGCAAGGTACCTTAGGTAAACAAGCAGAAATTAATACGTCTGGCCAAAAGCAAGCATTAGGTGCTAAGAAAAAATTGATTGTGAATGCAGAATTGTTTTTTCCTATTCCTGGCTTAAGTCAAGATATATCAAAATCGGTACGAGCAAGTGTGTTTTTTGATGCTGGTGCAATTCGTGATAGTTTAAGACATGCGTATACAGAGGAAGAAAAACTCAAATACTCAACAGGCTTAGCAATTAGTTGGTTTTCGCCTCTAGGCCCGCTTAAGTTTAGCTTTGCTAAACCTATCAAAGCGACAGAAGAAGACAAAAAACAAAGCTTTCAGTTTCAGTTAGGTCGTACATTTTAGATGGTTATTGGTTATTAAAGGAGCAGCAAGAATGGTGTCTCGGCATAAAGTTATGTTGTTAGCAGCCTGTGCAGCAATGTTTGGAACCTCTGCATGGTCAGCGGAATATAAAATTGGTTTTGTAAATGTAGAACGTGTATTTAGCCAAGCAGCACCTGCCGCTAAAGCAACTAAAAAACTTGAAAAAGAGTTTTCTGGGCGTGACCAAGAGCTACAAAAAACAGCTAAGCAAATTCGTGATTTACAAACCTCTGTAGAAAAAGATAATTTATCTGATTCTGAGCGCCAAAGAAAAGAGCGCGATTTGCAAAATATGAATCGTGATTATCAGCGTGCTCAACGCGAGTTTCGTGAAGATCTTAATCTCCGTAAAAGCGAAGAGTTAGCAGGTTTGCAAGAGCGTGCTAATCAAGTTATTCGTAAAATTGCTGAAGCAGAAAAATATGATCTAATTCTACAAGATGCAGTTCATATTTCTCCAAGAATTGATATTACTGATAAAGTTATCAAGGCTCTAGAGAACTAAGCTTTTGTTGAGCATTGATAGTATTAACGATATACCAATGCTCTACTAAATTATTTGCTGCTCCTTTTTTACGGATGGTGCAATGCCTATTCCCGTTAGATCAGCACCTTTAACGCTCTTGGCTTTGGCACAACATTGTCAGGCTGAGAGTGTGGGGGATTCATCTTTTAAGATTACAGGGTTGAATACGCTTGAGCGTGCAAGCCCTTCTGAGCTAATTTTTGTAGCTCAGGCAAAATATATGAGTCGTTTACAGCATACGCGCGCGCAGGCAATTATTTTGCCAGCAGCTTTGCGAGAGCAATTACCGCGCTCGTTTCATTGCATTATTCATCCTCAGCCGCAACTCGCGTTTTCAACATTGTGTGAATTATTTTATCGTCCAGATCCAATTTTTAAACCAGGCACCCATCCAACTGCTTTAGTTGATACTAGTGCAATGATTGACCCCACTGCTTCTATAGGTGCATTTGCTGTCGTTGGTGTAGGGGCTTGGGTTGGTGCAGGCACACGTATCGATGCGCATTCTGTTATTGGTGAAGGCGTGCGTATTGGCAAAAATGGCTGGGTTGGTTCGCATGTTAGTATTTATCATCATTGCGAAATAGGCGATCGCGTTCGTTTGCATAATGGGGTAGTAATTGGTTCTGATGGGTTCGGGTGGTTACCTAATCCAGAAGGTATTTGGCAAAAAGTTCCTCAAGTGGGCAGAGTTATTTTAGGAAATGATGTTGATATCGGCGCAGTGACAACGATTGATCGTGGAGCGCTAGACGATACAGTGATTGCAGATGGCGTTAAGCTCGATAATCATATTCAAATCGCTCACAATGTTAAAATTGGTGCTCATACAGTGATTGCTGCCTGCACAGGTATTGCAGGCAGTACACGAGTTGGTCAGTTTTGCAGAATTGGTGGGGCAGCTATGATTGTAGGGCATATTGATATTGCTGACCATACAACCATTTCGGGTGGTACTTTATTAAGCTACTCTGTTACTGAACCCCATACTGTACAAACAGGCTATATGCCTGCTGATGAGCATCGTGCTTTTTTAAAAAATGCCCGACTTTTGCGGCGTTTAGATGAGTTAGAGCAGAGAATTAAGCAGTTAGAAAAAAGTAAAGTATGATAGTTTTTTTAAAGTTAGACGTCCGCAGTTACATTTACTCAAAGCATAGAATGCCCCGCATAGCAACGCAAACAGTACACGCAGTACAAAAGTTGCTAACATGCTCAGAGAATCAACTGCGACACTTCTAAAAGTACGCAAATTATTCTTTTTCTGGTGTTGATGCCAGTTTATTCATCATTTTTAAAAATCAAATAAAATGTTGATACGTTTTTAAGATGGTGTTGGTTTTATTTAAATTTGTTATTACAGGAATACTATGAGTTCAATGGACATTCACGAAATTCTACAATATTTACCGCATCGTTATCCTTTTCTGCTGGTAGATCGGGTTCGTGAAATTGAAGAAGGTAAGCGCATTGTTGCACTCAAAAATGTAAGCATTAACGAGCCTTTTTTTCCAGGCCATTTTCCTTATCATCCAGTGATGCCTGGCGTTTTAATTATTGAAGCCATGGCACAAGCCGCTGCTATTTTATCTTTCAAAAGTAATGCAAGTAAGCCAGATGGTAAGTCTGTATATTATTTTGCTGGTATTGATAACGCCCGTTTTAAAAAGCCAGTGACAGCAGGCGACCAATTAGTCATTACTGTCGAGCTTCTTAATGGCAAGCGGGGTATTTATAAGTATAAAGCTAAAGCAGAAGTCGATGGGCAGTTGGCAGCCGCAGCAGAAATGTTATGTGCCGTGAGAACGACAGGAGAATAACGTTTATCGTTAGCGTTATAAAACTTAGAGGGTGTGAAGAAAATGGCAATTACCATACATCCCACCGCCCTGGTGGATAAACAAGCTCAACTGGCAGATAACGTTGATATTGGGCCTTATACTATTATCGAAAAAGATGTACAAATAGGATCTGGTACGCAAATAGGAGCGCATTGTGTAGTAGGGGGCCATACCACAATAGGGTCAAATAATAAGATTTATCCCTTTGTTTCATTGGGGCTAGCACCGCAAGATAAAAAATATGCAGGTGAACCTACACGTCTCGAAATTGGCGATCACAATACTATTCGCGAATGTTGTACGCTTAATATAGGTACGATACAAGATCAAGGAGTCACCCGGATAGGGAATCATAACTGGATCATGGCCTATGTTCATATCGCGCATGATTGCCAATTAGCTAGCCATATTACGATTGCAAATAGTACACAACTAGCAGGCCATGTTCATATTGATGATTTTGTTGTTTTAGGTGGTTTTACAGGTGTGCATCAGTTTTGCAGGATTGGTGCTTATTCGATGACATCGGTAGGAACAGTGTTACTACAAGATTTACCCCCTTATGTCATGGCAGATGGTGATCCTGCTTCTCCGCGAGCGATTAATACAGAAGGGTTGAAGCGCCGAGGCTTTGATTCAGATGCTATTTTAGCTATAAGAAGAGCTTATAAAACGTTGTATCGGAAGGGGTTAGGTTTAGAAGAAGCAAAAGCGCTTATTCAGCAAGAGGCATTAATAGTAGAGCCTTTAAAACGATTTTCTGATTTTTTAAATATGTTTAGCCATAGAGGTATTATTCGATAACAAGCGTACGTTAGCAAAAGTTTGCGTTATATTTCTTATTCGCTTTCTGTATTTTGAGAAGAAAGCGATGCAATTTTAAGACAGTTACGCCCTGATTGTTTTGCCGCATGTAAGGCTGAAAAAGCATCTTTAATCGATTCTTCTGGCATAACATCGGCAGGCAGCGCTGCCATTCCAGCGCTAAATTTAACAGCAATTGTTTTATCTAACACGACGAGAGGGCTACGTTTAAGCTGATCTCTCAAGCGCTCTACCGCAAAGCGCGCACCACTTAAGTCAGTATCCGTCATAATTAATAAAAATTCTTCATCGCTATAGCGTATGACATGATCAGTACCGCGAAGCGTCATATTAGCGTGCTGGCCAAAATGTTTAAGTGCCATATCACCGGCTTCTCTGCCGTACTCTTCATTGATTTTAGAAAGAAAATCGATATCGGCAATGACCAATACTACCTTTTTAGCTTCGCCATCAGCATCTCGGTGGCTAAGTACTTTTTCAAATAGACGATCCATGGCGCGGCGATTATAGGTTCCTGTAAGAGGGTCAGCAAGTAAAGGCTCTATATCTAAAGCTTGAACATTGTTAGTGGTTTTTAGTTGTTCATATAAATAACGTACCCCTGTATGCGCACTTTCAAGTTGTTGCCGGGTGGCACTAATTGAATTAATGGTTTCATTTGAAATTAAAACAACTTTGCTCACAAATTTAATTAAATTAGGTGAAGCTTCTTCTTTAATTGCAAGGGCAGAAGCACGACGCAAAGACTGATGGCCCTGTTCGAGAAGGGCTTGAATGGTGGTTGCTTGAGATTCCATTGTCGTTAACAGGTCACTTAAAACATCCACTAATTGAGGAGAGTCTTCATTATTTTTGGGATTAGTTGCCATATCTAGTCCGAGCGTACCAAAAATTTAAGGAGGCATTTTTATTGTGTGACAAAAAAAACCCTTTGTGAAATGAAAATAATTGCATTAATAACATGCAAAATTAATTTCTGATCTTACTAACAATAATCGGCATAAAATCAGAGGTGAAATATAGTATTAATTTTGACATTTGTTTAGGTTTAGAAGTTACGCAGTTGGCTCTTTCTGCGTGAGACGCCCCGCGTTATGGCAACTTGCCGTACTACTTGTACTGTCTGCGTTGCCATGCCTTGATAGCGCTCAACTGCGTAACTTCTAAGGTTTTAAAAAGATTCAGCGGGTGTTGCAATTTTTAGACAGTCTCGTCCATTTTGTTTAGCAGCATACAGTGCTTCATCCGCTAAACGTATTGCATCATAAGGGTCTTGCTCATGGCTAAGCGAGCATAATCCCGCGCTGAATTTCAAATTTACTTGTTCTCCTGTATCGACAATTAACGGCGTGGTATTAAGGGTGGAGCGCAGACGCTCTACAGCAAACTGAGCGCCTGCAATATCTGCATCTGGCATAACTAATAAAAACTCTTCGCCGCCGTAACGTACAAGATAATCATTCTCACGAAGTGTATGGCGAATATATTTACAGAAATGAACAAGCGCTTGGTCGCCTACTGCATGACCATAACGATCATTAATTTTTTTAAAAAAATCAATATCTAGCATGGCCATTACGACGCGTTTAGGATGTCCCAATGCTTTCGGCTCAGCTACTTCTCGTGTTAATACATGATCAAGAGCGCGGCGATTTAATGCTCCTGTTAAATTATCTTGTACAAGAAGTTCTAGGCTAATATCTAACGCTTGCTGGCTACTATTTAGTTGCTCTTTGAGGCGTGTAACATGTTGGTGTGCTGTAGTAATTTCTTGTCGAGCTTGAGTGATAGCATTAAATACACTGTGCGAAATCATCAAAACTTTAGAAATCAGATTTAATAGATGATTATCAGGTACAGTATTAGCATTATGCACAGCCTCAAGCGTAGAACGTAAAAGAGCTTCGTGTAGGCTTTCGCCTGCTTGCTGTTCAATGCCCGAAGGTGTGTGGTTTGCATACACCAATAGCGCATGAATGGCTTCTAATAAAGAAGGCGTTTCTTGGGCAATGCAGTGTATGTGAGTTTCAAAGTCAGGCATTGCTGAAGGGTAAAGTTCTATAAACACAACTCTATACTGCTCAGGAGTAGCAGGCAGATTACGTTCTGCAAGAATCTTTAAAATGCGCTGGCTATCAATAACTGCTTCAGTATTATTCATGTGAACCTGAGCTTAGTGCTTTGTTGTCTAAAAGTGAGTACATTAAAGCGCCCCTTCTTTCACGATGCATCCTCGTTGCCGCTTCCTTGTCATAGTTTAATATAACAACAGAGCATCGCCTAACCTCGTAAAAAAAATCATCGCTTTCATTTATACCCATTTTTAGAAAACGACGCACTAGGGTAGGCTTTATAAAGAAAGATGGCATACAATGCAGCCTTCACAAGATGTAACGAGAGTAACTATGACGCAACAACGTTCGGCAGTTGATTCAACGAATCCGGTGCCTGTTCCTCCTTTTTGGGGAACCCGATGTTTAGAGAATATACCTCTGCGCGCCATTCTTCCTTATATTAATCGGACAACTTTGTATAAATTTCAATGGGGATTTAAGCCTCAAGGACGAGATATTAATGAATATAAGGTTTATGCGAAGAAGGAGCTTGATCCTATTTTGAATCGCTTAGTGTTAGCGTCAGATCAAAATAACATTCTTCAGCCTAAAGCCCTATATGGTTATTTTTCTTGTCAATCAGAGGGTGATAGCCTTGTAGTTTATACCTCGCCTGAAAGTAATGAAGAAGCCTGCCGCTTTGAGTTACCCCGCCAACGCACTGAGCGTAAATTATGCGTGGCTGATTTTTTTCGCTCGAAAGAGTCAGGGCAGCGTGATGTTATTGTTATGATGCTAGTAACTATTGGGCAACATGCAGCAGATTATGCGCGTGATCTTTTTCATAAAAATGAATATCAAGAATATTTATATTGGCATGGGTTGAATGCTGAGGGTGCTGAAGGGCTAGCAGAGTATGTACATAAACGTATACGAACAGAGCTAGGCTTTGGCTCTGAAGATGCTCGTCAACTCGATGAGTTAATTAAGCAACACTATCGTGGAAGTCGCTATTCTTTTGGCTATCCTGCATGCCCTAATTTGGGAGATCAGAGAAAAATCCTGCAATTACTGGAAGCTGATAGAATTGGTGTGGTCATGGGCGAGGAAGATCAGCTTTGGCCAGAAGATTCTACTAGTGCTTTAATATCGCATCATCCAGCAGCTAAATATTTTAGTGTTTATTGAAAATGTTAGAAGTTGTGTTATTAGTTTATACCGAAGCCATAAAGAATGTAATGCGTAGCATTCCTAATAGAGCGTTTTAGCTGAAATGAATGACTGGATAGGAAACGATTACAAAACACACTAAAACACATCATTCAAAAATACTCCCTACAAAAAAATCCAACGATCTGGAGAAAACTATGCAAGATGTCATACTTACGCAAGCTGTAATGGTAAACGAAGGCAAACGTTTTGAAGGGGAGCTACTGATAAAAAAGGGCCGGATCGAAGCGATTGGTGCTCACGTTCCACGTTCTAGTAATACAGAAATTATTGACCTGAACGGAAGTTTTTTGCTTCCAGGAATGATAGATGACCAAGTGCATTTTCGCGAGCCTGGTCTAACACATAAGGGTTCAATCGGAAGTGAATCACGAGCGGCTGTAGCCGGTGGAATTACCAGTTATATGGAAATGCCCAATGTAAAGCCGAGCACTACTACGCCTGAAGCATTAACTGCCAAGTTTGCACGTGCAAAAGGGCGCTCACTAGCAAACTATAGTTTTTATTTTGGTGCTACCAATGATAATTTGCAGGCCATTCAAAAGTTAGACCCGCATGCTGCATGCGGAATAAAAGTATTTATGGGGGCAAGCACAGGAAATATGCTTGTAGATCAACCTCAAATACTTGAAGGCATATTTCGTGATGCACCAATTATCGTTGTCACACACTGTGAAGATACGCCTACGATTGCCGCGAATGAAGCCATTTACCGAGAGCGTTATGGGGAAAATATCCCTTTTTCGGCACATCCTGATATTCGATCGGAAGAAGCTTGCTGGCGCTCTTCATCAATGGCTGTTGATTTAGCGCGCAGGTATGGTACCCAATTGCACGTATTGCATTTAACGACAGAAAAAGAGTTAGCACTATTTAGCTCAGGTGCAATGGATAAAAAGTCTATTACTGCAGAAGTGTGCGTACATCATTTAAGTTTCTCCGCGCCTGACTATGAAACGCTAGGGGCTTTAATAAAATGTAACCCAGCGGTTAAAAAAGAATCTGATCGGCAGGCGCTTATTCAGGCGGTTAAAAATGATGTTATTGACATCATTGCTACTGATCATGCGCCCCATACTTGGGATGAAAAACAAGGAAGTTATTTCGAGGCGCCTTCAGGTTTGCCCTTGGTTCAGCATGCATTACAAGCAACACTAGAGTTTGTACATAATGGCGAGCTGACGCTAGAGCAAGTTGTTAATAAAATATCGCATGCGCCAGCTCAGCGTTTTCAGGTAAAAGAACGCGGTTTTTTACGAGAAGGTTATTGGGCTGATTTGGTTTGGATTGATATGCAAAAGCCAGATGCGATAGAGCACAATAAATTATTGTATCACTGCGGATGGTCGCCTTTTGAAGGCCGAAGCTTTCGTTCAAGTATTATTTCAACATGGGTAAATGGACAGCGCGTATGGAATCAGGGATATGTAATAGCTCAAGCGCTAGGCCAGCCTTTAGAGTTCACGCGGTAATTAGTCAAAGCTGAATTGCTTTCTTTTGAAAATTTCGCTAGTGTTAGAGCAATAGTAATATTAGAGTACAAATACTATTTCTGATAATAAACTGTGTGGCTCCTCCTATGCTCTACTGAGCACTGCTTTGCCGAGCATGGTAAAGGCATGGTACACAAGTATGATTAATAATTGATATAAGCAGTAAATATTAAAGGTTATGTAGTTTGGTTCTCTATCAAGGCATGGGATGCGCCGCATGGCAACGCAGACAGTACATGGAGTATGGCAAGTGGCTAAAACGCCGAGAGAACCTAACTGCGTAACCTCTAAATATAATTAAAATTTTAAAATGGGCCTATCCATTTGCTATGGTTTCATCAAAAAAGTAACCTATATCGAATGTCCTTGAGATGGCGTCAGTGCAGAGCAATAGTAATATAGCAAAACCGCACGAATGCTATAGCAACATAAATAATAGGCCCTCAAAATAAAGGGAGACTTTATAAAATGCGGATTGCCATTTTAGGTATATGTGGAACCTTCATGGCGGGTGTAGCAGCAATTGCAAAGCAAGCTGGGCATTCCGTTATCGGTTATGATCAACACGTTTATCCGCCGATGAGCGATCAGTTAAGATTACAAGGCATTACTCTTATCGAAGGTTACCCCGATACTCCTCCTGAAAATATTGATTGTTTTGTGATTGGAAATGCAATTTCAAGAGGTAATCCTTTACTTGAGACGATTTTAGAAAAAGGATTGCCTTATAATTCCGGCCCTCAGTGGTTAGGTGAACAATGCCTTCATCAAAAATGGGTGCTGGGTATTGCAGGAACGCATGGAAAAACAACTACTTCAGCTATGCTGGCATGGATTTTAGAAGCTTCAGGTTATGCTCCAGGGTTTTTAATTGGAGGAGTGCCAGTCAATTTAGGGATTACTGCACGCATTTCCGAAAGTGCTTTCTTTGTGATTGAGGCTGATGAATACGATACCGCGTTTTTTGATAAGCGCTCAAAATTTGTCCATTATCGTCCCCGTACATTTATTATTAATAATTTAGAGTATGATCATGCTGATATATTCCCTGATTTAGCAGCAATCCAGCGGCAGTTTCATCATGCTGTACGCGCAATGCCACGTAATGCTCAATGTATTGTTAATGCAGCAGATGCTTCGATTGAAGAAGTCTTAAAGCAAGGGTGCTGGTCTGAAGTTGCCCGTTTTGGTGCTGCCGAGTCCAATACGATTCCTGAGCATGATTGGAGTATCACCGCAAGCGGAGAGGTCTTATATCAACATGCATCCCAAGGCCACATGCCCCCTTCTATTATAGGGCAGCATAATCGCATGAATGCTTTAGCCGCCTTGGCTGCCGCTTATCATGTAGGCGTGCGCCCTAAAGATGGTTTAGCAGCGTTAGAAAGCTTTAAAGGTGTAAAGCGCCGTTTGGAAATTTTAGGCGAAATCAATGGAGTTCGTGTCATTGATGACTTCGCCCATCATCCTACTGCTATAGCAGCCACCATTAATGCACTTAGAAGCACTATTCCTTCAAACGATCGTATTATTGCTGTGTTTGAACCACGATCAAATACAATGAAGCTTGGTGCAATGCGTGCTCTTTTGGCTGATAGCTTAAAAGAGGCTGATCAAATTTATGCTTATACGCATGGAATAGCCTGGGATGTTGGCGCTTCGCTTCAAGCGTTAGGTAAACGTGCAGCAACGTTTGATGATTTGACCACGCTCACAGGAGAACTCAAGCAAATACTCAAGCCTGGTGATCATGTGCTCATGATGAGCAATGGAGCGTTTGGTGGCATTCATGCCCGTTTGCTAGATTCATTAAGCCATTAGCAGTGCACGAGCGATAACCAAGATTGTTTTGTTTTGAATGTATTTATAACCCCATGTACTTGTATCAATAAATAGGATAGCAATATGAAGTTTTATATATTAGCCTTAGCTTCTTTTTTTATCGCACAAAGCGTTGTAGCTCAACCTACCTCTTCAACAAAGCCTGCAGAAAAGTCTGATGCAAAAGTAGAGGCTACCAAAGCTGAAGCAGCAGCTATGAGTGCTTCAAAGAATTTTGAGCCATTAAAGAAAAAACAGCTCGAGTTTGTTGATGATCGCATTGCAAGACTACAAGAACTAAAAATCTGTGTGGAAGCAAGTACAGCAATAGAAGGCTTAAAGCGCTGCCAGGAAAAGTTCAGGGAAAATAGTTATAAGGGAAAAGTTGCTTCAACAAGCACCCCATCAAAATAAATCTAAATAGCTGGCTGGCTTCTTAGATTTAGCAATGTAGAAAAGCTAAAACTAAATAGCCAGCAAACTATTATTACCCAACACCCAACACCCAACACCCAACACCCAACACCCAACACCCAACACCCAACACCCAGCAAAATCGCTATGTTGAATAAAACTATCCGCTTTATGTTGAAGCAAAAAAATAATAAAAATCTTAAATAGCTAATTTCTGGCAAAAAATTTAAAAATCCTTATAAAAAAGCGGCAATTCTTAAAAATTATTTTTATATAACCAATTGTTTTGAAAGGAACATAAAAGAATTTATCTTATTTCGATAAAAACTTATTGACGGTGTAGGGGGTAGTGCGTAGAATGCACTCCATCAGCAGCGAAACAAAAG
>JAZKAR010000008.1:0-87478 GCA_040389065.1 Pseudomonadota bacterium | reverse complement strand
CGCTCGTCCGGGTCTGTGAGGGGCGAGGAGCAGCAATGCCCTCGTCTACTCGGAATGGAACGAAAACGTACGCTAAGCTAAATTAGATAGTATTCAGTAGTTTATACACTGTTGATCGGGCAATTCCCATTTGTTTAGAAATTTCAGTTGCCCCTATGCCTTCTTGATGTAAAACCATTAATTTTTGACGATCAATCATGTGTTTTCGCCCAAACTTTATTCCTTTAATTTTCGCCTCTACTCGTCCCTCGTTCGTCCGCTCTAGAATTCGCTGACGCTCTGCTTGAGCAACAGCAGAGAGAAGTGCTATGGAACACTATTTATACGCAAGCAGCTTTAGAATATTTGCGCCATACGTCATTTGAAATCAAAGAGGAGGACGAGGCTAGGTTATCGCCATTGGTGTATGGGCATATCAACATGTTGGGTCATTATTCATTCGCTGTAGCAGAAAGTGTTATGAGAGGAGAACTTAGACCTCTTAATCAATCAAAAATACCTTAGCGTACGCCTCTATTGGGATTTACAGCAGAGTAAAATTGTACTCCCAGATAAAGTAACAATGATGATGAGTTAATGAAACTGCAATTATCAAAGCATTTTAGGCAGCTATAAACTTTTGTTTATCTTTACAGGCTATAAAAATGGAAGAAAATTCGATATTGGAAGCTACAATTGATGATTTACAAAAACTTATGGAAAACGGAAGTTTAACGTCCTATGAGTTAGTCAAAAAATACCTTACACGGATAGAGCAGATTGATAAAACAGGTGTAACACTATGTTCAATTATTGAAATTAATCCTGACTTATTAGATATCGCTAAAGCATTAGATAAAGAGCGTAAAGAAAAAGGTTCACGAGGTTTATTGCATGGCATTCCTATTCTGCTTAAAGATAATATAGATACTAAAGATAAAATGTTGACGACAGCTGGTTCGTGGTCGATGGTAGGT
This sequence comes from Pseudomonadota bacterium, assembly GCA_040389065.1. Taxonomy (GTDB): domain Bacteria; phylum Pseudomonadota; class Gammaproteobacteria; order Burkholderiales; family Casimicrobiaceae; genus JAZKAR01. The sequence continues at coordinate 86,522 of JAZKAR010000008.1, read as the reverse complement.
TCTATACCAGAAAAAGATGCTACGGTAGCACTCAAACTACGTGATGCAGGAGGTATTTTATTCGGTAAAGCCAATATGAGTGAATGGGCGAATTATCGCTCATCAAACTCTAGTAATGGTTGGAGCGGACGAGGGGGGCAAACTAAAAATCCTTATCATTTAGCACAAGATCCTTGTGGTTCAAGTACAGGTTCTGCAGTCGCTGTTTCTGCTAATTTAGTAGCAGTTTCCCTAGGAACAGAAACTTCCGGTTCTATTATTTGCCCTTCTGCAACATGTGGAGTTGTAGGTATTAAACCAACGGTCGGATTAGTGAGTAGAGCAGGCGTTATTCCAATTTCGCATAATTATGATACGGTTGGACCTATTACTCGTACTGTTGCTGATGCAGCCGTATTACTTAGCTTTTTAACCGGAATAGATACACGTGATAGATTAACCCAAGAAAGCAATGGTAAATATCATACAGATTATTGCGCTTTTCTTGATGAAAACGGCTTACAAGGCATACGCGTTGGGTTTATTGGTGATTTTTGTATTGAATTTGAAAACATGCTTCAAGAAAATGGAGCTCAAATCATCAAATTAAATGCGGTATGGAATAAAGCGGGTACGGATAAAGATTTAATTTTTTCTTATGATTTTAAAAATGATATTTCGCAATACTTAGCAAAACGCCAACGTAATCCTGCTCCCCAATATACTGGCTTTCCTATGATGCACACATTAGAAGACATTATTGCATTCAATAAAAATTTTTCTGATTTAGAAAGTACTATTTACGATCAAAGAAAATTGATAGACGCAATGGAGCGAGGCCCATTAACTGATCAATGCTATATTGATCAGTTAAATAATAATAAAACACTATCACGTAAATTTATTGATGACATTATAGAGGATAATAATCTTGATGTCATTGTTGGGGAAGTACCAGCCAATTTGGCAGGGTATCCAGTGATAACGATTCCCATAGGTTTACATCAGACTGGGATGCCAAAAGCATTCACATTTACAGGACGTGCATATAGTGAGCCAACATTAATTCGTATAGCTTATGCTATAGAACATATTATTAAAGGGCGTACGCTACCTAAGTATTTAACAAATAGAATTTAGATCGCATATTTAAGGTCATGGTTGATTTGCTTAGCTTAGCTTAGCTTAGCGTACGTTTCGGTTCCATTGGGCTTCCAACCCCTAAGTAGAGCAAGCATGCAATAGTAATCTGAGCTATAGCATCTCATCTATACTACCGCCTAACTAAAAATTTTCTGCATTGGCTGCCAGACTACCTGTTGCTTATTATTCTGCTTGAAGCCTAACCATACACACGCGCTTACAGAGTTAATCAATCTCTTGTGTTCTAGGGTTGAGAGGCACACCTTCATCATCATGATAAGGCTCCACAGGCTCAGAGTAATAATGCGTTGTTGTTCGATATACAGGCCGTTCTTCTACCCAGGCATCACTATAGTAAGAATGCCCATACCAAGGGCTTCGGTAAGGGTAGGCCGAGTACATAGGAGGTACACTATAAGCAGAACGAGCATACAATGGTAATCCTATTCCAATACTGATAAATCCTCTTGCATTCGCTGCAGGAACCACCATGCTCATTAGGCTGATGATGCCTAAAAAAGTTTTGATAGCTTTATTCATTATAGTCTCCTGAAACGTTTATTTACTTTAAATAATAAACGTTTTATTTATGAAAAAGTAAGCGTTCAAAAAAAATTTACATAACCTTAACCTTTGTGAATACAAGATCAATTAAGATAATCCGTTCAGTATTATAAGTAAGAATACAGTTAAAATCAGGTTTAATAAACATTTTAATTGAAGGTTTTATTAGTGTTCTAATAGCACTTAACGTATGAAGATACGGGTAAGCCAAAACAAGCGCTGGAATATTAAAATACATGTAGCCCACCTACGAAAAATAGCTGGTGTTTTGCCATTCGCCCCTAGGGAATTAAATGGATCATAACCTATCTTTAATTACCACTATTGCAGCTGCCTTTAGCGTTGCTCTTATCTTTGGTTTTATTGCCGCGCGCCTCAAGCTGCCGACACTTGTCGGCTATTTAGTTGCAGGCATTATCATAGGCCCGGCTACTCCTGGTTTCGTTGCTGATGCCCACCTTGCTTCTCAGCTATCAGAAATTGGCGTTATGTTGTTAATGTTTGGGGTAGGGCTGCATTTTTCTCCTGATGATTTGCTTGCCGTTAAGCGCGTTGCAATCCCCGGTGCCATCGTGCAAATGGGAATAACTACAATGCTAGGGTTGTTTGTAGCGTGGGGATGGCATTGGAGTTTTGGAGGTGCTTTAATTTTTGGGTTATCGTTAGCCTGTGCTAGTACCGTAGTATTACTTAAATCGCTTGAAGCACGAAACATGTTAGATACCATGAACGGGCGCATTGCTGTTGGTTGGCTAGTCGTTCAAGATCTGGCTACCGTGTTAGTTTTAGTGCTGCTGCCTCCGCTAGCTGGCGTACTTGGCAGCCCTATAGCCTTAGCTGCGCAATCAAAACCCTTATGGATAACGATTGGGCAAACATTGTTGCAGGTGTCAGCGTTTATAGCTCTCATGCTGGTGGTAGGGCGGCGCGTATTACCTGCAATGTTATGGCAAATAGCGCGTACGGGTTCACGCGAATTATTTACATTATCTGTAATAGCAACTGCCATCGGCATTGCTTATGGGGCTTCTGCTTTATTTAGTGTGTCATTTGCGCTAGGCGCCTTCTTTGCTGGTACTGTCATGCGCGAATCTGAGTTTAGCCACCGTGCTGCTGAAGAATCTCTACCGCTGCGCGATGCATTTTCAGTACTGTTTTTTGTTTCGGTAGGCATGTCGGTTAATCCTGCAATTTTGATTCAACAGCCAATTAATGTGCTGATCGTAACAGCCATTATTATTTTAGGGAACGCCTTGGCAGCAATGGCAGTTGTGCTTCTATTACGCTATCCGCTGACTACCGCACTCACGGTTGCTGCTAGCTTAGCTCAGATTGGTGAGTTTTCAATCATTTTAGCCGGGCTAGGTGTATCGCTTAAATTATTGCCTGCTGAGGGCATGAGTTTAATTTTGGCAGGCTTATTAATTTCGATTGCAATGAATTCTTTTCTTTTATCTGCTGTTACACCATTACGGCGCTGGGCAGTTAAACATTCTGAGATGGCGCGTAAAATGGAATTACGGCAAGACCCGTATGCTGAATTACCTATGAGTACCGAACGTAAGTACCTTGAAGGGCAGGTTGTGCTTGTAGGATACGGTCGAGTGGGCCAGCGAATTGCCAAATCGCTTGATGCCCAAGGTATTCCTTATGTTATTGCAGAGCAAAACCGTGAAATTGTTGAAAACTTGCGTAAGGAGGGGATTGTCGCTGTTTCTGGTAATGCGGCAGACCCAGCAGTACTTATTCAAGCACATATTGCTGATGCTGCCATGCTGGTTATTGCTACACCCGATACGCTTAATGTAAGGCAAATGGCTGAAACTGCTCGTACACTTAACCCAACGATTGAAATTATTCTTCGTACGCATAGCGAAGAAGAATCTGTTTTATTAGGAAATGAAGGTATTGGAACCATCTTTTTTGAGGAAAGAGAGCTCGCTAAGGGAATGGCAACTCATGTTATAGATCGTTTTGTTCGGCATTAATATTGGAAGTTTTATAAATCAATCATATTATTAGCAAAAATACGGGGATACCTTAGAGTCTGACCCCAATGGCACTAACTTAAGAAAATAATTATTTAAAATCAATGGCATATGAATTTAAAAGTTCGATCTTTAACTCATTCCTTGGTTTCGTCATCAAAGGATGCTTTTTAGGCCTTCTTTTTAAAAAATCACGAAATCAACACGAAATCAAAAGGGTCGGACTCGATTGATATTGTATGCCTCTGATTTTCGATCACCTCCTTTTGGAAGTGGCGTGGTGCGGCGATTAAGCTGATGTTCAATTTTTTCTTTGAAATAGGAGTTGCCTAATACCCAAGATTTATTTGTTGCTTGTCTTATTTCATCTAAAGTTTTTTCATCAATATGGGTATTGAAAAGAGAGCGGTAGACTTCTTGTCTTTGTTCTGGGTTATTTCCTAATGCTGTGTACTGAGCATGTGGTGTTACCACTAGATTATTTTCTCCTAATGCATTATATCGATAGCTTGACCATGGATAATCAGCAGGATGTTTAACCATATTAGCGCGTACAGGATTCAATTCAAGATAGCGATAACACAATAGAGCGTAAATATCACTATCGATAAGAGTAGCTTTATACCGACCTTCCCATAAGGTACCTGTTCGATGATAGGTAAAATTAAAATATTGTACATAGTAACGGCCTATCATCTGTATGGTTTTGGATAGCCCTTCGCTAGTATTGGGTGTTATTAAAAGATGAACATGATTAGTCATAAGAACATAAGCATGTAATTCACAAAAATGTTTGTCGCAAGCACGTTTTAGAATATCGAGATAAAACGAATAATCTTGATTAGTCAGAAATATAGGATCACGATTATTACCCCGAATAATAACGTGTTGAGGTTGCCCTGGGAGAATAAAGCGAGTAAGACGTGCCATAATTAAATAAAACATGAGGTTAATTGGATGAGTGAAAGCATATCATTAATTGCTTTTCATATCAATCGAGTCTGACCCCTTTGTAGGGCCCCTTTGATTTATTGGAATAATTTGATCTCCCTTAGGATCTCTGCAACGACATTGCGGGTGGTGGGTAGATTTAGCGCCTAACTTATCTTTAGCATTTTTTTCAGCAACATTTTTAGCATATTAAAAAGATGGTGGGAAACCTTAGCAGCTAAAGGTAAAGCCTATTAATTGGATAGCATAAATAAAAACCCCGCAACAAATCGCGGGGTTGGGGAAGGTTTTTCTACATTAAAAAATCTATTTATACTGACCCTATTGGTTTAACCCTATTGGTTTATGTATTGGTTTATGTATTGGTTTATGCCTCGCGCACATTAAATTATTTTATTTCTTTCAATAAGCACTAGATCTATATCTGGGACAGGATAATGAATAGAACCTGCTTGCCGAGAGTTTACTAGCACGCCTGTATTTAGAAATCCCCCCCAATCTGATTCAGGAAAGTCTGAAGAAAATTGGTTATCATCAAATGAACAAACTACAACTCCATCCATTCCTCCCCCTAAACTAACTCTATCTCCAATCATAATTTTTTGACCATCAATATAGTTCATTACATACACCTTACTTATTTAATAAACGGTTCTATAGGTATAGATCCGACTGGAGGCGGCATACCCCCTGACGCATCTCCAGCACCGATTGATTGCCAAAAACAAATGCATTTAGGGGAAGGAGATTGGTTTGCTTTGTAAAAATTATAATGATTTCCTTTATATGGGTAGTGAGGCTTACTTGGTGGAACCAAGTCAAGCCTATAGCCAATTGTTCCGACAGACACAACTCTGCCTGATACAGTTCTACATGGAGGACAATCGCTGTTCTCACATTTATCTTTAGATGCATTAATAACATCTGATCCTATTTTACCAGCTACAACGGCACTACCAACGAACCCAATTCCTTCAATTACAGCCCCTCCTAATCCTTCCAGCGCTGCTGGAGCAATAACTGCTGCCAATCCTAACGGATCGACCTTATTAACCGGATCGCCATTGACATAGTTATACCGATGCATACCACCACCCAACCCAATCGGATCAGGCGTCAGATATCTACCCGTCTTAGGATCATAAAATCTATAGCGGTTTTCATGCAACCCCGTCTCGGCATCAAAATACTGCCCCGCATATCTTAAATTATAAACGATCCCATTCGTGGTAATAGGCGCATTACCCTCATTAGGATCATCTTGCAGCCATGTCCAAACCAGGTTTCCTGTATCGGCATGGGTTATTTTACGTGGTGTGCCGATGACATCGGTATGCACATAATTTAAATCCATTGGCGCTACAGCTTGGGTGGTGGTGACATTCGATCTGCCGCCATCCGAAAGCACTGCCACAGGCTTGCCATTTAAATAAATATGCTCACGATCAACGTGGTAGCCGCCTGTAATAGGTTGATATTCTCCCATTAGCTCACCGCTAGGCAAATACATCAATTGAAGCGTTTTACCATTAGCTACTTTTTTGACTCTAAAACCATCAGGGCCGTAGTTATACGTTCCCTTAACCGTTGTGCCATCGCTGACGCTGGTTAATTGGTTAAGACTATTGTAACCATAGCCGCGCGTTCCCAGCTTAATTAAATTACCTGTTGCATCGTACATTGCAGCTTGGGCATTTTGCTGCAGCCATTGCTGGGTGGTATACACTGCCGGGCTGCCGCTTTGGGCATAAAATGTCGTATTAGGATCCACACGATTTTCATTCGGCGACCAGTTTTGCACTTGCGTCGATGCCGTACCATTTCGGTTCAGTGTGTGAATATGTAGCTGATCAAAGGCATCAAACGTATAACTAAACTGATCACCTGACCCGATTGGAATAAATTGACTGCTAGGGTTTAAATCCGATCGGCTGATGATTTGTGATTTGCCATTGTATTGCAATGCTTCGGTGTGGCGATCAAGCACTTGAATGGTTTTACCGGTTAAATCGCGTTGCTCGAGGTGAGGTCTGCCATTTCCCCATGTCCACCCTTGTAGTTCTCCAAACGGGGCGTAGCGGGGGGAGGTGATGATAGTACGACTAAATGTTTCGGTAGGATTTTTTACCGTAAGCGTAGCAAGCAAGCCTGTTGTAGGCTGATAGGTCATATTGATTTGATTGCCGCTTGGAAGCGTCTGCTGAGTGGGGCGACCTGCACCATCATAGATCCAGGATGTTTTTAGCACCATGCCATCAACCGTCTGAGCTTGGGTAAGCAGCTCTCCTGTGGATGCCCAAGTATAGGCGAGTGTTCCTGTATTGTTCTTTATACTGCTTAAATATCCTTTTGGCGTGTCATAAGTATAGGTAAATGTGTCGATGACGGTTCCGCTAGAGTTTTTGATGACTTTGCTAGTAGGTCGATTCAGTAAATCGTAACTGATTTGAGTCGTGGAGCTTTTAGCATCTTTAATAAGCAGCGGATTACCCATTGCATCACGGGTAATGTTCGTGGTTCCTATCTCAGGAGCCTTTTCTGCAATGCGCTCTCCAAAGCCATTATATTGATAGGTAGTCACACTGCCATAAGAACCATTATTTTCTTCTTGACCCCATTGGGTGGAAAAACAGTGGTGAGATTTCCGTCAGGGTTGTAATTAAAATTAAGATAGCGGTATCTGTTGAAAGCAGATGACCATTCAGCAATGAGAGAAGGTAGCCCTGAATAGGTGAATTTTTGAATAATGCGGCTGCTGCCATCAGGGTAAATAGTTTTACTTAAGATGCCAGGGGCAATATATTCATAGTTTGAGGCTATCATTTGTATAGGTAGGGTTAATAGGCTCAAGCGCAAATACGTGTGACGCTAAAAGGGCAATCGTTAACACGCTGAAACGTACTGGAAGGGGGTGTTCATGCTAAGTCTCCTTTCAATAAGGCTTCAGCTTTTTGAATGGCATCTAGTGAGGACAATGAATGCCAAGAGGTTTGAAATCCGTATAAGTAAACTAATGGGGCTGCTGATGGGTGATTTTTTTCTCATACTGGACTTTAATATCTCTCTAAATTTCACTCTGACCTTAATTCATGCTGTAGCCGATTTTGCAACATAAAGCAATTAATTCCAACCATAATCATTTTTCACGATTTGATAAAATTTATTACATGCCTCGTCTTCTGTTAAAAACTCTTGCGAGAATGTTATTTTACCTCTGCTGTTATAAAAAACATGCCAAATGCCATTTTCAGACTCTATGCAAAGGCATTCTCCTTGTTTGATTCCTTCTAAACTATACATTAATGGTGGAACCTTTTTAGATTCCATAATGCTTTTTAACTCTGACAGTTTCATCTTACTTTCTCCAAAAATCCGTTATCTAACAGGAACTATACAGAATTTGGTAACTCATATTGAACTCCCTTGCCTGTTTGACCAAACCAAGGTAAAACATTACTTTGCGTAACATTCTCAATTTTATTGATTACATTATATTGATTGTATGGAGCCAGCGTCTCATACGAGCCTGGTAAGGCTCTTGCTCCGAAAGAAGTTCCAACAGGCGCAGTAAATGTACCGTATGTTGAACCATATCTATCAATTACAGTACCTACACCGAGGTCTATATTTTTGACTGGTCCGTAAGCCCCTCTATGAGGTGGCCAAATACCTAAAGACTCTTGAATTTTTCCTTCAGCTTTTATAAAGTTACTAAAACCTGAACCAGCACTTTCTACAGCGCAAGCCTGAACTGAAGCACTAGATTTATTTATCGCTGCTACTTTTGCAGGAGAGCTGGGAAGCAACCCAAAAAACATAGCATCAAAAGCGGTATCAGCGACTTGCCACCAGTCAATCTTACCCCGAGTTGCAAGCTGAATACTTGCATCGGCAACACCGCCAACTATAGCAGCTCTTACCATCAAGGCAGGAATAACACACAATGGGCAAAGCCCTGTAGCATCCGTTTTGTTAATCGGGTCACCACTAACATAGTTATACCGATGCATACCACCAGCCAATCCAATAGGATCAGGCGTCAGATATCTACCTGTTTTAGGATCATAATAACGATACCGACTCTCATGCAACCCCGTTTCAGAGTCGAAGTACTGTCCGGCATATCTTAAATTATAAGCAATTCCATCCACCCCCAAACGCATCATCCTGTAACCAGTTCCAAACCAGGTTTCCCGTATCAGCATGCGTTATTTTGCGAGGCGTACCCAGCACATCGGTATGAACGTAGTTTAAATCCATAGGGGCTACAGGTTGAGCAGTTGTTACATTCGATCTTCCGCCATCTGTAAGTACTGCCACAGGTTTGCCATCAACATAAATATGCTCACGGTCAACGTGATAGCCGCCTGAAATGGGTTCATATTCTCCAAGAAGTTCACCGCTAGGTAAGTATAAGAACTGAAGCGTTTTTCCATTAGCTACTTTTTTGACTCTAAAGCCTTGCGGGCCATAGCTGTAAGTGCCTTTTACAGTGGTGCCATCGTAATTACGGCAAAATAACATTGCAGGCCTAAAATAATATTACCTACAATTATTATTCATGAACAACAACTTTGCCAGGATCAAGCACCGTGGCACCAATTAAGGTGCCCGCTGGCATTCTCACCGTAATAATCTGCCCGCGACCGCCATCTTGCATAGCGATTCCGGTATAGCGAATATCCATATTTTCTGATCGCAAAATCACTTCTACGGTTTGACCTTGCTGTACAATTTTTGATGTTTCAAAGAGTTGAGGATACATTACCAAACCCTCAGGCAAATGGCTTTTAGCACTTTTTCCAATAATATCTTTTGGGTTTTGCACTGCGCCTGATGGAACGCGGGGCGCTGTTTCCCATTCCAAGTCTTGAGCAGTTAACACATCGCCAGGTCGTAAGGCGCGCTTTAACACTAAAACCTCAGGATCAGCAAAACATGGCGATAGTAACAAGGGTACTGCTAGAATAAACCCTGTTAAAATACGGTAAACTTGCCGATAGGTTATCGTCTCAATTTTTCTAATGTTTCCCATAAGGAACCCCATTTATGCTAGAAAATCGCCGATTGTTAGACGTTTTGAACGGGCAATCGGTTGACCGTCCCCCCGTATGGTTAATGCGTCAGGCAGGTCGCTATTTACCTGAGTATAACGCGACCCGCTCAAAAGCTGGCAATTTCATGGCCTTATGCAAAAATGCTGAATTAGCTACTGAGGTAGTTTTACAACCTTTGGAGCGGTTTCCTTTAGATGCCGCTATTTTATTTTCAGATATCTTAACGATTCCCGATGCCATGGGCTGCGAACTTGATTTTCAGCAAGGTGAAGGCCCTGTATTTGCACGGCCTCTACAGCATGAAAGCGATATTCAAAAGCTAACGGTACCTGATATGGCTTCGCTTTCGTATGTATTTAATGCTGTTAGCACGATGCGAAAAGCGTTGAATAATCGTGTGCCGCTGATTGGTTTTTCAGGAAGCCCCTTTACATTGGCCTGCTACATGGTGCAAGGGCGCTCAGAAGAGGGCTTTCCTCTATTACGGCAAATGATGTATAGCCGGCCCGATCTCTTAAAGAAAATTATTGATACCAATACTGAAGCTGTAACGCTTTATTTAACGGAACAAGTTAAAGCTGGCGCTCAAACGCTGATGATATTTGATACATGGGGAGGGTTGCTTTCTGCCCATGATTATCTCGAGTGGAGCTTAAAGCCAATGCGCAAGATTATTGCAGCCTTGCCTAAAGAGCACAACGGCGAAAAAATACCTGTTGTTCTTTTTACCAAAGGTGGGGGAACTTGGCTCGATGAGATGTCACAATCAGGCGCTCAAGGGCTAGGCATTGATTGGACGGTGGATATTAACTGGGCGTATAAGCAAGTAGGAGACTCTGTATGCTTGCAGGGCAATCTTGACCCTCGGCTTTTATTAACGGGTTCACCTCAAGCAATTGACGCAGCAGTAGAGCGCTTAGTAAGCGACGTTAGAGGCAAACGCCATATTATTAATTTAGGGCATGGTATTTTGCCGGGAACACCTATTGATGCAGTTGCGCGTTTTGTTGAAGGTGTTCAAAAAGGTTGTTTACAAATTAATTAAGGCGAAACTTGCAGCTTACTGCAATGTGTGAAGCGAGCGGGGAATACTCTGGTTATCCCCCGCTTACAATGTTCGGAGTGCGGGTGCTAATGCAAGTTTTTGTAGAAAGGTGCTTTGGGTAAAGCTTAAAGCCAAGCACTAGCATTCGTGTTTTTTCTCTCTAATTGTATAGATTCATTGGCTTTTTCCTAAAAAACCTATAAAATTGACCTTTATCTATCAGATCAAAGAGTAAACCTTATAAGCATCCCTTGATAATAAAAAGGGAGAGGCGTTTATGATTTGAAAGATAGTGCTTTGAGTGAAGCATTATCTTGAACTATCTGCTGTCTGGAAAGGGTCAAATCATGCACCAGGGATTAAGTTATACGGTTTTAGAACGGCTGTCAGAAAAATTAAAACGTATCGAAGATACCGATCAAAATCCTTATCATGTATGTTGGGAACAAAGCAGCGCCTTGTGTAGCGCGCTAGAGCAAGATTTACGCTATATGGGAGGCAGCCAGGGCTGGCCTTGTATTATTGAGCTTAGTTTTTCGCTAAAAGATACTGAAGGAAGTGATCGTGACTGTTTCCGTGCTCTTGTAAAATACCCAGGGCGTTTTCAAGATGATATTCGGGTTGTAGTTACGGGTTTGATTCACGTGGGCCGCATTGATCTTAAAGTACGTAATGTTACTTCTTTGCAATCAAACAAAGAGCTTCATGGCAAGCCGTATATAGAAGATGAAAATCAAGAAGCTCCATTATTATTAGCCGATAAAAAAGGGAATTTTTGGGTTTCTGAGGGCGTAAAGGCCTAGCCAGCACGCTCAGTTAACTCCATATGCAATCAAAGCCGTTAGATTGCATATGGAGTTAACTGAGCGTTTAAACTTCTTAAGTGAATAACTGGGCGACGTAATGTATTGCACTAGGAGGGAAGGGGCGTACGTGATAGTAGTAGATGATGTCATATCTTAAGCCACACTCAATTTACTATCCTCAACCTTCCATTGGCGAATGCGCGATAATAGTTCATCTTGCTGGCGTGGGTTTAGCTGAGTCCAATATTGTTTAACAACATTTTGCGCAGGCGCATACCCTCGCTTACCTGCCACAGCCACCCATACTAATGCATCAACAATATTCGTGTCTTTATCTTCAAGAAGAAGGCGGCCTAAATAATATTGTGCATTAAGATCATTATGAACAGCAGCGGCTGTTAACCATTTTTCGGCCAGCACCAAATCTGTTTTCAGATCTAAATGCCCCTTCATATACGCTAAACCTAAACGGCTTTGCGCGCGTACATCGCCTAACTCAGCCGCCTTAAGATATATACGAGCCGCCCGCTTATAATCAGCTGTACCCCCTGTACCATGCTCTAGTGAATAGGCTAAAGGATATGCAACAGTAGACGGCTGCGAATGAAAAGCTTCTTCAAGCGCTGAGCGTGAAGTATTGCCAGGGTCATTATTAGGTAATGCTAACGTTTTTTTTCCTGAAGCATCTGCCCTAGCGTGTGTAAAGTTATCATGTGTTTTATCTAGCACCCAGCTTAACGCTTCTTGAATTTTACGCGCTTCTGAGTCTTTAGAACTAAGGGCATTTTCTGTATCGGCTTGCGCCAATACAATGGGCTTCTGTTCTTTAATTGACATCAGTTTTGACACAAAATTTAATTGATGCTCAGTGTCTGATCCTTTTTTACATGATTGTGGCTTAGTAGTCTGATATGACCACCATTCACTTAGCTGAGTCGTCTTACCAGAAGAGTAAAGCGTACTGCCAAACCATCCTATACCAATTAATGCAATAGCCAATAATTTCATAATGGTTTACCCCTATTAGCCCTGATTCCCCACTAGTATGTCTTCATTTTTTAAAAAGACAAGGAATTTTTTTAATTATCATTTTTCTGTGGATAACTTAATTATCGCATTGAATTTAAAAAAATAAAGTAATTTCAAAAAATGTGTATAAGCTATGTATGCCTGATTTCATCAGCATATTTGCTAAACGATAAAAAATAAAATAAATATAAAACCGTTGCAAAAAACGTCTTTTAATAACCATTTTAAAAATAATTTTGAAAGAAAAGGCTTATCAGCAAAGTTACTGGCGACATCATCCGGTTTTTCTGATTTGACCAATTAATACAAAATATGTAGGACACATTTTTAATGACAGGATAAATTACCATTATCATTAGAGATAACTTGACTCATTTTGCAACTTACCGTTGAATTTTTAGCGAAAATACCTTGAATGGTTTTGCAAGATGCTTCAGCTGTTTTAAAACCATTTTCATTCTGCTCATAATCTTCTATGCTTTTACATGTATAACAAAAGCTATCATCTGGCGATCCGGGTATATTGCAAGTAATAATATTGCCTGGTTTCTTTTGTTGTGTTTTCACGGTTTGCAATACTTTTTCATCGCCATCTTCTTCGGTCATTTCTTGCTTTTCTGCCGTTCCCAGTGTTTGTTTTGCCTGGGGTATAGTGTCTTTTAAAACGCCTATTTCTTTATTTTTTGGCGAAGCACCTAGCTTCAAATTTTCTGCTGATTGATTAAAGATTAATGCTAAGCGCACCGAGGCTTGCGCGATTTTTATAACACCTAAATCGCTGGCTGAATCAGCATATTCAGGCGTAATCAATACAGGTTGGTTAGTGGTAAGGCTCTTAATATTTGCGCACATTACATTTTCGCCGCCGAGTAATTCCCCGTAGGCTATTTGTTTTCCTTGCGCAGCGGTTTCTAACATCCATTCGTCCCAATTTCCCTTTTGCATTGCAGCGCTATGCTTGCGAATTAAATTAAATAAATTTTTTTTCTTTTCTTTTACACCAACCATTACGTCGTAGTCCCAATAACCATGAAATCGATCTGGCTTATCGGTAGCAGATTTTTGTATCATCATATCGATAGGACCAGTAGCTACTACATGTAGCGGCTGATGCAAATCACCGACTAGATGAATAATTGTTTTTACCGCTCTGCGTCTTGTAACTAAAGCAACATTAGGATCATTTAAATCTAGAATTGCTTGTTTTAAAGAGTCTGTAGCGCAATGCCCGGTTTTACAGGCTGATCTGCCCAAGCCTGGGCAAAGCGGGTAACGGTCGGCATGGTACATACCAAAACCAGGATAACTTCTTACACAGTCTGACCAACTAGCAGCGCCTATAAAAGCATTCTTTTTATTGCCAACATTATCAAAAATAGTTTTTTCACACGAAGCAATATCTTGACCGCTGATCAACAGGTTATGAACCAAATCTTGAGCTGCGGGTGTCATATTATCCCAAGCAATACCAGCTACCCAGCGGTGACCTGAACCTGTCCATGCATAAGCAGTATTAAAAATATTTATGATAAGTAATAGGCTAACGATAATAGCTTGATGAATACTGATTGTGCAGGTGATTTTTGGCATGTTTTTAACTTAATAATTAGTAACTTATTATCTAAATATAGGCCATTATTTTTATAATAATCAAGATAAAAACAATTAGAAGTTACGCAGTTGGCTCTCTTGGTGTGGGACGCCCCGCGTTATGTCAACTTGCTGTACTACGTGTACTGTCTGCGTTGCCATATCCTTGATATAGCTCAACTGCGTAACTTCTAACAATATTAATTTACAAGCAGGCTGTATCACGGGGTAAAACTTGTTAGGTATTTACAGCAGCAAACTATGCCACTCATTGCTCCATGAATGTTCCTTCTTTCTCTTCTGAAAAATTCTTCCATCAACAATTGATAGCGAGCGAAGTTGTTTTTTTATTATCGTAATGACTTTATGACAGTTGTACAGCAATAGCTACTCTGGGTATGAAATAATCATACTTACTTTAATTAAGAAATTTATATCCATGATTAGCACTATGCTTCAATCTATTCGCCAGTCTTTTCTCAAACATGTGCTAAATGTGGGAATAGGTTTTATCGTATCGACGGCTTCTTTGGGTGCCTCACACGATCCTAATACCGTACAAAAATGGCACAAGGGTTGGAAATATCCCCAAGCCGGCTGGCTGGTCGTACATATCGAGGGGGAACCTTATGAGCGTGGGCTACAACACGGACATCTTCTTGCTAGTGAAATAACAACCTATATGCAAACGCTGGCAAATTATTGGGGGCCAGGGGCAGCCAGCCAAGCGTGGGAATATGCAAGAAAGCTTTCAAACTTACTCTTTCTTCGTGGTTTTACACCTGAGCAGCTTGAGGAAATGAAAGGAATTGCAGAAGGCGCTACAGCAGAAGGCGCTACCTTTGAAAAACGACCCATTGACTTAATAGACATTGTGACGCTTAACGCAGCAAATGAAATCGACACACTAGATGCTGCTCTTTCGGTGACGGCAACTGGAATAGAAGGAACAAAATTAAGTACCAAAGGTAGCAACCGCAATGCAACATCTGCTTTTATGCCTAGAAAAGGGCGCCCTACATGATGCAGTGCATTTGCCGCCATTGGCCCGGCTACCAAAGATGGAAAGTTAGTGTTTGGGCATGTAACGATGTACGACCTTTACCCAGCAAATAATTATAATATTTGGTTGGATATCAAACCAACTCGCGGATATCACTTTGTGATGCAAACAACCGCAGGGGGTATGCATAGTGGAATGGATTACTCGATCAATGAAGCCGGTATTCTGCTGAGTGAAACTACATTAGAGCAAACATCGTTTGCTATGGCAGGCATACCGCTAGCGGCACGCATTAGAAATGCTGAGCAATATGCAGACACGATTGAAAAAGCAACAGAAATGCTCGGCCAAAATGGCAATGGTCTTAGCTCTACAGAGTGGCTTATTGGCGACATTCATAAAAATGAAATTGCATTACTTTCACTTGGAACACATAAACAAGTTCTACATCGAAGTAGTAAAAATGAATGGTTTGCAGACGCGAAAGGATTTTACTGGAGCGATAACAATATTAAAGATAGAGATGTTCGCATGGAAACAATTGCCAGTATAGAGGGCCGTCCTTCCGCGGCAGCTGTTTATGCCCCCTCTAAGCGCGATAAAGTGTGGCTAAAACTATACGAGGAAGGAAAAGGAAAAATTGATGCTGATTTTGCACGACGAATTCTAACTACACCTGAAATCGATTCACCATTCGCAGCAGATGCAAAATACACAACAGCAGATATGGCCTTATCTTTTGAAACATGGGCATCGTTTGGGCCTCCAGTAGGGTCTATTTGGGAGCCGACTGATCTTGAGCAAAAAAATTTCCCTGAAATCAAACCGCTCATTCATAACCCATGGACTATTCTTAGCTCTACACCGCCCATAGAAAAAAAAGATGTAAAACCCGTTGATCGGCAAAATTTACTAAAAATTCACGAAGTACATCATAGCCTAGAAGAATCTGAAGAACCTGCTTGGCGCGGAACATTATTACCATTGGCAGATTCTGATATTTGGCTAACAACAGCCTTTGCGAATTATGAAAGAATTGTGGCGCGCGAAAATAAATTGAAGCGACTCGCTGAAAAAGGTGTTCTTAAAGCTAGTCATCTTGAAGAGCTTGGTGTGGAAATTTCATTTTATCGCTCTATGTATGCCCAAGGAGCGCGTAGCGGTCAAGACTATGCGCTTTCACACATAAAATCTTCTTTTCGTGATGATCAGTGGTTTAATGTCGCTACTGGAAAAGGAGTATTATTTTTGCATACGCTAAGGGGCATAGTAGGCGCAGAAACATTTGATACTGCAATGGAAGCATTTGGTAAAACCAATGCAGGTAAAGCTGTTTCCTCCCAAGCATTCGAAACATTTTTACAATCAAAAACAAAGAAAAATTTGGCACCGTTGTTCGCGTGGTGGTTAAAAGAAAAAGGGTTGCCAAAACTTTCGCTTGCCAGCACCCAGACCGCACGCCATGGGCAGGGATGGCAAACTACTATTACGCTTAACACTGCAGCACAAAGCACTGCTTTAAATATACCCGTTACTGTTGAAATGGCAGAAGGTGAAGTTACTCAGGAGCAGATCGTTGATGCTACCCACCAAGTCATCAAGATTGATACCAAAAATCGTCCTGAGCGTGTCATTGTCGATAAATATGGATTAACTGCTCGAAACAACGGATCTCCCTTTACTATTCTAACCTTTGATAATGAACTAGAAAACACACTTATTGTGTATGGTACACTTGATGAAAAAGCAGGGAATTTAGAAGCTGCTGGCTTATTACAACGCTCGCTACGCCGCCGTGAGCATGGTATTCAACCCAAGATGAAGAGTGATCAAGAAGTCACTGAAGATGACATGCGCAAAAATCATATTTTACTGGTTGGGCGACCTTCCACTAATCTAGTATCTGCACGATTTGCAAATCAAGTAGCGGTTAAATTTGGTACAGCGTCATTCGAAGTTCAGGATGATATTTATGCGAACGAAAAAAGTGCAGTTATCGTAGCAAGCGATAATCCTCTTAATTCACGATATTCAATGGTGATGATTGCAGGCCTTGGCAGTCTTGGCACTTATCAGCTGATGCATCTGTTTGAAGAAGATACATTAAGCTATGCTCAAGTAGTGGTGTTGACGTATGGTAATGAAGAAAACGCTTTTGTTGCTCCGCTAGCAGAGCTATCAAAAGAATTTTGATTATGAAATAGGCATGACATTGCCATACTCTGCTTACTTATAAAAAGAAGAGTCTCCAACGGGGCGTGTTTTAAATCGCTGATGCGTCCATAAATATTGCCAGGGGGCTTTTCTAATTTGTTCTTCAAGAAAACGATGCATTTTTTGTGTTTCTACTAATGGGTCTTTTCCCGTCCAATCTTCCCAAGGAGGGAAAAACTCTAATCGGTACTGGCCATGCGCTTCTTGCCAGGTAATACAAGGAATAATCACCGCTGAGGTAAGTTTTACAAGACGTGATAGCGAAGGAATCGTCGCCGCAGGAATGCCAAAAAAAGGAATAAAGTAAGCGCCTTCGCGGCCTAAATCCATATCAGGCAAAAAATAAGCAGGTAACCCCGCCTTAATATTTCGAATCAACGGGCGCAGGCCATCTGTGCGCAATACCAGCTTGGTATTGCCAAAGCGCTCTCGTCCATACCGTAGTAACTTATCAAGATGAGGATTCGTTTGGCGTGCATACATTGAAGTTCCTGCATACTCTGTTGTAATACGCAAGCCACCTGCATCCAGCCCTACAAAATGAGGTGCAAATAAAATAACAGGGCGGCCTTGCATGGCGATAAAGTGCTCCATGCCCTTTACCTGTACCATTGCTTGAATACGTTTTTTTGAACCCCAAAACAAAATGCCATGTTCTAACGCCGCTCTTACATAGGCCCTAAAATGTTTTTTTACCCACGATTTTCTTTCTTGAGCAGAAACTTCAGGAAAGCACATTTCTAGGTTTTTATTGGCAATATTTCTACGGCGTGTCAGTAAACAATATAATACTGCGCCTACACCATTTCCTAAAGCAGATAACACAGGAAGGGGTAAAAAATGAAGGAGCCACAGCATCGCAATGCCTAAACGGGTTACTCCTGATACTAAAACTTGCTTTATGCGCGCCATAGCTTAGGCATCCGGCTCATCCTGATGCTCTGAAGACAAGAGGGCATCTTGCTCTGTAAGCGGTGATTGGTCAGATAAAGCAGATGAAGTTTGTACACCATGTTTTTTCATTTTAGCGCGTGGGTGTGCTTGATCATACACTTTACTAAGATGCTGAAAATCAAGATGCGTGTAAACTTGGGTTGCCTGTAAGCTGCTATGGCCTAGCATTTCTTGCACAGCACGCAAATCGCCTGAAGACTGCAAGATATGAGAAGCAAACGAATGGCGAAATAAGTGAGGGTATAACCGCCGATTTACTGAGCTTTGTTTACCGAGCTTTTGAATATCGCGTTGCAGGGTACGCACACTTAACGCTTCTCCTTTTGCATCAGCAAAAAGGGGTGTTTCGCTATCTGCCAGTATAATGTCCATCCATTCTCTCAGCGCATCAATGGCTTTTTGCCCCAAGGGAACATCGCGCATCTTTCCACCTTTACCTGTTACACGAACCATGCCATTTACAATATCAATATCTCCCCAAACTAGGCTTGCTGCTTCACTAATACGTAAGCCTGATGAGTAGAGCAACTCGGCTAATACACGGTAACGAAGCTGTTGATACAGTAATTTATCTTTGTCTTCTTTATCTAGTAGAGTGCTCGCTTCTCCTGATTGAGTTTCTTGTAGTTCAATCGTAATAGGGGCGTTGGTAGACTCTAAAACAACGTTTATTTCATCAGGGGTTAGCGTTTGAGGAAGCGGGCGGGCGGCTTTAGGTAACTTGATAGGGCTTGCTAATAAGGCTTCAAAAATAGAATGATGTTCAGCCAGATAACGAAAAAAGTAACGCCAACTTGATAATGTTCTATGCAGCGAGCGCGGCGATAAACCCTGGCTATGTAATTTAATGAGCACATGTTGAATATAGGCGGGCTTCCATTCCAAAACAGGGAGATCTAATAAACTCACTAACCGATGTACATCACGAAGATAAGCTAAGCGCGTATTAGCACTTACTCGGGCTTTGAGCATTTGATCAAAACTTTGAAGCCATTCTGCTGTGGAAGCCTGCATAGTGATCGCGTTTTCAATATTAATAAACTATAAAACCATTAATACATCAGGATGTCCACTCAAGGTGATATAAAGTGCATCGAGCTGTTGCTGCGATTCAACGATGACGGTACACGTTAAGCTAAGATATTTTTGACCCGAGCTTTGGCGTACCTCTAACGTTTCAGGATCAAATTCGGGCACGTGTTGATGAATCAGCTGAGTAACAAGCGTTTTAAATTTTTCCTGATTAAGCCCCATAATTTTAATGGGAAAATCGGTAGGAAAAGTCAGTAAGGTTGTTTCAGGTGAAGGAAGTGTCATCAAGTATCTCAGCAAAAAATCTGTTAACAGGTCTGTTCGTAAGAGGTCGAATCATAACACGTCTTAATTTCTTTGAAAAAACGCTTGAATTTAGCCTGTACAAAACCAACATCAAGAGTAAGCTTAAAGTATGTCTAATAGGACTTACGTAAAATTATGTTAACCGGGTTATGCTGGGTAACGCTACCTATCCACTATACTAATAAGGCAATTTTACGTAAGTCCTATCTAAAAACTCATACAGCTGTTGCCAATATTGCTATCAAAAAAATTTATCAACGTGATTTTAGATATATATCAATATTTTTAGCTGATCGTACAGCTACTATATAAACATTATCTAAATGCGCTGACAGAATAGTGTTGTAAAGATAGCTGGCAATTTAGAAAACCCCCATATTAAAAAAATTCCAAGGAGTTGCAGCCTATGAATCCAGACCGCATGACAGCACATCTTCAAAAAGCGCTGTCTGAAGCTCAAAGTTTAGCGCTAGCGAATGATAATACGTACATAGAACCGCAGCATGTTCTTTATGTTTTACTTAACCAGACTGAAGGCAGTACAGCGTCGTTGCTTACTCAGGCAGGCTTACGAATACCTGCGTTTAAAATGGCCTTAAGAGGCGAAATTGCGAAATTGCCTAAATTTGGCGAACCGAATGGGAATATTACGATTTCAAGAGATTTAGTCAATATTCTGAATTTGGCTGATCGTGAAGCGACATTGCGCCAAGATAACTATGTGGGGGCTGAATGGTTTTTATTGGGATTAGCGCGTGATAAATCAGCTACTGGGCAATTGATAAAAAAATATGGTGTAACGCTCGATACGCTTGAAAAAGTAATTCTAGAACACATGGGACCAATTGAAGAAGACGAAGGCGGCCTGGGCTTAGGGATGCGCCGCCGAAAAAAAACAGAGATGCTAGATAAATATACTGTTGATCTTACAGCTCGTGCACGCGCCGGTAAGCTTGATCCTGTTATTGGTCGAGATGATGAAATTCGTCGTGTCATTCAAGTATTGCAGCGCCGCAGTAAAAATAATCCTATTTTAATTGGTGAACCAGGGGTTGGAAAAACTGCCATTGTAGAAGGGTTAGCACAACGTATTATTCATGAAGAAGTGCCTGAAGGGCTTCGTAAAAAACGCGTGTTAGTACTTGATATTGCAGGATTATTGGCAGGCGCTAAATACCGTGGCGAGTTTGAAGAACGATTACAAGGTGTATTAAAAGAAATTTCGCAAGAAGAAGGCAGTGTCATTGTATTTATTGATGAAATTCATACCATGGTGGGCGCAGGTGGCGGCGATGGCTCAATGGATGCCGGTAATATGCTAAAACCTGCGTTAGCACGTGGCGAGCTGCACTGTGTGGGGGCAACCACCTTAGATGAATACCGGCAGTATATTGAAAAAGATGCTGCGTTAGAACGCCGGTTTCAAAAGGTGCTGGTAGGGGAGCCAACGGTTGAATCTACGATTGCTATTTTGCGCGGCTTACAAGAAAAGTATGAGCGCCATCATGGGGTTTATATTACTGACCCTGCAGTGGTAGCCGCCGCCGAGCTTTCTAACCGTTATATTACCGACCGTTTTTTACCAGATAAAGCCATTGATTTAATTGATGAGGCAGCTGCACGTATCAAAATTGAAATCGACTCAAAGCCAGAAAGTATGGATAAGCTTCAGCGCCGTATGATTCAGCTTAAAATTGAACGTGAAGCCTTAAAACGTGAAAGCGATGATTCTTCTAAAAAACGTTTAAGTAATCTTGAGGATGAGTTAACTAAGCTTGAATTGGAATACGCGAACCTTGAAGAAATTTGGCGTGCTGAAAAATCACATTTACAAAGTGTTCAAAAAATTAAAGAGCAAATTGAACAAGCCAGATTGCAGATGGATGAGGCAGGGCGGCAAGGCGATTGGCAGAAAATGTCTGAGTTGCAATATGGTCAGTTACCGCAATTAGAAGAGCAATTACAACAAGCTAGCCAAGTAGATGGCAAAAACAGGCAATTTAAATTGCTTCGTACACAAGTAGGCGCAGATGAGATTGCTGAAGTGGTTGCACGCAGCACAGGGATTCCTGTGTCTAAAATTGTTCAAGGTGAACGTGAAAAGCTTCTGAAAATTGAAGATAAACTTCATAACCGTGTAATAGGGCAAGAAGAGGCCGTTAGGCTGGTTTCAGATGCTATTCGGCGTTCAAGGGCAGGGTTGTCTGACCCTAACCGACCCTATGGTTCATTTTTGTTTTTAGGGCCTACAGGGGTAGGTAAAACAGAGTTATGTAAAGCATTAGCTGAGTTTTTATTTGATGACGAAAGTCACATTGTTCGTATTGATATGTCGGAGTTCATGGAGAAGCACTCTGTAGCACGTTTAATCGGTGCGCCTCCTGGGTATGTAGGCTATGAAGAAGGCGGTTATTTAACAGAAGCGGTTCGTCGCCGGCCTTACAGTGTTATTTTACTGGATGAGGTAGAAAAAGCGCATCCTGATGTATTTAATATACTGCTGCAAGTGCTGGATGATGGAAGAATGACAGATGGGCAAGGCCGTACCGTTGATTTTAAAAATACAGTCATTGTTATGACTTCTAATTTAGGATCGCATAAAATTCAGGATCTTGGCGCCTCGATCAGTTATAACGAGCTTAAAAGTGCGGTGATGGAAGATGTGCTCGATTACTTCAGACCGGAGTTTATTAACCGGATTGATGAAGTAATCGTTTTCCACAGTTTGGGTCAATCACAAATCGGCGGTATTGCAAAAATACAATTGAAACGGTTGCGCGAACGCTTGATAGCAATGGAATTAAATTTATCGATTGGTAAAGAATCGCTTGATTTATTATCAGAAGTTGGATTTGATCCTTTATTTGGTGCCAGACCGCTAAAACGGGCTATTCAGCAATATATTGAGAATCCTTTATCTAAAGAGCTGTTATCAGGCAAATTTAAGCCTGGTGATACAGTTCGTGTAGAGCCTGATCGTGAAGGATTCAAATTTATTAGAATTCCTGCTGAAAGTGAACAAAAAGAACAAGATATTGAAGATAACCAAGAAAACTCAGTGGATTCGGCTGAAGCCACAGAAACTGTATCAAATATCAATCCAATTAACCCTGGTTTTCAAAAGGGTGCTGATGGCGAAAGTAAATTAGATAAAATACGCTAATGATGTTTGAACGATTTAAAATCAATTAAACATAGTAAAAGCCATTGTGAATGTTTCATAGTGGCTTTTACATTTAATAACAGTATGCAAACGAAGCGGTGACAAAAGAAGTGATGAGTTATATATAGTGGTGTTGGCAGGGGAGTGGTTTTTGTAGTTATCTTATTTAACATAATGTAAATTATGCGACTATGAAGTAATATAGGGCAATAGAAGGGGGTTTAGTAGTCTTTTAAGTAATTTTTAATACTATTAATATTAGTAAACATCTAGTGGAAAAGCTCTCATAATTGATGTTGGAACACTATCACGGTAGCTTTGAGTCGCTGTAAATGAGCGGCCTGATTGACTAGTATATCCTCGATCGTATCGATAACCACCAACTTCATAGTTACCAATAATAACCACATGAAAACCTTCACCAGGCCGCAAAAAGAAAACAAAGCATTGTGAAGTATAGCGGCCTCTAGGCCAAGCAGTTAGCCCGATATCAACAGGATCAATATATCCCCATTCGCCAGTACACGATTCCCCATATATTTGAAGGCAGCTCATTGCGCTTTTAGCTAAACCATCAGCAATATTGATATTTTCAGTCCATTTTACTTTTTTTCTATACTCAGAATACATGGGCATAGCTATCATTGCCAGAAGCTCAATAATAGAAAAAACAATCATTAATTCAATTAAATTAAAGCCCCGAGCTTTATTAAGTGTTCTCCTGTGTTTAACCTGCTTCATAACTACCCCAGACCCGGCTCTAACCGCATAATTTTCTGTCTATTTGAAGTATAGGTATAATTTCGGCATTTTAAATAACATTATTTAAATGTTATCGTTATTTCTCAAAATTAACATCTTAGCAATAGAGCAATTTATCATCTATTTAGGGTATAGATGGAGCCTTGAGTGATGAGAGTAACAGCCTTAGTTTAGTGTCCTCCTGTACTGCCTTTAGAACCAAAAGGCGGCTTAGCAAACCATACAACAATTACTAACAGAAAAAAGATAATACCTACGGCCCAAAACAACTCTTTAGTCGCTAACATTGCACTTTGCTGGCTAATCAGTGTGTTTATTCTTCCTAAAGCCATTTGTGAATTTAAACCTAATGATTGCAAACGATTCATATACTCGATTGAAGCAGGATTAAACGCATTGATATACTCTGTTAAACGGGCATGATGAAAACTAGCCCGGTGATCCCATACTGTTACGCTAATTGCTGTTGCAAAACCGCCTGATAAGGTTCTAAAAAAATTGGATAACCCTGATGCAGCAGCCATACGGCTAGGCGGTAATCCTGATAATACAATTTGATTCACAGGAACAAAAAAACAGGCAATGCCAATCCCTTGAAAAAGGCGCGCTACAAAAATATGCCCAAAATTAGTTTCTAAATTAAACGAGGCATACCACCACATGGTGATGCCGAATACAATAAACGCAAACGATGACACTAAACGTAAATCTAAGCGTTGAATATTACGCCCTACAATGGGCGATAA
Source organism: Pseudomonadota bacterium (assembly GCA_040389065.1). Taxonomy (GTDB): domain Bacteria; phylum Pseudomonadota; class Gammaproteobacteria; order Burkholderiales; family Casimicrobiaceae; genus JAZKAR01. The sequence continues at coordinate 62,190 of JAZKAR010000008.1, read as the reverse complement.
AATAAAGGCTAAAAAACCTACTGGCGCAGTCGCTAACCCTGCCCAACTCGCTGTATAGCCCATAGTGGTTTGTAGCCATAATGGGAATAGCACCGTGCTTCCAAAAAAACAAAAAACGCCTAGCGATAATGTTAAGACCCCTACTCTAAAATTTGTGCTTTTAAACAAACTTAAATCAACAATAGGATGCTCATCGGTTAACTCCCAAATAACGAAAGGAATGAGTGTAAGAACGGCAATCACACTTAACATAATAATAAAAGATGAACTAAACCAATCTAAATCATTGCCATTATCGAGCATTAATTGAAGACTTCCTACGCCCACAATTAATAAAATTAACCCTACAACATCTATAGGCGCTTTAGCCGTTGGTGTTTCTCGTTTATTCAGTAATGACCAGGCAACAATTGCTGAAACAATACCGACAGGCGCATTAATATAAAAAATCCATGACCATGAAAAATGATCAGTAATATACCCGCCTAATAAGGGACCAAAAATAGGCGCTACAATCACTGTCATCGCCCATAATGCTAAGGCTAATCCTTTCTTTTCAGGTGGATAATTGGCTAATAGCAAGGTTTGCGATAAAGGTACCATAGGCCCAGAAACTAAGCCTTGCATTAAACGAAAAAAAACAAGCATGGGTAAGCTTGTTGCTACCCCGCATAGCATTGACATGATAGTGAAAAGAGCTACAGAAGCAACAAATAATCTTACTTCCCCAAATCTTCGGGCTAGCCACCCTGTTAGAGGAACAGCTATAGCAGCCGCAACCGAGTATGAGCTAATTGCCCACGTACCCTGATTTGAACTTACGCCTAAATTGCCTGCAATACTCGGTACCGACACATTCACAATGGTAGTGTCGAGCACCTCCATAAATGTTGCAAAAGCAACCGCCAAGGTAAGAAATACAAGCTGCATGCCTCGTATGGGAGGCAGCGCTGGTAAAGCGGCAGGCGCTGTTTCGGAAGATGTAGCCATCATTTCCTCCAATCGTAAATTTTAAGACTTAAAATTTGGGTAGTTGTGACATCCCTAACCTTAAGCTTTAATAAGAATAAGTATTTGTTAACGTGTGTTGGCGTGTATTCAAGTAAAAGCAAAGCTAATGACCACCCTACTACTTACCTATTTACCTTGTTTTTTTTACTACACGTTACTGCACACTAGTATTTAAAGGTAAGGTTGGTTTAAAGCCAGCACGGCCTGCATGTTTAGAAATAGTTGCCTCTGCCAAGGCACTGGCATCATTGAGTGGTTCTTCAAATACATGGGTTGAATACTGAGAGGCTTTCTGAGGCAGCGTTGCCAATACAGCTCCCTGCCGGTTGTGGGTATCTACAGTAGCAGTTGCTGAAAGACCAACACGAAGCGGATGCTCTTTTAGCTCAGCGGGTTCTAGCTGAATACGAACAGGAATACGCTGAACCACTTTAATCCAGTTACCGGTTGCATTTTGAGCTGGCAATAGCGAAAAAGCTGCACCTGTTCCTGCTGCTAAACCGATGACTCTTCCATGAAAAATAACATCATCGCCGTATAAGTCGGTGGTAATGTTGGCGGGCTGACCAATACGAATATTGCGTAGTTCAGGCTCTTTAAAATTTGCATCTATCCATAAGGCATCTAAAGGAATGATAGACATTAGAGCCGTTCCTGCTGCAATGCGCTGCCCTATTTGTACAGATCGTTTTGCTACATAGCCTGTTACAGGCGCTTGAATCGTATTGCGCTTTACAGCCAGATACGCCTGTTCAAATTTAGCACGCGCTTTTAAAACACTGGGATGCTCAGTGATTTTTACCCCTTCAATGCCCGACTCTGCAGCGGTTAACTGCTTTGCAGCTATAGTGAGGGCAGCTTGCGCGTTAGCAATCGCTTGTTTTCCATGTTCTACCTCTTCTACCGAAACAGCCTTCTCTTTCAATAGAGGCGCACGCCGTGCATAATCGGTTTGAGCGCGTGCTAGATCAATGCGGCGCTGTGCAATAATTGCCTTATATTGATCTGTATTGGCAAATTGCTGTTTAACAAGGCGTACCGTTTCACCTAACTCTGCTTCTGCTTGTTTAAAGGCAAGCATGGCATCGGCAGGGTCAAGCTTGATCACCGCCTGGCCTGCTGAGACTAATTGCGTTTCATCGGCTGAAATATCCGTTACAATTCCATTCACTTGCGGTGTTAAGGTAACTAAATTTCCGCCTATATACGCATTATCTGTTTCCTCACGTTGCGAAAGCACGTTGTGATAATAAAGCGCATAAGCCCCCCCTGCCCCTATAGACAGCAACAAAAACGCTAACAATAAAACCTTCCGTTTACTGCTCTTCGTGCTTGTTGAGGAAGGTTCTTTTTCTACTACTGCGCTTTCTTTACTGTCGTTAATTTGAGTCATGATGGTGCTCCTGAAGTGTATGACTTTTCCCAATATTTCCTAAACTCTGCTCTAAACGTTCTAAATAACCGCCTCCTAGGGCGCGAATCAAGTTAACTTGTGTTGTTAATCGCTGATTAGCAAGGAGAATATTGTTATCTTCTTGTGTATTTACATTTATTTTTGCCTGTAATACACCAAAACCATCTACTAGCCCCTGCTTGCTTTGAATATCTGCGGTATGGTGCAAACTGCGCGCAGATGCTAGTGATTGACTCATGGACTGTTGTTGCTGTAAAAGCCCTTGCAGTATTAATGCCTGATCAGTCACGTCTTTGACTGCATCTGTTAACGTTTTGTTATAGCTTGCAATGGCATACTCGGCTTCTGCTCGACGTATTCCTAATTGAGCCTTTAATCGTCCGCTATCAAAAATAGGTAAATGAATAGCAGGAGCGATCCCTTTAGTTTGGCTACCCGCCCTTAACAGCTGTTCAAGCGATACGCTTGTTAAACCTAAAAACGCTGTTAAATTTATATCCGGATAAAACTCTGCTTTAGCAGCTTCCACATGTTGGAATGCTGCTTCTACCCTCCATCTTGCTGCCTGTAAATCAGGCCGATGCGCCACCAAATCTAAACCTAAATGTTCGGGGAGCACAGCTTTATCCTTTGGCAAAGCGACTGCTGTTAATGCCGTCATCTCTTGTGCTGGTATTCCTAATAAAGCCTGTAATTGAGATTTTGCGAGCAATCGTGAGGTTTCAATCATTGCTTTATTACGTTGTGCCAAGGCTAAGCTGCCTTGGGTTTGATATTGTGGCGTGATCGCATCTAAACCGTGTTGTTGTCGTAATTGGTTTAATGTTAGTAATCGCATGACATCATTAATATTTTTTTGAGCTAAGCTCAAACGCGCTAGCGCTGTTTGATAATTGAAATAGCTCTGTGCAATGGATGTGGTCAATATTAGATATGCGCTTGCCTGTTCAGCCTTAACTGCCTGTGCTTCTCCTAATGCTGCTTTTAATTGCGCACGCTGCTTACCCCACCAATCAAATTCATATTTAAAATCAAGGGCAATGCGACTGTTAGTTAGCCAGCTTCCCGCATACGGCGGAGGATAAATACTATTTGCGCTTTCTAGCTCACGGCTGATAGTGCCATTCGCGCTAATGTTGGCGCCGCTGTTGGCAAACACCTGATTTGCAGCTAACTGAGCTTGTTGTAGCCGCAGTCCAGCTATTTCTAAGGTAGGCGTACCTAAAACGGCCTGATGCATAAGCTGATTGAGCTGTGGGTCGTTATAAGACTCCCACCAGTTAAGTTGTGGCCAGTTGGCACGACTCAATGTTAAGGCAGGATCAGCGCTAGCGTAACGCTCTGCCGACTGCATTGATGAATGAGCTGTCTCGGGAGGGATAGCCGCACAGCTACTTAAAATAAGCGCAATTGCTCCTAGCATAAATGGCTTAGGGATATGATTTACAAATGTATAGTTCATTTTTCAATTACCTGCCTGTAAAAAGAACCTTCAGCGGCTTGGTTAATGGTAGTCTTCTTTTTAGCTGATCTTTTTAGCTATATTTTAAAACTAGCTTTAATAGTCTAAAGGGCTGAATAGAAACAGCTACGATAGCCCATATTGATAATGTATGTAATTGCTAATAGTTACAAATGCTAGTACTTACATAGGTGCGTTAACAATCGTTTGAGTAAGGTCTCTAGTTCTTTCTTTTCTTGGTTATCAAAACAACTAAAGAGTACCGAAAGCTTTATACGCATTAAAGGCAGTAACCGCTCTATTTCAGCCTCTCCGGCTGGTGCCAGCTTTAAATCAATACGCCGACGATCTTCTTGACTCGGCGCTCGTGTCAATAACCCTTTTTTAAGAAGCTCATCGCATATACGCGTAACATTTGCCCGTGATTCGCCTGTTGCAGCACTTAATACAGAGGGATTAATGCTATCAGCCTGTGCGTTATATAGCATCAAAAGCGCTGTAAAGCTCACATGATTTAAGTCATGCTCGCGTAGTGCTTCTTTTAACAAACTGCCCATACGTGTATCAATATGTTTCAGAAGGTGCTTAAGCAGTACGTCTGATCGATTTTCTTCAGGAACGCGCTGGCAAACACTATCAATTTGGTTGATCGGCAGCATAAAATTCCCTAGCATTACTATCAATTTATTAATAATACATTTTTTAATTAAATTGTCAAGTTTGTCAGTACATTTTTCCAACACCTTTCCTATACTAAAATATGCCCATGCGACCGAATCAAGGTAAAATGACTAACATCTTTCAAACGGAACTTATTACTCGTACACGTTAGCGTAGATAATTTTGTTTGGTTATTCAACCCGCGCTTAATAAGATGTCCAATCGTCTCATTCACTTCATGGTGGTTTCATGCACTTTCTTTGCTTTGTAGATCCGCAGCCTGCCCTTTCCTCCTTTCGTATTCAAAAGCATTTAGATGCACTTAAGCAGCTCTTTCTCTATAGTATAGAAAGTATTCAAAGCAATTATTTTTATCCCTTGGCAAGCCATGAAACACTTGATGCTTCTCAAAAAGAAAAATTAGAAACGCTATTGAATGCAACAGCAGGAACGCCCCAAAGCGTGAATGAAGAAATACTTCTCTATGTGATTCCACGGGTAGGAACTGTGTCGCCCTGGGCCTCAAAGGCTACCGATATTGCGCATCGATGCGGTCTTAAGAACGTGCACCGCGTTGAACGAGGCATTATTTATCGAGTTAAAAGCTCGGCTAAGCTTGATGCAACACAACTTCAAACTCTGGCTACAGCATTGCATGATTCAATGACAGAATCTATTGTAGATTCGCTTCCTTCTTGCTGGGCATTATTTGAACAACAAGCGCCTCAACCGCTAAATACGATACCTGTAAAAAAAGAGGGTAAGAAAGCTTTGATTCGCGCCAATAACGAACAAGGCTTAGCACTTTCAGACGATGAAATTGATTATCTCTATAGCTATTTTTCAGAAGTAAAGCGTGACCCGACGGATGTAGAGCTGATGATGTTTGCGCAAGCCAACTCAGAGCATTGCCGTCACAAAATCTTTAATGCTGATTGGGTAATTGATGGTAAAGAACAGCCTGAATCTCTTTTTGCAATGATTCGGCATACCCATGCGCAAAACCCCCAACACACAAAAATAGCCTATTCAGATAACTCAGCCGTGATGGAAGGCGCATCGATTGATCGCTTTTATCCTGATCAAGATGGGCAGTATCGTTACCACCATGAACTAACGCATACTCTCATGAAGGTTGAAACCCATAACCACCCTACCGCAATTGCCCCTTTCTCAGGCGCAGCTACAGGTTCAGGCGGTGAGATTCGCGATGAGGGTGCAACTGGTATTGGCGGAAAACCTAAAGCAGGCCTTACCGGCTTTAGTGTTTCTCATCTACGCATCGAACACCGAATGGAGCCTTGGGAAACAGTGGGTGGGCTCTCCCCTCGCCTTGCCTCACCTCTAGAAATTATGATGGAAGGCCCCATCGGGGGGGCTTCGTTTAATAATGAGTTTGGTCGCCCTAATTTGGGTGGATACTTCCGTACCTTTGAATTAAACATCAATGGGCAAATTCGTGCCTACCATAAGCCTATTATGATCGCTGGTGGTATCGGCAATATCCGTGATGATCATTTAGCGAAGCATGCGCTACCCGCTGGCACGCACCTTGTACAAATCGGTGGCCCTGGCTTACGCATTGGATTAGGCGGCGGCGCAGCCTCTAGCCTGGTATCAGGAACCAACCAAGAGTCGTTAGACTTTGATTCGGTACAACGCAGCAACCCAGAAATTCAACGGCGCGCTCAGGAAGTGATTGATCGCTGCTGGCAACTAGGCGCAAAAAATCCTATTTTATCGATTCATGATGTAGGCGCTGGCGGCGTTTCAAATGCATTTCCTGAAATTGTTCATGGTGCTGACAAGGGCGCAATATTTAATTTACGCGAGCTGCCCAGTGAAGAACCAGGCATGTCGCCCCGAGAGATATGGTGTAACGAATCGCAAGAACGTTATGTGTTAGCGATTCATCCTGACCAATGGGAAACATTTAAGGCCTTTTGCGAGCGCGAGCGTTGCCCTGTTGCTATCGCTGGCGTGGTTACCGATGAGCTTCAACTGAAAGTAGAAGACGCTCACTTTAACAATGCGCCTGTTGATATGCCTATGTCGGTGTTATTAGGTAAGCCTCCTAAACTGACAAAAACAATCAATCGATCTGATTGTGTAGCTGCGCCTGATAAACCCTTACAACGCGAAGGCATTCTTTTACACGAAGCTGCCTACCGTGTACTGCGCTTTCCTGCAGTTGCAGATAAAAGCTTTCTGATTACCATTGGCGATCGCAGTGTGGGTGGTTTTACACATCGTGATCAAATGGTGGGTGCTTGGCAAGTGCCTGTTGCCGATGTGGCGGTTACAACGTTAGGGTATGACACCCTTGAAGGTGAAGCCATGACAATGGGCGAGCGCACGCCGCTTGCTTTGCTTTCGCCAGCTGCATCGGGACGTATGGCAATTGGTGAAGCGCTAACTAATTTAGCCGCCACGTCTATTCGAGGTGGTCTAAGTACCGTAAAGCTTTCTGCTAATTGGATGGCAGCATGCGGTGATGCTACCGAAGATGCAGCTCTGTTTGATACGGTTAAAGCCGTTGGTAAAGAGCTTTGCCCAGCCTTAGGTATTAGTATTCCTGTAGGAAAAGATTCACTCTCTATGCGCACCACCTGGACTGAAAATGATGAAAAGCGTGAAGCCGTTTCGCCGCTTTCACTCATTATTTCAGCGTTTGCCCCAGTAGATAATGTGTTGCGCACCTTAACGCCTGAGTTGAGTTTAGAGCTTGGTACTGAATTATGGTTAATTGATTTAGGCCAACAGCGTTTAGGCGGTTCTGCATTAGCGCAGGTGTACCAGCAACTAGCAGATAAATCGCCTGACTTAGATGACCCTGAACAGTTTAAAAACTTCTTTTCTACCATTCAGGCACTAAATCATCAAGATCTGATCACAGCGTATCATGACCGTTCTGATGGCGGTGTTTGGGCAACACTATGTGAAATGGCATTTGCCAGCAAAGTCGGTTTAACCATTACGCTTGAAACGCAACGCGGCGCCACACTTGAGCAATTATTTAATGAAGAGCTGGGTGTGGTTATCCAAATTCGTCAGCAAGACCGTGAGTATTTACAAAAGGCGCTAGCAGCATTCAATGCCTTCCCGGTTGCTGTATTACGAGAAGATCAACGCGTGTTGGTGTTTGAAGATACCACATTGGTTTTAGATGAAGCGCTAGAAGATTTACATCAAGCCTGGTCAATGGTAAGTGCGAATATACAGCGGCTGCGCGATGAACCTCATTGTGCAGATGACACCCTTGCAACGTTATTAGACACGACTGACCAAGGGCTAAAAGCAAGTTCATTAAGCTTTGATCTAGCCTCTATTCAAACTGAAACATCGGCTCAATATCCCTCATCTGCTGCCCTCAAACTTAAGCGCCCTCGCATTGCAGTTTTACGTGAGCAAGGGGTGAATGGTCATGTTGAAATGGCAGCCGCCTTTACCCGCGCAGGCTTTGATGCGGTTGATGTACATATGAGTGATCTGATTGATGGACGCCATAATCTTAAGGACTTTACAGGATTTGCTGCATGCGGCGGCTTTTCGTTTGGTGATGTATTAGGCGCCGGAGGCGGCTGGGCAAAAAGCATTCTTTTTAATCCTTCATTAAGTGAGCAGTTTCAACGCTTTTTTGAACGCTACGATAGCTTTGCGCTAGGTGTATGCAATGGCTGCCAGATGATGGGTCAGTTAAAAAATTTAATTCCTGGCGCAGCGCATTGGCCTACCTTTCATCGCAACAGATCTGAACAATTTGAAGCTCGGCTATCGTTGGTTGAGTTACTGCCTACGCCCTCTATTTTCTTTCAGGGAATGGAAGGTTCACGCTTGCCTGTGGTGGTGTCGCACGGTGAAGGCCGTACATTATGGCCCGATGTACCATCGTTTGAAAAAGCGCAATCGCTTGCTGTGCTACGCTATGTAGATGGGCATGCTAAACCTACCGAACACTATCCTGAAAATCCTAATGGTTCCTCTGGCGGCTATAATGGCTTTACTTCAGAAGATGGGCGCTTTACCTTAATGATGCCTCACCCTGAGCGGGTATTCAGAATGTCGCAACTTTCATGGGCACCTCAAGAATGGCAATCGTTTGAAGCGTCTCCTTGGTTGAAAATATTTCAAAATGCTCATGCATGGTTAAAATAGGAACCATGGCTAAAACAATAGGAACAATAGCTTTATGAAGAATACCCCCGAACATCAGGCAGGTAGTGAAGACCGCTATGAACGGGGCTACTCGTATATTCAATCTATTTTTGGAGCCACAGGCACACAGTTTATTGACCGTATGAAGGTTATTTCGCCTGACTTTGCGCATCATATTGTTAAGTACGCCTATGGCGATATTATGAGTCGCCCAGCGCTTGATTTAGCCACGCGAGAGCTGGCGATTGTTTCAGCATTAACAGCCTTAGGTAAAGCCCCTGAAGAGTTAGAAATTCATATTCATGGTGCATTGAATGTAGGGTGCAGTCCTAGCGCCTTGCTAGAAGTGATTATGCAAATGACCGTTTACGCAGGCTTCCCTGCTGCCATTCATGGTATGCAGGCACTGCATACGGTTCTTACTGCCCGTGGATTGTCGCTAAAAACGTTGGAAGAAGCTCAATAGACGCGAGTAACCTTAAGGAATAAAACATTATCACCCCAACCTTCTCCCTCGTAGCATAATCTATGGATAGGAAAGAAGCCTTTAATAAATTACTGATCGAATATAAACGCCCTTGGAAGCTATTTACATTAGCTGGTGGAATTTCATTATTAATTATTGGCTCATACTACTATGCAGCACCTGATTGGGATATACCAATTAGCTTTATTATGGCTTTTTTTACGTACTTAACAGCACCTTGGAGCATGAGGGTTATTGTTAAGCGCCAATGGAAATACTTTCCTTTAATGCTCTTTTATACTTGGTTTTCAGTCGATGGTTGCTATTCGATTTATTGGTATTTTAAAAAACCTATAGCTCTAGAACTGATGAGAGAGGCTAATTTCACAGCTTCTTTGTGTCTTTACTTTATGTGTGGCTTAATTTGGTACTATCAAGGCAGCATCAAAGATTTTCTCTTAGATTTTAAAAAACTTATTACTAGTAAGCACTATTAGCCAATTGTAGGTATATACCTTTCTAACACCGCATTCAACAGAATTTGCCGCCACGAGAGTCAGATGTCAATCTAGCACTTCGCCCGTTATAGCTTCCCCTTACCCTGAGCTGCGGCAAGCCCGTTAATTGAAAAAAAGCTAAAAAAATGCTCATATATGCGTGATTAGCACAAGAAAGTGATAACCTTACCGAAGGATAGAATACTACGGTTACTTCGAACTCACGTGATACGAGCATCATTCATGCCTAAAGCCCATTTTGCGTCACTAGCAGCTTCATTTAAAGTTTCACTTATATACTGCGCGAATCAAATCGTTGCTCAACCTATTTTCCAACCATTTAAAGTATCTATTCCTTTAGGAATTTTAGGAGCACTTCTGCTAGGGGGATGCAGCGCTCTTCCTAAATTACCCTCCATGCCTTCTTTACCTGTTGAGTATACAGATCATATAAAACGCAGCTCTAAACATATGGGCATTTACAGCCACGTTGAGAAAACAAACCAAGAATCGCCAACACCTCAGTATAAACTCAGGGTAGAAGGCAACTCTCTAGTGCCTACCTTAGATGTTGAACGCTATTTTATGGAAGAAGCGCAACATACTTGCGAAGATATCAAGCCCACCAAACCGCTTCATATAATCGAACAACAAAAGAAAATTACTAACACCTGGCAAGGCAGTGTGTATGAAATTGTAGGCACCTTTCGCTGTGAAGAACCGCCTAAAGAAAATACGCCACCCGCTCCACCGCCTTCTTCTCTTGTTCCTTATGATTTTTCAACTATCGAAAAGAAAATATCTACAGAAACAAAAGAAACCTCAACAACGAAAAAAGTGCATAAGAAAAAACGCACTAAAAAACCTCTATCAAAAGGTTGTAACTGTAACCCTGCTAATAAAAATCCCGAGACAACTACACCTATACCCGCGAAACCAAACCAACAAAATCCAACACAACCCCCTAGCCCAACACCTACCCCTACAATTAAACTACCTGCTGCCCCCGCTACACCAACGCTTGCCCCTAACTCAAGAGCTACATAAATCAGGTTGATCCATGACTCACTCCTCTGCCTCTACTGATAAAACGGCTTCTAGTGTCGCCTTACGATCATTAGCTGATGCCTTTTGCGATACGTTATGGCTTACTGAAGGTCTTTCTAAAAATACTCTATCTGCTTATCGCAGCGATTTAGTGCTAGCTGGCGAAGACTTAGGCCAGCTAATGGAGCGCGACCCTATAGAAGCGCTACTACACGCTAAGCGTGATGAGCTTGAGGGCTTACTGGCTTATCGCTTCAGCAAAGGTGCGCTTAACAGTTCTGTATTGCGGTTGCTGGCAACGCTAAAGCGTTACTACAATTATTTAGTAGAACAAGGCACCCGAACAGATAACCCCACAGCGCTGATCAAAACACGCCGCCACTATCGATCATTACCCAAATTACTGTCTGAAGCACAAGTAGAAGCATTGCTCCATGCTCCCAATGTAGAGGAAACCATTGGATTAAGAGATCGGGCTATGATCGAAACCATTTACGCAACCGGGCTGAGAGTAACCGAACTCGTTACCTTAAAACATGAACAGGTGCGGCTTGATATGGGGGTAGTGCGTGTATCAGGAAAAGGCGATAAAGAACGGCTGGTTCCATTAGGCGATGAGGCCATTTTCTGGATTAATCGCTATCTCAAAGAAGCGTATGTTTTATTAGGCGGTGCTAATAGTGCACAAGAAGCTCTTTTTATTACACAACGCGGTGAAGCGATGTCACGGCAAGCATTTTGGTATCGAATTAAGCACTACGCCATGATTGCCGGTTTTCGAAAAGAGCAGCTGTCTCCCCATATTCTCCGCCATGCTTTCGCAACTCACTTATTAAATCACGGCGCTGATTTACGCGTTGTACAAATGCTATTGGGGCATTTAAATATTACAACCACGCAGATCTATACCCATGTGGCGCATGAACGGCTCAAGCTTTTGCATGCTAAGCATCATCCCAGAGGTTAGGCTGTTTAGGTATAAATATAAAGTTAGAAGTTTTCGCGTTAAGTGTCAGCTTGATACTTATAACAGCAAACATTGTGTCTATTTTTAAAAAACCTCATCAGAAATCATTACCTATGAATATTAAAAGTCGTATTGAACGCATTACAACGTGTCTTCGCCCAGCGGCGAGTGATCCTTTGGCTGCTCCGCAAACATTATATGATCGAATGGCTTATTACCATACCCCTGGGGCAAGTATTGCGGTTATTAATAACTTTGAAATTGAATGGGCGCAAGGCTTTGGTATCAGTGATACCCAGCTTGAAAGTAAGGTAACGCCAGACACTCTTTTTCAAGCCGCTTCCATCAGCAAGCCAATTTTTGCCCTAGCCGTCATGAAATTAGTTCAAGAAGGTAAGTTGAATCTTGATGAAGATATCCATCATTATCTTTCTTCCTGGCGGTTGCCTTTTCATGAAGAGTGGAAACCTAAACTAACATTACGCCATCTGCTAAGCCATATGGGCGGGCTAACTGTACCTGGTTTTCCTGGATATCAAAAAAATGAGATGTTGCCAACGTTAATTCAAATTTTAAATGGTGAATACCCCGCTAACACAGCCAAGGTTAATATCAATAGTTTACCAGGCACTTTGTTTCGTTACTCAGGCGGTGGAACACTTATTGCACAGCAACTTATGATGGATGTGCTTAAAATCCCGTTTTCTGAGATGATGCGCGAATTAGTATTTGAACCATTAGGCTTAGACTCCAGCTCATTTGAATATCCATTGCCTGAAGCAATGATAAAACGAACTGCCACAGGCCATCCTAAAAAGGGAGTGCCCGTAAGAGGAGACTTTCATATATACCCTAATATGGCATCTTCAGGGCTTTGGACAACGCCTACAGATTTAGCAAAAGTAGGTGTTGAACTATTAAAGGTATTACATGACAAAAAGACACCATCTATTCTAAAAAAAGACACTATTGAAACAATGCTTCTTTCTCAGCAATTGAATGATCAGAAAATCAATGAATCTCAAGGAGTTGGATTAGGGCTTTTGTGTAACGTTGGTTTAGGATTTTTCTGCAATGGCACAAACGAAGGTTTTCATTTTGGACATTGCGGTTGGAATGAAGGGTTTGTTTCACAGCTACGCCTTTATAAAAATACTGGAAAAGGCGCTATTGTGATGCTCAATTCCAATGAAGGCTATCCATTATTAAATGAAATCATGAACGCTATTGGTGAAGAATATGAATGGGCTAATAGTACGCGTAAGATTGCGATTGATTTACCTGATTACCAAGAATATGTAGGGCAATATATATCTAAAAGCGGTGTAACGTTTCAGGTTACCGTTACAGATGATCATTTGATGTTTCAGTATGGAATACAACCGCCATTACCTATTTTCCCTCTTTCACAGAATACTTTTTTTTCAAATGCTGTTAACACAGAAATTAGCTTTGAACGAAACGAAAAAGAAGTGATTTCCCTTACTATTTTACAAGATGGGCAACAAATACATGCTCTTAAAGAGAGTAAACAATGCATTTAAATAATTTTAATAGCAGATAACGACAAAAGAAACCAATTCCACCTCACGAATAAGACACTTAAGCTCTTAAGACGCGATCTCTTTTTGATCCTTTTCCGATTTATTCAACAACGCTGCTTCGCTCGGTGCGTAGCCGTACTGCGTCTTGAAGGCACGGCTAAAGGCTGCGTCCGAGGCATAACCAATGCGTTCTGCTACTTGGGTAATGCGTAGCCCGCCGCTTGCGAGCATATCCGCTGCCAGTGTCAACTTCAAGCGTTTGACGTACTGTAATGGTGCCTCGCCGATCCGTGCCTTAAAGCGCTCGGCAAAAATCGAGCGCGACATCACTGCGATACGGGCCAGTTCATCCACAGTCCAGCGATGATAAGGTGCTGCATGTATGGCACTTAGTGCGCGGCCCATGTGTTTGTCGCCTAGTGCGCCGACCCAACTACTTAAATGGGTCTGGCAGGCTGCCCATGTGCGCAATGTACGTATTACCAGCAAATCAATCAGCCGTGAAATCATCAGTGATGAGCCAGGTTCAGCGTCACGCGATTCCTTTAGCAGGAAATTGGTTAAACCATGCATCCAGTCCGGGGTTTTGCCATCTTTGTTGGGAATGTGTACCACCAAGGGCAGAGCCGCCAAAATAGCAGCCAGTGATCCTCCTTCGAAATGGAATAGGCCGCCAACGATGCGAGTCAGTGCGCCATTACTGCCATAATCAAGCACAGATTTATCGCGATTGAAGTGTTCGCTGATGATACTGCCAATTTCTGCTGGCGGCGTAGCCGGATCGTCGCAAATCAGGTGGTCGATACCATGCGGCAGCAGCAGCATGTCGCCTTGATGTGCGGCAATAGGGTCAGCATTCAATGTTTTGACCCACATCATGCCGGTTTCGACAAAATAAAAATGAGCTGCACCTTTTGGGAAAGCAATGCTCCACGGTGCTCTCAGCTGCCCTGAATATACCAGCTCGCCACGTAACCGTATCAAGGTCAGCACTTGGGATAGAACATCAGCGCGGGTAGCTGCCATGCCATAGTCTGGCATTTTCCCGGACGATTGATCATGAAATGCGGTCTCTTGGATATGGCTGGTCATATCACTGTGTTCTATCATTAGATTAGCACTCGTCCATATAAACATTCCTTGGAGTATGACATGAAAGAATTGAACAAGCAGAGCGACATGACTTCTTCTAATTTCCGAAAATCGCTGTGTTATGCTGCGCTTGCCATCAATGCTATCGCTATTCCGGTCATGCTGGCAGGATGCGGTGGTGCCAGCTCCGCTGCTACAGTCCCGCCGACGCCAACCACAGCAGTACTGGTACATGGTGCTTGGGCCGATGGTTCAAGCTGGGCTAAAGTAACACCGCTGCTGCTGCAGCGTGGTTTGAAGGTGGTATCAGTACAATTGCAACGTGCTTCGCTGAGTGAAGACGCCTCTATCGTACGCCGTGCAATCGAAGCACAAACTGGCCAGGTAATTCTCGTCGGTCATTCGTACGGCGGTGCTGTCATCACTGAGGCCGGTACCAGCGACAAGGTCGTCAACCTGGTATATGTCGATGCGTTCACTCCAGGCGACAACGAATCAATTAACGATCTCATAAAGCCCTATCCGGCTGGAACATGGCAGGCCGGAATCATTCCAGATAGTGCAGGATATTTGACCCTGAGTACAAGCGTCTACCTAAACAATTTCGCAGCGGATGTGCCAACCAGCGAAGCGGCAGTCATGGCGACCTCTCAAGGACCAATCTTTGCCCATGCCCTGGACGACAAGGTAAGCACTGCGGCTTGGAAGAGCAAGCCATCGTATTTTGTAGTAGGCACAGACGATCAACTCATTCCGGCTGCATTCCAACAAGACGAAGCCACGAGGATTAACGCGCAAGTCACGACGATTCCTGGCTCTAGCCACGTATCAATGGTGTCGCATCCGACTGAAGTCGCTAACGTCATCCTAACGGCCGCCGCCAGTGTCAACGGTATTTAAAGTCTCCGCAATATATGAAAGGATATATAAATATGTTTGGAATATCTCCACTAGGCTGGGTGCATACACTCAGCAGCCTGCCAGCCATTCCCGTAGCTGTGTATATGCTTATCTGTTATGGTCGGATAGTGCCGCAGTCAAAGCTGGGCACTATCTATTTCATTTCGATGTTAGTCGGTGCATTGACAGTTTTTCTAGTCGCGCATGAACCAATCAGCTATATCATCGGTGCCCTAACGATCATCATGCTTCTAATCGGCTTTGGCATCGGACGAACTAAAATATTAGGGCGGGCTGCAAAATACGTAGAAACGATATGTCTAAGTCTGACGGCGTTTCTGTTGATGCTCCCAACCGCCACTGAAACACTGCGCCGTGTTCCAGATGGTCATCCCCTTGTTACAGACCTGAAATCGCCACTCCTTATCGGAGTTCAGGCCAGTCTTTTACTTATTCTCATCATCGGCTTGACAGCCCAGATCATCTATCTGCGTAAGCGGGGCAAGGTTGCTACAAGTTGACGGGGCGTTGTTTTTGAAACCACTTCACCATTTGATACGCCTTTTCGTATGCAAAAATTGGTGACGCTGACAAGAGAGGGATTAGAAATCAACTTCTTTTCACTAATAATTCACTAATAAATAAGACACTTAAACTCTAAAACTTAACGTGCTATTCAAATGCTTTTTCTCAGTAAGACAGCAGAATTGCAGTTAGAGCTAGCTCACGAAACCGCATTCAAACGCATGTTAACGTTAAGCGATTCACTTGCTGCTCACTTGCTGCTCACTTGCTGTATAAGCAACGCAGCAGTGGCGCTCGATGAAGCAGGATTTTGCCCGGTAATCAGAAGCCCATCTCTGACGATATAGGAAGTCCAGTCGTCACCTCTGGAATACATTCCGCCTTTGGCTTTGAGTTCGTCTTCTACCAAGAACGGCACGATGTCGGTCAATTCAACAGCAGCTTCTTCAGTATTAGTAAAACCGGTTACTTTTTTGCCTTCGACGAGTGGCTTTCCATCAGGTGTTTTAGCGTGACGTAATACCCCAGGTGCATGACATACCAACGCAACTGGCTTGTTAGCTTTAATGAAAGATTCAATCAATGCAATCGAAACCTTGTCTTCTGCCAGATCCCACAGAGGCCCATGCCCTCCCGGATAAAAGATTGCATCGAAGTCTGCCTGGTTGATACTACCCAGGCGTACAGTGCTAGCTAGTTGTGAAGTCGCTACAGCATCTGCCTCAAAGCGATGTGTCTGCTCGGTTTGATTTGCCGGTTCACTGCTTTTTGGATCTAAGGGTGGCTGCCCACCGTTAGGGGATGCCAGAACCACATCCGCCCCCGCATCTTTGAATGTGTAATAAGGCGCAGCCAGTTCTTCCAGCCAAAAGCCAGTTTTGCGACCAGTATTCCCAAGTTCGCTATGTGATGTCAAAACCATAAGAATTTTCATTTTAACTCTCCAATAGAGATAAATAACCAGTTAAGCAATTCTAGCTAACTAATTAATAAATAGACCGATTGCCTATTTATTTTTAAATGTATTCACAATTAACCTGCGACACCCATATTCGGAGTATAAGCTCACACTACACCCCTTATCTGCTCCACCCTGCGAATATGGTAGCATGGTCAATGTTTTTCAGTTCCCTTCCACCTTTTATTTTTATTTATAAGGAATGTCTCAATGGATCATATTGAAAAAGTACTGTACCGCGGTAAAGCTTCTGCAACAGGTGGGCGTGATGGTAAAGCTCAGTCTTCAGACGGTGTATTGGATGTTACGTTAACGACACCCAAAGAATTAGGCGGCGCAGGCGGTACAGGTACGAACCCTGAGCAATTATTTGCTGCGGGCTACTCCGCTTGTTTTTTAGGCGCGCTAAAATTTGTTGCTGGTCGTGAAAAAGTATCATTACCTGCTGATACCCGCGTTGAAGGTGAAGTAGGTATCGGTGCGATTCCTAACGGTTTTGGTATTGAAGTGGCTCTGAAAATTTCGCTTCCCGGCCTCGAAAAAGCGGCGGCAGAAAAACTAGTTGAGCAAGCTCATATTGTTTGCCCTTACTCTAATGCTACGCGCGGCAACATTAAAGTTGATTTAACAGTTGCATAATTTATATACGAAATAGCTAACTGTTTTGAGTTCCTTCTCCCCCTCGAGGGAGAAGGTTAGGATGATCAGAAGGATAATGTATGTATAAAGGAAGTTGCCTTTGCGGAAAAATTCACTATCAAATCAATGGTGAATTAAGTGATTTTGGCTACTGCCATTGTAAGAGTTGTCAGAAAGCAAGCGGCACAGCTCACGCCTCTAATGCTGGCGTTAACACAAACGAGTTTATGGTAGAAGATGCCGCTGGATTGCTTCGTGAATATGAATCGTCACCAGGCAAATTTCGTGCTTTCTGCTCAAACTGTGGTTCTCCACTCTATGCTCGGGTAACAGCTCGGGATGGAACACTTAGAATTCGCTTGGGAACGCTTGATACACCCTTGAACAAAAAAGCTAAGGCGCATACATTCATTAAAGAAATGGCAGCATGGCATTTGATTGAGGGATATCAAGACATACCAGTCTTTGAAGAATGGGCTTCAAAAGATGTGCTGGTGCAGGTTGGCTCAAAGCAACCTGAATGACGATTTCGAAAAATCAAAAATCAATACAAATTCTTTGGTCTTTCAATATTTACGACACAACCCCCTCATTCAACTGCGTAGCCGACGCTAATCAAGGTAGCCTGGCTTACGCTCAAAACCAATATTGTAGACTGCATATTGCAAAATAACCTGGTGCTCACCAATATTATAAAGACGAAAGCTTTTTTCTATGCCAATAATAAAACCGCGTGGCGTGCCTGAAAGGCACTTGTTAACCAGCTCCATGGCCTCTTGAACTTCCGCTTCCGTTCTCATGTTTTGAGGGTTGTCATTACCTACTATAATTCGCTTCACAAAACGAATATTGGTTAACTGAAAGTGATCGGAACTCAATGGTCATCTCCATTCTGATGATTGCAAGCTCCTGATATCAAGAAGCCTGCACAGATTTATGCAAAGGAGGATTTTACTTCCATGTCAAAAGTAACGTCTACACGCGTAATTGCCAGGCTAAGAATCTTAACAATGGCAAGCAGCGGCACATCTAATTCCACATTCTGATCCACGCTCTTGGTTGCATCGTTAGGATCAACCACGGGGCGGATAAATTGAAAATGAGCTGTACATGTATCCACCGCGTCACACTTCGACTCTACCCCTTTCGTCAAACGCCCCCATAAATGCCGCCAATTCGTCAGGCGTTCCCTTGGGAAAAACTTCCTTTAAATAGTTGAGGAAAGCAGACACACGCGTGCTTAGTAACCGCCGCGATGGATAAAGCGCCCACAAAGCGATATCTGGGCCATCTATATCTCCCCAATGCACCAGCGTACCGTCAGCCAGATCGTGAGTCACAAGAGATACTGGAAGGCGCCCTATGCCAACACCCATTCGAACCGCATCTCGAACCATGATGAGAGAGGATAGATGAAGAACTGGCTCAATCGTAATTCTTGATTTTCCAGTCGATGTCATCATTTCCCATACTGCAAACTGGTTGCTAGGTTGGTGACCGCCGCCGCGCAAAACAGCTGGAACAGCCTGATCGTCGGTAGGTCGAGTTAGTTTCGGGCTTGCCACAACAACGAGTTGATCACGCAAAAAAATTCTTCCGATAAGACTTTCTTCAGGGTCAGGATTGACCCGAATCACAAGATCATACCCTTCTTCAACCATATCGACAGTTCGATCTTCGGTTGTGATTTCAAGCCGAACTTCTGGATAGTTTAACGTGAACTCGGCGGCTAGCTTGCCCATTGCAATTTGCGAAAAAAGAAGTGGCGCGCTGATACGCAACCTGCCTCGCGGCTTATCTCCTCCCGACGCGATTGCGGCGGCTGTCGATTCTACCTCAGCAAGCAGCGTTGCCGTTCGCTCGTAAAGCGCGTGCCCTTCTTGTGTAAGCTTCAATGACCGCGCTCCGCGTTCGAATAGACGCACGTTGAGACTTTTTTCTAACTCCGCAACGCGTCGCGAGAGCGTGGCTTTTGGGCGCCCCGTGGCGCGCGCGGCGCGCCCAAACCCTCCATACCGGGCGACGAGATTGAAATCAGTGAGGGCAAGTAAATCCATGTGTTCCACCAGTGAGACGATATGTCCTAATATAACGACTATCGAACCATCTGTAAACCGATTACTATTCAATTGTCTTTCAACTTTCAATCTTAATCGGAGTAAATCTCATGACTATCCTCGTTACTGGCTCAACCGGCAAAATTGGTCGTCAAGTTGTTGATCAGCTTGTAAAGCGTGGCGCTGATGTGCTCGCTCTTGTTCGCGATGCTTCTAAAGCTAGCTTCCCAGCAAGTGTTAGCGTTGTGCAGGGCGACCTGCTTGATGTCGACTCGCTGCGTGGTGCATTCGCAGGTGTTTCTACGTTATTCTTGCTCAATGCAGTTGTGCCTGATGAATTTACCCAAGCGTTGATCGCGCTTAATCTGGCTCGAGAGGCTGGCATCAAACGCATTGTCTATCTGTCTGTCATCCACAGCGATATTTATGTAAACGTACCGCACTTCGCAGGTAAATTCGGCGTTGAACGAATGATCGAGCAAATGGGCTTCAACGCTACTATTCTGCGCCCCGCCTACTTTATCAACAACGATATTACAATTAAAGATGTAGTGCAGGGTTACGGCGTTTACCCCATGCCGATTGGCAGTAAAGGTCTTGCCATGATAGATGTGAGAGATATTGGCGAAATCGCTGCTATTGAGCTGATTCGCCGCGAGCAAGCTGCTGAGCTGCCGCTTAGTCGCATCAATCTTGTCGGCCCTAATACGCTAACAGGTGTCGATGTCGCAGCCATTTGGTCAGAGCTACTTAATCGCCCAATCGTATATGGTGGTGATGATACCGTTGGGTTTGAGCAGAATCTTCGGAACTATATGCCAAGCTGGATGGCATATGATATGCGCTTGATGAGTGAGCGCTTTCTTAGCGATGGCATGATGCCCGAACCCGGTGATGTTGAACGCTTAGCTTCGCTTTTGGGACGCCCTTTGCGTTCCTATCGCGACTTTGCCTCAGAAATTGTAGCTTCAGCCTAGCAGTATAAGCAGTAGCAGTACCCAACCCCAACAAAAAGGAATACGACTATGATTTATTCAACAGCAACTGTTCCGGTTAACCCGGAAGGCGAGACACTACTAACCCGCTCGCAGATATGGACTGGCCTAGTTCTAAAAGCTCGCGACGCCCGTTTATTTCTCCCACCCAATCTTTGCACACACTGCGAAGTCGTAGAAGAAAGCGCAACACACATTGTGCGAGAAGCTACGATTGCAGGCGCTGACCTACGTGAGATCATTAGCTTCGAACCGGAAAGCAAGGTTACCTTTTTCCAAGCCACAGGCCCACGCGAAGGCGCAATCATCAACGAGCTGTTCGAGGATAAATCCGGCGCACTCCAACTTCGGTTTTATTGCTATATTGGTCTGCGCGGTAAAGTGCCAGGCGGCCCCGAAGAGCAGGCTGAACAAGAATGGATGAATGGCGACAAAGGGTATAAAAGCGCCTTGCTGTCGACGTTAAAGCGCACACGTGAATTGCTCGCGGAAGGCAAGCTTTGATCATTACGATAAAACGAAACAACGAGGGCAGCCTCTTAGGAGAGGCGCCCGTTTTTTTGAGCGGCATCGCATTCCTGTGGGAGCAGCAGCTGCTCAACACGCCTGTGCCCAGCAACGAAGAATAATCTGAGCGGGGATGAAGAGCTTCTTGAGTGAAGCTTTGCGGAAGGCTGAATGCTTATCGAGCCTCGTCATCCCTCTTTATAGGAAGGCCGGCAGTCGGTATGATGAAAAAGCGAATCGCGCCAAATTAAGAACGGCTAGAATATTCCCACATTTCTAATGGCTACAACCAGTCAGGAAAGACACTATGATTGAAATGATCATCGAGCAGCGGCGTCGTAATCTTGGAGGCAATTTCGAGGTCGGGCGCGTGCTGCCATTCGCTCAGCAGCGCATGGTTGGTCCCTTTATCTTCTTTGATCATATGGGGCCGCTCAATCTCGAGCAAGGCATTAATCGAGACGTTGATATTCGTCCACATCCGCATATCGGTTTATCGACCGTAACCTACCTGTTTAGCGGCGAAGTAATGCATCGTGATAGCCTCGGCTACGAACAGGCTATCCATCCTCAGGAAGTCAATTGGATGACTGCAGGACGCGGCATTACCCATAGTGAGCGGTTCGAACGTGCAAGAGCGCAGGGCGATCACCTGCACGGCATCCAGGCGTGGGTTGCTCTACCAACTGAGCAGGAAGAAATCGTCCCATCTTTCTCGCATCATTCCGGAAACGATTTGCCGCAATGGAATGACGCTGGTGTGACCGGGAAGCTCATAGCCGGTAGTGCTTATGGACTAACTGCCAGTGCAGAAACCCATTCACCGTTGTTCTATGCACATCTCGACATGTTGCCAGGCGCTACAGCTGAGATACCAGCCGGTTACAAGGAGCGTGCACTCTACATCGTGAGCGGTGCAGTAGAATTGGATGGTACACGATACGAGAACGGCAGGATGTTAGTACTTGGTTCGAACGCCTCGTGCGTGCGATCCTTGGAGGACTCCGTGGTGATGGTTCTTGGCGGCGAACCCATCGGCGAACGTTTCATTTACTGGAACTTCGTGTCTTCCTCAAAGGATCGACTCGCGCAGGCAGCATCAGACTGGAAAGCAGGAAGGATGAAGCTTCCAGATGCCGACGATGCAGAGTTCATTCCGCTGCCGGACATATCGGCGTCACCCATTAAGTCTTAATATTTTAATTAATATCACCAAGAAATCGATGCATGATATGAACGTCTACTTTCCTTTTAAGCTGTAAATGTTCAAATGCTTTAGGAATGGTTCCAATTATTTTAAAACCCAGTTTTTGGTATAAATGAATAGGCGCTTCGTTTGTACTCACTACCAGATTAAACTGCATGGCTTCATAACCAGCTTTAGAGGCTTCCTCAAAAGAATGTTTAACCATGGCTTTTCCTATCCCTTTTCCCTGAATATCAGGATCAACCATATAGGTTGCATTAGCGACATGTGAACATAAACCACATTGGTTAGGTATGATTTTATAACAGCCAAGTATTCGATCATTTTCTTTTGCTACAAACGATAAGGTATCAGTACTTAAAAAATACTCGTCACAAAACTCTTTAGGTGTATCAGGAGGAAAAGGAAACTTATCCCTTCCTGCAATAATTTTTTGAAAAATCTGCCAGATGGCTTCTGTATCTGCTAGCGTTGCTCGGTAAATAACCATGCTTTTCCTTATTGAGAACATGACAGTTTAAATGATAAAGGTTTTGCTTTTGCAGTTGAGTGATAGCAAGGCACCGTAATAAATACCGTACAAAAGAAATGCGAATAAGTTGTCATTTTTGCTGTTGTAAGTGAATTGGTTTTTCAAGAGACATGCCTTAACGCCAATATAGTCTGGAAGCGAAATTTTGATATTTTTATTATCAATAAACTAGTGCCAATTTGTGGCGTTCTGTGTCGCGAAATTGGGAACTATACATTGGATGGCGAAAGATCCATGCCCAAATGGCTATTCCTAACAGTCTGGTTAATTTTTATCCACCCGCTAACTTAGGTGTAAAGCATTTTTAATATACCACTTCATGAGGTAAGTTTAAAAAAAGGAGTCCAAAGTTCAGTAAAATGGAAAGAATGGAAGACAAGCTAGGCTACTACAGCTCCCAAAATTATTAAGCGATAGTATGTTATTTAATTAACGTCGATACGGTTCAATATTATTTTTTCTAATGGTTGTTTCGTGAAATCATGCCTTCAGATTGACAAAAAATAATGAACAAAATCAATATTTATTACCCGTAATTCAGGCTATTTTACAAAATTAGATTAGAATATATTGATCTATTATTTTAGATTTGAATTTTATGCCAATCATACAAAAAACATCGCCTGAAATTCTAATACGTCCAGCAATTATTGCAGATAAAGTATATATAGTTTCATTGCTTCAAACCTCTAATATGCACTTGAGAGATCAGGGTATATTGCAATGGCATATAAATTATCCTGACCCTGAAATTATAGAAAATGATATTAAAAATGGGACAGCATTCGTTGCTTTATATAATCAAAATATAATTGGCACTATTGTATTGGATGAGAATCAAGATTCTGAATATGATGAAGTACCGTGGCAATTTACAGGAAAGTCTGTAGCTATTCTCCATAGATTTATTGTTCATCCATTTATGCAAGGCCAGGGTATAGGACGTACATGTATTAAATTCATTGAACATCATGCACTTAATGCAGGATATCAAATAATTCGCTTCGATACCTTTACTCAAAACCTGAAAGCCCTACAATTTTATGAAAGTCTTGGATATCGTAATGCAGGAAAATTATTGTATCGTATGGGATATTTTTATTGTTTTGAGAAAAAACTAGCCTAATTCTATTTGTTGTACTACGTATGGCAGCATTATCATCAACTCACTGACTACATTTGACTTAGGAGGCCCAGATTCCCCCACTCATGAACTTGTAACGAGCGCTCAGATGTGCGCTATGTATTTTGGCGCTACACCCTGGTCTGGAGTTCGTCGCGTAGTGATTGCAGCCAACTCTGAAGATGTTGAGGAGTTGACTGATTTTGATGAAGGACCGATGATTAAAAATTGGCATCAACAGCTTGAGGAGCGCGGTATTGAAGTGATTGAGGGACTTCTGCGAAAGGATGCGCGATCAGTTCTTGTATATCTCTTCAATTGGGATTATCTACAATGGACGCCGTGGACATATCTGTGATTAGCCCTTACATCTAGGTATCGCCACGATGATCTTCGACAATCTCCAAAACACCTGAGCCTTCTCCTTTCCATGGCTTAGCCTTGGGATGCTTTGCCCCAAGACCCCATGAATGCTTATTTTATTGCTTGGTTCGGGCTTATGGATTCGGATTGCGCGGGTCCTGAGTCCAGTTCATGTAAGGCTTCCCGGTGTCCTGAACCACCATCGTAATGCAATCCTGCACGGGGCAAGTGATTTCGCACAAGTTGCAGCCTACGCATTCTTGATCGATGACTTCGTATCGTCGCTTGCCATCAGCCTCGATCAATTGTGCAATCGACTGGTGCGAGGTGTCTTCGCAGGCAATGTAGCAACGGCCGCAGGCAATACATTGATCCTGATTGATGTGAGCGATGACCTGATAATTCATGTCCAGGTATTTCCAATCGGTCATGTTAGCGAGCGCCTTGCCGGAAAAGGCGCTAATCGTGGCATACCCTTTTTCGTCCATCCAGCGTGACAGGCCATCTTTCATTCCTTCGACAATGCGAAAACCATTCAGCATCGCAGCGGTGCAGATCTGCACCGAGCCGGCTCCTAGCGAAAGAAATTCGGCGGCATCGCGCCAATTGGCAATGCCGCCGATACCGGAAATGGGAAGCCCGCGGGTGTGTGAATCGCGCGCGATTTCGGCCACCATGTTCATTGCGATCGGTTTGACTGCCGGGCCACAATAACCGCCGTGTGTGCTGCGATCACCGACAATAGGTCGGGCCACCATGCGATCGAGATCGACCGAGGTGATGGAGTTGATCGTATTGATCAGCGATACCGCATCGGCGCCGCCGGTATGGGCTGCGCGCGCCGGCAAGCGGATGTCGGTGATATTGGGCGTTAATTTGACGATCACTGGAAGCGAACAGTATGTTTTGCACCAACGGGTAATTTTTTCGACGTATTCTGGCACCTGTCCGACTGCGGACCCCATGCCGCGTTCGGACATGCCGTGCGGGCAGCCAAAATTGAGTTCGATGCCATCGGCGCCAGTCGCTTCTACCAATGGCAATATGTACTTCCAGCTTTCTTCATCGCACGGGAACATCAGCGAGACGATCATTGCACGGTCAGGCCACTCTTTTTTTACTTGCGTGATCTCGCGTAAATTGATTTCCAGAGTACGGTCGGTGATGAGCTCGATATTATTGAAGCCGAGTACGTTGCGATCTTTGCCATAGTGCGCCGAGTAGCGTGACGAAACATTCACCGCCGCCGGATCCTGGCCTAATGTTTTCCAGACGACACCACCCCAGCCAGCCTCGAAAGCGCGCACAACGTTGGTGGCTTTATCGGTGGGAGGCGCCGAGGCAAGCCAAAATGGATTGGGGGAGGTAATTCCGGCGAAATTAATACTGAGATCAGCCATTATGCAGGCTCCGTTGTTGACATCAGGTCATGGTGAATCGACAATGCGGCAAGCTTGCCGTGCTGCACCGCTTCGACGGTCAGGTCTTGCCCTGGCGCGACGCAGTCGCCACCCGCATAGATACCCGGCAAACATGTTCTGAAGCCAGCATCGACCCAGATTTTGTCGGACTCCAAACGCACGTCCTCTGCCAGTGCGCCAGTCAAAGATTGTTTATCCAACGTCTGGCCGACCGCCTTGAAAATGGCATCGGCCATGATCTCAAAAACCTCACCGGTGCCACATAATCGGCCTTGTTCAAGTCGGGTTCTTTCGAAACGCATGCCGCGCACCCGGCCTGCCTCGTCGAGCAGTACGTGCTGGGGCTGCGCCCAACTCCGCAGGCGCACTTGATGCGACTTGGCGATGTCTTGTTCATGGACGGTAGCCGACATGGATTCGATACCCCTGCGGTACACGATGGTGACTTCTTCCGCGCCCAAACACGCCATTTGTACTGCCATATCGATCGCTGTGTTGCCGCCACCAATCACCAGGCAACGTGCCGCCATAGGCAATAGCGTCAAATCGTTGGCCTGGCGCAATTCAGCAATATAGTCGACCGCTGCCAGCAAGCCAGGCGCGTCTTCGCCGGTCAAACCGAGCTTGCGGCTGGCACCCAGGCCCAATGAAAGAAACACGGCATCATATTCCTGGTGGAGGTCTTTCAGCGACAATGTTTCGCCCAGGCGTTGTTGATATCGGATGTCAATGCCGCCGATATCAAGCAAAAATGCGACTTCATGTTGTGCGTAGTTGTCGGTTAATTTGTATTTGGCGATGCCAAATTCATTCAAACCGCCCGACTTAGCGCTCGCCTCAAAAATGACGACATCATTGCCCAACATCGCCAGTCGATGCGCACACGATAGTCCCGCCGGGCCGGCGCCCACCACTGCGATGCGATACCCCGTCGGGGCCGCACGCTGGAACGGGTGCAGATCGAATTGCATGTGATCAACTGCGTAACGTTGTAGCAGACCGATCTTGACAGGTTGTGCTTCGGCATCATGATTACGTACACAAGATTGTTCGCACAGAACTTCGGTCGGGCAGACGCGTGCGCAACTACCACCTAAAATATTCTCTTCAAGAATGACTTTCGCGGCGCCATTGATGTTGTCCTGCGCGATATTGCGAATGAAGCTGGCAACATCGATGTCTGAGGGGCAAATGCGGGTACAGGGTGCGTCGTAACAATAGAGACAGCGTGCACTTTCAATGGCTGCTTGGCGCGCTGTCAGAGGCGGTGTTAAATCGTTAAAACAGGCAGCTAAAGCTTCGTTAGTGCCCATGGAACGCGGGAGATGCTTAAGAGAATCTATCGTCATTGCATCCTCAGAAAAATGTGATCATTTATTTGATGAAAACCAAATTTTGCCCATCAATCGAAGCAACGATCCGATGCTGCACTGTTGCATCAATCCGATGGAAGCGTAGGTCAAATCGTTATAACGACACGTACTGGAAGAACATAAGCCGCTACGTGGCCCATTGGGAGCGAAGCTACAATATGAGGACATTTAAGAATTCTTAACCTGACGCACCGCAGCCAGACCTTTCCAATCTTCCAAATCTTGATCCGGTTTTTCTTTCCGATACTTCGCATACAGAGCAATACCTTCGCAATCTTCCAGAATATCTACGCTTACCCCTTTGTCATGTAACATCTGCTCATTACCTGAAGCATTGGTAACATCACCAATCACAACCCTTTTGAACTGGCGCATATAAAGTAAGGTTGCACACACATCGCAGGGGCTGAGTGTGGTATATAGCGTTGTTAAGCTGAAATCCTGTCGACCAGCATCTCTTATAGCGGAAGTCTCTCCATGATTGTAGGGATGGTTTTCCTGTACGAGTGTATTGTGCCCTTTCCCCACAATGTGGCGCGTTGCATTATCAACGATTACGCCACCAATAGGGCATCCCCCTTCATCGTATCCTTTTTGTGCTAATAAAACGCCGATGCGCATAAAATCCGCATCTACTAATTTTTTAAAGAATCCTTCTTCTACAATCTTTGAAAGGCTCTTTGTCGGAAGGTGAGCAATTATATTCAATACTTCATCCCTTACAGGCGTATCGTGTGTAATAAACGCTTTCATAGTATTTCCAATTTAAACAGTAACTGCCCAGGTAACGGTGGAAGCCTTCATGTCCTGTAGGATTTTTTCCTGGATTTTAGAAGAGATCCCTGTAAATACGGCGTTGTTGAATAAATCGGATTAGGGTCAAAAAGAGACCGATGCGCGATCAATTATGCGATTTTTACGGAGATGGGCATACCGAGTTCTGTCATTCTGTTTAAAGCGGCCGCGGCTATCCATGCTTCCGTTTTCTGCCGAGGTAAGGTTCTGGCTTTAAGCGTATTGCCAAAAATACGTTTGAAGCGTTGCATCGTAAGCTCAGCGTAGTTACGCAAATCCTTCATCCTCGCTGCACGCTTCAAGAAGCCAGTGCCAATCATTCTTGGCATCTTTGCGGCGACCATCGTCAATCACGGCCTAGCTGGTGCCTTGGGTGCCTGGATAACCTCAGCGGTCAGCCCTGAAATCTTGCGCTGGGTGTTGGGCTCTCCTTCATTGGCATGGCCATCTGGACGATGATCCCTGACAAGATTGATGAAGAGGAAACCCAGGTCGCCAAGAAATTTGGCGTCTTCGGCGCGACGCTGATCACCTTTTTCCTTGCCGAAATGGGCGATAAGACGCAGATCGCTACGATCGCAATGGCGGCGCACTATGCCGCTCCGCTGATGGTGGTCATTGGCACCACGCTCGGGATGCTGATTGCTGAAAAAATTGATCGTATCAGCCGCCTCCCCTTACCTGAAGCCGAAAAACTCGTAAGTTCAATTCGTTCAAAAGGAGCACGACTAGCAGTACCAGGCTTAGTTGATCTGTCTGAAATTACCGCCAGAGTTGATGGCATTGCTAAGATCGTTTTGGCATCTGTCCAAGAATTACTGCTGAAGCTTTCTCTACAAATGGCTCGTGATAATTATGAAACACGCCGTGAGCGCCAACGCCAAGGCGTTCAACTCGCAAAACACTCCGGTAAATATAAGGGAAGAAAAGAAGACTCTATTACACACCAACGCATTATTGCCCTTCGTGATGCTGGCAATACTATTCATAAAACTGCGGAGCTAGCTGGATGCAGTGTTAGTCAGGTTAAGCGAATTTGGGCAATAAACCAAAGCAAGAAGCTGATTTAATCTGTCGTAAACAAATCTCTTAGCCACTATTTAAGAAGACATCCCTCTTCATATACAGATAAAATTTGAAACAATGAAGCAATCGGAGAAAAAAAGTTAAAGAATTAACTTCGTAATAATTAACTGATGCTTTGTTTAGGAGATCATAATAGCAAACGGAAAATTATTAAGACAACATTACCAAGACGCAACCGTGAGCTACCCTCCTTATTCAACCATGCCGAGACTATTTGGCAATAATTTTATGAAATTACTCACTAGAGTAGAACCATTTCCTTTTCTATGAATAAGAAACACTTTTATGTCATCTATATTAACTTTCAACGAACGGTAAACGACATTTGGTATTTGAATATGTTGCATGACAGATGACACGATAGAAATGCCTAGACCAGCCGCTACTAAACCAAGTACAGCAATTGGGGTTCGCACTTCTTGAGAGATATCTGGAGTAAACCCTGCTGCAATACAGAGATTAATAATCTGATCATATAGACCCACTCTTTGGGATCTTTCATATAAAATAAATTGCTCATTTGCAAGCATAGATATGGTTACAGTCTCATGTTTACATAATATGTGATTATCAGGTAAAACAACCATTAAATATTCATTTAAAAGACAATAAGCTTCCATATGCAGGAGGCTAAAATCAAATAGAGTACGGGTAAAACCAATATCTAGCTTTTCATTAAGTAATGAATCAACCTGTTCAATTGAACTGCGCTCATAAAAACGTATTTTTACATTAGGATAAATTGCACGATAGTTTTTTATTAATGAATGCATAATTTCTGTAAATAAAAAAGATACCGTAAATCCAATTCTCAATATTCCTGTTGTACCTAGTCTAACTTGCTGAGCAATCTTTTCTGCCTGCTGAACTTCATTGAGTATGATATATGCCTGCTCTAAAAAAAGTTTACCAGCTTCAGTTAATGCAACCTTATGTTTATTACGTGCCAGTAAGTGTATTCCTAGATTATTTTCCAGATCTTGAATCTGTTTACTCAAAGGTGGTTGAGATATATTTAAACGGATTGCAGCCTTCCCAAAATGAAGTTCTTCTGCAACAGCAATAAAGTATCTGATATGCCTAAATTCCATTGTAATTCCTATTAGGTATAACAAAAATACAAAATGAGTATTTCACATATTACCATGAACAATATATTCTAATAAGGTAACTCATATATTTCATTCCTTAACTTCATCAAGCATATGAAAAATATTGGGAAAAATTTTTGAAGCAAAAGAGCGGTTAAAGATTAAACCTCTCTTATAGTAATTCAAATATGCAAAATAAAAAAATTGAGGATGTCTAAAAATGTCTATAAATATAGCTATTATTGGTTTAGGAACAAGAGGACTCATCGTTTTAGAGCGGCTCATTGCAATAGCTAGCGAAAGACATAAAGCTGATAAAATAATTATTTATGCCTTTGATCCTCAAAAACCAGGACATGGATGCCATTACCCCAATCAAAAAGATCATTTAATACTGAATACGTTACCTACTCAAATGACACTTTTTTCAGATGAAAGTGTCAAAAATGCTGGCCCTATACTAGAAGGCCCTACCTTTTATCAATGGCTAAACAATAAAATAGAAACAGATACTCATTTTAAGAAATTATTTAGAAATATAATAAAAATTGATGATTATAAAATTAACTCTAACCGTTACTATCCTAGAAAATTATTTTCGCATTACTTACAATGGGTTTATAATTATTTAAAAAGTAAATCCCCATTTAATATAGATATACGATTTGTAAATTCTTCTATTAGCAAAGCAAAACTTAAAAAAGAAGATAATACATGGACATTAAGTACAGAAACTGAAAACTTTGAATTTGATTATGTATTCATTACAACAGGTCATGGATATGAAGAAAATAGAAAAGAAGATTTAATAAATAGTAATATAGTTATCAATAACCCATACCCTATAGATGAAAAACTTAATACTATAACTTCAGCAAATACAGTTGCAATAGAAGGAATGGGGTTATCAGCATTTGATATTATTTCTGAACTGACAATAGGAAAAGGGGGTAAATTTATCAGAAATTCTAATGGAAAATTAGAATATATACCGTCCAATAAAGAACCAAAAATTATCGCTTTTTCAAGATCAGGGCTTCCTTTACAAGCGAAGGGAATAAATAAAAAAATTGCTGGATACAAACATCATCTTCGATTTCTTACCATAGAAAAAGTAGAATTTTTACGTTTAAAAAGTAAAATTGATTTCAAAAAAGACCTATTACCATTATTTATTATGGAAATAGAATACGTTTACTATGAAGTATATTTAAAAAATAAATATGGTCATGTTAAATCAGAAGAGTTCTGCAATAAATATATTGCTTCAACTGAAATAGAACGTCTTAAACTTATACAAGAGTGGATACCTGAATCCGATCAGTTTTTATGGAAAAATATTGTCTCACCCATTCCTAATGAGATGTTACATTCAGAGGAATTATTTAAAAGCTGGTTGATATCTTATTTAGAAAATGATATTACTGAGGCACAAAAAGGCAATGTGGATAGCCCTATTAAAGCAGCAAGTTATATCATACCTTATCCTTATCTACGTAGAATTTTAAGGGCTGCTATTAGTTTTGGTGGGTTGGATGAAGAGTCTCATCGTTGGCTTTGTTCAAATTTTTTATCAGTTACAAATAGAATCGCATCATGCCCACCCATAGAAAGAATAGAACAAATGGTTGCGCTAATTAATAAAAATATATTAATCGCAGATATGGGCCCAGGCACATTTTTTGAATTTAATCAAAAAGACGATTTTGCCTATGTTATTGGAAAATGGAAAACATTAAAAGTTGATAAGGTTATAAAAGGGCAAATTCCTATGCCATCTTTACAAGAAAATACTTCTTCTTTATTTGGTCAAATGATTAGAGATGGATACATGAGACCTTTTTGTAATGGATCATTTCATCCTGGCGGTATTGACATAAATAGAAATTTTAATCTTATTAACAAAGAAGGACTAATATTAGATAATATATGGGCATTAGGAATACCTACAGAAGGGCCTACATTTCATAATTATCTCGTACCACAACCTAATGTTAACTCACCTATGATTGTAGATACGGGTATGATAGTTAAAAAAATGTTCTTAATGATAGATAAACGCCAATTAAGTAAAAATAAGATGTCAAAAAAATCAGCGTAATTATCTAAAATTTATTTCCTTAAAATTTGGAGGCATAAATTATGAATAATAATCAACTTGAACGAGAGTCTGTAGGAAAAAATTTTAGCCTTCAAAAAATGTTTAAAGCTCGTGAAAATACTAAAAATGCTTTGAAATTAATCAGCCAACACATCTATATAGGTATGACAGAGTTAGAGGCTCATAAAATAGCAGATAAAATTCTTTTAGATTGTGGCATAGATAAAATCTGGCATCCTACAAAAATTCGATTTGGTACAAATACTATAAAAGCATTTCGTGAGCCATCAGAAGGAAATCACGTTCTTGGTGAAAATGATATTTACTTTATTGATATTGGCGCTGTATGGGATGGGCATGAAGGGGATGCAGGCGACAGTTTTGTAACAGGAAATGATAAAGAAATGCTTGCTTGTATTGAGGATGCTCGTTTGTTGTTTCATATTGTTGAAGAACATTGGAAACTAAACTATGTGTCCGGTCAGGAACTTTATCAATATGCTGAAGAAAAAGCTCAAAAAATGGGGTGGAAATTAAATACAGATATGAAAGGACATCGTTTAAGTGATTTTCCACATGCCATTTACAAGGCAGGGAGTTTGAGGGATTTTACTTCCTGTCCTGTAACAAATTTATGGGTTTTAGAAATTCAAATAGTTCATCCAAATCGATTTTTTGGTGCATTTTATGAAGATTTATTAACAGGACATTTTTAAATAAATAAGAAATACAAAGCTAAACAAGCTTATCGATCTATGTAACCGAAAATAACCGAAAAATTCTTTTAGAATTAGAACTACACTTTTAATGTCACATTATTTATATCAGTAATTACTGATACTCATTTACGCAAGAATCCTTACAGTACTCCTTCATGGAGTGTTCAAAAAAAGGTTTGCCGATGGACTCATAAAAGGTTGGAAGTTTTAATAAGATAGAAGTACCCATTTTATGTCCCAAAAGGTATACTTTATCTGACATCAACTTCTTAAAAATGTTACTTTCCTTTTCTTGTAAATTTGCTCCAGCAAACCTTAAGAGGGTATTAATTGTGCAAAATAGTTTTAGCACACATGATTTTTTATCAAACGAATCGACAAATCCTGATTTTAATGGGCCAATGATAAGTGATGCTTCTGTTCAGGAGGCATTAAAAAATTACACAGCTCTTTGTAATATTGAAAAAATATCCTGTTTTAAAAGTCATTCCGCAAATACTAATAAAGTATTTCTTATTTTTCCTGAAGAAGAAAAAGAGTCTTTTGTCTTAAGAGTGTCTGGCGAGCAAAAACATGGAATGATTAATAGCAATGAACGTTTAAATCATATTCAGATTGAAACTCAATTACTAAAATTCTTAAACAATAGTGGATTTCCCTTTGTTCCTCAGGTACTTTTAAATGATTCAGGAGGGCTTGTATCTTCAGAAAAGTACGTCGCTTTTTCCTATATGCCTGGTAAACAAATTGGTAGTTTTAATAATCTTTCTAATTTTAATACGTTAAGACGAGCAGATTTTTTTCGACGCATTGGTGAAGTATCGAAAGTTCTTTCGCAATACTCTTTTGTACAAACATCATCTGAAAAAACGCTTACCGAACTCAATAATGAAACTCTTGAACGTCTAAACAATATTATCAACTTATTTAAAGAAAGCCCCTCCCTTCTAGGCAATAAACTCATTTCTCCTTACATAGGACAATTACGTGAATTTGGAGCCTCTCTTAACCTTAATCCAAAGCTACTATCTTTAACTAATCCTCAAATGTGCCACTTCGATCTTCACCTTGGTAATGCTTTATTTGATCAGGATAAATTTACAGCACTTCTAGATTGGGATTGGTGTCGGTTAGGGGAATGGTATGGAGTAGACTGGGTCAGTGCAATAGCTATGTGCTGCTATACATATGACCCTAACGGTGGAGAGTTGGATGGGGTCTATGATGCGTTACAAATTGCAGATGCACTTTCTTATTTGCGTCAAGGTTTTGGTGAAACAGGACGACTGCCCTTAAACAATGAAAGAGAACTTCTTATAGATACTTTTAGAAGTTATGTTTTTGCTCAATTTCTATTTACTTGCGATCATTATTTGGAAGATTCTAGCGATCATTCTAAATTTATAGATATGCGACATTTTCTTTATCTAATTATTAAAAATGACTTCAATCAATTAATTTTTACCTAATATTCAATCTGTTAATAATTTACTCTATTGAATGTTGGCCTGTATTTTTTCAACTTACTTCTGTATTCAATAGGCTACTCATATGGAAGTAAAAGCAGCAACCTTTGAGTATATTAATGGTTTATAATCGGAAAAAGCAGCACTTGACTCTTGGCTATACATCACCTATTAAGTTTTAAAAGTACCGGCTCTCTGGTCAATATAATAAAAAACAAGTAGCATGAATTACGCTTTTTGAAAATCTTTGCAAAAAGAACAACAAGGAAAATCTCAAACCCAATATTTCATGAGATTTTCTTTAATACGCAGAACATATTTTACTGTTTCAAAACCCGAAGGCTATTTTTCAAATAAGGAGTTTTTATGATAAAAAAATTATGGATCGCAGGTTTAATAACATTGGCTGCAGGTTCAGCTCAGGCTACTGTTTATCAAGTTTTTGCTCAAGACAACAGTAGCTCTGGCGGAACAGGCTTAGCAACGATTAGCCTCACAGCCGGACAAAGCTTCACCGTAACAGCAAGCACCGATGACTTATGGAGTGCAGGTAATTTACCTCGCTTTTCAGATGCCAATGGATTGGTAGCTAATCGCAATGCAACTGCTCAAGATGATTCAGGCTTTGCTCCTGGCACCCAAATCGGTGCTGATTTTGGCTCATGGACTCAAGATGGTCATTCTGCTCCTTACGGTGCTTTAGTCGGTAAAATCGGTGGGCAATATATTACTTTAGGAACTAATTTTATTGGAAATGCACCCGTTGCTGGAACACTGAGTTTGTATTACTGGGATAGCAATAATGGTGACAATACTGGCTCAATTTTAGCTAATGTGTCCGCAGCGCCAGAACCAGAAACCTGGGCAATGATGTTAGCAGGTCTCGGCTTAGTAGCGTCTGCTACACGCCGTAAGAAAACTGCTTAGTCAACCTTAAGTTTAGTATTGATTTTTAAGTTTTAGGAATCAATACTAGCATCGAGCACTAAGCTCGATGCTATATGTAGTTTGAGTATCAGTGACATCATAAAAACGCGTATTTGCCATGAAGATTTTGCTGAGCCGAAACCCGATCCGGCTCCATATTTGCGAGCCGCAGAAGTCTTGAATGTTTCTATTGCGCTTTGCCTTGCCGTTGAAGACTCCCTGCGTGGTCTTGCATCGGCAAAACAGGCAGGAGCGACCGTTATCTATTGGCCTCACGATACGACCCCTAACAACGATTGCGATTATCAGATCAACGCTACTCAAGATATTAATTGGAAAGAGTTTTTCTAGGATCTTTATATAAAAAACGAGATTATTGGGGATTCTTCGGCAGAACCAGATTCTGGATAACAATGAAGCTCATCGCAGTGCGGAAAAAATTACCTCATCTTGGCATGATAAAACACTAGCGAAGTAATCGGGCCAAAGCCATAGGTCGCCCATCTGATTATCCAAGTTCAAACGTCGTTACACCGAATAGTCGATTTACAGGTAAGTCAGGGCTTTCTCCTCTGTACATGCGGGCTGTCTCGAATGCGACGATCATATTGTGCCGCTTCGCTAAATCGATTGCTGCTGAATTGACTTCTGGTGTATCCAGAAAAATTGGGGCACCTTCTGGAGCATGTGCCTTCAAAGCTAAGAACAGTTGTTCTGCAAGCTCAGGGGTATTCGCAAATAATGGGCCTATCTTATATCCAGAGCGACCAATACGCAGAACTCCATAACCTGCCAGCATACCGTTTTGTCGAATACCTAGTGCTGTACTCTCGGGTTGGTTTATCCAACACTTTAGAAATTGCATGCGATTATCGGGGAAAAACAGTTTGTCATAGGCGTATATCTCATCAAAAAGGAGCGGATTGGATAACTGCATAATGTCTGAGTCCATTGAAAAATACCCGCCGCCAATCCCCTGATATCGGATATTTCTATAGGCCAATCTAAACCCTGAGTTCTGGTAGTTGCTCTGCTGATCTACTACACCATCAAGACCGATAGTACGACCTCTAAGGTATGCAAGACCAGCATTCCATATCTGAATTCCATAGCCCTTGTCACGATACTCCGGCTTGACAATGTAAAAACCAAGGAAGCCAAAGGAGTCACCATATTTAACAGCTGAAATCGCCGCAATAGGCTCATCCTCAAGTAACCCGATAAGGAAACCATTTGGATCAGCACCGTAGAAGCAATTCGCATCGTACAATCCCGGGTTCCATCCTTCTGCTGCAGCCCAGTCGATGGCGATATCTATTTCTTGCCGAGTCATCGATCTGATTGCGTAGTCAGGCTTCTGCATAATTCCTCTTCGATCTGTCTAGTTGATTGGCGGCTTACTGTCAAGCTCAAAGACTGAACCGCCCCGGGTTTTCCGGAGACTCAGAAGTTTGGATCATGCCGATATAGCATGTTCCATGAATTGTTGATAATACGTCTTTTCAAGTTCAGCAGGTGGAATATTACCAATAGAATCCAATAACCTGGGATGGTTAAACCAGTCTACCCATTCCAGAGTAGCCATCTCAACCGCTTGCAAATTACGCCATGATCCCCGACGATAAATAAGCTCAGTCTTGTATAAGCGATTAATGGTTTCAGCCAGGGCATTATCATAGAAGTATGGACTTCAGATATTACTTACATCTCGAAAAACAGGTAGCATAAATCTTACCCTTTGGAAGACGAAAAACTGAGGGAAGCTCATTAAATGAAATCATGCCGCATTACTCCTTAAGAAAAACTTAAAATCGTCTTCGATTTCTCTTCTTTTAAAATTTTGCGACACAACCCTGTTTTTATTCTTCTTTTAAAGAGTCAGGCCTACTTTTTCCATGTAGGCTTCCAACTCTATATTTTTACCGCTTGAGATGATTGCACCAATGTAGCCATCTGGTCGAACAAGCACCCAATCACCAGGCTCAATACCATAAGCATCACGAACATAGTCTCTATCATCGATAATATCACCGCGTAAACCGGTTGTATGAATGTGAAGATTTTGGCGTGATGCGACAGTGTCAGCTCGATCAACCTCGTAGCCGATCAGGGTCCAGTGCGATCCTTTAAACAGTTCAAATAATCTGGTCGGCAAGCCTGCTGCACCGCTAATGATGGCATCAGGAGCACGATCCCCTGGCAGCAAACCGCTGCTACGTTTAGGTATGTCTAACACAAGCGATGACATTGGATATCCTAAATCAAGTTGATGCACTTCACGTCCCCGCCGCATTTCGCCGCGCTTTGCCTCTTCGAGCAGCTTTGTCGAAAGAGCAAGCACGCCCTCCGCAATCGGACGGCGCTCTTCTTCATAGGTATCTAGAAGAGATTCAGGCGCACCTCTTAGTACAGCCCCTAGTTTCCAGCCCAGATTATAAGCATCTTGTATGCTGGTATTGAGCCCTTGCCCGCCAGTTGGAGGATGAATATGTGCAGCATCACCGGCAAGAAATACACGATCAATACGGTAGCGCTCAGCCAGGCGTGCGTTCATGTGATAGGAGGAAGCCCAAGAGACCGTGTCCACTATGATATCATTACGCCCGGTTCGCTCGCTCAACATATTGGTTAACCCATCGGCGGATAAATCAACATCGCCTTCAAGTGGAACAGGCGCTTGTAATTGAAACAAGGGAGTTCCTGCTAACGGGCATAGATGGATCAGCTTTTCCATAGTGCCTTCATTGAAGCAATGCCATGCATCTCGCTCAAGCCCGCGTAATGTCACATCAGCAACAACTGAACGTACACTTAGCGTTTTGCCAGGAAACTCTATCTTGAGTGCTTGCCTTACGAAACTATGACCACCATCTGTACCAATAAGATAGCGAACACGCAATATTTCCTCATCTGCTTTATGTGCGATCCTTACCGCCACACCCTCGTTGTCTTGTTCGAAACCGCGCAATTCGCAACTAAATTGTGGTTGATAACCCAATTCGGCAAGTCGCTCGCGCATCACGGCTTCAGTCAAAAATTGCGGTACAAGTAGCGGGATATGATAAGGTTCTGCAGGTGTTGAATTTGGGTTTTCTATCATGGTCGGCTCAGCATAGCTACCATCATTTCGGTATTGGCGTTTCGGCGGATAGATACCGCCTACTGCTACAAGACGGTTGAGAATTCCCAAGTCTTCGAAAATCTCTTGGCTGCGCGGTTGAATGCCTTTACCCCGTGAACCTATAAACGGGCTATCCATTTTATCGATCAAGCGAAAGGAAATACCACGTCGAGCCAGATCGATCGCTAGCGTAAGACCTGCTGCTCCTGCTCCACAAATCAGAACTTCAGTTTCAAAATTTTTCATAAACATACCAAATATGTGTAATATGCACATACTATTACAGAAAGAAAATATGGTGTCAACAAAAATCGTGCAAAATACACATATCAGCATGCAAGTAAAGGAATTGCATGGGGTGTTACTTGATATTATCAGTGTAATGAATCGGCCGAAGCGCGATGAGATGCTGATTAAAGAAGCTGCAATTCCATTAGATCGTGCGTTATTTCCCTTATTAGTAGGCATTGAACGCTTTGGCCCAATCGGAATAGTAGAACTGGCTGATCGTGCTGGGCGCGATCACACTACAGTAAGTCGACAAGTTGCAAAATTGGAAAGCCTTGGGTTGGTAGAGAGACAAATGGGGGATGACCGACGCATGCGTAAAGCGATTGTCACTCATAAAGGTAAGGCGATGACCAATGCACTAGACGAAGCCCGAGATAGAATGGGGCAAGCGATTTTCCAATCCTGGTCTATCGATGACGTAGATAATCTGGTTCGGCTGATGCGAAAGTTTGCAAATGCTATGATGGAGGAGCCTATCGATTAGCTATCGCTAGATCCTTATTCGGTACGATTTACACTATTTGAAGCTGATGATGCGTTATATGGCGCTTCAACGTTTAATTCATTCACCAAATGTTCGCTATTTTTATATTTGCCTTCAATGTATTGATTAATAGCTGCTGCTTAGTGGCTCAATACTGGATTAACAGATAAATTTTTTTCTCGGGTTCAAGTAAGGACGTATCTCTACGAATAGGTTGCATTTTCGAGAAGTTAGGCAAAAATAACCTAATAAATCAGCCCAAACAAAAGATCATTTACATTCGTGCCGGTTGGCCCTGTGGTAATCAAATCATTTAATATATTAAAAAATGGATACGCATTATTTACATGCAAATGGTGCTCAGCATTTAACCCATGTTGCATAGCACGTTCTAAGGTGTTGCCTGTAGCAATAGCCCCTGCTGCATCGGTAGGCCCATCAACGCCATCGGTAGCAAACGTACTGACTACAATATTAGAATGGCCAGCTAATTCTATGGCTGCGGCTAACGCAAGCTCTTGATTGCGCCCGCCTTTACCCTGCCCTTTTACCGTAACGGTAGTCTCGCCGCCTACTATAAAGCACTGGGGTCCCTGGCTCTTCTGTTCGATCAGCATATTGGCAAAACTCTTGCCCACCACTCGCGCTTCGCCTTGCCAATGGTCACCCAAAAAATTTGTTTGAAAACCTAGTTCGCGGGCTTTTTTGCAAGCAGCCTCGCCAGCTAATCGGTTAGATGCAATTAGCCTGTTTTGTATGGGGGCAATAGGAAGAGAGGCTTCGGCTGCATCTGCCGGTTGCTCTAAATAATGAAGCACGTGTAACGGCAACTGTTTGTGCAGCGCGTATTTATACAAAATTGAGTCGATTGTTTTTCTAGAAAAAGGAGCAGGCACCGTCAGACCAGAAGCAATAATGCCCAAATCATTTCCAACCACATCAGAAAGAATGAACGCCAACACCGATGCAGGGTATGCCAAGCGTAGTAAGCCACCGCCCTTGAGCTGAGAAAGGCAAATACGCAACTGGTTTATCTCACGAATATTTGCCCCACACCCTAAAAGCATCTGAGTCATACCATGCAAATCCTCCAGGCTTAACCCTGGGCGCGGATACTCAAGTAAAGCGGAACCTCCGCCAGAAATGAGAGCAATGACGAGATCGTTAGAATGAAGATCGCTTAACACATTGACCACTGCCTGCCCTGCTGCCAAACTTCCTTCTGTTGGAGTTGGGTGCCCTCCTTCAATAAACCTAATGTTTTCTAACGAATAGGGCGGCAACGTGGGAACGCTGATGACTCCAGCTGTCAGACGAGAGCCAAGCAGCTCAGCCAAAGCATGCGTCATTGCAACACCTGCTTTACCCGCGCCTACAACAAAAATTCGCTCTGCGCTCTCAACATCGCTTGGAGAGATCGCACGTTTAACAGCAGTTGCTGGGTTAACGGCCTCTAACGCAGCATTGCGCAGCTGGCTAAGGTGATCACTATAGTGTTCAAGATGTGGGTACATAAATAAGAAATCTATGTGAGGGCTGAAAATTTAGACTAACACTTAAACAGCTGCTCAGCAATTCTTGGTCATCAAATAAGTGAAGTTAGTGATGAAATTAGCACTATATTAAGCAAACCTAAGTAAACCAGTTCGCAGCGGCTTGTCTGAAAGATTGTTCATTCGGTTCGCTGCTAGAAGCCCAAGCAATGAATCCATCAGGGCGTATCAGTAAAGCGCTCAAGCCTAATTGTTCTTTGGCTGGGCCAGAAGTAGGGCCAGAAACATACTTTATTTGGTTGCCGTATTCACTTGCCAACGATTTTAGTAAAGCATTCTTATCAAAATCAAGCAATATCCCTTGCCCATCGTACATTCGCTCGCCAATTTTGTTGCTGTCTTCTAACTCAATGTTGGGAACACTATGGCCTACTAAAGGGTGGTCGCCACCTAAGTTGTAATGCGTGCAAACACCCCACACCCTTCCTGCAATATACGTAGCACCATCGCGCGTTTCTATAAGGTCGCGCATTATTGCATTTAGCGCACGGGCATGCGGGTCTGGCTTCATGATTGTAACCTGAGCGCGTGACCAATCCAACACTTGCGCCCCCACTGGGTGCCGTTCAGTCGTATAACTATCCAACAAGCCTTCTGGAGCGTTCTGGTGGATAGTTGCAGCGAGCTTCCAGCCTAAGTTCATAGCATCGCCTAGCCCAAGGTTTAGACCTTGGCCTCCCAATGGCGCATGAATATGCGCGGCATCGCCAGCTAAAAACACCCGTCCGTTACGGTAAGTTGTAACTTGCCGCGCTCGGTCTGTCCACGTCGTTACGATATGCAAGGCGCTGATCGTAACATCGGTGTTGGAGATACGGCGCAGCACCTGCTGAATATGTTCAAGCGTTGCTGGCTTTGCATGATGATGAGCTGCCCCGCCATCAAATTCCAGCATTACCAAGTAACCTGGCTGCGATTGAAAGTACATGCCCGTAGAGGTCAAGTTTCGGCCTGGCTTAAGTTTTTCCTGATCAGCAATATCAATCTGAACAGAGTAGCCAGTAAATTCTGGCTCTGTACCTGCAAATTCAAAACCGCCTGCCTTACGAACTACGCTTCGGCTTCCATCGCACCCTACCAGCCATTTACTTTGAAAAAATTGATCACCTGCCTGAATAGTTACCGCATCTTCGGTTTGATGAAAACCGGTAGTAGCAAATCCGCGGTTAATTTTTACGCCTAACGCTTCTGCGCGACGGGTCAGCACCGTTTCAATTTCCTGCATTTCAGACAACAGATGCGTGTCGGTAGAACTTGGCAAGCGATAGTGCCATTGCGAAGTATCAATATTGCTGAAGCTAAATGGAATGCCAGCAAAATGCCCTCCTTGGCGCTGGGCTGGAGTCTGTAACCCTTGCCCAGAAGTTGAGGCAGCATGCGGGTTTTTAAGGCGTTTATGTACCTCAAGCTCGTTTAATAAACCACGCCGGTAAAGCGCTTCAATCGTAGGCGCTGAAAGCCCGCGTATTCCGAAAGGAAATTGCTTTAAGGGCGAGTGCGAGGTTTCTGCCTTTTCTAATATCAGCACGGAACATTTGGCTAAGGCCAGCTCACAGGCCAAGAAAAGCCCTACCGGGCCAGCGCCAGAAATAATGACATCGTAAATTATTTGATTCTGATCAGTACTCATAAATATTTTCATTGGGTATTATGTGCAATAGACAGTGATGACTTGGATGCAGCAAATTGCCAACACACACAAAGGGCTTATCTTTTCAATCTGTAAACCTCTAATTTTAATAAGCTGCTTTAATAATCTGCTATATCAGCGCTCTTAAAATGCTTATTCAGTTTAAGCGCAAAATTGCTGATTCCAAAAAAGACGCATCCTAATAAGATCAAGCAGATTGGCCAACCCATCGAATCAACAAAATGCTGACTCGTAAAATAACTAATATAAGAAAATATAACGATGGTGCTGGTAATAAGAATTGATCGGCTGCGAACAATGGTACTCACATAGAGCATGAAACAGGCAATCCCCAAATATAGTATTTCAAAAGGCGTATTTTTGAGTAAATCAAACGCTGTCCATAACAGTGTAATACTTCCTACAAAATAGCCGAACCCGCAAATGCTATTGTAAGGTGTTCGTTGTATGCCATAACTTAGCGCCAGTACGCTAGCGCCAAAAATAACTTCGGTTAATCGTCGAGGAATATGGACTAAATCACATAGATTAACAAAAGCTGC
This sequence comes from Pseudomonadota bacterium, assembly GCA_040389065.1. Lineage (GTDB taxonomy): Bacteria > Pseudomonadota > Gammaproteobacteria > Burkholderiales > Casimicrobiaceae > JAZKAR01. The sequence continues at coordinate 19,448 of JAZKAR010000008.1, read as the reverse complement.
GAGTCCGAAATAAATCGCGAAAAATAAAAGTGACGTTCTCGTGTACTTGAAAAAAAGCAGCCCATATTGAAAGCCTAGTATTCCAAAAATAGCCAGCATGGCAACCCTAACATCGCCGCCGCCGGTAGAAAACTCATGTGCTGTGGTAAAAAGCCCAATCGTTTGAAAGATGGCAGACAACACCACTAAAACCGTAACATTCTTCTCGCGTCGTTGCTGCATGGCAGATACGATCGCTAAGATAAGACATACGATTCCTGGCCCTAGCGTAACCACAATACGTGCAGCTGTATTTAAATGACTCCAGGCAAGCCCAATATAAGTACTTAACCCTGCTAATATAAAAATCCCCCCTAAATAGGAGAACACTTGCGTTAATGTAAACGCATCTTTTTTATTAGCATCAATTTCTTGCCGCCCTAGCGCTGACGCGAGTTCTTCAAGCGTGATGCTATGGGTACGAGCCAAGGTAACGATCTGAGCCGTTGCTTCTTCTTTTGATATCATGGAGTAATCCATCCAATAAACGTTGGCGTGTGATTAGACGCCTCGCTAGCGCTGTTATAGCTTACCGGAACCACTTTTCCTTGTTTGATAAGCACTGACTCGCGCTCCCTGTAGGAGCCATGATGGATCAATAAACCACCGCTTCCTTCATAACCATACCCTCCTCTTTGAAACCGATATCCATCAGGTGCAACGTCATCCTTACTGATTGTACTATCAGCTAACTCTGCAATCAGAATCAATTGAGGTGGCTCCACACGCGTTTGGTTTATTCTTGTAATAGCGTTAGAGGTTTTATCTATTTGCTCGTCAGACGGCAGTTTAGTTGGGTCAAGTGGAACCACTACATTAGTATTGATATGATTATCATAGGATGAAGGTAAGAATTTTTGTTTTGATAAATCAGGCGGCACAAACGTAACTTCTTGCACGGTGCCTGTTGCTGCGCGATAACGGTAAAGATGCGGTATTGAAAATTCTGGCGTTGAGCGTGAAGACGCTACCCGCATATGCAATTTATGATTCACTACCGTGAACTCAGCGCTGCCATATTTTCCATCAGAAAAAATAAAATCATAGGTAGGGTCAGCTACAAAAAACTTAGGCAGCGTGGTCGCCAACAAAAAAATAATGACTAATAACAAAGGCAAACTGATACCAAGCACTAAAACAACATTATTTTTTAAAAATTTTTGCATGTATCTTTCCGCCAAATCAAATTTACTTACAAACACTTATATTAAACAAGATATGAATGTGATTATAAGATCGGTCAAGATTTTTTCTCAAAATTTTAGAAGTTACGCAGCTGGCTCTCTCGACATGTGGGCTACGTTGTACTGTCTGCGTTGCTATGCGCCTGATATAAGATTAACTGCGTAACTTCTAAGAATATTAGTTTGCGATTATTTTTTGATGCCACCACGCCGTCTTTGCACGTACTTCGTGTTGATCAATCGATATCACATTTTTCTGATCTACCACGGCTTTACCATCTACCCATACATGCGTAATTTGGCTACGATCTGCAGCATAAATAAGCTGAGAAATCGGATCAAAACAAGGCTGTGTAGTGAGTTCTGAAAAATCAATGGCAACTAAATCAGCACGCTTACCTGCTTTAAGGCTTCCAATCAGATGGTCTAACTTTAAGGCCTTCGCGCCCCCCAGGGTTGCCATCTCCAACGCTTCCATTGCAGGAATCGCCTTAGGCTGATTGGCTTGAACCTTAGCTAACAGCGCACTTAATCGCGCTTCAGCCAACATATCTAATTTATTATTACTTGCAGCGCTATCGGTACCGATACCCACGTTTACATTCATCGCTCTCAACGCTGTAATCGGGGCAATGCCTGAGGCTAACTTAAGATTAGAGGTAGGGTTATGCGCCACAGAAACACGATGGCGCGCCAATACCTCTATTTCATGTTCATTTAAATGCACTCCATGTGCAGCAATTAAACGCTCAGATAAAAAACCAAGCTTTTGCAACCGCTCAAGAGGGCGAACCCCATATTGCTGAACACTTTCTTCTACCTCGTGCAATGTTTCATGTAGATGGCAATGAATTCCACAATCTAACTCTTCTGCTAATTGCGTAACTCTTTGAAATGTTTCATCCGATACGGTATATGGTGCATGAGGCGCTAACGTAAAGCGTATGAGTGCTTCACCTTTAAATTGCTCGTGGGCATGAATGGCTTTACTAATATATTCTTGTGCATTTGCGGCATAAGGGGTAGGAAACTCCAAAATAGAACAACCTACCACAGTACGCATATGCGCCGCTAAACCAGCCCGTGCAACTGCTTCATGATGAAAATACATATCATTAATGGTTGTGGTTCCACCTCGCAGCATTTCACTCATGGCCAATAAGCTGCCATCGAATACAAAATCATCACTCACATGTTTTTTTTCTGCAGGCCAAATATGCTCATTTAACCATTCCATTAACGCTAAATCATCTGCAATACCTCGTAATAGAGCCATTGCAGAATGACCATGCGTATTCACAAAACCAGGAAAAAGCACATGAGTTGGTAACGTAATATGTTCAAACATTGCATATTTCTGGCGTGCTTCATCAGAAGGAAGAAGTTCGTGTATAGCACCCTCCTTCACCACCAATGCAGTATTTTCTAACACCGTTTCTGCGGGCTCAACAGGAATAATCCAACGTGGATGTAAACAAAATGTAACTGAAGTCATAAAAGCTCTACGTTTATTAAAATAGATGTGTTAGGTTACGTTTGCTCGCTTTTCATTTACCAGCAAGCATTGAGCTGCTGTTTTAACATACTTCAAGACCATTTAATTGTTTTTCAATCGCCCAACTACTATGTGCGCGAACTAAATCACAGTCTTCAGGGTACGTTTCAATCAACGCATTTAATATAGTTTTTGAAGGCGTTGCATTCCCTAACCCAACCGCAATATTTCTGCGCCAGCAGGCATAACCAATACGTAAAATAGGTGACCCTTTTAGCTTTTCTTTAAACTCTACTTCAGACCAACTCCATAAATCTAATAATGATAGTTGCTCAAGTTGAGCTTGGCTCTCAAAGCGAATTTCTTGCGAAAGTGTTGCATATTTATTCCAAGGGCATACTAGCTGACAATCATCGCAACCATAAATTCGGTTGCCGATCATTGATCTAAACTCTTCAGGAATCACGCCTTTAAGCTCTATGGTTAAATAAGCAATACATCGCCGCGCATCAAGCTTGTAGGGTTCAATAATCGCTTGTGTAGGACATATAGCAATGCATCGTGAGCATGAACCGCAATGTGAAGAGGTAGGTTCGGTGGGGGTAAACGAATAATCGGTAAAAATCTCACCCAGAAAGAAAAACGAGCCTTGTTGGCGAGAAAGCAATAATGTATGTTTGCCTCGCCAGCCCAAACCCGCTTTTTGTGCAACCTCTACTTCTAGTATTGGTGCACTATCAACAAAAACACGGTAACCTAATGTGCCTAGCTCTGCTTTGATAGCATTTGCTAATGTATGGAGCCGCTCACGAATAACATCGTGGTAATCATTACCCAGTGCATAGCGTGCAATATAGGCAGAATCAGGTTGTTGGATGGTTTTCCAGCTTTCTTCCCGACTCACTTTTAAATACGGAAAGGTAACTGTGATAATACTTACTGTTCCTGGCACAAGTTCAGCAGGTCGGCTGCGCTTAACACCATGCTTAGCCATATACCCCATTTCGCCATGAAAACCTTTGGATAACCATTCAATTAAATAAGGTTCGGCTTGGCTGAGATCAATATCGCTAACGCCTAGGCTGCTAAATCCTAGTGACTGTGCGGTTTGCCGCAAATTCGCTAAAATCTGTTCTGACCCCATATGGCTCTCTTTTCATGCAAAACGCTCACTATTTTCTTTCTGATGAAGTTGATACAAATCATTTAGGGCAGGCGCTGGCGGCTTCGCTTTCCCCTGGCTTAACAATTGCTTTGTATGGAACTTTAGGTGCAGGAAAAACAACATTAACCCGCGCGGCATTACGCGCTTTAGGTATAACAGGCACCATTAAAAGCCCGAGCTATAGTTGGGTTGAAAGTTATTCATTACCGCACCTCACCGTTCATCATTTTGATTTTTATCGCTTTAGGGATATAGAAGATTGGGAAGCGTATGGCTTTGATAGCTATTTTGATTCTCAAGCCGTTATCTTTATTGAATGGCCTGAAAAAGTTGCCGAACTTCTCCCCCCCATAGATCTAAAGCTTCAGTTAGACTATCACGATTCAGGTCGTCAAGCTGCGATCTCTTCTTTGACCACTTTGGGTGAGCTATGTGTGAATACTCTACGAGCACAATTGAACACATCGATGAAGACTATCATAGCGCCGCTGAACTAATTCAGGGTACTGCGCCGCGTGCAGGTCATCTTCGTATAGAACGACGCCGCTTCTTGCAATGGCTAAGTGCGCCTGCTATTTTAGCATTGCTTCCACATTCCGCAGTATGGGCCGCTGGCGTGCGGCTTGCAGCAGCCCGTTTATGGCCATCGAATGAATATACACGCCTTACGCTCGAAACCAATGAAGGCATACGCCATCGCCTGCGCTTGCTAAAAAACCCTGATCGCCTGGTCATTGATCTTGATAACTTCACAATGAGCCCTGAGCTGCAAAAGCTTGCCCAACGTGTTAGCAAAGGCCACGACCGCTATTTAAAAAGTATTCGTTTTGGAACGCCTGAGGCAGGTAACTTAAGAATGGTGCTTGATCTTAGTGAGGCGATTCAACCTCAAGTGTTTACATTAAAACCTATTGCAGATTACCGCTATCGTTTAGTAATTGATCTTTACCCATTAGTTCCTTATGACCCTCTTTTAAGCGTGGTAGAACAAGAAGCGTTACGTAACAATGTGGATGCAGCCAAATCTACACCGCAACTAACTGATAAAATAGCCGATAGAGCGCCTCACACATCCACTTCTGCAACCACATCCAATGCTACCTCCTCAAAAAGCGGCGCTAAAGAAGACCCTGATGCCTACCAAGGCGATCTACTTTCGTTAATTCCTAAAGAAAACCTTGAAGATAGCAAGGGAGGAATAAAAAAACCTGAAAAAATCGGTAAATCACCCTCTCTTGCTAAACTTAATAGCGGCTCTGATCATGAATCCCCGTCACTTGGCTTAAAAAAGAGTAGCGGAAAAATGATGATTGCGATTGACCCCGGTCATGGCGGCGAAGATCCTGGTGCGATTGGTCAACAACAAACCTATGAAAAAAATATTACCTTAGCCGTTGGCTTGAAGCTCAGATCAGCCCTTGAGAACCATCCTAATATCCGCACGATTATGACGCGTGATGCTGATTATTTTGTGCCACTGCAACAGCGTGTACAAAAAGCTCGACGCGCAAAAGCTGATTTATTTATTTCTATTCATGCGGATGCATTTATTAAACCCAATGTAAAAGGATCTTCTATTTTTATTCTTTCTGAGCATGGCGCTTCTAGTGCCGCGGCAAGATTTCTTGCTCAAAAAGAAAATGAAGCAGATTTAATTGGCGGATTACGCCCCTCAAGCCTTCAAGATGCGACTGTAGCCCGCTTATTACTTGATATGTCGCAGACTGCCACCATCAACGATAGCCTTAAGTTAGCGCAGGCCGTTTTGAAAGAAATGGGCGAAATTAACACACTTCATACCTCACGAGTGGAACAAGCTGGCTTTGCGGTCTTGAAAGCTCCTGATATTCCGTCCATTCTTGTAGAGACGGCATTCATTTCTAATCTTGAAGAAGAGCAAAAATTACGTGATGAACAACACCAACATAAAATCGCGCTGGCGATTACCGAAGGTGTTCAAGCGTATGCAGCTAAAAACCCTCGATTAGCGTAGACCTTTTTAGAAGACCTTGATCCTGTTTGGAAAAGATAGCATCCTAAAAAAGCTGCCGTTGTGCTTTTGAAGCATCGCTATACTCTGTACTGCTTCAAATCCAACCCTTTAGGAGAAACAATAATGGTGATAGGTAAAAAGGTTTTTAATGCGATAGGAATGATTTTTCTATTATTGTCTTCCCCTCTTTTCGCTCAGGATGCCTATAAAGCACTTGATCCAGCTTTCAACCAAAAAGTTAAAAATGCAGAGGGTCGTAATTACCTAACACGCATTGATCCTAGTATTGATCCTACCTTAAAATTTGTACGGGCGTGGATTCAACCGCTTACCTCTCCTCAGCAACGGGTAACAGCTGCTTATATGTCTCTTTTAACGCCAGTACATGCGCGTATTGACGGTATTTATTGCCCTGATATAGAGCAAATTCTTATTCAAGAAAATACAGAAAAAGATGTTCGTTTAGTTCCAAAAATTAAAAATTTTAAATATCCAGTATCGCTTGAACGCGGTGTGCCGTTTGTGATGGAACCTGGAAAAAAGCGTATGCTGCTTATAGGTTTGAAACGTCAAATAAAAGAGGGGGAGAAACTTCTTTTTACATTCCAATTGTCTTCAGCCATGTATAACGAATCAACCAAAGGCATTATTTCTGTTGAGCTGCCCGTCAGGAAAGAGCCTCCTCCTATGGTCGTTCATTCACAACCCAACAATGTGCCTTCTGTGCCTTCAAACATCGCTATGGGAGGTTCACCCTATAATCGACAAGCTCCAACGCCTATTGTGCCTGCTATTCCTACCCGCCCTTCAAGGGCTGGTGGCAATTCAACACAAACCATCACACATTAAAAGGTATTGTGATGGCATTTTTAAAAGGCATAGCAGACTATGATAGCTATATATTAAATTAGGTCATCTACCTCGCGGCAGTTGACCTAACTAAGACATTAATTCATCAATTATTAATCAACTAAAAGCCTATCACTGGCTGTTGAGCGCTCAGCCATTTTTGAACTTCTTCAGCATCAGAAAAAGGAGTTCTGACCCCATGAACTTCCTGATAAGGTTCGTGCCCTTTTCCAGCAATCAATATAATATCTTCAGATGCAGCAGCATTTAAGGTATGGGCAATAGCATGACGACGATCAACATCAATTTGCACATACGAACGTGATGTTAATGGAACGCCTTCGTAAACACCTTGAGCAATCAGATGTGGCTCCTCAGTGCGCGGGTTATCACTTGTAATGACTACTTTATCTGCGAACTGAGCAGCAATGCTTCCCATCAAAGGGCGTTTTCCTGGATCACGATCTCCACCTGCGCCAAACACACACCATAGCTTACCTTTCGTGTTATCACGCAATGGGTGCAATGCCAAAAGTACCTTTTCTAACGCATCTGGTGTATGCGCGTAATCCACAATGACCGTTGGCGCTCCATGCTTGCCGCCAAATTTGTTCATGCGCCCTGGAACTGGTTCAATAGTAGGCAATACTGATAAAATTTGACTCCAACTTATTCCCAAATGTAACCATACACCGATAACACCTAGCACATTCGAGGCATTAAAGCGCCCGTTCAAATACGGCAACAATACGGTATCTGTCCCATAAGCAGTGGTCAGCGCTAGCTCAAGACCCGCAGGTGAATCATACACTTTAGCGTATAAATCAGCTGGCTGCTCCAAACTTAACGTAAGCAATGGCGACTGAGGATGCGTTTTTTTCCAACGTTGAGCCAATTCTTTGCCCCAGGCATCATCAATATTAATCACTGCATGAGCAACATGATGATCTGTAAACAAACGCGCTTTAGCTTCTCCGTAGGTTTCTAGCGATGAATGGTAATCAAGATGATCACGGCTAAGATTGGTAAATAAGGCCGTATGAAAATGCACATCATCAGCACGATGCTGGTCTAATGCATGGGAAGATACTTCCATTGCGACAGTTTGAATATGATGATCGCTAAATAAACGCAACCAGCGATGCATAGAAAGCACATCAGGTGTTGTATATTCATGCTTAGGCGGTGTTGCTAACCCTGTACAGCCTAAGGTACCAATTGTACCTGCGGTTTGGCCTAATTGCTGAAGCCCTTTGGCAATCCACTGCGCTGAAGAAGTTTTGCCATTTGTACCTGTAATACCCACCACCCGAAGCGCTTTAGAAGGTTGACCATACCATGCATCCGCCAGCGCGCTTAATACCTGACGTAACTGAGGAACGATAAGATGAGGAATAGCAGCCGAATTTCCTTGACGCACAAACTCTGTATCAGACTCGATCAAAAGCGCTGTAGCACCACGCTCAATTGCTTGCGGAATAAAACGTGTAGCATCATGCGTAGAGCCTGCCAAAACAACATAAGCATCTCCTGCTTCAATCTCACGGCTATCTAAACATAGATGTCGAATAGCATGCTTTTGTAGCCACTCTATTACAATATTATCGTGTAAAAACATTATAATTTTTCCTAGTAGTTCATCGTCCCTAAACTCACGGCATACATCAGATATTAAAATCTCTTATGCCTGCGCCTTTATATCATTATTTCATCGCAGCTTGAGTACTTTTTATACTACTGTTTTGAGCGGCTATAATGTGTTATATCTGTTTGTTGATACACAAAAAATTCCACTTTCTAGAAAGGCTATTTTCTTTAACACACTTGGTACCTGCTCTTAATAGCCTTAGCCAAGACATTGCCCGCCTACTAGGCTTGAGGTACATTAGCCTTCTTAATCGCCTAGCCGTTAGGATAGTAAACCATGAACACCGTAGAGCAACTTCGATTTTTGAATGAAGAACAGGTTCGTGAAATACACCGGTTTTTTGGCTCACCGGTTTATGTTTATGATCAAGCAACGCTGATACAGCGCGCAAAAGAACTCTTAGCTTTTCCCAATGCGTATGGATTAACTGCACGCTATGCCATGAAGGCACTCCCTACCACAGCTATCCTTCAAATATTTGCAGGCTTAGGATTACATATTGATGCGAGCAGCGGTTATGAAGTCGAACGGGCTCTCAAGACAGGGTTTCCTCCTCAGCATATTCAGCTAACTGCCCAACAGCTTCCTGATAATTTAGAAGCACTCATTCAAAAAGGTGTATTGTTTAATGCTTGTTCATTACATCAATGCGATGTATTTGGAAAAATTTTTCCCGGGCGAGATATTTCTGTACGCATTAATCCTGGTTTAGGCTCAGGCGGCAGTAACCGTACCAATGTTGGCGGGCCTTCTTCAAGTTTTGGAATATGGCATGAGCATCTTGATGAACTCAAGGCGCTTGCACAACTTCATCAATTACGCATTACTCAACTGCATACACATATTGGCTCAGGATCTGACCCTGAAATATGGGTGCATTGCGCCAAACTTGCATTAAATATTGCTGCAAAACTTCCTGAAGTGACCACACTTAGCCTAGGCGGCGGTTATAAAGTAGGCCGTATGAAACATGAACCTTCGGCTGATTTGCAAGAGATTGGCCAGAAAATATTAAGTGAATTTGAGCGTTTTGCTAGCGACCATAACCGCAAACTTCATCTTGAAGTTGAACCCGGCACCTATTTAGTTGCCAATGCAGGTTCCTTGCTCTGTAAAGTGATCGACATCGTTGATACAGGCACAAATGGATATCGTTTTATTAAGCTAGATGCAGGAATGACAGAAATATTAAGACCAGGATTTTATGGCGCGCAGCATCCTATTATCAGCATTAGCGCTGAAAGCCAGCCCACTCAAGCATTACTCGATTACGTAGTCGTTGGTCATTGTTGTGAAAGTGGCGACATTCTAACGCCTGAACCTGGCAATCCTGAAAACTTAAAGCCTCGATTATTACGTGAAACTGCCATAGGAGATTCAATTGTAATTGAAGGTTCGGGGGCTTACTGTGCCAGTATGGCTTCTAAAAATTACAATTCTTTTCCTGAATGTGCAGAAGTATTGCTAACAAATTCAGAAAAATTTACGTTAATCCGCAAGCGCCAAACATTTGATCAGATGTTGCAAAATGAGGTATGGCTATAGAACGATTATATATATTTTTATTTTCAATATTTTTATCTCATTTCATTCTTTATAAAAAAATACAACTAATGAATGCTGATTTTATAATAAGGCAAAAACAAATGAAACATGTGGCTTTTTTAACTTCTAATCTCAACATATTAAATAATGGTGTTTCAGATGATGACGCTCTAGCTATCAAATATCTAACAGAACAAGGGTTAAAAATTACGCCAGTTATTTGGAATAATACAAATATTGATTGGAATATCTTTGATCTTATTGTTATTCGCTCTTGCTGGGATTACCACTTACATTTAAATGATTTTATTTCACTTTTAAACTTCTTTGAAAAAGAAAGATTGCCAGTTCATAATTCACCGAAATTAGTAAAATGGAATCTTCATAAAAAATATCTTCTAGAACTTAGTAAACTAAATATACCAATTTTGAAAACATCTATAATAGAAAAAAACCATCATATTCCTTTAAATCATTTATTTGAAAAAATTGACTCAAATGAAATTGTTATAAAACCAGCAGTTTCATTAGGGGGACAAAATACATTTTTAATTAGGAAAAAAGAATATCTGGAATATGAAGACCGTTATAACCTTCTTCTCGATAAGCAAGATGTTTTAGTACAAGAATTTTACCCTGAAATATTTTCAGAAGGCGAATACTCTTTTGTTTTTTTTGAAGGTCAATTTAGCCATGCTATTGTAAAAAAGGCCTCTACCGATTTTCGTATTCATACGCAGTATGGGGGAATATGGAATATGTTTTCTCCTTCACAAGAATTAATTGAACAAGCAAAAAATGTTTTAGAAGTACTTCATATATGTCCACTCTATGCACGAGTTGATGCAATTTTAAGGAACGGAATCCTTTATCTTATCGAGTTAGAATTAACTGATCCTCGTCTGTATTTTTTATACTATAAAAACGCTTTGGTTACCTTCTCAAATGCACTTAACAAATTGCTTAAATAACAATAAATACGTTTTATATTAATCTAAAACAAACGTTTGGTATGATATATATCAACGCTGCCCCTCTGATATCTCGCGCCGTGCACGCCGATCTGCTTGAGCTGGTGCAACTTGATGTTGCCATACCGCACGATTATGCTGAGCCAGCGTCTCTGAAAAAATAGTAGTGCTATGATCAGCATGTGCAACAAAATAATACCATCGACCCGAGGTAGGATGCGCCACCGCTTCAAGCGCAGCCCTGCCAGAAGCAGCAATCGGCGTATAGGGCAAACCTGAACGTGTATAGGTATTAAATGGGTGATCGGCTCTTAAGTGTTCCCGCGTTAAATTGCCATTAAAATTTTGAATTCCATAAATGACGGTAGGATCACTTTGCAGACGCATACCTTGCCGTAATCGATTCATAAACACGCGCGCAATTCGCCCTCTATCTTCATCATGCGCCGATTCTTTTTCGACCATTGAAGCTAAAATAACCATTTCATAAGGCGAGCGTAAAGGTACATCGGCATCGCGTGTTCGCCAAATAGAACGAACGATTGAATCGTAGCGTACATACGCTCGGCTTAACACTTCATGTACTGAAATACCTGAATATAACGCATAGGTATCAGGCATTAGGCAGCCTTCTAATATATTAGGCGGGCATACCCAATCAGCTTTACCGCGGCGCAGCGTATTAGCAATATGCGCTTCAGATTGATTTAAAAACTCGGGGTCACTAATGTGCTCATTTTTCTTTAAGAGTTCCCTGAAATCACGCCAGCGCTTACCCTCTATAAAGGTAATGCTCATGGTTTCGCCTTGCCCTCTACTTATTTTGAGAAAAAGCTGCTCCCAGGTCATAGGGCCATTTAGCAAATAGCGCCCGGCCTTAAGGGTAAGATGATGATGATTCACATACCACCAACCTGCTATTCGTGTTTGCCATGCATACGCAACGTTTTGCTGGCTCAAATCGAGCGCCACATTGCGTACTCCACCTCTTACAGGAATATCAACCAGGACATTTTGCCCCTCACGTAAAATAGGGCCTTGAAATTGCCAGTACGAAAAAGCACTGATTGCACTTGCCCCTATCACGCCAACGAATACCGCTTTTGCAAGCCATGTCATCAGAAAGAATCTTCCTCATTCGTCAAAGAAATTTCAAAAAATAAAGGCAGTAAGGATCAGTAAAGGCCAGTAATGGCAAATGTGCTTCTTACTATTCTTACGATTTAGACTCCTTACTGCGCTGCTTTAATTTTTTTTGAAGGCTTTGTAGCTCTGCCCGCTCTTGCCATGTTGTTGCAGCATCAAGTGCCCATTGCATACGCTCAACAGCGGGTCGCCACTGTGCTAGATGATAACCGAGATAAAGCGCGTCGTAACGATATTGTTCACTTTTCTTGCCTAAACTTGCAGCACATTCTGAGGCTAATTTCATTGCTTGCGTAAAATTTGGCATGCGCCGAAAAGTTTCCTGCAAAAATTTAAGTGCTTTATCGGCACGCCCTGATGCCCATAACGCTTCAGCATAATCATGCGCTAGCTGTTGATTATCAGGCCACAGCCCTAAAGCAGATTGGTAGACAGACAAAGCAGACTCATATTTTTTTTGTTTTGCTAACGCTAAGCCATACAGCGATAGCACCATAGGGTGCGCTTTTGGCGAATACAAAGGCTCTATCACTTTTTCAGCTTCTGCATAATGGTCTGCTCGAACTAAAGCTGCTGCCCAGGCATAACGCGCAGAAAATGCATTTTGATACTGCCCGGTTTCAAATAATTTCTTTTGCCGTTCAATCGCCGTTTCAGCCGAATCGTTGTAGCTTGAAGCTAAGGCTCGTACTAGAAAAAAATCATAAGAACTCAGATATTGTTTATAAGGAACCTCTTTTAAACGCCCTTCAATAAGAGCCATCCGCTCTGATTCTAAAGGGTGAGTGCGTAAATACGGGGGCAACTGATTGCCATGAATTTGCCGTTGCAAGCTACGTAACATGGTGTACATGGCAGAAGGATCAAACTTACTGTTTTCCAAGCGCTCTAACCCAATTGCATCTGCTTCTCGCTCAAAGCTTTGAGTAAAGGCAAGCTGCTGTTGAGCGCCACCTGCTGAACCTGCCATAATGGCACCTTGCGCAGCATCGCCATTGCCTGCGCGCGCACTGATAGCGGCTAGTAACACCCCGCCTAATAGCCATAGCAGCTGATTAGGCTGTGATTCCATCATGCGAACCACATGCCGTTGCGTCACATGCGAAATTTCATGCGCTAATACAGATGCTAACTCAGACTCTGAATCAACACGGCGAATCAAACCGATATTTACCCCAATCATTCCACCAGGCAAGGCAAACGCATTTATTGCGTTATCATTTACTGCTTTTGCACGAATGCTTCGTGTCGCCCATACCCCATTTCGCGGACGCAATTTATCAACGATACTTTGTAAATACGTATCGATTTCGGGATCATCAAGCCATAAACCGTTTTGTCGAAACTCATAAAATACCTTTTCTCCCATTGCCACTTCTTCTACCCAAGGGAGAGTAGCTTCAACACTATCACCCATTACTGTGGTATTTAAAGGGTTAAGTACGGTTTGTGGTTGTTTGGTTTTTGATGAAGATGTTGATGTGCTTGAAATTGGCGCACCTGTAATGCTTGAAAGCGGCAGCGTTTTAGGCGGAAGTAAACCATTTTCTTGCGCAGACGAAGAGCCGCTCAAACACGCTAAAAGCGTTGCTGCAACTACCGCATTGAACACTAGATTTTTTTTAATTTGTTTTTTTTGACAATAAACTATGGATGCTCTTGGCAGAGAAATAGCTACATCAGGTAAAATGCTGGACATTGAGAGCATCCTTATCATTTTCTGGATTATTAAGCATGGATATTAGCACCACCGCCCCCATTGATGAAAACAGCCTGATTGCGGAGCGTCGTTCAAAGTTATCAGCATTAAGAGGAAATGGCTTTACATTTCCTAATCATTTTAACCGCGAGCATTTCAGCGGCTCTATTCATCAGCAGTACGGCGATTACTCTAGTGAACGTCTGGAAACCGAAACTGTTGACGTTAGCATTGCCGGGCGCATCATGCTTAAACGCGTGATGGGCAAGGCCAGTTTTGCTACCTTACAAGATATGGAAGGCCGTATTCAAGTTTATATCCAAAAAGACCGTATCGGCGACGATATCTACGAAGCCTTTAAGCATTGGGATTTAGGCGATATTATTGGCGTTAAAGGGCAGCTCTTTATTACTAAAACTGGCGAGCTATCTGTTAAAGCTGCAAGCATCGAGCTACTCACGAAATCATTACGCCCTCTTCCTGAAAAATTTCACGGACTGCAAGATACTGAACAAAAATACCGCCAGCGTTACCTTGATTTAATGACGAATCCTGAAACCCAACGGGTTTTTCGTATTCGCTCACAAATCATTCAGGGTATTCGGCAGTTTTTTGTTGAAAAAGGCTACCTAGAAGTTGAAACTCCCATGATGCATGTGATTCCTGGTGGAGCTTCGGCTAAACCTTTTATCACCCATCATAATGCGCTTGATATGTCTTTATATTTACGCATTGCGCCTGAGTTGTATTTAAAGCGACTTGTTGTGGGCGGTGTAGAAAAAGTATTTGAAATCAATCGTAATTTTCGTAATGAAGGCCTTTCCACACGCCATAATCCTGAATTTACGATGATCGAGTTTTATGAAGCGTATCGCGACTATCGGTACATGATGGATTTAACCGAAACATTAATTCGAAAACTTAGCCAAGATGTTTTAGGAACCACCTCTGTTGAATACCAAGGCCATACCATTGATATTGGAAAACCTTTTGCACGCTTTACGCTTGCCGAAGCTATTCATGCTTACCAGCCTCACTGGTCGCTAGCGGATCTCGATACCCCGGCGTTTCTAATTGAAAATATTAAAGCGGCAGGTGAAAAACTGCCTACTAGCCAAAGCTTAGGGGCATTACACCTTGCTTTGTTTGAAGCCTCTACAGAGCATCAATTGATTCAGCCTACCTTCATTGTTGATTACCCCTGGGAAGTTTCGCCGCTAGCCCGTAGAAATGATGCCAACCCAGCAATTACAGATCGCTTCGAGCTGTTTGTTGCAGGCCGCGAACTCGCCAATGGTTTTTCAGAGTTAAATGATGCTGAAGACCAAGCTGAGCGCTTTCATGAACAGATGAAGCAAAAATCAGCGGGTGACGATGAAGCCATGCATTATGATGCAGATTTTGTACGCGCATTAGAATATGGATTGCCACCAACAGCAGGCGAAGGTATCGGCATTGATCGTTTGGTGATGCTTTTAACAAACAGTGCCAGCATTCGTGATGTTATTTTATTTCCACATATGCGGCATGAAACCGGGGTGTAAAAATAACCTCCACAAATAGCCTCCGGCTTGGTCGGAAGCTTGTTTTATGAAAAGCCTCTTGTGGAAACGTGGGAGGCCTGCTTCATGATTGCATTGAGCTAGAGATAAATTAGTGATAAATGATAGCTATAATTGAAAGGAATAACGATGCCATTAACATTATCTCCTGGTGCTAACGCGGCTCTTGAACGTTTGGCGCTTAAACTTACCTTTCAAAGCACGGGAATTCCATTAGATTCTCAATCCTTCGATATCTCTGCTTTTTTGCTCACTTCCAGCGCAAAAGTTAATGGCCGCTCTGACCGCATTTCTGCACATAATCCTCAAACAACCTCATCTGCCATCCGCTTTGATGCCTCACAACGTACATTTGATATTGATCTTACTAAACTTGAAACAGGTATTGAAAAAGTAGTTATTACGCTTGCGAGCTTTGATCAAACTAGGGAACTTAACGTTTTTCAGGAATTAAAACTTACGATTCAAGATGCACATACTAATCAAGCATTATTAGAAGCCGTTTTTACCCCAGAAAATCTTGGCGTATCATCACTTATTCTTGGTGAGTTTTATTTGCGCCAGGCTACTTGGAAATTTCGTAACGTTGCACAAGGATTTGCAGGAGGGCTAGAACCCCTGTTTAGTCATTTTGGCTTAACCTTGTTACCTGAAGACAAACAACCCGCAAAAATAATATCTCAAGATACTCCTTCCAGTTCCTCTATCAATATTGAAAAAAAACCTGTTGCTGCAACTGCCAATGCATCTCCCCTTACTTCTGCTCCATCAACCCCAAAAGTATCTCTCTCAAAAATTACGCTTGATAAGGCACGCCCTTCTGTTGATCTCAATAAACGCTCACAAGGTTTCGGTGAGGTAAAAATCAACCTCAATTGGAATCAGCATGGCACCAAACCAAAAGGTTTTTTAAGTTCGCTTTTAACTAAATCATCTTCCATTGATCTTGATTTAGGATGCTTATATGAACTTAATGATGGTCGTAAAGGCGCTGTGCAAGCTTTAGGCAATACGTATGGCAGCCTTAGCAATCCACCTTATATTCAACTTTTGGGCGATGATCGTAGCGGCAGCAATCAAGATGGCGAATGGTTACATATCAATGGACAACATTGGGCAGCCATCAAACGTGTTTTGGTTTATGCTTTTATTTATGAAGGCGTACCGAATTGGGCAGCTACCGATGCTAACGTTACGTTGTTTGTACCCAATGAACCCAATATTGAAATTCAACTCACCGAAGATTCACGAAATTTAAATATGTGCGGAATGGTTTTATTAGAAAACGTAGGGGGTGCTTTACGCGTTTCACGCCTTATGCATTACACCAGTAATCATCATACCCTTGATCAAACATACCAATGGGGATTGAACTGGAAAGCAGGGTCAAAATAACTAACGTTAAGTACCCTTCATTTTAAACGGGTAAACTATTATTTGTGTGAATAAAATAGCGACTATGCTAAAATTCTTTAACTATCAAATCACTTTTATATGCATATGATTTTTAAAACATTTTAGTTACACACTTAATTATCAGGTTTACCATGCCCGAAACGGAAAACGAAACTTTTAACGAGTTTTATGATGTAGTCGATAAATTTATTCATTTAGCAAATGATCTTAATACACAATGGCCTCGCTCTTTTGTTAGCAATGTCTTGATGTATGCCGCAGCGCGCTATAACACGTATAACTGGCTAGTTGAGCAGGCTGATCTAAATGAACCTATTGATGATGCGACTGTATTGTTTTTCAGCAAGCAATATGAAAAAATGTTTAGAGATAACAGTGAAGAACTTAGCCCAATTCTCTTAAAAATTTCTCGTTTTAAAAGAATAGCTTATCATCGCAAGAAACTAATTCAACATTAGGGCATGACGATATCTATTTAATGCAAGCCATCTAAAGGGCTTCGTACCCCCTGCCCGCCTCGATTTAATACATGCGTATAAATCATCGTAGTACTCACATCAGAATGCCCAAGTAATGCTTGTATGGTGCGTATGTCATACCCTGCTTCCAGTAAATGCGTTGCAAATGAATGCCGCAATGTATGCGGTGTAGCAGGTTTCGCAATATGCGCTAGCTGTACAGCTTTTTTCATCGCACGCTGCAATAACTTTTCATCAATATGGTGCCGCCGAATTTCACCTGAGCGCGGATCAGACGAAAGTGACTTAGCAACAAAAATATATTGCCAACACCACTCGGTGGCTGCATGCAAATATTTTTTAGCTAAAGCATAAGGCAGATAAACACTTACTTGGTTTTGCTGTAGATCATTTTCATATAGTTTTTTTCGCCCAAGAAGATGCTCTTTTAAGCTTAATACTAACACTTCAGGCAACATCGTTATTCTATCTTTAGCGCCTTTACCATCACGAATCACAATTTCGCGCCGAACAAAATCGATATCTTTTATACGCAATCGTACACACTCCATTAAGCGCATACCCGTGCCATACATCAATTTCGCCATCAATAAATAAACACCCTCCATATTTGCTAACACTTCCTGCACTTCACCTCGGTTTAATACCACGGGTAAGCGTTGCGGTTTTTTGGCGCGAATCACTTTCTCAAGCCAAGGCAAATCTATTTTTAAAATTTCACGATAGACAAATAAAATAGCTGAAAGTGCCTGATTTTGAGTAGAAGCAGAAACATTTCCCTCAACAGCAAGATGTGTTAAAAAAGCCTCAAGATGAGCTGCACTTAAATCTTTAGGATGCTGTTTGCCATGGAAAAGAATGTACCGCTTAATCCATTGAATATATTGTGTTTCAGTACGAATACTATAGTGTCTAGCTCGAAGGGTATTACGAACTACATCAAGAAACTTAGGAGCAGGTGCGCTATTGGTGTGCATAAAATATAAGCCATGCTAAAATTCTTTGGTTTTTTAGTTATTTACTGTATTTAGTAGATCAGATTATACACCTAAAACAGCTTTTATAGGCATGTTTTATAAGACATTTTAGGTGTATATTTAACGTTATAATCCATATATAAAACATTGGTTTGCAATCTAAAAATCTCTTTTTATTTTCAGCAACGCTCTTAGTTTTTTACTTTAAAAACCATTTCATGCTCTTTAAAATCGTGGCTCAGTCTATTTAGCTTTGTCTGCTACTCAAAGCCCTTAAGTCTGAACCCTGGTGAGAGCGCCGTTCATATCACTGGGCTTCAAACATCGTGACACGTAGCAATTAAATTTCTGTTCACTCAAACACTCCACGTCATCTTTAGTAGCGTTAGCATCTTATTTAACGCTTTAAGATCGTGGCTCCGTTTATTTAGCTTTATCTGCTACTCTGTGCCCTTGAGTCTGCACCTGCCTGAGAGCGTTGTTTAGGTTTCTGGTTATCACGCATCGGGGCACGCTTTAAATCAACTAATTTGCTTACTCAAACTCTTCAATCTTAAGGTTTCATGCAACATCAATATTATTTAAACATTCACCCCTGTTTTCCCCAACCATTTCTCATGGTATAAACAGGTAATGCTCCACCTTTTTTATAACAAGTTATTCAAGCGGACATTTTACCCGCTGCGCGTGTAAAATTCCCTACGCGTGCGCTCCGGTGCCGCTTAATGCCAACGTTAGCGCTTAAGAAAGAAAAGAAAATGAGAATTTTGATTCTTTTAGCCTTTGTTATGTTTTCTTCAGTAACCAACGCACAGTCATTAATTTGTGAAGGAGCTACCGCTACTATAGCTTATGGTAGCAAAAGCCCATGGGGGTATGAGTCAGTCAGCTTTACAATCAAAAATGCTAGGGCTTCAGTAACTCGTCAGTATAAGTATGTCTGGTTTAGCATGGCATGCTTAGCAAATCCATCTGGTAAAAAACTTTTGGTATACCAAGCCTATTGCAGCGGATCGAGTTGCCGTGACTTGGATAACTGGGGCATTATTGACCCAGTTTCACTAAAATTTTTGCTTGAGCCAACGGATGATAATAGCTCAAAAGCACAGGCTATCATGGGCTCTACACTTAAGCCACTTAAATAGCGCTAACAAGTCGTTCAACGGGACACTAAACCAGCTGCGCTGGCTTAGTTCCCTACGCTACGCTCCGGTGCCCGTTAACTCCAACTACAAGGGCTTCCCAATTTAAGCAAGTGTATTTTGAGCGTTAGTGTGCTT
>JAZKAR010000007.1:0-54060 GCA_040389065.1 Pseudomonadota bacterium | reverse complement strand
GTTTCAGATTGTTAGTCTTCCTCCATTCCCAGGCTTATCCTGGCGCGATGGGCTTCAAACCCCACTTAGCATTAAATAAAAAACCTACTATTGATTTGGTTTTCATGTTGATATAAGAGTACCCTTCCCTTTTTAATTTGCTAACATTGTTTTCAAAAAATATCATAAAAAAGCTTTATAAAAATTATTATTGACCTCATTTTTTACTTGATAGCATTGTTTAACATTTCCAAAAAGTCATTAAATATTTGAAATTATGTAAAAGATTTAATGACTACCGATAACATATATATACCTATAAAATATCGGGCAATAAAAATGAAAAAAGATCAGCCTTCCTCTGAAATTTCCGCAGATGAGCCAGTGATTCAACCTGCCCTTCTTAACGATAACGAGCTTCTTAAAAAAGATATAGCTGTTTTTAAGTTCAATCGTAGAGACTTTTACGATATTTTTTTATATGCCATATTTGGTGGTATAGGCGGCTTTACTGCATGGTTAATCTCTAACAATAATTTTAGTACCTTTGATCCCCAATTACTATGCTTCATATTCTTTGGCGGATTAAGTGCCATTGTAGGTATATTTTTGTTAAGCCTGATTAATGTTAATAACACTAAACAATGTATTGCTCTTGCCATTTTATTCGGAATTTTATGGAAAGTAATATTTGATTCAGGAAAATTTTTTATTGAAGATAACTATCGTAGGCAACAAATAAAATTAGCTAATCATTTAGCTGAAGAAGCGATAGAGTTATCATTAGATTTACAAAAAAAACCTATTAAAGTAAATCAAGATAGTATTAAACATATAACATTGCTAACACTTGATATGCTAAATTCAGCCAAATTAACGAATGATTATAATGTGATTGAAAGTGCAAAATTTAAATCAGCATTAATAGTAAAACATTTAGAAAGTCTTAAAAACAAAGAAAATGTAAGTAATATTATCATTGATAATCAAATAGAGATTATTATTTTTCAAGAAAATATTTTGATTAATAAATTTATTAATAATCAAAAAAAACTTGTAAAATAACACATAGTATTTAGCAATGTTAAATAAAGGCATGATTATAGGTTCATTATGAATAGTATAGATTAGGTTTTTAAATCATTAAACATCTACTTTCACAATACATACAAAAACCTAGTTAGATATTAGGTGTTTCAGTACCTACTCACCAAGGCGCTAAGCATCTATTCTTGGACGGATACTTTAGCGTTTTATAAGCCGCTTTTAAAAAAAATAAAGCGTAGGCTTGCGCACTTGGTTAAGTAGGGGAAATTTATATTCAAGAATATACTCGATGGTGCTTTGCCAGTTCTATTGAGCACCTGGAAGATAAAAATCCAGTGCCTCTTACCATCGTCGTGGTTGTTTTACTGCGGCTGATTATGTAAAGAGGAGTTGGATTTTGCTAAAGAATTAAAGGTAGAATGGGTTTTAACGTGAATATCATAGATATTTTTTCCTGATAATTGTTTAGTTAAATCAAATATATAATTTGATAACACTTCAATTTGATGAATCTGTGAGTTAAGAAAATCAACGGATGCTTGTTGATCATAGGTTTTTGCTTCATATCTCCATCGGATAGCTTGCTCTTTAAATACCGATAAACACTTCTGCTGCTCAGTATAAACGTCCATAATGCGTGTAATCATTGCATCATCAAGTATATGAGGCCGACTTTGTACTGATAATAATGCATCATACTGATTTCTCACATCCTCTAATTGAGTATCTAAGTAATCAGAGAAAAGAGATAATGTGCTCAGGGGTTGCCATTTTGGTTCAAGTGAATTCACCATGATTGCTCCCTACAAAAAAGGTTTTTTTTCAGGTTACAAATTGGTAACGGGTAAGAATCAAACTAACTTTTGCGAATTTTTGTTTATAATAAAAAAAGAGTTGTTTTTTAGTTGCTGAAAAAATATCCTATTGATTTAATGGGATTTTATTGATTTTTATTCGATTACAAAAGATAAATATCTTTAAAAACAGTAGCTAATGTGAAGCTTCAATAAGATGCAAAAGCAAGTTTTTTTTAGGTATAAAAATTGCTGGAAAGTTGCTGAAAAAAATTTTATTTTCGTACTTGAAGCGTTTTTATCTTTAAGAAAAAGATACCTGCTAAGCGCTTCAACAAAAAATAAAAACGTTGTCTCAGTGATGAGGTTACACCGTTGCGCCCTCTTAAAATAAAATTTTTTAACCGTTAAAAATACGTATCGCTAAACCCTTCATTTGTACAAAACAGCCACTTTTTAATAAAGAAAGTGAATCATTATGGAATGGATCGTGTATATATTTTGGATGATCGTGATTACATCGCCATTGTGGTTTATTTTTTCTTTAAGAATTTATCTTACCGATAAAATAATAAATTCTTTTAGATTTTACTGCATTGCACTATGTTATTTAATAGCTACATTTGTTTTTTCAAATATTTGTATTATTCTTTTTATATATTTTTTCACTAAAATAATATCGTATCCTTGTAAAACACATTTTTTATGTGCCATGTTAGATACAGTGTATAGTGATAAAACATATTTTTCTTCTACATTCTATCTTTTGTTATTGATAACATTTTTTGCGCTAACAAAAAAACGTTATCAATGGATGGGGTTATGTAATAACAAAAAACCAGCGAATAAAATACTGCTTTTAAAATAAAATATTGAAATTCTAAGAATAATAATAGTTAAATTAGTTTAAAAAAAACGCGATAAAAAAATTTTATCGCGTTAAAAATTGTCTATGATATATTGCATCTTTATTTTAAATGGTATTAATTTTTAATTCTGTATCCTGTTTTAAACATCCACGATACAATAACCAAACAAACCCCTAAAAAAACTGCTGTCATCCCCAAACTTGTAGTAACACTTACATCTGATATGCCAAAAAAACTCCATCTAAACCCGCTAATTAAATAAACTACAGGATTAAACAAACTAATTTTTTGCCAAATAGGTGGTAGCATATGAATAGAATAAAAGCTTCCCCCTAAAAAAGTAAGCGGTGTAATAATAAGCATTGGAACTAACTGGAGTTTTTCGAAACTATCTGCCCAAATACCAATAATAAAACCTAGTAAGCTAAAGGTAAATGACGTTAAGAATAAAAATACTATCATCCAAACTGGGTGCAAAATCTGTAATGGTACAAATAAACTTGCTGTGGCAAGAATAATTAAACCAAGAATAATAGACTTTGTTGCAGCTGCCCCAACATAACTCAAAACTATTTCAAAATAAGAAATAGGTGCTGAGAGCAACTCATAAATTGTTCCTGTAAAGCGGGGGAAATAAATTCCAAACGAAGCATTTGATATACTCTGGGTAAGCAGTGATAGCATAATTAAGCCAGGTACAATAAACGCTCCATATTGGATATTATCAACCTGCTGAATTCGGGAGCCAATCGCAGAACCAAATACAACAAAATATAAAGATGTTGAAACAACAGGCGATACAATGCTTTGTAACAATGTGCGTCGAGTACGTGCCATTTCAAAGGCATAAATTGCGCGAATGGCGTGTAGGTTCATTGCTCTTCCCTCACTAAGCTGACAAAAATATCTTCTAATGAACTTTGAGTAGTTTGAAGATCTTTTACAACAATACCATTCTCTTCTAACGCTTTTAAAAGTTCAAGAATACTAAGAGAGTTATGTTCTTGCGTAGCATAGGTATACGTAATGGCCTTACCTTCTTCAGATAATACAAGATCATAGGCTAAAAATTGTGCAGGAATTTCTTTTATAGGCTGTTGTAATTCTAAAATAAGCTGTTTTTTACCTAGCTTACGCATTAACTCTGCTTTTCCCTCAACAACAATAATTTCGCCTTTTGTAATTACCCCTATCCTGTCTGCAATTTCTTCTGCTTCTTCAATATAGTGGGTAGTCAAAATAATGGTTACACCGGTAGAGCGAAGCGATTGTACTAATTCCCACATATCACGTCTTAACTTAACATCTACACCTGCAGTCGGCTCATCAAGAAAAAGAATATTAGGCTCATGAGAAAGAGCTTTTGCAATTAACACACGGCGCTTCATTCCTCCTGACAGCGTAATAATTTTGTTATCTTTTTTTTCCCATAACGAAAGAGAACGCAATACTTTTTCAATATGTGCAGGGCTTGGCGATTTACCGAATAGCCCTCGGCTAAACGAAACGGTATCCCACACGGTTTCAAATGCATCAGTCGTAAGTTCTTGCGGAACCAAGCCAATCAGTTCGCGTGCGGCGCGATAGTCTTTAATAATGTCATGCTGATCAACCGTTACAGTACCTGTACTAGGATTTGTAATGCCGCAAATGATACTGATTAATGTTGTTTTTCCTGCCCCGTTAGGGCCTAGCAAGGCAAAAATTTCACCTTTATAAATATCAAGATTAATATTTTTTAAAGCACTAAAACCACTAGCATATGTTTTAGAAAGACCAACTACAGAAAGAATAGGTGTCATAGGCTTAAATTCCTAAGGAAAACTGACATGCGCGGAATATAGCTTGGCATAAGTTCATTCAGTTTAGCTTATTTTTTCATCGCTAGCATCGCACTACGTGTTAGTTGAAAGTGCAAAGCTTATAAAAAAAGAGTTTTAAAGGCATTTTTAGTTAATAAGATAACGCTCATGATCAACAACCCGCCAATCAAAATACTCCATTTTATAACGCGTAATAACACGACTCTTGATAATGTTATTCTTGAATCATCACGCTGCCCTATCCATTTTTCAAGCACATTCAATGTAGTAAACACTAAAAAGGTCACATCATCTACCCATCCTATAATAGGAATATCAGGAACGATATCGTGTGAAGAAAATGCATATAAAATAGCTGCTAAAAAAAGAATAAAAGAAATATTAATAGGATGTTTAAGAGTTTTAATTACATATTCAGCCATACAACCTAACTTTTGCATACACAACATTAAGTGGTTAATACTATTTAGTAAAGTGCAAAATAAATTTCCACGCGATTTTTTAATTAAAAAATTCAACATCAAACCGATTAGAAGTCACGTAATTACACTTTATTAAGGATGGCTACATAGAGTATGGCAAGTATCCCAATACGTCGAGAAAGCCCTCATTTCATCCTATATTGCTAATCAATTTTTATTCTGATCTTCAAATTGGCGGCTCACAACTCGATAGTTGTCAGTAAGCTTGCTGATTGTTTGCTGCATTGCTTCCTTATTCTTAGCAGGTTTAGAAAGCAGTTACAACAATTGGTACTAGCAACACTACGCTAATTTTCTACATGTGTTGATTACTCATGTTTCTTCAAACCTAAATTTTATACTTTATTCCGATTTTTAAACCATTAGGATAAGTCCTTTAGTTGATGTATTCAATATGAAAAAGGTTTACCTGCCTCATGATATTGCCTGAAATAAAATTGCTTCATATATGGATAAGTGCTTTGATCATTGTGCTAATGATAAGCCCTTGTTATGCCAAAAATACTAAAATCTCTTTACCTTCAACTGATTTAAAAAAAAAGACTGTATCTATTTCGTCTTCTTTACCCTCTTCGCCTGCTTCTGCATTGAAAAAAGCGATGTATGAACCTGAAATGGTATTGATACCAGCAGGCAGTTTTAAAATGGGTTCTACAGATAATGATAAAGAGCGCGATGGTGATGAAGGCCCGCAGCGCTTAGTAACGATACGTACATTCATGATAGGAAAATATGATGTAACGCGTGGGGAGTTTGCAGAGTTCGTGGCCGAAACTGGTTATGATCCCCAAGGCTGTTTTACATCTGAAGAAAATGATATGCGCCCGCGCAAAAATCGTAATTGGTCAAATCCTGGTTTTCCGCAAAATGATTCTCACCCTGTGGTATGTGTAAATTGGTTAGATGCCAATGCTTACGCAAAATGGTTGAAGCAAAAAACAGGAAAAAACTATCGCTTACCTAGTGAAGCTGAGTGGGAATATGCAGCGCGAGCAGGTACTTCTACCAGCCGTTATTGGGGAGACAGCATTGGAATAAACCATGCGCAATGTGATGCCTGTAATAGTTCAGAAGAAAACACAAAAACCTTACCGGTAGGACGTTTTGCTCCTAATGCATTTGGTTTGTACGATATGTTGGGGCTGGTTTGGCAGTGGGTTGAAGATTGCGGACGCGAAGATTATAAAGGTGCCCCTGTTGATGGCAGTGCTTTGTTAGAGGCAAACTGCACAATTCGTGCAATGCGAGGAGGTTCCTGGAGCGATAATGCTTGGCTTGTAAGATCAGCAAGCCGCAGCCGCAGTATTGCTTTGGCACGTTTCAATTATTTGGGTTTCCGACTAGCCCAAACCTTACCATAAAAATATGCTCAAAAAAAATTAAACATGTTGTTGTCAATGTTATTGCTAATATCAAATAGTGTATTATTTTTCTAAACATAAAAATAATACGCTACTATAAATTTTTTATTTTAAAGATAACGATCTTTTTAGTTCAAAAAGTTTTTTTCAAAAGATTTTTAAAAATCATGCATTTAAGTAAATATTCAAACACCTATTCTAGCTTTCTTAACATAAAAAACCCAACATTTTTCTAAAAAGATAATATTTAAACAATATTTTAAACTAGTGAAATTTAAAGGAAATATAAATTAAAGAAACTCCAACAGCGCTTTTCTCTTTTATGAAAATAAAACCAATCAAATATTTGCTGACGTAATACTAAAAAACCATACATTACCAAATTTACCACTTTACTTGACATATTCGGCAAAATCAGCAACCATAGGACCATGTATCAATCACTATGCATGTGGGAGAAATCGTCATGGCAAGCTTAGATTTTCATACAACCGAAAATACACATCTCTTCTCAATGGATAAAATGCTTTTAGACGCTAAGGCAAGCAATGCTTTTCTGCTAAATACAGACGATAGCTTGCTTAATCCTGCGCTTGAAAATTCGTTTTTTTTATTAGAAGACAATAAATTTGCTGAACATGCAGAGCCATTAGAATGCTATGACGATTTATTTAACATCTATTTTGAAAACTTTCATTCGATGAAAAGTGCTCCTGTTATAAGCGAAATAAGCGAATATATTGAGCATCATTCTAATCATTCAATTGAAGGTTTAAATAGTTATTTAATGTTATAAATTATCCCACACACTATAGGTAAATTTTTTAGATTATCATATATAAAGGAAATATTATGGATATTCAAACCCCCAATACCAATAAATATGAACATCAAAAAAACTCAGCGTTGAATACCCAAGCGCAAGACCAACATCAGGATCAACAGGCAGGCCGCCAAAATGTTAACAATAACCCGCTAGCAAATCAACAAACACTAGGTTCTACAAGCAATCAGCAGGCTAATTCCCAAGCAGCTGATGCACAAGCTATCCATTCAAATACACCTCAGTTCAATCAGCAAAATCTTAAAAATAAAGAAAGTTCTGTTCCACCATCCTCTCAAAATAATTTGAACCAAGATGAATTGCGCTCATCCAGTGCAACGCAACAAAATAATTCTCAAGCCAACGCCACCAATCGTAATCAAACAAATAATCTTTCTTAACTCTTAACAATAAATGTGAAACAGCTTATTAATAAAAGCTGTTTCACATTTATATTAATAATAATTTTTTGAGTCTGATACTGTTATGCTAAGAATTAACTTAAAAGATTTTTTAAATGAAAAAGGTGCCCTTGCGCCTAAATCAAGTTCCATGTTTAACATTGTTGAGTTTATTAGTTTATTAGTGGCTGCTTCTACCTCAAAGCATTTTAAAAGATTTAATCCTTCCTGTTTTAGTTGCGGAAGTCATGTTACATCGGTTATCACCTATGCTGAACGTATGATTGTTTGGCAATGTAATCGCTGTGAAAAAGAAGGAATTGTAAGCCATTGGCATGATACGCTATGGGATATGTCAAATAAAGAAAAAATGCCCATTTCATAATATATTTTTTATATTAAAATATATAGTAAAAACTATCCATAAAAATATTATAAAAAATTAAAATTAATAAACATTTAATTTTTCATTATTAAAAACATTTTTTTCTTACTATTTTTATAAAATATATTAAATAAAATCCACTAACATTTTTTTACAGGCATTTATGTCAGCTACTTTTTGTTTAATTTCGTTATTAAAAAAGTAAAGCTAACGATAATAAGGGAGTATTATTATGTGGACTCGTAAAAGTTTAGTAGGTATTTTCATAATTTCAACACTAACCACATTACCTGCTATGGCGCGCTCTTATATTGAGATTGAAACGGCGCCCCCCCCTGTTCGCCAAGAAATAATACCTGGGCATAAAAGAGGATATATTTGGGCGCCTGGTTACTGGAACTGGAGAGGTAATCGCCACGTTTGGATGGCAGGTCATTGGGTAAAAGAGAGGCCAGGCCGTCGCTGGATTCCTGAACATTGGGAACAACACGGGCGCCGTTATCATTTTTCACCAGGGCACTGGGAAGTAGTAACTCGTGATGATTTTCATCATGATCATCGAAGAAGATAGTAATATTTTATAAATAATACTTTTGAGTTTCATATACCTTAATAGAGTGTGGTTATCAATAACGATCAAGATATTAGAGGAGGTCTTTTACATAGTTTGCTTTGCTAATAGCTTTGCATAATTGATAACACACTCTAACGTTATGAGAAAAGAATAATACATTAGCACGTTTAAAATTAAATACACGCACTCAAGTCATGTTTTTTTCGCAATTGTGCCATTTGAATACATTCAATTTTCTTTTTTAAATCTTCTAGCTCAAAAGGCTTACAAATATAATCATCCATACCTGCTTCCAAGCACCGTTCTTTATCACCTGATAATGCATGTGCAGTCATACCAATAATAGGCAATGATGATATTTTATTATATTTTTTTTCATTGGCTCGAATGAGTCTGGTAGCCTCAAACCCATTCATGGTTTGCATCTGTACATCCATTAAAACAGCTAAATAATTACCGTTTTTTACTTTTTCGACTGCTTCAATTCCATTGTTGGCAACTTCACACAGATAGCCAAATTTTTCAAGAAAGGTATGTGCTACTAATCTATTAGGTTCATAGTCTTCTACAAGTAAAATACACGCTTCAGGAGGCGAAGACGGTATAAGCGCGGCAACTTCTACGCCTTTTTCAGTTTCAATAAAGTTATTTTTTTTCTGAATAATGGTAAATGGTAACGTAACAGTAAAAGTAGAACCTTTTCCTAGTTCACTGTGAACGATTAGTTCCCCTCCCATCACCGATGTTAATTTTTTTGTAATCGTCAGCCCTAAACCGGTGCCTCCATATTTACGATTAATAGACGTATCTGCCTGAACAAATTTTTCAAAAATAGTTTTAATATGTTCGGGAGCAATACCTATACCGCTATCTTTAACACTAATACAAATAAGATCAGTTTGAGCATCAGCGCCAGGTTTGCATCGAATTGTTAAGTCTACACCGCCTTTTTCAGTAAATTTAATAGCATTGCTGCACAAATTCATTAAAATTTGGCGTAACCGAGTAGGATCACCTATATATTCACACGCTTTTAAGTTCTCATCATTTACGGTAAATACAAGACCTTTTTCTTTAACACGCGTAGCCATCATACTAACTACTTCTTCTACAAGAGTCGTTACCGAAAAAGGAATTTGTTCAAGTTTTACAGACCGTGCTTCAATTTTTGCAATATCAAGCAAATCATTAATAAGTGCCAAAAGAGTTTCAGCACTCATTTGTAATGTATCAATAAATTTTTTCTGTTGTTCTGTGAGCGATTTACTTTGTGCTAGTAGGTAAGTAAGCCCTACTACGGCATTCATTGGGGTTCTTATTTCATGGCTCATATTTGCCAGAAACTCAGTTTTAGCAATATTAGCTGTTTCAGCAGCATTTCGAGCTTCAATTAATTGTTGCTCCGCTGCTATTCTTTGCGTGATATCTCGTATAAAGCCTATAAAAAATATTTCTCCTTTCAACGATTGCGCTGTCAATGAAAGCTCAATAGGAAAAACAAACCCATTTTTATTTAGGGCACTGAATTCTACCCGTTTATTTAAAATAAAATGGTCGCCACCAGATCTTAAATAATCATTAATGCTTTTATTTAGTAAATTAAAGTGTTTTTGAGTAAGCATCTTAGGCAACATGGGCTGCATTAATACTTCATGCCTTTCCCACCTAAATAAAAGCTCTGCCTGTGTATTCCATTCTCTAATAAGCCCTTGTTCGTCTAGCATGATGACTGCATCAAGCGCATTATTAATCACTGAACGTGTAAATTTTTCATTTTCTTCAAGCGCTAAGGCGTAATGCTCACGTTCAATAAGATAATCACGTTGGTAATACTGGCGTTTGCGATCACGTAAAGCAGCATTTAACGTACTAATTAATGTGGAAATTTGTAAAGGCCGATTCAGTAATGTCATATTACCAATCGCCTGTAACTGTTGAATAGTAGCTGGCGTGCCGCCACCAGTAGGCATAAGCACAATTAATGGAAGATCCGACCATACAGGTTGCGCATGTAGTGTTTTTTCTAACACTCCTGATTTATCAGAGAGTATTACCTCTTCTGTTAAAATAGCTGCGGCAGCACCTTGCTCTATTTCATCGCATACCTCTTGAAGGTTTTGACAAACAAGAGTACTTAAACCTTCATTTTTCAGAATTTTGAAGGTAAATTCAGCGTCTTTAGGTGTAGGAGCAAGTACTAAAATACGCCATGGAGTATGTACATTCAGAGTATTTTTCATTAATTTTTGAGGAGTGTATCATCGGAGCCAATAAAAACAGGAGTGCCTGTTAAAATCCCCTGAAACTGATGAAGAACTTCACCTACGCGTAACCCTCCTTTTTCAATTTTAAATTCACGTATGGTTCTTTCGTGATGACCGCTACGTTTTTTAACAACAGAAATAGTTTGTTTAACCGCCCCACGCGCCTCAAAGTAACGAAATAAAATCACGGTATCTGCTAGATAACTCGTATCAATAGGAGCTTTCATTGCATTCCCTAGTAAACCATGCTGAGCAACAACAAGAATGGTAAGAATATTTAAATGCCCAAGATACGTTAAAATTTCATGTAACTGGGAAATCAAAAACCGTTCTTCCGGCATCGCGTTTAAGTAGCCATTTAAGCTATCGATTACAATCACTCTGGCTGGTGCATACCCATCTTTACCTTCAGCAGCGTTGCGAATAGTATGGGCAAACTCGCCAGGAGACATTTCAGCTGGATCAATCGGATGAATCGTAATTAACTGATCTTGCACATACTTTTCTACAGGTAGGCCTATACTTTTTGTACGCTGCAATATTGTTTCAGTACGCTCATCAAATGAGAAGATGGCTGCTCGTTCCCCTTTAGTAGCTGCCGCTACTGTATATTGTGTTGCTAGAGAAGATTTACCTGAGCCTGCTGGCCCCAGTAGTAGCATACTAACACCATATTCAATTCCTCCTCCTAATAATTCATCAAGCTCTTGAATACCGCTTTTTAACTGCAAAGCAGGATGAATTTTTTTATGTTCGCCTGCAATTAAGCGAGGAAATATATACAGCCCACCCGTATTAATATTGAAATCATGATAGCCGCCGCGATATTTTTGACCACGAAGTTTTGTAACACGCAGCCTGCGACGCTCTGCTCCATACTCCGGGGCAAGTTGCTCTAAACTAATGACGCCGTGAGCGATACTTTCTAATTGCTTATCATCTGTTGATACCGTTGTTTTATCATCGAGAAATAACGTTGTAGATTGTCTTCCTACAAAAAACTGCTTTAACGCTAAAATTTGTCTTCGATAACGCAACATACTTTGCGCAAGAAGCTTAATTTCTGCCAGTGAATCAATCACTACCCGCGCAGGTTTAAGCAATTCTATTTGTTTAATAATTGCTTTGGTAGTATTACTTAATTCTACTTCTGAAGGTTGATACATCGTATACTGATTTTCAGGGTGCAACTCTTCTTCAGAGGTAACTAATTCAAAAATATCGATACCCTTAAGGCTCCAGCCATGAACCTCGGCAGTAGCCTTAAGCTCTTCTTTTGTTTCAGAAAGAGTAATATAAATAACTTTCTCATTATTTTTTACTCCTTCCATTAAAAATTGCATCGCAAGCGTAGTTTTGCCCGATCCGGGCGAGCCATGAAGTAAGTAAACGCGATTAGCTGTAAGGCCCCCACCTAAAATGTCATCAAATTCTTTAATGCCAGTTTTTACAAGCGCTACTTTTTTTTCTAGTGCCATGGGCAGTTCCTTTTGTTTTTTATAATTTTGCCATATTCCTTAATTTTTTTCTGAAATAAAGGCTGGTTGTAAGTCAGTTTGGCAAGTTAAGAAATGCTGCAGAAGCCTGAAAAACGATATAAATAAGAATGAAAAAACATTAGATGAATCAGAATTTATCTGTAAAACCGTTGCAGTTTATTGAAAATAAGTTTAATCACTTAAGGCCTATTACTTCTTATGACTAGCATCCCCCTTATTATATTCAATAATTATTTTTTAGCCATCTGTTAAGTTTCTCTAATTAAAGCAATCGGCTATCAAAAAAAGCTCTTATATAATTACTCGTGCTTAACTGCTTCATCATCAACACGCTACCTTTTTATCATGCTTTAGCATGATATCTATTTGTTTTAGTTGTTTGGGGATGATGGATTACGATTAAAAAAATTTATAATTAGAAGTTACGCAGTTGGCTATCTCGGTGTGTTGGGAACTTGCCGTACTACGTGTACTGTCTACGTTGCCATGCGGGGCATTCCACGCTCTAGATAGTGCTCAACTGCATAATCTCTATCAATATGAGGCGAATAATAGTTAGATAAGGGCATTTATCAAAAAAATAAAGGGAAATAATAATAAAAACGATAAAAAACAGCAAATATTACCTTTAACTTAAAATTTTTTCTAAGCAAGCATTGATAAACTACACATCTATAAAAGATTCAAGCAATTGAAAGCGGCTGATGAAAGCAAGCAAGTTTATTAGCATAAGTACGCACATCGAGCGGCCAATCTGCACTTAGCCTATTAAATTGTATGGGATCATTGGCAAATAAAGCGCGTGATACGTCTTCAAAATTTGGAAAATTCCCAGCAATGGATGATATAAATCGATAGGTTGCCTCTTTATTCAGCCGCTCTCTTTCAGATTCACTTGTCACGTGCCGAGCAGCTTCTACTAACTTACGTAATGCTACTGAAGCACCGCCAGGCTGTTTATTTAACCATTCCCAATGCCGGGGCAACAAAGTAACTTCACGTGCAATAACACCTAGTTTAGGGCGCCCTCTTCCACGCGGCTCATTGATTTCTGTATGTATTGAACTCTGCTGGTTTATGAGTTTTGCCACTATTTCTTCTTGCGTTCCTCTCATATCAATATCAATTACACAGCCTGTTGTATCACTGTAAATTAAAAAAGCATGCGTTTCAACCGCGTTTACTTCCGCATTTACTTCTTTCAATCGTTGAACAACGTCTTTTATTAAGCCAGTAATAACACGCTGATGACCATTAAACACTGTAAAGGTAGAGGAAGTATCAAATATTTCATTCATAATAATAGCTTTAAGAGATAACACTCAATATTACCCGGATATTATTAAGATGTCAAATATTACCCGGGTAATAATAGCCATTATATTCATTTATACCCCATGTTGTTTTAACCATTTTTGTAAGCGCTCCCAGCCATCTTCTGCTGCATCTTTACGATAACTAGGCCGGTAATCAGCAAAAAAAGCGTGCGGTGCGTCAGGATAAACATGAATATCTGACGCACTATTCATGGTTGCTAAGGTTTCTTTAAATGTATAGATATCATCTAGAGGAATACTAGGATCAGATCCTCCATACAGCCCTAATATTGGCGGTTTTATTTTTTCTGCATATTCTAAAGGGGTATGGGGCTGTAAAGGAGTTGACTCTGGGGAGATTTTTCCATACCAGGCTACTCCGGCTTTAATATTAGGTTGATGAGCAGCATATAGCCATGTAATACGCCCTCCCCAACAAAACCCCGTTATTGCAACGCGATTTGCATCGCCGCCATTAGATGCAGCCCATTCTAAACTCGCATCTAAATCAGCTAACACCTGTGAATCAGGAACTTGTGCAACTACTTTACGAATCTCTTCAATATCTTCAATCGCACCTACATTACCCCATCGGTAAAAAAGTTCTGGAGCAATCGCAATATAATCAAGCTTGGCTAATCGACGCACAATATCGCGAATATGTTCATGCACACCAAAAATTTCTTGAACTACTAATACAATAGGATAGCAGCCAGGCTTGATAGGTTTTGCAAAATATCCTGGTATTCCACTTTCACCAGTAGAAATAACAATATCTCCTACCGCCAGGCCAATTGTGTCTGTATCGATTCGCGTATGGAGCGTTACAGGCCGCGTGGCTGCAGCAAAGCCAGAAGATGAAGATTGCAGCGTCATAAAAATCCTAATTAAAAGAAAAGACGAGACGTTAGACAGTTGGAATCTATCCAAAGTACAGCAAGTTGCTAACACGCGGGGCGTCCCACGTAGAGAGACACCCAACTGCGTAACTTCTAAGATTTTATGCAGCGCTTAGTCTAGCTAATAATGTTTTTTTAAAACAATCGTGGTAACCCTAAGCAAATTTTATTATTTTAAAATCCCTTGACATTTTATGTAAAAAGATTAATATAACATCCATGTGGATGGTGCATGGATTCCAAATGGATGAATTATGAATGAAAATGAAAACCGCGCTAAAGTAAGTGAAAGTGAAAAAATTACAATTAATCTTGGTTTAATTGATCTAGGGCAAATCGATTTACTTGTTCAGGAAGGATTTTACTCAAACCGTACTGACTTGATTCGAACGGCAATTCGCAATCAGTTAGCCACTCATTCTGATGTTGTTAAGCAAACGGTGATACGTAAAAGTCTGATATTGGGATTACAACATTACTCAAAAGCTGATCTTGAAGCTATAAAAGCGGAGGGTCAAACCTTACAAATTCAAGTGCTAGGTTTGGTAAGTATTGGGCTTGATGTATCTGCAGAGCTTGCTTTAGAAACGATACATTCGATTACTGTACTAGGGGCATTACATGCTAGTGCCGCTGTTAAAAAAGCATTATCAAATCGTATTCGCTAAAAAAATTAATTGGGTTAAGAATACCTTACTAGGGAAAAAGTTATAAACGTTATTGTTACCTAAATAAGCAGGAAGCTATAGGTTTATGAAAATCAGGGTCTAACGAGACTGCTCATCATTCATTTAACAAAGGGCAATACAATGAAAATTTATGAAAAAATGCTTCAAATGATGCGCAGCAAAGAGGCGTTAACCAAAACACATGATGTACGAACCGCTACAGAAACCATTCAGCGTACTATGCAAAATTTTATTTCAGGAGCTGGAAAAACACTCCCTAAATCTCCCTTTAATTCTACCAACTCTACTAGCTCTAGTTTTTCATCCAAAACAAACTCAGCAAGATCGGGAATACCAAGTTTTGTTAATGATTTATTATCAGGCTTAGGCATGGATGTTGGGGTAAACAAGAATGTATTTGATGATTCATTTGAGCCAGATGAGAATAAAGTAGATGTTAGCGATGGCGGGCGCTTTATTAATGCGTCTTATACACATTCAGCGGGTAGTGCCCATCGCTATAAACTGTATATTCCTTCATGCTATCAGGGACAATCACTTCCTCTTATTGTCATGTTGCATGGTTGTACTCAAAACCCGGATGATTTTGCAGCAGGTACAGGTGCAAACGCTTTAGCTGAAGAACACCAGTGCTTTGTTGTTTATCCTGCTCAAGCTCCCTCTGCGAATCGATCAAAATGCTGGAACTGGTTTAAAACGGTTGATCAAGAACGCGGTCAAGGAGAGCCAGCAATGATAGCTGGCTTAACAAAAGAGATTATAAATACTTACAATATTGATAAGAAGCAGGTCTATATTGCTGGTCTTTCAGCAGGCGGTGCAATGGCTCTTGTTATGGCAAATACGTATTCTGATATCTATTCAGCCGCTGGTATTCACTCTGGGCTACCATATAAAGCTGCGCAAGATGTAACGTCTGCGCTAACGATTATGAAAAGTGGTAAGGCACCCTCTAATATGCCTCTTTCAGAAAAAAACATTCCTCTTATTGTGTTTCATGGCGATCGTGATGCTACCGTTCATCCCTCGCATGGTGAACATATTGTTAAGCAATCAACTATATATAATAAGGAAATGTTAGTAGAGAATGGTTCGGTTCTGAATGGATACCCCTATACACGTACTATGTATCATGACCATAGCGGTAAAGTTAACCTTGAATATTGGCAAATACATGGCGCAGGCCATGCTTGGTCAGGCGGCAGTAGTAAAGGCAGTTACACTGATGTTAAAGGCCCCAATGCAACAAAAGAAATGATACGATTTTTTCTTAAACAGTAATGACTATTTTAGTTCGTTGATGTTTGTAATGTTGTTACCACTGACATTTTTTATATTTTATCTTGGCAAGACTCTTACTATATAGCAATTTTCTAATAGCGTTCTATGTCATTTTGCATATAAGGCATGGTTTAAAAAAAGCTGGTTTAACTTTTATTTTGTAAGCATCTGCGAGCGTCTGCGAAAAAATCCTTTGAATAAAGGCGGTTTACATTCATTATCTAACTGGCCAAAAATCCAGGTTGACGCTATCGTAATCAAACCAATACAAATAAAAGTGTATTGAAAAGCTTTTAACGTTTGTATGCTGCCTAAATTGCTAAATACTTCTCGAAACGTGCGTAACAACCCTCCCGCTGTTGCGACTCCAAAACTCATTGATAGCATCATAATCATTGATAATAAACTATTACCGCTACTCACTAAATCATCTTTTAAGTCTTTGAGAGTAACCGTATTCATCGCTGTAAATTGAAGTGAATTGACTGCGCCGAACATGATGAGTTGTAGAACGAAAAGGCTCATATAGTGAGCGGGCGCGGCTAAAGAAAAACTAGCAATCATTATGCCTACGCACAGTGTATTAATCACTAGAACATTTCGGTATCCCATTTTTTTGATTAATGGGTTACTTATTTTTTTAGAGACAATACCTGCTACTGCTACAGGAATCATAAGCACACCTGCTTTAACAGGCGAGTAACCTAGCCCCACTTGAAGGAAAAGCGGAATTAAAAATGGCATAGATCCACTGCCAATGCGCGCAAATAAATTGCCAAAAAA
Source organism: Pseudomonadota bacterium (assembly GCA_040389065.1). Classification (GTDB taxonomy): domain Bacteria; phylum Pseudomonadota; class Gammaproteobacteria; order Burkholderiales; family Casimicrobiaceae; genus JAZKAR01. The sequence goes on along the minus strand of JAZKAR010000007.1, from coordinate 36,791 downwards.
GCCAATACAAAAACTGTGCACTTTAAATAATGCTAACGGAAATAAAGGATTTAAAAACCGAATAGCACGTAACCAATACGCGGTTAATGAGACTAACCCTAAAAATAATAAAATTAACACGGTAGCATGCTGCATCGCTAAATCTGACAAACCATCTAGAGAAAGTGAAATAGCAATCATGCTAAACGAAAGTAAAATATACCCCATGTAATCAAAAGGAAGATACGTTATCGAACGAAAATCTGGCATATGTTTTGATGCAAAAAAATACCCTGCCACTCCAATAGGAAGGTTAATAAGAAAAACCCAGTGCCATGAGGCAACTTCTACAAGCCAGCCACCTAGAGTAGGCCCAATAAGGGGGCCGATTAATCCAGGAATGGTTACAAAACTCATCGCCTGTAAAAAATCGTTTCGTGGGATGGCTCGTAAGAGTGATAAGCGACCAACCGGTACCAATAATGCTCCTCCTGCGCCTTGTATAATTCTTGCGATGACTAATTGTTGCAACGTAGAAGATAAAGCACAGCCGACTGAGCCTGATGTAAATAATATAATTGCGATTAAAAAAGTACGGCGTGTTCCAAAGTGATCAGCCAGCCATCCGGAAGCAGGGATAAGCATAGCTGTGGTTAGCACATACGAAATAATCACCGACTGCATACGCAACGGGCTTTCATTTAGCGTATTGGCAATCGCTGGTAGTGTTGTATTGACAACCGTGGAATCAAGTGCTTGCATGAAAAATCCTATTGCTACTATCCATAGCAAACACGTTGATTTTTCAGAAGACGCAGGAATGGCGGGAGGAACAGATAGGCTCATGAGCAAAATACCTAGAGAAAATATTAAAGCCTTTAGTACAGTTTTTTTTCAAAGACACTTTGTTATCGCATGCTTGAGATTTCCCAGATACGGATAGCAATTTCACATACACTACTAAAGACCTGCAAGCCAAGCCAAATACTCTGGTGTACAAAAAGACGTTTAGCCCCTTCCCAGCGACTCGTCATAGTTCTTTCTGCTCGAGGCGAACTTTTTAAAAATGCCGCTAGCGACTGATCAAAACTCTCCGTTTTTAGCGGAACCTTTTTTATTGTTTTAAAAAGCTCGGCATCTAATGCCACACGCCACGCGTAATATTTTTCAGTCAATGCAAGCATGAAACTAAGCAAGAGGCCAACCATGCAAAGTAGTGAGTTTGAAGTTATAGCGACCACAGCAGTAACAATGAAAAGCACAGAAGAGGCATGATCAAGCATACGGCCTGTTCTCAAAAAAGCAATGAGAACCTCTAAGGAAATTGAACTATTTTCTTGAGAAAATAAATTCGCACTTTCAGACTCGTTTGATATGCTCATGATAAAAAGTATCCAGTACTGCTAACGAAAAAGAAGACAATACAATTTGTGGGCGGGCGTTACGAATCATCGCTATTGCATTCTCTGGTGTATCTGCTAACTTTCGATGCAGGAGCCACGATGCAATCACCAATGCACTTCTTGAATATCCAAGCGCACAATGCACTAAAACTGGTGGATAAGAATAAAGCGCATCTAAACAATCTACTGCTTCGCGAAGCTGTACCAAGGAAGGCATAATAAGATCCATCATCGGTACACTACGATAATGCAAAGATCGCACAGTGGGGCTGCTATGAAATTCAGCGGTTAGATCTAAAACAGCCTGCGGTTTACCATGTTCCAAATCAGCATGTGATGGTATTCGCCCTATCCATACTCCAGGAACAACTTCCACACAAGGGTCTATATGACGCGTAAAGCAGCGGGATGAAAACCACGCCGCTGTATGATAAGGCCATAAAAGTGCATAGGCAGACCACGATAACTTTCCTTCATGCTTCTGAAAGATGCGCACTCCAAAATAGGCATACGCGAGGCTTACTAAAAGAAACGATATGCCAGGCCATAACATTAACCATGCCCACCCTTTGATAGAAAAAGCGAAGGCAAAGCAGATACCAGAAGCTATCAGATAATAAAGTTGTAGCATTGAAGAGCGTTTGCATCGCACATGACTTACCACTTTTTCTCTTGTCGAAACAGGTAAGTCTGGAAACAAATAAAAACATACCACTCCAACAATAATACCAGTAACCCCATCGATCACATGATGTTGATAGGTGGTAAAAACCGAGAGTCCAATCAAGGCAAACCAGCAATGCAAAAACCAAGCAAGCTTTCCACGCATATGGCGCGCATACTTGACCCATAACAGCATAAGTAAACTAATATGCAAGGAAGGTGCCTGATTAAAAGGTTTATCAAACCCTGTTAGCACATCAAATAACATGCCATTGAAACCTTCAGTAGCAGGCCGATCAAAACTAAATTTCAATGGAAATAATAAAAACCCCGCAATGGAAATCAGCGTCGCACTTAAAAGGCGTTTACCATGCGTATCTAACTCAGTAGAAGTTTTACAGATAAAAAGCGACAGCGCATAGAACGCATCGATCGACATATACGGCAAAATTGTCCATGCCAAAAATGGAATATGTTTTTCCCAATCAAAAACGATCGATTCAACATCCGAAAGACGACTTGTCCAGGTATTGGTTAGCCCATATGTCAGAAAGAAAAAAGGACCTAAAAAGGCTAACCAGCCTAGTGCACGCTTCCACGGGCGCACGTTACTATCATTGGCGATGGAAATCATTATTTTCAAGCTTATTTTTTACGCGCTATAGAAACGGTGAAAATACCGAACGCATCGATGTGCTGATCGAGCTTTTCAAATCCAGCATTTTCAACCAACTGATCCATTTCAGCCTGTGTGCGTCTTCTCATCACCCAGGCTTGACCCTGGCGATGGCTAGTCAAGCTTCGTGCAATCAATTCCAATTGAGGATGCCAAGGCTGATTGGTATAAATCAGGTAGGCCCCCTTCTCTAATGCATCACTCAATCCGGCTAAAGAAGTGCTGATCTGTGTGTTATCAGGAAATAGTTCATATAAACCAGATACTACGGCCAGGGTTGGCTTAGGTGTTAATGCTGCTAAAGAGTGTCGATCAAAAGCATTTCCCTCCTGAAACTCGGCAACATTCTCCATCCCTTTCTCTTTGATCAGGTTTCGACCAGCATCTACATTGATGGGGCTGTAATCACGCAATAGAATATGATCAACTTCTTTTTTTCTGTTTGTGAGTGCGTCAAGTATATAGCGCCCATGCCCAGCAGCAATATCAACAATACGGATAGGTTTACCTTCTGATTTAAGCAGATCAACGGCTGTACCAATGATTCGCTCTAAATGCATTTTTCTGATGCGTATGCCTCGCCAACCAATACTGTTGAGATACATCTTATCAATCGCACAACCGACCACTGTAAACCCTTGAGGTGTATTGCGATATACATAATCCAAGGTGCTGCCTGAATCAAATCCAGTATCAACACTAATCTTGAGCCCCTTTGAAAGATGCGCCCCAACTCCAATCCAGAAGCGAGAAAGTGCCCAATATAATCTGGCTGCAGCAGATTGAGGGGGAGCGCTTAAACGAACAAATTCTTCATAGGTGTATCCTTCACGATCAGCAGCAAGCAAGTTGCGCTGAGTGGGCAATTCAGTAAAGCAGCGCAGGATAAAGTTGCGTGCCTTATCGATTGCCTTGTGGCGATCTTTTTCACCTAAAGTGTCATGAAAAAAACCGTCTAACACATGCGCCTCTTTCACTAAACTCCCTAAGCGTTCTAAAAAAGTGTGCTGTGGTGCTTGATGCACTACCCAATCAGCTCCTGAAATTAATAACTGAGTGGGAACGCGAATGGCTCCAGCATCGTTAATAACACGCTCAGCAGCATCATAGAGTCCTAAAAGAATATTCACTGCGATAGGACGCGTAATCAGTGGGTCAGTATTATAGGAATCAATACGTTTTTTATCATGCGTCAGGTATTGTGCTTTGACATAAGAATTTACAAAAAACTTCCCCATTAGTTTATGAAGAATAGCTAACCCTGCACGCGCAAAGGGTACATAAAGTTTTACTTTAAAAGCAGGTGATGCCAATACCATACAGCATATTTTAGGCGCGTAATCATGTACCCACGTTGCAGCAACTACAGCGCCCACGCTTTGAGCAATCACAGCAATATTCTCAATGGAAATATCATACTGAGTCGAAATGTATTGAATAAAGGTATCAATATCTTTCACTAATACACCAAAATTCTCAGCGTAGCCCCGCTCACCAGGCGAGCGCCCTAACCCTCTTGCATCCCAAGCAAAAAAAGAACAATCAGGTAAATTTATTTCATCAACGACATGAGCCATTCTCCCGCCATGTTCATGCCCTCGGTGAAAGAGAACAATTGCCTTTTTTTGAGATTGATCTTGCAGCTTGGCTTCATCATTACCAGACACTGCAGGCCAATAACGATAAAATAATAAAGTGGTATCAAAGCTTTTAAACGTATGTTCCTGAAAAGGACGAAGAGTGGTCATAAGGGATCGCTAATTGAGTATAATTTTTGTTTAAGATAAAGAAATCGTTGCTTCAACGCCGTCATAAACGTATGTTTGTCATCCATCCAATACAATGGCTTTCCGATCGCAATACTGATAAAAAGTGGAATAGGAACCCATGCTCCTTTAGGCAAGGAGCGGCCTAAACCATGCATAAATACCGGTACAATAGGCACCTCAGGAAAACGCTTAGCCAGATGGCCTATTCCAGATTTCAACTCTGCCAAATTTTCGGGGTCTCCTCGTGTTCCTTCTGGAAAAAGGATAAGAATCTTTCCAGCCCTTAAGGCATCGCAACAACCTTGAAGCGGATCTTCGCCTCGCTTAATGGTTTTACGATTGATTGGAATAATTCCTATTACCTTTAAAGAAAACCATTTTAAAAAAGCATTTTTAAAAAAATAATCCGCCGCTGCTATCGGTTGAATATTGGGAATACTGAATAAGGGGAATAAGGATAGAAGCGTCAAAATATCTAAATGGCTATTGTGGTTCGCAGCAATAATCGCAGGGCCTTTTAAAGGCAGATGCTCACGATAACGAACGGTAATCCCAAGCCATACCAAAGCAACAGGATACGCAACACACACCACAAAAACGATACGTAATAAATTGTTCATCCATATATTCATGAATGCGCTTAATAATAGAGATAATAAATAAAGTGGAAAAAAAGAGGCGCCGTGTAGGTTAATGAATCTAAGCGATCCAAAATACCGCCGTGCCCAGGTAACAACGACCCCGAGTCTTTGACGCCTATATCGCGTTTAACTGCAGAAATCACCACATCGCCTACAAAGCCAAAAACGCTTACTAATATTCCCGCTACAACTGCATAGAAAGCGTTCATCGGCGTAAACCAGGGGGCCAACAACCAGGCCAGTAATGTCGTTGTAGCAATTCCTCCTAATAATCCCTCTATTGTTTTATTGGGGCTAACCTTAGGAACCGCTTTATGCTTACCAAACGCTTTTCCCCATAAGTACTGAGCAACATCATTTAACTGCGTTAGGATAAGAAGATAGAATGCAAGCATTTCTCCTGTAACCATCCCATGAATGCCTGTTTTTGATGGTAGTGCTAATAAATACGCCATATGGCTCAAACTAAATACAGTTGTCATCAACCCCCATTGAATGGTACCAGCAGCACGTAAATACCCTTGCGTTTCGCCAACGATCACCATACGCATTGGCAATAATAAAAAGACATAAACGGGGATAAAAATGATAAACATGCCGTACCAAGCCATTCCTGCCCAAAGGTATTGCAGAGGAATAGATAAGTAAGCAAATACCAAAACAGAATGGTCATGAGTGCGCATAGGCGCCAAGGATAAAAACTCTTTGAATGCCATAAAACTTGCTAACCCAATCACGGTTACTGCAATCAGATGATTGAACGCTAAAGCAAAAAACAAAATGGTGACAATCCACCACCACGTTTGAATGCGTAATTTTAATTCAATATAATTTCGATTGGGGTGCTTTCGCATTAGTATCATCGTGATGATAGATGCGATACTTAACAAAGCTACAATACCAGCAAATGCGTAGTGAAGAGTAGTTAACAAAATTCATTCCTGAGAGTTGCTATAAAAGGTAGAAGTTACGCAATTGGCTCTCTCCGCGTGGGACGCCCCGCGTACTACGTGTAACTGTCTGTGTTGCCATGCGAGCTCATGTCTTGATAGTGCTCAACTGCATAACTTCTAAAAGGTTTAAAAATTTTTGTGATTTACCAGAGATACTTTGTAATTTTTTTCTAAAGACACAGATTATTGCCTGATCTCTTGCAACCCCTGCCTCACTCTATTGATGACGGTATATATACATAGTACCGACATCATAGGAAAAATCCATAGTAACCAAGAGGCAGGTTGTAAGCCCAATCCTATTGCAAGCGCCAGAACCCCAAATGCAAAAGCTCGATCACTTTTTCCAAATGGCCCATCATACCTTCTTGAGGCCCCAGTCTGTAACGCTATGCAACCCGTCATTTCTACAATAATGGATAACATCATCACGATAAAAACATGCAAAGATACAAAGTGCGGAAGAAACGCAAAAGGCAGATAGAGGCAGGAATCAGATACAACGTCACATAGTTCGTTCAAGTAGGCGCCAAGTGCAGACTTTTGTCCAAATTCTCTGGCTAGCATGCCATCCATTGCATTGAAAGCCATGCGAATAAACATCCATAGTGGAATCAATAAAAAAGCCTTGTGCACAGATGCATAAAGAATAAGCCCTACTCCAAGCCATACTGAAACAATACAGGCTACCAGCGTTACCTGATTAGCTGTAATACCATAGTTAAACAATAATTTAACTAATGGCCTTAGTACATTTTGAAAATGCGACTTAAGTAAATAAATGCTCATAAAGTGCTCATAAAGAAGTAAAAATTAGTTAGCGCATTGCTTAAAACTTAAACATCAGCTCAAACATCAAATCAAAAATAAGTTACTAATTTTGCTATCAAACTCATTGACAATATTGATTTTTATTTTCTATATACTTTTCAAACAAAACATATGAACGCTAAAAGTTTTATACGTATTTCATCAGTAATAACTTGCCGCCATTTAGGTTATTTTTGAATATTTTTGAATATAGTTATAACATAAATTGCATTTTAATTTTGATAAATTCTTTAATTAAATCACTTATTTTCAATCAGGGTAGTTATTTAAAAATTAATGGGTAAAAATTGATACAAAATAGGTTGCTATATAAATAATGATTTACATTTGTTATTAATTATGGTAGTATAATTATGTGAAAAGAGTGTGTGCAGCATTAATGACCAGTTAGTATCAAAAATTCAAAAAAGTCTGTAGTGTTCCCTTCGAAAGCATTAAGGGTTCGTCTGAATAGTTTTTAATTAACTAAAAGGAACTAATATGGACTCTAACCATAAAACTATTACCGGTAATGCTAAAAAAATTCCTCGAAAACGGGTTAATTTACAAGAAAATGCCCAAGAGGATACAAAGCAACAAGTCATTGAAAAAAATATATCAGAAGATAATAAGCCTTTACATAAATCAGCTAGATTACGTTCAGTGATACAAAACAGAAAACAACAGCAATTAGCAGCTCAACTTCAAAGACATACTCATCTTAGTTCTTATAATGATATTAAAGCAACACGTCATTAATTGTAAGTGTTAATTGTACCAAGCTGTCGTATTTATCTTTATTTTAAAAACCAATTTTTGTTAATAAGGAGTAAATCATGAGTTTTCTAGCTTTTATCATCGTAGGGTTAGTTGCTGGTTGGTTAGCGGGCACCCTGGTAAAAGGGGGTGGTTTTGGTATGGTAGGTGACATTGTTATTGGTGTTTTAGGAGCCATGATTGGTGGAATGATTTTTGGTCCTTATACCAGTGCATCTAATGGCAACACAGGTATGATTGGAAGTATTTTTGTGGCAACAATTGGAGCTATTCTTCTTATTATGTTATTGCGCGTTGTTAGAAGAGCTTAACAGTATTTATAAATAATCTGAGTTTAGAAAACATCGCTAAACTCAGATTATTTTTTATGGTTAAAAATAATACGATTAGGAAAATTAAAGTTATTGTTTATCCACTTTCTTTTCTTGAAATTGGAGTTTAAAATGTATTTTCTTGAAAAACATCTCTTTATTTTTGCTGTTCTAATATTTTTTATACCTATTAGTATTTTAGCCCAGTCCCCTATTGATTCTTTTAATACCAGTATATTTTCCATCTCTGATCATTTTGAATGTGATCCTAAAAAAGATGCTGAAACTCTCCAACATATTAAGCATTATCAAAACACCCCTCATGAAAAAGCTATAGGTTCCTTAAAACCTGTAACTTCAATTACTGATTATACTCATACACCTTACCAATTAACTTGCCCTCAGCAAATCAAAACTGTATTTCATTGATCATTATGAAATAACTTTCCAACTATTACAGGAGGAAAACATCAAACTAACCTTAATAAAAGCATCACTGGCTAATTAACATTTAAAAATCTAGGGGAGTATGATAATGAAAAATAAAAAAACTATTCGTATTATCAGTAGTATAGTATTACTTATGCAAGGTTCTTTACTTTATGCGCAACAAAATGCTAGATCATCTTGGCAAATTTCTCCTTCGTTAGAGCATTACTCATCAGCTGCTAGAACGAATGGTTCAAGCAGTAGACTTGATACGGTAGGGGTAAGAGTTCAGCACCCTATTATTAATGAAAATGTGTATGTGGCAGGCCAAGTTCATACCGCGTATTCAGGGCATGCAGGAGGATACACTACCGGTATGGTCGGTGTAGGTATTCAGTCAACACCTACTTCTCAAGGTTTAAGTGTAGGGGCTGAAGTATTAGCAGGGGGCGGTCGCGGAGGTGATGTTGATCGTTCTGGTGTATTAGTACAACCAATGGTTTATGCTGGATTAGATGTAAATCGTGATTGGGGCGTGAAGCTAGGCTTTGGAAGAATGAAGTCAGATAAAGGTAACTTAAATTCTAACTTAGTAAATCTTTCGCTAACCTACAATCTGGGAAGATAAGTTATTTTAGATGGAATAAAAAGGCGAGAAAGTTTGATATTTACTTTCTCGCCTTTTTTAATTTTTTAATTAAATTAATCAGATATTTAAGCAGTTGAGCGCTATCAAGGCATGGCAACGCAGACAGTACACGTAGTACGGCAAGTTGCCATAACGTAGAAAGAGCCAACTGCGTAAATTCTATTAATATTGTAAATATGAAGTATATTTTTTATTAGCTGAACAAACATATTTGTAATCGTTTTTTCCACGAACTCCACGCTTTGAAATAGAGTAAGCGATACATACATCTTTTTCTTTATTATTTTTATTAAAAAAAACATTTTTTGACAAGCGAGACTGAGCAGTAGGATTAATTTCAAAATGCGTGATAATCCATGCCCCTGCGGCTAAAGAAACAAAAATTGAGGTTCCCCACCATAAAGCATTATCTATATTTATGGTATTAATATTATTCAATAGCGTATGAAATGTATCGATTCCAAAACCTATTCCTAGGCGATTTAAAAGCAGTTGAATAATAACACCTATAGATACCCCTGCAAGTATCCCAACCCAGGAAACAGGCATAAATGAAGAAGCGTCTTTATTATTAGTGGTAGTTGGTAATGTATCAGATTGCGCATCAAAATATGAATATGAAATATTTTCCATAATGTTCCCCAAAAAATGATGCCAAAAAATCAACTTATTAATTAACCGATTAAAAGTTAAGTATAAAAAAATGGTTAGCCTACCCTCACTATAACAATAAGGCTAACCATTTATAGTTAACTAAACGCTTAGATAAACCCTACTAACTTATCTTGACTAATAACATTTTCATTTTTGTTCGAAATATGAAGTTCTTTAGAAAGACTTGAAATAGCCTTTGCGCCGCCTTTAGCTAATGTCCACCATTTCGACTCAAGCGGTCTTACATATTCTTTTAAAGTATTATATGCAAATGTTTCATGCTGAATGGTATGACCCTCAAACCAAGCGCATAAAACCTCATCATCTTCAATTCTTTGAATGGTCATTGGCTCGCTACCGGATTTTAATTTTACTACGTTACCAATCATTAAATTTTCTGACATATAAAACCTCACTTGATATGGTTTTTGTAACTTCACTCTTAAACTTGATTTATTATGAAAGATATTACACTAATAATAGGCAATATATCTTTCAAAAAACTTTTACTAGAAAGGACGAATATTAGTCGCTTGCAAGCCTTTTTGACCCTGGCTTATTTCATACTCTACGCGCTGATTTTCGTTTAAGGTTTTAAAACCTGTGCCTTGAATTTGGCTAAAATGCACAAACAAATCTTCACCGCCTTCATCGGGGGAAATAAATCCAAAACCTTTACTTTCATTAAACCACTTTACTTTTCCCGACTGGTTGTTATTGGTAGAAGACGTATTCATGTCATTTCCTTTTCATAATAGTGGCGAGTGCCAAACTTTTTAACTGTTGAAATGTAAGCTTATCCAAAAAAGTTTTTTCAACATAATTCTTTTACTGTTGATGCCATAATTACCAATTTTCGGCAGATTGTCAAGAATAATTTGGTTAATTCGGTAAATATTTGTTGGGTTTTTTATTGATAGAAATTTTGAATTTAAATAAATATTTGATAATAAAGTGAATTTTAAAAAAATAAAAAAGTGTTTTTTTTAATATAGTTATAACATTTTAGCCAATAACACCTAGCTTACGCGTACCTTTTTAAGCTTAAGCGGGCCATTTTAAGTGTTAAGGTGTCTTTAAAAAGCTTTAAAAATTGCGGCGATAGAGTTAGTAGGAAGATTTTTATGGTTGTATCTACATTCTTCCAGTTTTTTTCTGATTTTCTTAGTTATAGCCAAACCTGTAATTACTGATACACAAGATCAGTGGCCATATGATAAATATAGCCCGGGCACATGTCTCAATAAATACAGGCTCAGCTATAAATGACCTGAGCTCTGGATAATAATCATTGAGTGTGTATAAATTTCTTCTCCCCTCGAGGGAGAAGGTTAGGATGAGGGGGCGGTTAAGCTAACGTAAAAAGTTATGTTTTATAGGTCTGTTTCTAGTCTCGCTATCATATACATTACTTGGCAAGCTAAAAAAAAGATCAAAAAATAAGATATTTAATTCGACTTAGCCATGTTAATTAAATAGTTGGGCAAAAATACGGGTCGCCATAAAGCCAGCTGGAGTATGATGCATAGAAGGAGACATAAATGTAACAAGATGCTCGATAATGTCTTGCTTACAGTTGAGAGTTGCTATTTTTTCTTCTAACGTTAGTACATCGTGATTAGCATCTTCTGTGCTTTCTAAAGCATTTTTATTAGCATACACACGTAACATTTCTTTTACTGTTTTGTTTTTTATAGAGGGTGGCGCTGAATCTTGTTTTTCTGTTAAGCGCTGAAGCATTCTGAAAGTACGCTGACGATTCATTGCAAATGTATTATCAGCACTGATTCCAATTTTTTCACTTTTATCCGATGGGCTATCGCCTGCGATCCAATCATAAATGACTTGTTTTTGGTAAGAATCGAAAACTCCAAACATTTCGGCATGTTTGCCTTCAATTAATCTCCAAAATCGGCTATTTGCAGGAGGTTCATGGCGTTTAATCCATCCGTTTTCTTGTAAACAAATAAGCAAATGTGAAAGCTGGGAAGGCTCTTCTAGCCATTGATTGATCGTTTTACCATGAATGCGACAATAATCTGAGTGCATGTTTTTACCTACCTCAGCTTGCATGGCTAAAACATTGATCATTTCTTCATCTATGTTAAACGCATCAACAATAGATTCAATGCTTGTTCCAAGTGAATTTAATGCATAGCCAGACTTTACCCTCCTGAAAAATTCTTCTCTATCACGCACGTTATGTGGTAACAATGCAATTAATCCCTCTAAAGATTTTTTAGCATGACCAGTTGCAATATTGTCGATGGTTACGTGCAGCGTAAAATAATATGGATCAATGCATAACTCATTAAGCTCGTAAGCAGTAATCAATAAATGCAATGCTAATTGTTCGTATCCTAAGTTAAAACCTAGTAACTCAGGCAAAAATTGCTCTGCATGATAGGCTAAGGCTAACTGTATTGCACCTTGAATATAATGAAAATCGCTTAGATTTTTCCAGCGTTCACAGCTATTTTTACGTAATAATTTTTGATAAAGATGAACATGATTTTTATCAGGATCGCCCTCTCCAAGCTCATCAAGATAAATAGAGATAAGCGGGGCAAAGCGTTCATCATTCCAATATTTTAATAGCCCATATAACCATGCTCCATCAACTAGTTTAGTAGGCGCAATCGATTTCAAGAAATACAATGCATGCGATTTATTTGAAAAATATCTGCACCCTTTACCATTTTTTCGATCTACAAGATACATACGGTAAGCAGTACCAATTTTCTCATTATTTGCCTGGAGCCAGGGTTCAATCTCCGGAATTGTATTGGGAAAATCACAAGGTAATGTTTTTGCTAATTTCAACTGGTCAGTTAAAAATGAATACGACGTTGCACGTGTCGTTTCATTGTAAGGAGCGTTAAGCAAATTAAAATAAATTTGCCGTGCAGAGTACGTAGCTGCGGTTGAAAATGATGCATTTGAAGATATTAAAGAGTGTTTTGTTGAAAGCGTTGAGATAGTTTGCTTACAGTCATTCATGACAACAGTTCTAAGCATGCTTATCTCCTATTGTGCTTTGTGGCAAAATGTTTCACCGTTTTTATTATTATAACCATTTAAGACTCGTTATTCTCCTTAGCTGGTCAGGTATAGCAGGGTTTAACATGGTAAATAAACGTAGAAGTCACGCAGTTGGCTCTCTCTGCTGGGACACCCCGCGTTATGTCAACTTGCCGTACTACTGTACTGTCTGCGTTGCCATGCGAGGCATCCCATGCCTTGATAGTGCTCAACTGCGTAACTTCTAAAACATTAAGGGCTTTTCATAGCTCTATCTCTCACACATGTAATAAGCGGGTTATTCTTTTTGAAAGCACATAATAATGCGCACCACCCTGCCCCAAGCTTTACACTCAGAATCTATCAATTCTGATGCTTTTTTAAATATGCTTGAACATAAAGATGCCTTATCTAAGCTTGGGCAATTTCTTAAAGCACAAAACTATTGTTTTATTACCCCAATACCTCTCACCCATACCCGTGTTAATAATCGCCCAGGCAATGAATGGGCCTTTGATCTTGTTGGGATTTTTGGATGGAGCCGGCCCTTTCAAACAAGTGTACTCATTCAACATGAAGGTCTTATACATTTAATGAAAGAAGCAGGCATCATGATTGAGGCTAATAGTCAAGCAGGTTTGCGAAGCCTAATACGCTTATCAAGCTTAGATGAGCATTTGTTTATACATTCTGCGTTTCCTACCGAACACGCTCACGCAGTATTTTTTGGCCCTGATACGTATCGTTTTGCACGTGAAATTAAACGTTATTTACAATCGAATACAAGGGCTATTCATCGTGCAGTCGATATTGGTTGCGGCTCCGGGGCTGGAGCTATATTGATAGCCTCTTCTAAACCAGATGCAGACGTTTTTGCAGTTGATATTAATGAGGCTGCGTTAACCTTAACAAGTATTAATGCTTCATTAGCTAATACATCAAATGTAATAGCACGCTATAGCAATATTCTGATCGATATCGAAGGTGAGTTTGATCTCATTATTGCTAACCCGCCTTATCTAGTTGACGCTAATGAGCGAACTTACCGTAATGGAGGAGGTTCTTTAGACGAAGAGTTATCGCTTGCAATTTTCAAACAAGCAATAACACGCTTGGCACCTGGGGGCAGCTTATTACTGTATAGCGGCGTAGCTATTGTGAATGGAAGAGATATGTTTTTAAATGCCATACACGAACATTTAGCTCACTCAAAAAAACAATGGAACATCAGTTATGAAGAATTAGATCCAGATATTTTTGGCGAAGAGCTTGAGCATGAGGCTTATCAAAATACTGATCGTATTGCAGCTATTCTCTTGATCGTTACTCATAAAGCCAATACAGCTCATAAAGAACTAACTTTTGGTTAAGCTAATAAAATCAAGCTTGCATCCAATCTAAGATTATTAGCTCTGCACGTTAGTTGATAAAACATTATTTATAAGCATACTTAAAAATTCATTCTGTATTTTAATGGTAAATATACTAATTATGGTAAAATCGCACCTTTTATTTTTAACGTATGCTCTTCTTTTTCTATCTTGCTTGATAAGTGTCTGTCAGCATTCCTTCAGCATTCCTAACATTCAAAAAAGCGTAGTAAGGTGAGCGCACTCATGCAGAATTCATTAAGGATAAACCTTGCTCTCAGCATTTAAGAAAGGATGAGGCGGTGAAAAAAAAGTTTCAAAAACAAATCCATCAGTTTTTTCATGACCGTCATTCTGGTCATAGCCCTATTGATATTCCTTTTTTGCCCCATAAAACTATTGCAGGTTTGATGGTTGCTATCTTTACTGTTGTCTTGATTAGTTTTTTATCTTACCAAGCGTTAAAAAATCGTACTGAGTCGTCACTGCGATTTACGCATACACTTCAAGTCATTGCTAAGCTACAAGCCATAAGGTCTACCCTTAAAGATGCGGAGACAGGACAACGAGGTTTTTTGTTAGTTGGTTCATTGCCTTATTTGGAGCCCTACAATAGCGCAAAACTTAATTTTGTTAATCAAATTAAAGAATTACGCCAATTAACATTTGAGAATCAACTACAAAAACGTCGAGTTGAAAATTTAGAGAAGTTTGTCAATGAAAAAATGGCAGAGCTAGAGAAAACGATCGCATTAAAAAAGCAAGGCAATTCTGAAGCAGCGCTTAGTATCGTTCGTACAGATACTGGGCAAGAATTAATGGAGAAAATTAGGACACTCCTTACAGATCTGGAGAATGAAGAGCAAAATCTATTCGATAATTATCAAAATGAATGGCGAAAAGCAGAAAAATCTTCTATTTCTCTCGTGTTAGGTGGCGCTGGTCTATTATTGGTATTGATCGGAGCCAGTGCTCTTATGGCATCTGCCGATTATCGCATTCAAGAAATTTTTACGTGGCTACAAAAAGGTGAAATGGGGTTAAGCTTACAGCTGCAAGGAGATCAGCCCCTTTCTACCTTAGGCGATAACATTTTAGAATTTCTTGCCGACTATTTAAAGTCGCCTGTTGCCAACATCTATATAGCAGAAGAACATCACACATTCAGACGATTTGCAGGTTACGCGCTATTACCAGGCGCTCAAGATGAAGTTGTGCATGCAGGCGAAGGGCTTTTAGGGCAAGCAATAAAAGATCAGCATTTAATCCATATCACTGATATTCCAGAAGGCTACTTGCCTGTTTCTTCCACTATAGGACGTGGCGCTCCACGCGAAATTATAATTTTTCCGGCTATGGTTGATGGATTTGTCTATGCTGTTTTAGAATTTGGTTTTTTTCGTCACGTACAGCCTACCGATCAAGAACTTCTTAAAAATGTAGGGGAATCAATCGCCATTGCGATACGAACATCAAAAGATCGTACTCGCTTACAGGGCTTACTAGAAGAAACTCAACAGCAAGCAGAAGAGCTGCAAATGCAGCAAGAAGAGCTTCGTGTGAATAACGAAGAGCTTGAAGAACAAGGGCGTGCACTGAAAGAAACCCAAGTGCAAATGGAATCGCAGCATGCCGAACTTGAGCAAACAAATACTCAATTAGAGTCACAAGCGCAAATGCTTGAAAATCAGCGCGATTCGTTAGCAAAAGCGCAACTGATCTTGAAGGAAAAAGCAACGGAGCTAGAACGCTCGAATCAGTATAAAAGTGAGTTTCTTGCCAATATGAGCCATGAGTTGCGTACACCGCTCAACTCTACGCTTATTCTTGCCAAGCTCTTGGCAGATAACAAAGAAGGCAATCTAACTTCAGAGCAAATTAAATTTGCTCAAACCATTTCTGCTGCTGGCAATGATTTATTAACCTTAATCAATGACATTCTAGATCTTTCAAAAATTGAAGCAGGAAAAATTGAACTAGTCTCTGAGTCTGTTCATGTTGGAAGAATGGTAGACACTGTTGTGAACCCATTCCGCGCTACGGCTCAAGAGAAAAAAGTTGAGATTGAAGCGCATTTAGAAGCAGGCGTACCCGATTTTATCGAAACAGACTCTCAACGTGTAGGGCAAATTATTAAAAACCTGCTATCGAATGCGCTTAAATTTACCAGTAAAGGTAAAGTAGTATTGCGTGTTTTTTCAAGTACGGATGATGAGATTTCATTTGCAGTGAGCGATACAGGCATTGGTATTTCGCCTGATCAACAAGCTATTATTTTTGATGCTTTCAGGCAAGCTGATGGCAGTACCCATCGTAAATTTGGCGGTACCGGATTAGGCCTTTCAATTTCAAGAGATTTAGCACATTTACTCGGAGGCGCGATCAAAGTAAAGAGCACTCCTGGGGTAGGAAGTATTTTTACGTTAACACTGCCTGTTATTTATAAAAACACTGAAATCACAAACCATTTTGAGTCGAAACCAAAAGTTGCTCCTGAACATTACCTCTCTGAACATCTTCAAGATAAGCAGCAGAATGAACATGTAACAAACGCACTTGCTTCTCCTTCCCCCATCATGACAAATAAAATAGACGATGACCGTGATCGTTTAAAGCCTGGCACGCGTCTTATTGTTGTGATTGAAGATGATATTCATTTTTCAGCTATTCTTCGAGATTTATCCCATGAAATGGGATTTCAATGTGTCATTACGCATACCGCACAGGCAGGCTTAGAGGCAGCCGCACGTTACAACCCAAGTGCAATTGTTTTAGATATGCATCTACCTGACTTATCAGGATTAAGTGTACTTGATCAACTTAAGCGTAACTCGTCAACGCGCCATATTCCTGTTCATGTAGTTTCAGGAACTGATTATACCCAAGAAGCATTAACACGCGGTGCCATTGGGTATGCTTTGAAACCTGTTAAACGAGAAGAATTAATAGAAGCCTTTAACTTGCTTGAAGCTAAACTTTCCCAAGGGCTTCGTAAGGTTCTGGTAGTTGAAGATGATGAACGGCAACGTGAAAGCGTAAGACAACTATTAAGCAATCAAGAGGTAGAGATAACCGTTGCAGAAAGTGCTGCGGTGGCTTTAGAACAATTAAAAGCCGGTAGCTTCGATTGTATGGTAATGGATTTAAACTTACCTGATGTGAGCGGGTATGAACTTTTAAAACAAATGAGTGAACAAGACGATGTCTCTTTTCCTCCTGTTATTGTTTATACCGGTCATTCGCTCACACGCGATGAAGAACAGAAACTTCGATATTTCTCCAAATCTATTATTGTTAAAGGTGCACGCTCTCCTGAACGCTTACTTGATGAAGTTACTTTATTCCTTCATCAGGTTGAATCAGAGCTTCCTATGGAAAGCCAGCGACTCCTTAAAGCGGTACGCGATCGTGAAACCACATTTGAGGGAAGACGTATCTTAGTTGTAGAAGACGATGTGCGAAATATCTTTGCGCTATCTGCTTTTCTTGAACCCAAAGGCGTAAAATTAGAAATAGCTCGTAATGGAAGAGAGGCACTTGAAGCGCTAGAGCGCAGTACACACGACGAAACCAAGACCATTGATCTAGTATTAATGGATATTATGATGCCAGAGATGGATGGCCTAACCGCTACACGAGAGATTCGCAAAAATCCTGAATGGAAAAAGCTTCCCATTATTGCGTTAACCGCTAAAGCGATGAAAGACGATCAAGAAAAGTGCTTGGCTGCGGGTGCTAATGATTACATTGCTAAACCACTCGATGTAGACAAGCTTATGTCTTTAGTGCGTGTTTGGATGCCAAAATAATGATAAGGGGGCGAGCCTTTGCAATATAACTCTTTTAATAGCTATGTCTATGTAGCTCAGGCTATTAGAGTAAAACACTTGTATAACTATCATAGCATACTGTTGCAGCTAGTTATAAAGGAGGCTGAATGAATCCTCAAACCTTCGATATTGAATTACGACTGTTTATTGAAGCCATCTATCTTAAATACCATTATGATTTTAGAAGCTATGCTAGCGCTTCATTAAAACGTCGCTTAACGTCGGCAATGATTCGTTTCAATTGTAAAACGTTATCGCAACTTCAAGATAAAGTCTTACACGACGCAGCAGTGTTCCCTGCCCTTTTAGATTTTCTCACAGTACAAGTAAGCGAAATGTTTCGCGATCCTACTTATTTTTCTTCTTTACGAGAAAAAGTGATTCCTATTCTACATACCTACCCATCGCTTAAAATATGGGTAGCTGGCTGCAGTGCGGGTGAAGAGGTGTATTCACTAGCTATTTTACTGCAAGAAGAAGAGTTGTTATCAAAAACCATTATTTATGCTACAGATATAAATTCTAATGCGCTTCAAAAAGCTGAAGCAGGTGTATATTCAGTTGAACGAATTCCCTTATTTTCTGAAAACTATCGTAAATCAGGAGGAAAGGCCTCACTTTCTAACTATTATACGGCAGCCTATGATCGCGCTAAGTTCGATAAAATGCTAAAAAAGCATATTGTTTTTTCTGATCATAGTTTAGCCACCGATAGCGTATTTGCTGAGGTTCAGTTTGTTTCGTGCCGAAATGTTCTTATTTATTTTGATCGTGAGTTGCAAAATCGTGCTGTCGGATTATTCCATGACGCTTTATGCCGTAAAGGATTTTTAGGAATTGGCTCGAAAGAATCGCTACGCTTCACCTCTCACAATAATGCATTTATTGAAATTGCTCGTGAGGATCGCATCTTTCAAAAGAAAGGGGCTACGTGATAACATTTGACTCATTGAAAAACTCTATTGACGCAATAGTGATAGGAACTTCAGCTGGCGGAGTAGAAGCACTTTCTGTTTTAATACCTGCTTTTCCTGTCAACTTACGTGCTAGTATTTTCATTGTTATTCATTTACCCCGCGAGCGCCCTAGCTTGTTGGTTGAAATTTTTTCGTCTAAATGTGCGCTTTCAGTATGCGAAGCACAAGATAAAGAGCCAGTACAACCTGGTACTGTATATTTTGCGCCCCCTAACTATCATTTGCTTTTAGATAAAGGGCCGCAACTTGCATTATCAGTTGATGACCCCGTTAATTTCTCACGTCCTTCGATAGATGTACTTTTTGAATCAGCGGCTGATGTCTACGGAAAACGATTGTTAGGAGTCATTCTGACAGGTGGAAATGAAGATGGAGCATATGGGTTAGAATCGATTCACCATGCAGGTGGTATAACGATGGTTCAACAACCAGAAAGCGCACAGGTACCGTTTATGCCTGCCTCAGCTCTAAAACGAAAGGCTGCCGATTTCGTGCTTCCCCTTCCCCAGATAGCTGACTTATTTCGAACGCTTAATGGCGGAGAAAAAAAATGAAAACAACTTTTCACGAAAAAGACATTCCTCAGCCTGGTCAGGTAAAATGTTTAATCGTTGATGATCTTCAAGAAAACTTACTCGCGCTTTCAGCTTTATTAAAACAAGATAATGTAGATATTTTGACCGCGCGCTCGGGTACTGAAGCCTTAGAGCTTCTTTTAGCGCATGATGTAGCACTTGCTTTTTTAGATATTCAAATGCCTGAGATGGATGGTTTTGAATTAGCTGAACTGCTAAGAGGCAGTGAGCGTACTCGCCACATACCGCTTATTTTTATGACAGCAGGCTCTCAAGATAAGCATCGACTATTCAAGGGTTACGAAACTGGAGCAGTCGATTTTCTCTACAAGCCTATTGAGCCTCATATTCTTAAAAATAAGGCTGATGTTTTTTTTCAGCTATATAGACATAAACAACAGCTAGCTCAGGAACTTCAGCAAAAAACAGAAACCCTGCGCCTGAATGAAATGTTTATGGCAGTGTTAGGACACGACTTACGTAATCCACTAAATGCCATTCTTACGGGGGCTCATTTACTTCATCACTGCCCTGAGAAAGAAGATGTTGTTAAAAAAACATCTGCCATTATGTTATCTAGTGGTCAATGGATGAACCGAATGATTAAAGATATGCTTGATTTAGCTCAGGCGCGTCTTGCAGGCGGCATTCCCATTAAACACGAGCTGTTTGATTTAGGAGAGCTTATCGAACGAGTGGTGCAAGAGCATCGGGCTAGCTTTCCTGAAAGTGAGATCCATATGAGTTTATCAGGCGACCTTAAGGGAGAATGGGATGCTGATCGTTTGGCTCAAGTCGCTTCTAATTTAATTGGCAATGCTTTACAACATGGCGATGGCGGACAAGTTCAAGTAGTACTTGAAGGAGACAATATTGATAAAGTTGTACTTTCAGTCTCAAATAAAGGAAGTATTCCTGCTGCAATTTTGCCGCATATTTTTAATCCCTTCAGATCAAGCCGAGATCAAACCGATAAAAACAGCGGCCTAGGTTTGGGTTTATATATCGTTGAACAAATTGTTAAAGCGCATTTAGGAACGATTAACGTAAACGCCAGCGATAATAATCAAACGACATTTCGAGTAGAAGTTCCTCGGCGTATTATCGCTCAGTAAATTTACGTGTGTTTATTCGAGCATATTTTATCAATCATGATTTCTTGAAAAGCGCCTTGCTTTTAACCTTTTGAAAATTAAGGAGCAAGCCTAGCATGTTGGCAGCTTGCCTTGCCTCGTGTTTGTTGCTTTTACTTAAATAAGCTTCGGCTGCATAAGTTTTTTTTGTTATTTTTAATCATTTGCATTTTAAAAGGATAATTTATGGATATTCATACATCAGAATCCGACATAACCCAACACTCGTCTGCAACGGATTTAGGAACTTTTTTTTACCCTACGCATTGTTTATGGGTGGCATTTCCTAATGAGCAAGACGCTAAAACTACACATGAAACATTGCTTGCAAAAGGGTATAACGAAAAAAATTGCTGTGTTTTTGAAAGCGATAAAGTGATTGCACGTGCTAAACGTGATCTTGAAGAAAATGCAGGATTCCTGGAACGATTAGGATGGAGTTATGATGCCGTTGAAATTCACTTAGAAGCCGCACAACAAGGTGCAACCTTTCTTTTGATTTATGAGCCTAAAGACTCAGAAATACAAAACGTGATGGCAACTGTTCGACAATCTCCATTTTTGTTTGTACATTATTACACACCCTTAACGATTGAAATACTATCCTAAACATTATAAATCCATTTCAAAAATTACCGTTTTTACCAATAATATTGACAAAATCTTAAAAATCGGTAAAAATAGAAGCAGGTGATAAGAAAAACTTTATGTTACTTTATGCCATTTGTAACACTTAACTATATTTTACTTTCTTGAAGAACGTTAAAAAGTAGTTGTGTTAATACTTGGTAAAGTTCTTAAGAAGTTTAAAAACTTAATTCTTATCATGTTTATGAATCTGTACCGTTCATCAATGCCAGGAGATTACCATGAACAAAGATCAAGTAGCAGGTTCTATTAAAGATGCAATGGGTAATGTTCAAGAACAAGCTGGTAAATTAGTTGGTAGCAGAGAGCAACAAATTAAAGGCCAAGATAAACAAGTCGAAGGCAAACTACAAAAAGGGTATGGCAACCTAAAAGAATCTACTGAAAACGCCCTTAAAGATATTGATTAATCTTAGTTACCCAGTGTAATTATCAACATTCAATGTTTGAAATTACACTCAAAAATGAGAGCTACCTTTTTGTTATTAAGGAATTTAATTTTCTTTTAACAAAAAATAAGGTAGCTCTCTTTTTTTAAATTGCGCTCTTAACTGCTTTAATATTTTTTAAACCCCAAAATTTCTCTTAACGTGTTACCTTATGACACTAAGTAAATAGAAATAAATAAAGGTTTTGTCTTAATCAATATAATAATTAAAATTACATTATTAACTAAAAAGGAAACACCATGATAATAAAATCTCAACAAATAATGGGCTTACTTAGTTTAGCCATCGCTTCTTTTTTGGTTGGATGTTCTACTCAACCAGCGCCTTTTGATGAAGTAAAAAAAGCCAAATCTCAAGTAAGTATGCCTATTTGTAATAATGATGAAGATTGCAATAAAAAATGGAATGAGGCAAAAATATGGGTGTCTCGAAATGCAGGGTATCCAATAGAAAAAGCAACCGACACACTCATTGAAACAGATTCCTCAAAAGATAAAAATCTCTCTATACGCGTTACAAAAATGCCTTTAGGCGATAATAAATATCAACTTTTTGCAGAAATAACATGTGCCAATCTTAAGGGTTGCAACCCTAATGCACAAGATGCTCTGTTAGATTTTAATAGCAAAATAAGTGAAGGAAGAATTTAATATTAATAATAAATTCTTCCTTCCTGATTTCATAACCACTAAAAATTATTTATAACGTAATCCCCTAGCTGTGTTTTTGTAGCGTCTCAAGAAACAACTAACTTACAATAAATTAACTTATGTTTTTTATTGAGGCAGGCGCACTTATTTTACTTAGTAACTTACCACTATGAAGAACAGGCCCTGTCGGTAGCCCTGTAGGCGAACCCCCTAAAGGCTCTAAACTTATAGCAATAGCTTTAGTCTGTTTCAATAACTCAACTTGTGTTCTATGTAATGCAATGACCATAGCTTTTTGATTTTTGAGAACGCCGAGGGAAACAGGAGTTCCTTGTTCAGAGATAGACCATAACTCCAACGTTTTTTGCGGCGGAACCGCATTAAGATGCAGTTGGGTTAACTGTAACTGCTGCCTTAATTCATCATAATCAATAATAATGGAAGGCTCATGCTGAGCGGTGCTTAATACAGAAATATACTGGCCAGAAGTAAACGATTGTAATGGTAGGCCGGGTTGTTTGGCGATATAAAGACCCAGTAGAGCACTAGCAGCTAAACTTAACCCGCTTAAATAGCGCCATAGACTTAGCGTATTCCACCACCCCTGAGAAGTTGAATGCGCTGGCTTAAATAAACGCGCTTCAATGCTTTGCCATACTCTAGCTGGCGGAGTAACGAGTGGAATATAATCTATAAGGGGGTACAATTTATTTTGCCACTGATATACTGACACACGAATATTTTCATCTAGTGTCATCCAATGTTCAAAGCGTTTACGCGCCCCATGGCGAAGAGTACCTAACACGTATTCGGCAGCGAGCTTATCAATTAGTTCTGTGTTTTTCTGATAATTCATAATGATAAACACCCTTTTAATTGTATAAGACCACGACGAATGGCACTTTTTACTGTTCCTAAGGGTATTTTTAGGCTTTTTGCTAAATCGCTATGGCTTAAACCGTCAAAAAACGCAAAATTGATTAACTGTTTTTGTTTGGTTTCTAGTTCTTGCAAGCAGCGCACAATCGCTGCGGTTTCTCCAGTTTGAACTAATTGATCAAGCGGCCCTAATGCATCATCGGCTAAGGCCTCCGTTAATGTTCCATCAACATCAGGCTCTTCATAGTGAGGGCGTCTTAACCAATCAATCGAACGATTCTTGACAATGGCAGACATCCAGGTAAGTGGTGCACTACTGCCTGATCGATAATCAATCGCTCGATGCCAAATACTGACAAAACACTCTTGAAGCACTTCTTCTGCCCAATCCGTACGCTTGAGATGGCGCAATGCGATAGAGTAAAGTTTTGAGGATGTATGCTGATAAAGCTCGGAAAAAGCTACTTGGTTTTTTAATGCAGTTTGTGCAAGCAACTGTACCAGTTGATCATTACTCATGAGTAGAGTGCCTTGAGATATGAAAATAAGAAACTAAGTAGTGATCAATAATGCGTGTGGATCACTTAAGCAAGGATTATCCCTAGCTTAAGACATCTATCATTAGTGTTGAATCGATGCACTAATTTTAGCTAAATTACCTTAGAAGAAGGCGAACAAAACTGCTGCTAACTAAGCGTCTTTTCAAAATAAATGCGATTGAATCCATCTTCAGTACGACGCGCCACTTCACTATAACCAAGCTTTGGATAGATGGAGAGATTTTCAACCATTTTCTCATTGGTATAAAGGTGTACTGCGCTCAACCCTAATTGTCGCCCAGCCTGCTCGCAAAAGTTTATTAAGGCTTTCCCTACACCGCGCCCAGCGGCGCTAGGAAGAACAGCTACATTTTCTAGCAGAATGTGAGCCTCTTCAGCATAAAATACGATAAAGCCTTGAAAATTACTCTGCTCATCGGTTGCAATGTATACCTTTCCCTCAGCAATTTGAGTGGCATAATCAGCGACCATGGGCGCAGGTTTTTGTCCCATCAACGGCACATAACGGTCATATGCCTGTTCAGCGCATTTTCTGATGTTTGGTTCATCGCTTACCTCGGCACGCCGGATCATATCACCCTCCTTGGTTTAAAAATACCCACTCACTGCTATTTTAATATCTACCTATATCAACTTATTAAAAAATTTTCATTTTTTGCATCCACTTTAGGTTTGAGTTCGTATCTAAGTAAAGCTGGCAGGGCTTCTTCAAGCCTAGAACTTTTAGAACTTTTTCTTTTAATCCTGGAGACATAACAATGCATAAAAAAACGAGCCGATCCAAACAAGGTATTTTTGCACTCATGCCGCTCTTACCTGTCGGCCTAGGCTTAATGGCAGCTATACCAGCAGCAGTTTATGCCTCAAGCCATCGCGAGGCGCCATTTATTACGCAGCATCCTAAGGTAGATGGTGCTGACTTTTATATGTTTCGCAGTTATGAGGCTGGTCGTGAAAACTTTGTAACCCTCGTAGCAGATTACGTACCTTTACAAGATGCTTATGGCGGCCCTAATTATTTTTCAATGGATCCTAATGCATTATATGAGATTCATATTGATAATATTGGTGATGCAAAAGAGCATATTACCTATCAATTTAGATTTAAAAATACGCTGCAAGATTTAACCGTTTCGGTAGGCGGTAAAAATGTATCGGTACCATTAAAAAATATTGGTGCTATCAATAACGCTAAAGATGGAACACTGAATGTTCAGGAAACCTATACCATTACCCAAGTAAAGGGTGATAGGCGCGCAGGCGCAGGCGCTGCCACTGCCATTACTAACGCAGCAGATAACACCGCAACGTTTAATAAACCTGTTGATTATATAGGAACAAAATCGTTACCGAATTACGCTACCTATGCTGCTCAACATATTTACAACATTAACATTCCGGGGTGCAGTACCCCTGGCCGTGTGTTTGTAGGGCAACGTAAAGATCCTTTTGCTGTTAATCTTGGTGAAATTTTCGATTTGGTTAATATTGTTGCACCTGCAACAGCGTTTGATCCGCAAGCTGAAAACAAAAATCTCGATGCACTAAAAACTAAAAATGTGACCTCTATTGAAATGGAAGTGCCTATTGCCTGCCTAACCAATGGCAGTGAACCCATTATTGGCGGTTGGACAACGGCAAGTTTGCGTCAGGGGCGGTTACTCAATTCGGTACCTGCGAGTAATACTACTTCAGCCGCAAAAGAAGGAGGCGCATGGGTGCAAGTGTCACGCTTAGGAATGCCTTTAGTGAATGAGGTGATTATCGGGCTTAAAGATAAAGATAAATTTAATGCTAGCAAACCTATCAACGACATACAGTTCTTAACCTATGTTACCAACCCTACTTTACCTACACTGATAGAATCTTTATTTAGCAGCGCAGGCGTAAAAGCACCTGCTAATTTTCCACGTAATGACTTAGTGGCTGCGTTTCTAACAGGAGTAACAGGGCTTAATAAGCCAGCTAATGGTGTAGCCTCTGAAGTGCTTCGGCTCAATACCAGCATAGCACCAGTCGCTAAAGGCACACAAAAACGCTTAGGTGTTATTGCTGGTGATAATGCAGGATTTCCTAATGGAAGACGCCCTGGCGATGACGTAGTTGATATTGCGTTACGAGTAGCAATGGGGCGTTTATGTAAATTGAGTATTGGTTGCATACCTACTGATGCAGCATCAGGCGATCTAGACTTTACAGATGGCGCCTATATTGATGACTCTTCTTTCGATGCCGCTTTTCCTTATTTGAAAACCCCTGTTGCTGGCGCTAGCCACTAAGGAGCCGTATTATGAAAAAAATATTTTCTATCGGCATGTTAGGGTTCTCTCTTCTGGTGGGGGGATGTAATAATGATTCTTCAAGCTCCAATACTAGTATTAGTAATGGAACTAATGCTGATTCTTTTACATTACAAACAGACGCGATTGCTTTGCAATCTTCTGAAACTTCAGAACCTGTAGCGATTGACTCTATTGCATTAACAGAAAGTGAAACAAGAGAACCTGCTCAGATAGCAATACCTTAGCGAGTACAGCATAGAAGGACTTGAAGGGCTCGTTTGCTTTAGCATTGGCATTAGCCCTTCTTAGAGTTTCTAGTTTATCTACCCCCTTTTAATGAAGATGCTATGAAACAGATGCTATACCGATTCTTATTAATAGTATGCTTAAGCAGCACTGCCAGTATCGCAAAACCTTTTATTCCTACCCATGATGAGCAAGTATTAGAAATACTCCCTGCTAAGCTTATTTCTACGTCTCAACGGCACGTATTATCACGCGCTCGTCAAGCATGGCGAGCCGATCCCAGAAATATTTATACAGTAAATACTTTAGCACGGTTATATATTGCACAATCACGCCAATTAGCTGACCCGCGATATTTAGGCTATGCCGAAGCATTATTAGAACCTTGGGCAGCTTTAACACGTGTTCCAACCACCATTCGGTTACTTCGCGCAATATTATTACAGCGAAATCATCATTTTGAACCTGCCCTATTAGAACTTAAAAAAATACTTCAAGAAGACCCCGCTCAGTCAGAAGCGTTATTAACGCAAGCTACCATTCAGCAAGTAAGAGCCGATTATGAAAATGCTCGAAAAACCTGCCAGCATTTGTACACTCTTTCTACATTAATGATTGGAATGACGTGCACCGCTCAAATCGATGGCTTAACCGGTAAGGCAGAGAGTGCTTTGCAACGTATGTCTACCCTGCTAAATTTAAAAAACTCTGGTTTATCTCTTGAGATACAAGTATGGATGCGTTTAACAACCATTGAATTAGCGCAGCGCGCAGGCCGCACTGCTGAGGTAGATATTCATTTTAAAAAGCTTCTTTTAGAACAAATACCCCTCGCCCCTGAAGCAAAAGCTGCTTATGCCGATTGGCTTCTCTCGCAACAACGCTTTGAAGACGTCATTGCTCTAGGAACAAACGATAATCATGATGATGGTATGGTATTACGTGTGGTCATTGCCGAAGAAGCACTAAACTTGCCTACCGCTACTACGCATCGTACTTTATTAAAAGATCGTTTTGCCGCTGCGCGATTGCGAGGAGATCATGTTCACCAACGTGAAGAATCTAGATTTACACTTAGCGTACTACAACAGCCTCAAGAAGCACTTGCACTGGCCCAAGCCAATTGGCTTATTCAACGCGAACCTGCTGATGCTCAACTACTGTTAGAAGCTGCGCTAAAAGCTGGTAAACCTCTTACAGCCCAGCCTGTTTTGCAATGGCTGAAAGACTCACATTTTCAAGATAAGAATTTATTACAGCAAGCCGCTGAGATTGAGCGCATGATAGGAGCAGCATCATGAGAACTCTTATCAACTATGCACTTTATGTAGTTATAGGCTTACAGATAGTGCTTGCTAGCACTGCTTATGCACATAAACCCAGCGATAGCTTTCTTATACTGACAGCCCATAAAGATCAATCTTCTGCTACCGCTCAACTTGATATCGCTTTACGAGATTTAGATTTTGCCATTGGTTTAGATCGCGATGGGAATGATCAAATTACCTGGAAAGAGCTTCGCAATGCGCAAACCGCCATTACAAGTTACGCTTTATCAAGAATATCAATCAAAGCCGATCAGCAAACCTGTCATCCAACATTAAATGCGCTTATGGTTGATCATCATGTTGATGGCAGCTATGCAGTATTAAATTTGAATACCCATTGCCCTGTTTCTGCCGCGGCTTATTCTGTTCATTATCGATTATTTTTTGATATCGATCATTTGCATAAAAACATTCTTGTATTTCAGCATAATGATTTTACTGATACCACGGTATTAAGTGCTGATCAAAATAGTGCTCATTTATTGATGAACACACCTCATGCTTGGAAGCAATGGCTAAATTTTGTTCAGGAAGGAATATGGCATATATGGCAAGGATTTGATCATATTTTATTTATAGTTTCATTATTGCTGCCCGCTGTTATGGTCAGCCGTCATCATAAGTGGTACCCAGCAGAGAGTTTAAAATCTGTTATCAAAGACGCGGTTGGAATTATTACTGCCTTCACCTTATCACATTCGATAACGCTATCACTCGCCACATTTAAGCTTGTAAATTTACCTTCACGCTGGGTTGAATCAGTCATTGCGCTTTCAGTCATGGCAGCAGCGCTGAATAATCTTTATCCTATTGTGCATCGTAAACGCTGGGTAATGACATTTATCTTTGGCTTAATTCATGGGTTTGGATTCGCTAGCAATTTACTTGAATTAGAGCTGCCCCCTTCTTCATTATTGCGTTCGGTACTAGGGTTCAACGTAGGGGTTGAAATCGGGCAACTTGTTATTGTTTTACTCATGCTGCCACTTGCATTTTCTCTGCGTAAGCAATGGGCGTATCTTAATATAGGCTTACGCGCAGGCTCAGTACTCATTACATTCATTGCAGGGGCTTGGTTTATTGAGCGTGTGTTCAATCTACAATGGATGCCATTTTAGTTAGTGTGGTTGCTCTAATATCTTTAATGCCTATAGGAAAAAAATATGCGCTTTTTACCTCTTTTTCTTTTGTTGGGATGTCTACCACACACGCTTCATGCAGAATCGGCTTTACCTAAACCTAAAGATGCTCGAAAAGCTTATATTATGAGCTTAGGTAAAGTTTATATGGGTATCAAATTTGTTGAGGGCAATAAAGATAGTTGCGCTCAGTTGTACCCTGAATATGAAAAAGCAAACAACATTGCCTATATGCACTGGAAAAAAAAACATACACGTTTTTTAGCCGAGTTTGATACCTACTATGAACAGTATATAAAAAGCTTAGCAGGTAATGATTCATTGAAACATAAACAGTATATAAACATTATGAATGGCAAATTTGAACAGCAAAAAACTATGCGTTATGCTGATCTCAAAAAAATGCCCGCAGCTACTTCAAAAAACACCTGCAAAAACTATCCACAAATAATCGAATCAACATTAAACCCTGAATATTTGTACTCTAAAGAAGTGGGGTTTGTTCGCCAGCAAGCGGTAAAAGGGTTTGAAACCCAATAAAACAAAAAGGTGCGCCAAAAAATAAGTGTCTGACATATTTTATATTTACTCATCAGCACCTAGCACTACAGCATTCATTATTGGCTGTAAATCAAACTAATGAGAGCTACGCGCAAGTAGTTTTTTGCGTTGATGCCTAGCACTTATGCCTCCTATTCCTAGTAATATCATGGCATAGGTTTCAGGCTCAGGTGCTGGCGCAGCAGGCGCAGAAGTTTGGAAATCACTTAATGTATATGTGGTTGGAATAGTGCTTAGCGGTAAAATTTTAATAGCATTGTCGGGATAGAGTCCATCAGTTGTGATACCAAAAAAACCACCTGTAAAGCCAGTAGGAAGTGAGTATGTTCCGTTACTGCCCAATGAAAACCATATTTTTTGGCTAATATCCACTCCTCCGGAATCAATATTAAATCCAATAGCAGTGAAAATTCCATGTGATGCTTGTGGAAGACCGAAAGAAATCATGGCTGCTTCTTGCCCCGCAACTTTTGTATCAAATTTTGTATCAGTGAATATTCCAGTGGGATAGCCTGTGCAATTGTACGCCCCAACATCCCCTTTACATGCTCCAAATACAGGTTGATCGACAATTATTCCTGGTAGAGAGGCTTCCCATTGTGCTTTATCCGTAAATGTTGCGGATGCCCAAATATTATTGGATAAGGTTAATAGTGATACTAAAAGTAGTGATTTTTTTAACATATTCATCTTTAAAGTTAGTTTAATAGTAAAGTAATAGAACAGTGTAGCATTTCGCTTTATGAATAAATTAAGTTGCACATCTGAAGCACCATAATGGCATGGCGACAAAAACAATAAACAAAGTGCGACGAGTTGCCAAACCGCTGAGAGATTCCAACTGCATTAACTTATAAAACAACAGCAGTACGATACTATTATAAAAAATAGCCTTAATGTATTAATACTGCAGCAATACAGGGTTTCGCTAACTGTAATGAGAGGTATAACTCTTTAAGGGTGCGACATTTTGCCGCATTCCCATTAGAAACAATACCGTTTATCGTTATTAAGATGTATGCAAACGCATTGCCATCAATGATAGTCAATTCTATGCCTTACTCCTGCAAAGCATGAAGCCAGGAGTTAAAACAATGTTATTTTTAATAACCTATGAAGCAAGCCATGAATACAAACATTCAGGAACCTAATGTCTTTTCGCATTTACCCTCTCGCTTTCCTTTAGCTCTATTAACGTTGCTAATGTTTCATTCGACTCTTCCATGCGCTAGTGCAGAACCGCTTGAATCAAACCCTACATTGCCCACAGTTACCGTTAGTGCAAGCCGTGGTACCAAACTTGAGAATATGGATATCAGCACGACTGTTCTTACGCGAGAACAGGTTCAACAATCGCCAGAAACAAATGTTGAAGCCATCATCAATAAAATACCGGGGATTTTTACTCCTCAACAACCTGCCAATCAATTACACCCTACCGGGCAAGTACTGAGTATTCGCGGTTTTGGTTCCTCTACTAATGGCCTCACACTCGTATTAGTCAATGGGGTTCCCATTAATGACCCGTATTTTAGAACTGTAGATTGGGGGCAGGTTCCCAAAAGCTCTATCGAAAGAATTGAAGTGATTCGAGGCGGCGGCGCCACAAGCTTATGGGGAAATATGGCAATGGGAGGGGTAATTAATATTATTACCCATGCGCCAAATACTGAAGAAAAAACGCTAGAAGCAAGTGTTGGAAGCTTTAACACCGCCACAGTAGGAGCCTCGCTAGGCTTTTCGCCTACTCCTGGTGTAAACGTGGGGCTGAACTATGATGGTTCTAAATCAGATGGATATTATCAAGTTCCTAGCCAGTACCGAAATCCTAATATGGTATCCTCTACTTCGCATACCAATAATGTAAACGCTGCTGTTTACGTTAACCCTAACAAGGATTCAAATTATTATATTAAATTGCTTGCACATGAAACAAAAGAAGATGGATTAACCTGGAACATTGCCCGTAATACCTGGACAACGTATCGCCTAACGGCAGGAGGTGCCAATAAGCTATCTAAACACTCTCAACTTAATATTAATGGCTGGTATGGCAAGGGGTCTATGGAAACGCAAAATGTCAGCTTACAAAATGCAGGCAATGCGTATACATTTAATATTAATACTCCTACGGTAGGAAGCCCTTATGTTTCTCAAACCGAGTCGGCAGATTATAAAACCTTAGGCGGCTCTGCTTACGTTCAAACTGAGTGGAATCAAATCAAAGATATTAAAGCGGGTCTCGATGTACGGTCTATTGAAATAGATGACCCTCTGAATATTTATAAGATTACAGGTTACCAAGGTACCCTTAAAGCGCATGCCACACATCAGTTTGAAGGGCTTTTTATACAAGGCACTTACCGAGCCAAAGAAACGCCGCTAGATATAACGCTGGGCTTGCGTGAAGATTTTTGGCAAGCTAAAAATGGCAGTATTAGTGGGGTTTATAATGGATCAACCATTGCCAATACCTTACCAAACCAAAACTTCAACCGTTTTAATCCACGGTTAGGGTTTAAATATTTTTTAACAGATGATTTAACTGTGCGCGGTGCTATGTATAGAAACTTTTCGGCGCCTGGGTTAAATCAAATGTATCGCAGCTTTATAAGCGGTGCGGGTTATACGACCTTTAATACATCTTTAGTACCTCAAACCAACCAAGGCCAAGAAATTGGCTTTGACTACACGCAGGCTAAGTACAATATTTCGCTCAACATTTTCAATAATAAATTGAAAAATTATATTGATTACGCAACGGTACAAAGCGGGTGTACCAACACCTGTAACACAGGCGTAGCAGGTATTACTTCGTTAAGGCAATATGTGAATGCTGGCGATGCCACGATGAGAGGCTTTGAAATTCTAGGCAACTGGAATGTAACCGACACATTGCAAACAAGCGCTGGTTTTACTAAAACCCATGCCTATCTTACGCAATCTTATTATTCGGCGGCTTCAAATGGCGTTATTCCTGACCCTACAGGGCAGCAAGTGGGGCAAGTTCCGTTATGGATGGCAACTGCTGGTATAAACTGGCATGTAACGCCTAAAGTTAGCCTCTCTTTAGCCGCCAAAAAATTTCCATCGTATTGGAATAATACTAGCCATACGCAGTTAAATGAAGCAGCTACGCTTGCTGATATAGGTGCTACATTTAAATACGATAAAAATATTGAATTGTTTGGCATCGCACAAAATATTGGCTCTAAGCGTTACTATGATCAAGGTTTAGGCTACACAACTACCAATGGCTCAACGATTAATACGAGTACCATACCTGCACTGGGTATGCCGTTTAATTTAACCGTAGGCTTTAGAGCGCGCTTTTAATCGTAAAGTAGTTAAAATAAGTTACACAACTGTGTAGCTACTAATATTAAAAAATAATGGGCTAAACACTATGCGATCACCTTTTTTAAAAACTGCATTGCAAGCTTCTTTATTCGTGTGTATTAGTTTTCTTTACTCTCATGTAGAGGCGCACGAGCATGAAATGCATACCAGCCTGCCCTATAAAAAGATCGCAGGATGTGAAGGGGTCGAATTACGCTGCGCGAATGCAGCAACTCCTTACTTAAGTTCCACTGGCGTGCTTTGGTTGGTTTGGACAGCCAATGGTGCTGTATTGATTTCAAAGTCACTCGATATGGGTAAAACATTTGCAAAACCCATTGAGATTGCTAGGCATAATCAATACTTAGATACAGGGCCTGATGCAAGACCCCAACTCATCGTCGATGCCAAAGGCAATATTCTTATAGCCTACACGTTTTTTAAAGATACCCATTGGAACGCGCAACTTAATATTTCAAGATCTACCGATGGCGGGCAAACATTTGCACACCCCCTTCCTCTTATTACACATTCACCTAGCCAACGTTTTCCCGCCCTTGGCTCAGATTCTGCGGGCAATATTTTCATAGCATGGGTTGATAAAAGAAAAAAAGAAAAAACGTCTGATCATGCATCAGGAAGCTCGATTGCCTATACATGGTCGTCTGATGGCGGAGCGCATTTTTTACCAGAGCGCATTGCCAATGATCAAAGCTGTGAATGCTGTCGGCTAAGTGTAGCGATGGATGAACAAAAATTACCCGTTTTAATGTACAGAGCAATATTTGAAGGAAGCATTCGTGATCACGGCACCCAACGTTTTTTAAACCCCACCACGCCTGATACATTAAAGCGCGTTGCTGTTGATAACTGGAAAACTGAAAGCTGCCCCCACCACGGCCCTTCATTAACCGTTGCACCTTCTGGCAAGATGCATGTTGCCTGGTTTACAAATGGGCAAGCACGATCAGGTATTTTTTATGCCAACTCTACAGATAAAGGCTTACATTATTCAGCGCCTCGCCAAATTGGCAACCCTGATAAAAATGGTGGCAGACCTTATGTATTGGCACTGCAAAAAGATGTTTGGCTAACTTGGAAGGAGTTTGATGGTCATCAAACATCCATTTACCTTGAGCGCTCAACAGATGAGGGAAAAACTTGGAGTAAAACCCTTGCTTCACAAACCAGCGGATACTCAGATCACCCCTTACTCATTCATGCTGGTAATCAGGTGTTTTTATCATGGTTAACTCGTGAGAATGGTTATCGCTTAATTAAGGTAAGTGAGCAAACATGAACTATCGCAGAATGATCAATCTTATAGGGCAATTAGGATTATTAATAAGCATTTTCATTACACATACAAGCTGGGCGCAACCGGTTCAACCCTATAAAACTGGAGAGTGGAATCAAGTTTTAAGTAAATACACGAAGCCATTCATCGTTCATGTTTGGGGAACCACCTGCGCACCTTGCCGCGCTGAGTTATCAAGTTGGGGCAAGTTAATACAGCAGGAAAAACATATACCCATTATTTTTTTACAGGTCGATAATGCTCCGAAAGAAATCGTTTCTAAAATGATTTCGAATGCTCACCTTAGCAATGCTCAGCATTATTCGTCTGAGTCACCGTTTGATGAATATTTTCGTTATGAAATTGATGCACACTGGAATGGTGAAACGCCGTTTACGCTGTTTATCGATAAACAAGGCAAAGCAACCTCTTTGGTAGGCCCTACTAACTTTGATACCGTAAAAGCTTGGTTAGCAAAACATCATTAAACATTGTTATGACTCAATGATAAAAATATTTAATCAAAATATTCGAACTACTCGCCCTACTATCTCGATCGCTCGCAGTGACCGCCCCGAACTTATTCGGATGATTTCTGATCTATAATCCGACAATGTAGTCATTGCTGAGAAAATTGATCACATCAGATATCCCCCTCTTCTTGAAGCTGAAAAACTTGTTAGTTCAATCCGATCAAAAGGAGCAAAGCTAGCTGTACCTGGCTTAGTTGATCTATCTGAAGTTACTGCTGGAGTCGATGGGATTGCTCTTGAGTCAGTACAAGAATTACTACTTAAACTCGCCTTGCAAATGGCTCGTGATGATTATGAAACTTGCCGTGAGCGGCAGCGTCAGGGAGTTCAACTTGCTAAAGGGTCTGGTAACTGTGATTTTTGAGAGAAATTTGCTTTGTGTCGCTATCCACTTTAATAGTAGTACCTTTTCTTCACCACCAGAAATATTATCGTTTTTATTTTTGTGAGCTTGCAAAAGATCCTGAACAATACCTGCAGCAAAATCTGGAATACTCAATATTAAAAATTAATCTTAGAAGTTAAGTAGAAAGGAGAGGGTTAACGATTAGAACGATGAAGAGAGGACTTAGCAGTGGGATGGAACGCGATAAGCTTATCAAGCAAAGGTAAACAGGCATCGGCTATACGATCAATGCTTTTCTCGCGTAATTCCCTAATATCTAGATGAGCAGCTTTTTTTAGACCTGCCCATTGAAGAATAGCTGTTAACGCTTCAGGATCATCAAAAATCCCATGCAAATAAGTTCCCATGATCTGATCATCTTCTGAACGTGCGCCTTCAGGTTGATCATCGATTAAGAAGGCAGGGCGATCATTTGAGTGGCCATGTGAAACTCCACAATGAATTTCATAACCGCTTACGGAAGCATCTCCAAACAGGCACCGTCCTTTTGCATGAGTCAGTCGTTTCTCAGGCAGAAGACGGGTATCAACATCCAGTAAGCCAAGCCCAAAGGATTGTCCGATGTTTCCCTCAATACCCTTGGGATCGGAGATCGTTTTTCCGAGCATCTGATAACCTCCACAGATACCGATAACTTTGCCTCCATAGCGTAGATGCCTGACGATCGCTTCTTTCCAGCCTTGATTGATCAGCCATTCCAGATCTGAGCGGGTATTCTTGCTACCAGGAAGAATAATCAGATCAGCGGGAGGGATGGAGGCTCCGGGAGCAATAAAGTTTAAATCGACTTGTGGGTGAACACGTAAGGCATCAAAGTCGGTATGGTTACTGATTCTTGGATACACAGGGATGATGACCCGGAATGAGCCACGCTCATGTTGAGCTGTATCTATCCCATCTTCAGCATCCAGAAATAAACCATGTAGATAGGGTAAGACAGCCAGAACCGGTTTGCCTGTTTGTTTTTCCAGCCATTCCAGACCTGGTTCTAGCAGACGAATATCTCCGCGAAATCGATTAATGACAAAACCTATAATACGCTCTTGTTCGCTCAGAGACAGGCAGGCTAGTGTTCCAACAATGTGAGCAAAAACCCCACCACGATCAATGTCAGCTACTAGGATGACCGGGCAATCGACAGCTTCTGCAAAACCCATATTGGCAATGTCGCGGTCACGTAGATTGATTTCAGCAGGACTACCTGCACCTTCGACAATAAGAGTTTCATAACGCTTAGTAAGACGATGGTACGAGTCCAAAACGGCTTCCATCGCTTTTGTTTTGTACTGATGGTAATCACGAGCATCCATATCTGCTCGTACGTGCCCTTGGATAATGATCTGTGCAGCCGTATCACTTGAAGGCTTAAGTAATACGGGGTTCATATCGGTATGAGGGGGTATCCGGGCAGCTTGTGCCTGTAGTGCTTGAGCTCGGCCTATTTCTCCACCCTCTGGTGTTACTGCACTGTTTAGCGCCATATTTTGAGGTTTAAATGGCGCAACACGAATGTTTTGACGTGCAAGCAAACGGCATAAAGCGGCAACAATCGTGCTTTTACCCGCATCTGAGGTGGTGCCTTGCACCATCAATGTCGTGAGAGGAAATTTCATGTGCGTTATTATAGCTGAGGAATAAGAAAAGAGGCGCTGTTGCAAAGATTAAGAATGACGACAGTAAAAGCCTTCAATACAAAGGTTAAAAAGTATAAATATCGAACTGTCTTTCAATCAGACGGATTTGTCCTATGAAGCCTTGCCCATAGTGCCAGATATTCATCTGTCCCTTCTTGGGGGTGTAAGCCCATCGCGCCAGGATAAGCCTGGGAATGGAGGAAGACTAACAATCTGAAAC